>JBHJHI010000043.1:0-39731 GCA_050330995.1 Paracoccaceae bacterium
GCGCGCTCGACGCGCTGGCCGCCCCCAAGCGCGCCGCGCGCGAGGGTGCCGACCGAGGCGCGCTGGAGCGGATCGAGGCCGCGGCCCGCCGCCTCGCCGACGCGGCCGGGGCGGCCCGCGACGAGCCGGTGCCGGCCACGGAGGCCGGCGCCTGGCTGGCGCTCGCCTTCCCCGACCGCGTCGGCCTGCGGCGCAAGGGCGAGCAGCCGCGCTACCTCCTCGCGAACGGGCGCGGCGCGGCGCTGGCGGCGGACGCCGCCCTCGGCGCGAGCCGGCTGATCGTGGCCATCGACGTCGAGGACGCGAGCCCCGACGCCCGCGTCCGCCGCGCCGCCGCGCTGTCGGAGGCCGATCTGCGCGCACGCTTCGGCGACCGCGTCGGCTGGCAGCGCGTCGCCGAGTGGTCGCGGCGCGAGCGCCGGGTGATCGCCGAGGAACGCGAGGGTCTCGACGCGCTGGTGCTCGACCGCCGCCGCTGGACGGCGGCGCCGCCCGACGTGCTGGCGCGGGCGCTCTGCGAGGGCCTCGCGGCCGAGGGGGCCGAGCGGCTGCGCGCCCTCCTCGCCGTCCCGGACACGGCGTCGAGCCTGATCGCGCGGGTCGAGTGGCTGCGCCGTCAGGGCGGCCCGCTGGCCGAGCGGCTGCCGGCGATGGACGACGCGACGCTCGCGGCCGAGGCGTGCGACTGGCTCGCCCCCTACCTCACCGGCGAGCGCGCGCCCGGCGAGATCGCGCCCGGTGTCCTCGACGCCGCGCTTGCCGCCCGCGTCGGCGACGACCTCGCGGCGGTCGAGCGCGCCGCCCCCGCCGCCTACGAGCCCCCCTTGGGCGGCAAGCGCCTCATCGACTACTCGGGTGAGACGCCGCGGCTCACGATCCGTGTGCAGGAGCTGTTCGGCGAGACCCGCCATCCGAGCGTCGGCGAGCCGCCCGTCGCGCTGGTGCTGGAGCTGACCTCGCCGGCCGGCCGGCCGGTGCAGACCACGCGCGATCTGCCGGGCTTCTGGGCGAGCTCCTACGCCGAGGTCGCCCGCGAGATGCGCGCGCGCCACCCCAAGCACCCCTGGCCCGACGACCCGGCCGCGGCGCCGCCTACGCGGCGCGCGAAGGCTCGGCGGAGCTGAGCCCTTCTCACGGCGCTTCACACCCGCGTGCGCGTCCCGGTCATGGCGCTGGACGGCGATCGTGCGATCGGGAAAGCTCGATCGCCAAGGCGTCACCGCGCTGTCGCGTCTCCGTGCCAGCCCGGGCCGCCTCGGCAGGGAGGGCCGACGATGAAGCGACGACTGACGGGTCTGCTGCTGACGGGCCTGCTCGGGGGCCTCGCGACCACCGCGGCGGCGACCGAGGGCGACGGCGAGCGCGTGCAGGTGAGCGGCGAGGTGATCGACACCTGGTGCTACTACTCGGGCGTGATGGGCGGGCCGGACGCGGTGGTGGGCTCGGCGCACCACACCTGCGCGATGTGGTGCGCGGCGGGCGGCATCCCGGTCGGCGTGCTCGCCGACGACGGCTCGGTCTACATGGTGATGAAGTGGCAGGGCGACGCCGCGATCGCCGACGGCGAGGCGCTGTTGGATAGCCAGAGCCACCGCATCAGCGTCGACGGCACGATGTTCGAGCGCGACGGCATCCGGTACCTGTTCGTCGCCGAGGTCACCGCCGACGAGGGGATCACCAACCGCAACCACCTGGACTACGGCGTCGTGCCGTTCTTCGCCTTCCCGGAGCCTAGCGAATGATCCGCGCCCTGGCCCTTCTCGCCCTTCTCGCATCCCCTGCCCTGGCGCAGGACTTCTCCGAAGGCTCCGAAGCCGACAGCTGGGGCCTCGCCGGCGAGCGCAAGGCCCGCTTCGAGGCGCGCGTGGTCGACGCGGTCTGCGCGCTGACCGGCGACTGCCCGGAGGACTGCGGCGGGGGCTCGCGCCAGATGGCGCTGATCCGCGCCGCCGACGACGTGATGGTGATGACGCTCAAGAACGCGCAGCCGATCTTCTCGGGCGCGACGGTCGATCTCGCCCCCTTCTGCGGGCGCGACGTGACGGTCGACGGGCTGCTCGTAGGCGAGCCCGAGACCGTGGGCGACGCCCAGCTCATGCAGATCCAGATCGTCGTCGACGGCGAGGAGACGGTGCGCGCGAACAAGTGGCTCGACGCCTGGCGCGCG
The DNA here is from genome assembly GCA_050330995.1 of Paracoccaceae bacterium. Taxonomy (GTDB): domain Bacteria; phylum Pseudomonadota; class Alphaproteobacteria; order Rhodobacterales; family Rhodobacteraceae; genus Thermohalobaculum. The sequence continues at coordinate 2,168 of JBHJHI010000043.1, forward strand.
GCCCACCCGGACGCGGCGGCGAAGGGCGGCGAATGGTTCCGCAACGACCCCGCGATCCAGGCCGAGATCGCCGAGGAGGGCTACACCGGCCTCGGCCAGGCGGCCGACGCGGAATACGCCGAGGAGTTCTACTGATGCGCCTCGCGGGCGCGGCCGCGCTCGCCCTCGCGCTGGCGGCGCCGCTCCGCGCCGAGACGCCGCCACCCTTCCCGGTGACGATCGAGGCGGACTTCGACCTCGTCGCCCACGACGGGCGGCGCGTGGCCTCGGCCGACCTCGCCGGGCGGCATTACCTGCTGTTCTTCGGCTACGCCGGCTGCGAGGCGATCTGCGACGTGGCCCTCGCGCGCATGGCCGAGGCGCTCGACCGCCTCGACGCGCGGGGTCTCGCGGTGCCGGCCTACATGGTCACGATCGACCCCGAGCGCGACGACCCCGGCCGCCTCGCCGCCACGCTCGGGCGGCTGCACGAGCGCCTCGTCGGCCTCACCGGCCCGGACGCCGCGCTCGCGGCGGTCTGGGACGCCTTCCAGGTGAGCCGCGAGGTGGTCTACACCGATCCCGCGGGCCAGCCGGTCTTCGCCCACACGAGCTTCGTCTACCTGATCGGGCCGGACGGGCGGGTCGCCTCGGCGCTGCCACCGATCGTGGACGCGGCGCACCTGGCCGAGACCGTCGCCCGCCGCCTCGACGCGTCGGGCTAGAGCGCAATCCGACCGGAGTGAAACGAGGATCGGAAAAATTGCGCGTCGGCTCAGACAGCTAGAGCGCCGGACCTGATCCGATCAGGTCGAACGGCGCTCTAGCGGCCGGGACCGCGCGGCGCCGGGCCGCCCGTTCGCCCCGACGGGGCGGTCGGGCCGGCCGCTTCGGGGGAGGACACGCTTGCCGATCGCCGTCCCGCGCCGCCTCGCCGCCCTCGCGCTGATTCTCGCGCTCTGGGCCGCGTCCTGGGCCGCGCCCGGCCCCGAGGCGCTCGCCCAGAGCGCGTCCCAGGCCCTGCCCGGCCTCGCGGGCGCCGAGCCCGCCGCCGCGCCGGCCGAGCCCGACAGCCCCGAGGCCGCCCGCGCCCTGGTCTCGACCCTCACCGACGCGGAGGTGCGCGCGCTCCTGCTCGAACGCCTCGACGCGGTCGCGCGCGAGCGGGCGCAGGCGGCAGGGCACGGCGGGCTCGGCGCCACGCTCTCGACGGCGGCCGACAGCCTCGCGGCCTCGGTCGCGGGCGCGCTCGAGCGGGCGCCGAACGTCCCGACCGGGATCGCCGAGGGGCTCGGGCGCTTCTACGCGCCGCGCGGCGCGCTCGGCACGCTGCACCTGCTCGCGATCGGCGCGCTCGCCGTCGGGCTCGGCTTCCTCGCCGAGCGCGCGGTCTGCCGCTACGCCCCCGCGCTCCGCGCGCCGGAGCCCGGCGCGGGGCCGGGGCCGGTGGTGCGCTTCCTCGCCCGACGCCTCATGGTCGAGGTGGCGGGCGTGGCCGCCTTCCTCGCCGTCGCCCGTCTGGTGATCGCGCTCGCCCATCCGCCCGAGCCGATCAGCGACCTGATCCTGACCTTCTTCCTGTTCATCCCCGTGCTCTACACCCGCGCCGCCGCGGCGCTCGGGCGCTTCCTGCTGGCGCCCTCCACGCCGGCGGCGCGGATGGTGCGCCTCGACGACGCCGAGGCGCGCTTCCTGCACCGCGCGATCGTGGCCTTCGCCGCGCTGGTCGGCCTGCGCGCCTACGCGCTCAGCTTCCTCGGCGGGCACGGGGTCGATCTGGCCGCGATACGCCTCGGCTTCTGGCTGACGCTCGCGATCCACGGCTGGCTCGCCTGGGTCGCCTGGAGCGCGCGCGCCTCGCTGGTGACGATGCTCGCGGGCGGCGCGGCGCCGGGCAGCGCAGAGGCGCGAGCCGCACGAACCTATCCCTACGCCGTGATCGCGCTCGTCGCGCTGTTCTGGGCGATCACAGAGGTGTTCACCGGGCAGGGGTTCTGGGACCTGCTCGACGGGCGGCTGCCGCTGACGCTCGCGATCCTGGTGCTGGCCCCCGTCGCCGATCTCGGCCTGCGCGGGCTCGCGGCCCATCTCGCCCCCCGCCCGGAGCCCGCGCGGGGCGAGAAGGCGGTGCGCCTCGCCGAGCGCCTGCGCGTCGGCTGGCTCAGGATCGGCCGGCTCGCGGTGCTGGGCCTCCTGCTCGTCGTGCTGCTCGATCTCTGGCGGGTCGATCTCGCCATGGCGGCGGGCGGGCCGATGCCGGTGCGCTTCGCCGCGGGCCTCGTCACGGCGCTCGCGATCCTCGGCCTCGGCGCGCTCGCGGCCGAGGCGGCGGCGCTCTGGGTCAACAAGCGCCTGCTCGACGACCTGCCCGAGGAGGCGCCGGGCGAGGTCGACGCCGGCGGCGAAGGCGGCGCGGCGGGCGGCTCGCGGCTCTCGACCGTGCTGCCGCTGACGCTCGGCGCGGCGCAGGCGGCGATCGCGCTGGTCGCGGGCTTCGAGGCGCTCTCGGCGCTCGGCGTCAGCATAGCGCCCCTGCTCGCGGGCCTCGGCATCCTCGGCCTCGCCGTCGGCTTCGGCGCGCAGCGGCTGGTGGCCGACGTGGTCTCGGGGGTGTTCTTCCTGGTCGACGACGCCTTCCGCACCGGCGAGTACGTCGAGATCGAGGGCACCCGCGGCACGGTCGAGCGCATCTCGGTGCGCTCGCTGCAACTGCGCCACCACGAGGGCGCGGTGCACACCATCCCCTTCGGTGAGATCCCGCGGCTGACCAACTACTCGCGCGACTGGGTGATCATGAAGCTGCGCTTCACCGTGCCGTTCGACACCGACCTGAAGAAGGTCAAACGGCTCTTCAAAGGGATCGGCCAGGACATGGCCGCCGATCCCGCCTTCGCCGACGACTTCCTGCAACCCTTCAAGAGCCAGGGGGTGGTCGAGGTCGACGACGTCGGCCTGGTGGTGCGCGGCAAGTTCATGGCGAAGCCCGGAAGGCAATGGACGCTGCGCAAGGAGATCTTCGCGCGCGTGCAGCAGGCGTTCGAGGCGAACGACATCCAGTTCGCCCGCCGCGAGGTGCGCGTGCGCCTCGACGGCGAGGGGGCGGTCTCGCCCGAGGCCGCGCGACAGGCCGCGGCCGCGGCGGCCGAGGCGGTGCTGGCGCCGCGGAGCGCCGACGCCGCGCCCTGAGCCCCGGCCGGCGAACGCGGCCCAAGCCTCAGACCGACAACAGCCCCCGGACCGACGGGTCGTCGAGGCCCGCGCGGTCGCCCGAGGCCACCACCTGCCCGCGATCGAGCACCACGTAGGCGTCGGCCAGATCGCGCGCGAAGTCGAAGTACTGCTCTACCAGCACGATCGCCATGTCGCCGCGCGAGCGGAGGTAGTCGATCGCGCGGCCGATGTCGGCGATGATCGAGGGCTGGATGCCCTCGGTCGGCTCGTCGAGCAGCAGGAGCGTCGGGCGGGTGACGAGGGCGCGGGCGATGGCGAGCTGCTGCTGCTGCCCGCCCGAGAGGTCGCCGCCGCGCCGGCGCAGCATCCGGCCGAGCACCGGGAACAGCTCGAACACCTCGTCGGGCACGCGGCGCTCGGCCCTGGGCAGAGCGGCGAAGCCCACCTCCAGGTTCTCGCGCACGCTGAGGAGCGGGAAGACCTCGCGTCCCTGCGGCACCAGCGCGATGCCGCGGCGCGCGCGGGCGTGGGCGGGCAGCCGCGTGACGTCCTCGCCGTCCCAGACCACCCGGCCGCCCGCGACCGGATGGCGACCGGTGAGCGCGCGCATCAGCGAGGTCTTGCCGACGCCGTTGCGCCCGAGCACCGCTGTGACCCGGCCCACGGGGGCCTCCAGCGAGACGCCGCGCAGGATGCGCGCCGCCCCGTAGGCGAGGTCGAGGGTCTCGACCGAGAGCGTCTTCGCACCCACCAGCGTGCCGTCAGCGGCCAAGATACACCTCCACCACCTTCGGCTGGGCGCTGACGTGATCGAGCGGACCCTCGGCGAGCACCGAGCCCTCGTGCAGCACCGTCACCTTCACGTCGAGCGCGCGCACGAAGTCCATGTCGTGCTCGACCACCACCACGGTGTGCTCGCCCGCGATCTCGCGCAGAAGCGTCGCCGTCTCCATGGTCTCGGCGTCGGTCATGCCGGCGGCCGGCTCGTCGACGAGCAGGACCTTCGGGTCCTGCGCGAGCAGCATGGCGATCTCGAGCCACTGCTTCTGGCCGTGGGAGAGATCGCCCGCGAGGTCGTCCCGGCGGTGAGCGAGCCGCACGCGGTCGAGGAGCGCGTCGAGCCGGCCGCGCTCCCCGCCCGAGAGCCGCGCGCGCAGCACCTCGAACACGCCGCGCTTGCCCCTGAGGGACAGGAGCAGGTTGTCCTCGACCGTGAGCGTCTCGAACACGGTCGGCTTCTGGAACTTGCGCCCGATGCCGAGGGTGGCGATCTCGGCCTCGTCGAGCCGGGTGAGATCGACCTCGCCGTCGAACAGCACGTCGCCGCGGTCGGGGCGGGTCTTGCCGGTGACGATGTCCATCATGGTGGTCTTGCCCGCCCCGTTCGGGCCGATGATCGCGCGCATCTCGCCCGGGCGCAGCACGAGGCTGAGATCGTCGATCGCGCGGAAGCCGTCGAAGCTGACCGAGACGGCGTCGAGATAGAGGATGGAGCCCGCGGCCTGGCGCATCGCGCTCACTCCGCCGGCTGTCGCGCGGCCTCGGCGTCGGCACCGGGCTTCGCGCGGGCGCGCCGCTCGCGCCAGGCGTCGACGGCGCCCAGGATCCCGCGCGGCAGGAACAGCGTCGCCGCCACGAACAGTCCCCCGAGCACGAACAGCCAGAGATCGGGCGCGAGGGTGGTGATCCAGCTCTCGACGGCGTTGACCGAGATCGCGCCGAGCGCGGCGCCGACCAGCGTGCCGCGCCCGCCGACCGCGACCCAGACCACCACCTCGATCGAGTTCGCGGGCGAGAACTCGCCGGGGTTGATGATGCCGACCTGGGGCACGTAGAGCGCGCCCGCGGCACCCGCCATCATCGCCGAGAGCGTGAAGACGAACAGCTTGTAGCGCTCGACGCGGTAGCCGAGGAAGCGCGCGCGCGCCTCGGCGTCGCGCACGGCGACGAGCACGCGCCCTGCGCGCGAGGCGGTGATCCAGCGGGCGAGCAGGTAGCCGCCCGCGAGCGCCGCGGCGGAGGCGACGAACAGCCCCGCCCGCGTCGTGTCGGCCTGGAGGTCGAAGCAGAGCACGTCCTTGAAGTCGGTCAGCCCGTTGTTGCCGCCGAAGCCCATCTCGTTGCGGAAGAAGGCGAGCATCAGCGCGTAGGTCATCGCCTGGGTGATGATCGAGAGATAGACGCCGGTCACGCGCGAGCGGAAGGCGAGCCAGCCGAACACGAAGGCGAGCAGCCCCGGCACCAGCATGGTCATGAGGGCCGCGAACCAGAACATGTCGAAGCCCCACCAGTACCAGGGCAGGCTGTCCCAGTTCAGGAACACCATGAAGTCGGGCAGCACCGGGTCGCCGTAGACGCCGCGCGGGCCGATCTCGCGCATCAGGTGCATGCCCATGGCGTAGCCCCCGAGCGCGAAGAAGGCGCCGTGGCCGAGGCTCAGGATGCCGGCGAAGCCCCAGATCAGGTCGACCGAGAGCGCGAGCAGGGCGAAGCACAGATACTTGCCCATGAGCGAGACCGCGAAGCTCGACAGGTGCCACGCCGAGCCGGGCTCGGCGATCAGGCTCGCCGCCGGCACCGCCACGGCGGCGAGCGCGAGGAGGACGAGGAACACCGCGCCCTTGAGGTCGAGAGCGCGGCCGGTCACGACCGCACTCCCCGGCTCGCTCCCCGGCTCACTCGATGTCGAGCGCGTAGCCGTCCTCCTCGATCGAGGTCATGGCGATCAGGCACTGCTCGCCGTCCTCGGCGAAGGCATAGACATGGAGGACGTCGTTGCCCGCCGAGACGCGGCAGAAGCGGGCCTCGCCCGCGAGGCTCTCGGGGCAGGTCTCCACGTCGAGGTGCGGCACGGCGAACTCGAACTGCGCATAGCTCATCGGACAGGGCGTCTCGTCCTGCGCGAGCGAAAGGCTCGCGCTCGCGAGAAGCGCGGCGAGGGACAGGGACAGCGTTCGCGACACGGTTGTTCTCCGGTCTGGGATGGGACGGTGCGGCCGCCCGATCATTCCTGACCGCTCCGGTCGGCTTTGTCCAGCCAATCCCGACTGTCATGGTCGGCTTCATGCCTCCACCGCCCGGCCGCGCAGCGCGAACAAACCGCGCGGGCGCTTCTGGATGAATAGGATGATCGCGACCAGCACCAGCACCTTGGCGAGCACCGCGCCGGCGTAGGGTTCGAGGAACTTGTTGGCGATGCCCAGGGAAAAGGCGCCCGCGAGCGCGCCCCAGAGGTTGCCGACGCCGCCGAACACCACGACCATGAAGCTGTCGACGATGTAGGACTGCCCGAGGTTGGGCGAGACGTTGCCGATCTGGCTGAGCGCGACGCCCGCGATGCCGGCCACGCCCGCGCCGAGGCCGAAGGTCATGGCGTCGACCCAGCCGGTGCGCACCCCCATCACCGCGGCCATCGCGCGGTTCTGCGTCACCGCGCGCATCTGCAGACCGAGCGGCGTCAGCCGCAGCACCGCGACGAGGGCGGCGAACACCGCGAGGGCGAACACCAAGATCCAGAGCCGGTTGTAGGTGATGGTGAGCTGGCCCAGTTCGAAGGCGCCGGACATCCAGTCGGGGTTGCCGACCTCGCGGTTGTTCGGCCCGAAGATGGTGCGCACCGCCTGCTGCAGGATCAGCGACACGCCCCAGGTCGCGAGCAGCGTCTCCAGGGGACGGCCGTAGAGGTAGCGCACCACGCCGCGCTCGATCGCGACGCCGACCGCGCCCGAGACCAGGAAGGCGAGCGGCAGCGCGATCAGGAGCGAGACCTCGAACAGCCACGCCACGCCGGTCGCGCGGATCGCCTCCTGCACCGCGAAGGTGGTGTAGGCGCCGAGCATCACCAATTCGCCGTGCGCCATGTTGATGACGCCCATCACCCCGAAGGTGATGGCGAGGCCGATCGCGGCGAGCATCAGCACCGAGCCGAGCGAGAGGCCGAACCAGACGTTCTGCGCCACGTCCCAGGCGGCGCGGGCGCGCTCGACCGAGGCGACGGCGGCCTCGGCGGCCTCGGCCACGGCCGGGTCGCCCGCGTTGGTCGCGCCCTTGAGGCGGCCGATCTGGCTGACGCCGCCCTCCTCGGCCAGCGTCTCGATCGCGGCGACCTTCGCCTCGGTGCCGGCGTCGTCGGCGCTCAGCACCATCGCCGCGCGGGCGAGGCGCAGCGTGGCGGCGATCTCCGCGTCCGTCTCGCGCTCCAGCGCGCGCTCGACCGTCTCGCGCTGGTCGGGATCGGCGGCGTTCAGCGTCGCGCGCGCGGCGCGCGCGCGGGCGGCGGGGTTCTCGCTGGTAAGCCTGAGCAGCCCGAGCGCGGCGTCGATCTCGCGGCGCAGGTTGTTGTTGACGCGGATGCTCCGGGTGTCGCGCCGGCCGACCTCGCCCAAGGCCTCGTCGGTGAACAACCGGTAGGCGAAGTCGTCGCGGCCGCGGCTCTCGACGCGCACGACCTCGCCGGTCTCCTTCATCTGCTCCAGATCGCCGTCGCCGAGGAGCTGGAGCACGCGTTCGGCGCGCGGGTCGCCGGTCTCAGCGATGCGCCGGATCACGCCGGCCCGGTCGCCGAAGTCGCCCTCGGGCAGCTCGGCGACGAGGGCGTCGAGATCGGCCTCCTGCGCGCGCGAGGGCGAGGCGAGGAGGAGGGCAAGGCAGGCGAGAAGGAGGGCGATGGCTCTCACGAGGGGGCCTTGTGGTGCGGCTGAAGCGACGCCCGGACGCGACGCGCGCGTCCGGGTGTTCGGGGCGAAGGGCGCGGGGGCGGCACGCCCTGCCGGACCGTGACCGGGCCGATCCGCAGGCGGGGTTCACCCCGCCACGGCCGCCGCCGTCAGTTCGCGGCGCTCGCGCCGCCGCACTGGCCGGTCTCGGTGTTGAAGTTGCCGCACGACATCGGCGCGCGCCAATCGGCGATCAGCTTGGCGCTCTCGGGCAGGTAGTCCGACCACGCGTCGCCCACGACGAGGCCGGGGGTCTCGTAGACGGTCTGGAACTGGCCGTCGTCCTGGATCTCGCCGATCAGCACGGGCTTGGTGATGTGGTGGTTCGGCATCATCGCCGAGTAGCCGCCCGAGAGGTTCGGCACCGAGACGCCGACGAGCGCGTCGATCACCGCGTCCGGATCGGTGGTCTCCGCCTTCTTCACCGCCTCGACCCACATGTTGAAGCCGATGTAGTGCGCCTCCATCGGGTCGTTGGTGACGCGGTCCTCCGAGCCGATGAACGCCCACCAGTCCTCGACGAACGCGTCGTTCTCCTCGGTGTCGACGCTCATGAAGTAGTTCCAAGCCGCCAGGTGGCCGACCAGCGGGCCGGTGTCGATGCCGGCCAGCTCCTCCTCGCCGACCGAGAAGGCGACGACGGGGATGTCGGTCGCCTCGATACCCTGGTTCGCCAGCTCCTTGTAGAACGGCACGTTGGCGTCGCCGTTGATCGTCGAGACCACCGCGGTCTTCTTGCCCTCCGAGCCGAAGGCCTTGATGTCCGACACGATCGTCTGCCAGTCGGAATGACCGAACGGCGTGTAGTTGATCATGATGTCCTCGGCCGCGACGCCGTTGTCGCGCAGGAACTGCTCGAGGATCTTGTTGGTGGTGCGCGGGTAGACGTAGTCGGTGCCGGCGAGCACCCAGCGCTCGACGCCCTGGTCCATCAGGTACTCGACCGCGGGAATGGCCTGCTGGTTCGGCGCCGCGCCCGTGTAGAACACGTTGCGCTGGCTCTCCTCGCCCTCGTACTGCACGGGGTAGAACAGGATCGAGTTCAGCTCCTCGAACACCGGCAGCACCGACTTGCGCGAGACGGAGGTCCAGCAGCCGAAGACGACGTCCACGTTCGAGACCTCGATCAGCTCGCGCGCCTTCTCGGCGAACAGCGGCCAGTCGGAGGCGGGGTCGACCACCACCGGCTCCAGCTGCCGCCCGAGCACGCCGCCCGCCTCGTTCCGACGCTCGATCAGCATCAGCATGACGTCCTTCAGCGTCGTCTCCGAGATCGCCATGGTGCCCGAGAGCGAGTGCAGGATGCCGACCCTGATCGGCTCCTGGTCCTGCGCGAGCGCGGGCGTGGCGAGGGCGGCCGCGCCCGTCAGGGCGGCGAGGGGGAGGATGCGGCGCATGGGGGGCACTCCGTTTGCGACTGGACTATGCAGTCGGGAGCAAGGAGCGTGCCAGCGGGGCGAACGGATGCGGGCCGGACGGTTTCGCCCGACCGCCCCCTCCGTTCGCTGCGCGCCGTCGCGTCACTGCCTGCCGTGCAGGCAGCGCGTGGCAAACGAGCGGTCAGCGCTGCCGGTTCCGACGGCAGCATGATCGGAGAACGGCGCGCCGGTCCCGCCCAGGGCACCGGGCGGATCGAGCCGCCCCGTCGGGGATCGCGACGGCGCTCCGTCCCTCACGACCACGGGCGCGACGGGCCGCGATACGCCGGTCGTCCGGCCGATGCGGGTGCCCCGTCCCCGCGCGAGCCCCGAGCGGGACACGGCGGGCGATGCCGGACGACGCGCCGACGGTCTGGAGCGCCGTCCGACCCGATCCGATCGGGTCGCGCGCGCCCCGGATCGCCGTTCGGTCGCGCGATGCTCCCGATCCCCGGTTCACCCGGATCGGACAGCGCTCCGGATGCCGCCTCAGCTCGACAGCTTCTCGTCGATCAGCGAGGAGAAGCGCTCGATACCCATCGGGCCGTAGACCTCGCCGTCCACGACGAAGTTCGGCGTGCCGGTGATGGTGTGCTCCTCCATGTTGGCCTGGTAGCGCTCGAGCAGCGCCTGACCGAAGGCCTGGTCGGAGAAGCAGGCGTCGAGGCGCGAGGAGGAGAGCCCCGCGGTGCGGCCGATGCGCTTCAGCGCCTTGACCGCGTCCTCGGCGCGCGTCCAGTCGTCCTGCTGGCGGAACAACTGGTCGGTGATCGCGTAATAGCCGCGCTCGCCGCCGCAGCGCGCCGTCATCGCCGCCCACAGGCCCCAGCGGTTGGCGTAGACCTCGCGCAGCACGAACTTCACCTGGCCGGGCTCGATGTACTTCTCCTTGAGCGCGGGGAACACCTCCTCGTGGAAGCTCGCGCAGGCCGGGCAGGTGAAATTGGCGTACTCGATCACCGTCAGCGGCGCGTCCGCGTCACCGTAGACGATGTCGCCGGTCGCCGGCGCGTAGTCGTCGGGGCGCTCCGCGGCCGCGTCCTCGGCGCGCAGGGCCGCGGGCAGCCCGGCGAGGATCGGCAGGGCGGCGGTCAGCGCCAGCAGGGCGCGGCGGTCAGGCTGCATCGTGGTCTCCCCTGTAGGGTCTCGGCCGCGCTCTCGCGGCGCTCGGGTCTCCGACGTCAACGCCCGCGCTCAGTCGTCCCGGCGCGGTGCCGCGAGGATATAGGCCCCGAGCGCGCCGAGCGCATCGCGCAGGGCGTCGTCGCCGACCGCGCCGAGCCGCGCCTCGGCCGCCCTGCGCGTCCCGGCGGCGGGCTCGACCTCGGCGACCGGCTCGCCGCGGGCGCCGGGCGGCGTCAGGGTCGGGCCGCGCTGCTGGCTCTGGTCGATGGCGATGCGGGTGATCGCGCCGTAGCCGTAGCGCTCGTTCACCCGCGCGAGGATGGCGGGGGCCTCGTACTCGATCTCGAGCGCCGCCGCGCCGTCGGCGGCGACCACCAGCGTGCGCGAGAGGTCCTGGCCGCGCCCGTAGCGCACCCGCACCGGGCGGCAGCGGTTCGCGAGACGCGGGCCGACCACCTCCGGCCAGTGGGTCAGGAGCTGCGGCTCGGCGAAACCGAAGCGCGCCGCGCTCTCGACGAGGGCGGTGCGGATGCCGCGCCCGGCCGGGGCGAAGCCCCGCGCACGCCCCGCGCGCGCCGCCTCGGGCGTGCGCCCCTGCGCCGCGCGGCCGGCGGTCTTGTCCTCGCCCTCGCCGTTCGCCATCGTCCCCGTCCGCATCGCCGCCGCCGGAGCCTAGAAGCTGGACGCCGCCCCGACAACGCCCTCCCGGACGGCGCCCCGTGCGGAGACCGGTCCGGTCGCCGCGCGCCTGCTCGCCTGGTACGACGCCCACGCCCGCGTCCTGCCCTGGCGCGTCGGCCCGGCCGAGCGCGCCGCCGGCCGCCGGCCCGACCCCTACCGGGTCTGGCTCTCGGAGGTGATGCTGCAGCAGACCACCGTGGCGACCGTGCGCCCGCGCTTCGAGGCGTTCCTCGCGCGCTGGCCCACGGTCGAGGCGCTGGCCGCGGCGCCGCGCGACGCGGTGCTCGCCGAATGGGCGGGCCTCGGCTACTACGCGCGGGCGCGCAACCTGCACGCCTGCGCGGCCGCGGTGGCCGGGCGCGGCGGGCGCTTCCCCGACACCGAGGACGGCCTGCGCGCGCTCCCCGGCATCGGCGCCTACACCGCCGCCGCCGTCGCCGCGATCGCCTTCGACCGCGCGGCCACGGTGGTGGACGGCAACGTCGAGCGGGTGGTCGCGCGGCTGTTCGCGGTCGAAGACCCCCTGCCCGGGGTGCGCCCGCGTCTCGCGCGGCTCGCCGCGACGCTGACGCCGGAGGTCCGGCCGGGCGACTACGCTCAGGCGGTGATGGACCTCGGCGCGACCGTCTGCACGCCGCGCCGGCCGGCCTGCACCGTCTGCCCGCTGGTGACCGACTGCGAGGGGCGGAGGCGCGGGATCGCGGCGGACCTGCCGGCCAAGGCCGCCAAGGCGCCCAAACCCGAGCGTCGCGGCACCGTCTGGGCCGCCTTCGACGCCGGGGGCCGCGTCGGCACCGTGATCCGCCCCGAGCGCGGGCTGCTCGGCGGCATGCGCGCCCTGCCGTCCTCCGACTGGCGCGCCGACGGCGCGGCGCCGCCGCCCGAGGGCCTGCCCCCCGCCGACTGGCGCGAGGCCGGCACGGTCGCGCACGGCTTCACCCACTTCCGCCTGACGCTCGACGTGATGGTCGGGCGCGCGGGCTCGGTACCCGATCCGATGGCGCCGGAGGCGGCGCGGCGCGCGATGCCGACGCTGTTTCGCAAGGCGCTCGACCGGGCGAGGGGAGCGGCCGGGGACTGACGCGCCGCCGTCGGAAGGCGTTCTGCCGACGGCGCCCGCGCGACGTCGGGCATCGGCGTCGGCTCGCTGCCGCTTCGGCAGACCGGCATGCCGGGGCCCGAGACGGGGCGCCCGCCCCGGCACCGCTGCCGGCCGTCGAGCGGCGGAGCATCGCGTCGAGCCCCACCTAGGCGCGCCGCCGGTCGTCAGGGCCGCGTCGGCCCCGCCCGCCCCGGTCGCCCCCGGCGCCGCGAGGGCGTCACGCGCCGCCCGACAGCCCCTCCGCCAGCTCCGCCCGCAGCTTCTGGCGATAGAGATCGATCGGCACCGGGCCGTCCTCGGTCTCGTGGCACCAGAAGGTCCAGCCGTTGCACGACGGCGCGCCCTCCAGCGCGGCGCCGACCTGGTGGATCGAGCCGGTGACCTCGGCCGCGGCCAGGGTGCCGTCGGCGCGGACGCGGGCGCGGTGGCGCCCGTCGGCCGAGACCAGCACCGCGCCTGCGCCGACCAGACCGCGCTCGACCACCGCGCCGAAGGGCACGCGCCCCGCCTCGCGCCTGGCCGGGGCCATCGCCCAGGCGGCGCGCTCCAGCGGGCGCGCGGCGGCGCAGCGCGCCCGTGCCACGGCGGCGTAGCGCGGATCGCGCTCGATGCCGACGAAGTGGCGCCCGAGCCGGCGCGCCACCGCCCCCGTGGTGCCGGTGCCGAAGAAGGGGTCGAGCACCACGTCGCCGGGCCTGGTGGAGGCGATCAGCACCCGGTGGAGCAGCGCCTCGGGCTTCTGGGTCGGGTGGAGCTTCTCGCCCCGCTCGTCGCGCAGCCGCTCGGCCTTCGGGCAGACCGGAATGAACCAGTCCGAGCGCATCTGCAGCCCGTCGTTCAGCGATTTGAGCGCCTCGTAGTTGAAGGTCGGGCGCGATCCTTCGGCGCGCGCCGCCCAGATTAGCGTCTCGTGCGCGTTGCAGAAGCGCCGGCCGCGGAAGTTCGGCATCGGGTTGGTCTTGCGCCAGATCACGTCGTTCAACAGCCAGAACCCCGCGTCCTGGAGGCAGGCGCCCAGGCGGAAGACGTTGTGGTAGCTGCCGATCGTCCAGATCGCGCCGTCGGGCTTCAGCACGCGGCGCGCCTCGGCGAGCCAGGCGCGGGTGAAGGCGTCGTAGTCGGCCAGGCTCGCGAAGCGGTCCCAGTCGTCGCTGACGCCGTCGACGCGGGAGTGGTCGGGGCGGTGCAGCTCGCCCTTGAGCTGGAGGTTGTAGGGCGGGTCGGCGAAGACGAGGTCGATCGACCCGGCCGGCAGCGCCGCCATCGCCTCGACGCAGTCGCCCTCGATCACACGGTCGCGTGGCAGCGCGCCGGTCTCGGCAGTGTCGTCCATGGCGTCCCCTTCGCGCCGGGGCGGGCGCCCCCGGTGCCGAACGGGCGCAAAAGCCCCGTGGCGCCGGGGGCGCCCGCCCCGCAGCGTTCCCCTGCGTCGCGTGCCAAGCTGCCCCGGCGACGCCAGCGCGGTCAACGCGCCGGCGTGGCCAGACGCGCGGCCACCGGCGCGAAGGAGCGGCGGTGTTGCGGCGTGACCCCGTGCTCGGCTAGCGCCGCGCGGTGCTCGGGCGTGGGGTAGCCCTTGTTGCGCGCCCAGCCGTAGGCCGGGTGCGCCGCGTCGAGCGCCACCATCCGCCGGTCGCGCGCGACCTTGGCCACGATCGAGGCCGCGGCGACCGCGGCGACCAGCCGGTCGCCGCCGATCACGGCGCGCCCGGCGCAGGGCAGTCCGGCGGGCAGCCGCCGGCCGTCGACGATCACGCTCGCAGGCCGCGCCGGCAGCGCCGCGATCGCGCGCAGCATCGCCAGATCGTTGGCCGCCGAGAGGCCGAGGCGGTCGATCTCGCCCGGCTCGACCACGCCGAGCCCGACCAGCGCCCGCTCGCGGATCAGCGCGTCGACGCGCTCGCGCATCCGCGGCGTCAGCGTCTTCGAATCGGCCACGCCCTCGGGCAGCGCGCCAGGCGCGAGCACCACCGCCCCGGCGACGAGCGGCCCCGCGAGCGGGCCGCGCCCCACCTCGTCGACGCCGGCCACCGGCGCCTCGAGCCCGGCGGCGAGCGCCATGTCCGGCCAGTCCCTGCGGCGCATGGCAGCCTCCCCCTTCGTCGCCCGGTCTATGACGGGCGCGGGGCTATGGCCAAGACGCGCGGGCGGAACGGGAGCGGCTCCGTCGCGGCGGCGGCCGCGCGACCCGTCCGGGGCGGGCGCCCCCGCTTCAGCTCGCGTAGCGCGGCGCGTGGTCGCTCCCGTCGCCCCGGAGCCAAGCGCGTCCCTCGGCCTCGTCGCCGGTGACGATCGCCTCGATCGTCGCGGTCTCGCTGATCCAGAGCGAGCGGCAGAAGCGGGCATGGCCGACGTGCTCGGGGACGCGCGCGACGAGGGCCACGCGGGCCGGCGCGTCGTGCTCGTCCGGGAAGCCGATCGCCTTCAGGCGGCGATGCAGCGTGCGCAGGCGGTCGAGCGTGAGCGCGTCGAGCCGCGCGAAGGGGTCGTAGACGACGAGCCAACGGCGCGGGATCGGGTCGAGCCGGCCGGCGATCAACGCATGGACCACCGCCTCGAAGTCCGCCGCCGTCACTTGGCCGCTCGCCTCCAGGATCAGAAGCCCGTTCTCCAACGACGCCCTCACGGCCACGACGATACCTGTCCCCCTGTCGGGCTTCCTCTGCGTCAGAACGTTCTAACCTCGCACCGCACTGCGTCAAACGAGACGCATCCCGGCCGGCGCATGGCGCATCCTGGCCGCCCCCCCTATCTCGGACGGCATGATCAAGCTCCTGCCGCTCCTCCTGATCGCGCTCGGCGTCTACCTGATGGTCCGCTTCTCGGCCGCGCGCATGGGCCGCTCGCTGCGCGCCCGCTCGCGCCCGCTCGAGAACGACCGGCTCGACCGCGTGCTCTCGCGCCTTGCCGGGGCCGCGGGGATCGAGCGCGTCGAGGTGCGCGTGCTCGACGACCCCTCGATCAACGGCCTCGCGACGCCCGGCGGCGAGATCTACGTCACCCAGGGGCTGGTGCGGCAGTTCCAGGCGCGGCGCATCGGCGAGGCGGAGCTGGCCGCGGTGGTCGCCCACGAACTCGGCCACTTGGCGCTCGGCCACACGCGCCGGCGGATGATCGACGTCTCGGCCGCGCAGACCGCGGGCATGATCCTCGGCACGCTGCTCGCGCGCGTGATCCCCATCGTCGGCTGGTACATCGCGCAGTTCCTGATCGGGCTGTTCGTCACCGGCCTCTCGCGGCGCGACGAGTTCGAGGCGGACGCCTACGCCACCGCGCTGATGCTGCGCTCGGGGCTCGGCGCGGAGGCGCAGGCGCGGATGCTGGAGGCGCTGCAGACCCTGGTGCCGGGCGCCTCGCAGGCACCGACCGCCTCCTGGCTCGCCTCGCACCCCCCGGTCGAGGAACGCACGGCCGCCATTCGCGCCAACGCCCTGCGCTGGAGCCAACAGGAGCGCAGCGATGCCGGAGACGCGGGACCCGCATGACCTGAGGCGCTTCGTCGAGGCGCAGGACCCGGTGTGGGACCGCGTCATGGACGAACTGGACGCGGGCCAGAAGCGCACTCACTGGATCTGGTTCGTCTTCCCTCAGGTGGAGGGGCTGGGATCGAGCCCCACCGCGCAGCGCTACGCGACCCTCTCGCGCGCCGAGGCGGCAGCCTATCTCGACCATCCGACGCTGCGGGCGCGGCTGGACGCGGCAACGCGAGAGATGCTGCGCCACGGGGAAGCGACGTCGGCGGAAGGCATCCTGGGCGGTCTCGACGCCAAGAAGTTCCAGTCCTCCATGACGCTGTTCGAGGCGCTGGCGGACGATCCCTCCCTCTTCGCGCGGGCCCTGGAGCGCTTCGCGGACGGACGGCGCTGCACGCACACGCGGCGCTGGCTCGGCGCCGCCTGACGCCGCTCAGCCGACCCGGCGCCCGGCCGACCAGACGCCGGTGACGACCCCGAGACCGCCGCGACCCGTCGTGCCCGCCGGATCGTGGCAGGCCACGCGCACCACGTCGGCGCGCAGCCCCGGCGCGAGACGGCCGCGGTCGTCCAGCCCCGCCGCCCGCGCCGGCGCCGCGCTCACCGTCGCGATCGCGCCCGGCAGGTCGTGCGTCGCCCCGGCGAGGCGCATCGCGCCCGCGAGCAGCGAGGCGGGCGCGTAGTCCGAGGACAGGATGTCGAGCAGCCCCGCGCCCGCGAGCGTCCCGGCGGCGACGTTGCCCGAGTGAGAGCCGCCCCGCAGCACGTTGGGCGCGCCCATCATCACCGCGATACCGGTCGCGCGGCAGGCCCGCGCCGCCTCTTCGGTGGTCGGGAACTCGGCGAAACCGACGCCGAGCGCGGCCGAGCGGGCGACGTGGGCCTCGGTCGTGTCGTCGTGGCTCGCGAGCCGCGCGCCGAGGCGGCGGGCGTGCCCGGTCGCGCCCGCCTCGTGCTCGGGGCCGAGGCGCTCGGAGAGATCGCGGGTGTAGGCCAGATGCTCGGCCATCTCGGCATCCGACATGCCGTACTTGCCCTGGTAGTACGCGTACCACTTCGAGAGATCGGCGAACTGGCGCTGGCCCGGCGCGTGGTCCATCAGCGAGACGATGGCGACGCGGTCCTCCGGCGCGAACTCGGCCAGCTCGTCGAGCACGCTGTCGCTGCAGAGTTCGGCGCGGATATGCAGACGGTGGTCGACCCGCGTGAGCCCCGCGGTCGCGAGCGCGCCGATGCTGTCGGCGAGTTCGCGGGCGTAGCGCAGCCGGTCGCCGGCCGCCCGCCGCGCGCCGCCCGTCACCACGCCGACGCGCAGCGCGTCGAACACGGGGGTGATGCCGGCCGCGGCGACCTCGCCGTCGTGGGCGAGCACCGCCGCCGGACGCGGCCAGTCGACGCCGGGTCGCGGGGTCAGGTGACGCTCCAGGTTGTCGGTGTGCAGCTCCACGAGGCCGGGGATCAGCAACTGACCGTCGCAGTCCTCGGCACCGCGCGGCACGGCGCGGCCGGGGTCGATCGCCTCGATCCGCCCGTCCGCGAGACGCAGCGCGCCGCGCACCACCGTGTCCTCCAGCACGATCTCGGCGTTGGCGAGCGTCACCGCCGGGGCGGGGCGCAGCGCCGGGCGCTCGGCGGGCGACTGGACAGGCGACGGGGCCGGATCGGTCATCGGGGCGGTCCTCTCGCTCGGGCCGGCGTGGTCGGATCGCATCGTTCCTCGCTCGCGTCGCGTCAACCGGGTAGGCAACGCGCCGGGACGGGGAGCGACGCATGACGGCACTCGCGATCGAGGGATACCACCGCTACGCCGTGTTCTGGGCGCCACCGGCGGGGTCGCCGCTCGCCCGCTTCGGCGCGGACTGGCTCGGCTGGGACCCGGCGGCCGGACGGCGCACGCGCGAGCCCGACCCGCGCGTCGCCGCGCCGGCCCGCTACGGGCTGCACGCGACGCTGAAGGCGCCGTTCCGGCTGGCCGACGGCGTGGCGCCCGGCGATCTCGACGCCGCGCTCGAGACCTTCGCCGCCCGCCGCGCGCCCGCCGCGGCACCGGGGCTGGTGCTCGACGACGCGCTCGGCTTCCTGGCGCTCGCGCCGGGCGGCCCCTCCCCCGGCCTCGACGCGCTCGCGGCCGAGGCGGTGCGCGGCTTCGACCGCTTCCGCGCGCCTTTGGACGAGGCCGACCGGGCGCGGCGCGGCGCCGATCGGCTGGACCCGGAGGCGAGGCGGCTGTTCGAGACCTGGGGCTACCCTCACGTGCTCGGCCGCTTCCGCTTCCACGTCACGCTGACGGGGCGGCTCGACCCCGCCGAGGCGGCGGCGGCCCGCGCGGCGCTGGCCGGCCGGCTCGACGGCCTGCTGACAGCGCGCTTCACGCTCGACGCGCTGTCGCTGTTCGGCGATCCGGGCGGAGGGCAGGACGAGCATGCGGGGTTTCGCCATCTGCGCCGCTACCCGCTCACGGGCCGGAGGGCGGACCCCGTCACAGCCAGCCTTTCCACTTGAAGTAGAGGTAGGGCACCACCGCCGAGACCACCATGGCGGCGAGCACCGCCGGGTAGGCGTAGGGCCAGTCGAGTTCGGGCATGTACTCGATGTTCATGCCGTAGATCGAGGCGATCAGCGTCGGCGGCAGCATCACGAACGCCACGACCGAGAAGATCTTGGTGATGCCGGCCTGCTCGATGGTGATGAAGCCGAGGGTGGCGTCGAGCAGGAGGGTGATCTTCTGGCCCAGGAAGTCGGTGTGGGTGGTGAGCGCGGCGACGTCGCGGCTCAGCGTCTTGACGAGCGCGCGCGCGTCGGCGTCCATCTCGCGCTGGCGCAGCGTCTGCGCCAGGAAGCCGAGCAGGCGCTCGACCGAGAGGAGCGCGTTGCGGAACCGGGCGACGAAATCGCCGAGGCGGCCGAGCGTCTTCAACGCGTCGCGGTGGTCGCGCGTCGCGCCCTCGCGATCGTCGCTGGCGGCGAACACCCGGTCGGAGATCGCGTCGAGATCCTGGCCCACGCGCTCCAGCAGGTCGGCGAGGCGGTCGACCACGTCGTAGAGCAGGCCGAGCAGCACGCCCTCGGGGCTCGCGCAGCCGACCGGCACCTGCGCCGCGCGCGTCGGATAGGTGCGAAACGGCTTCGGGTCGTGGAAGCGCAGCGTCACCAGCCGACCGGGCGCGAGCGCGAAGGTGACGGGGCGAAAGCGCGGGCCGTCCTCGCCCGTGCCGCCGGGCAGCACCGCCGTCATCAGGCTGGTGTCGCCCTCGTGGTAGAGCCGGCTGGAGGTCTCGATCTCCTCGATCACCTCCCGCTCGGGCAGCGGCATGCCGAGGTCGCGGCGCACCCGCTCGACCTCCTCCGGCGCGGGGTCGGACAGATCGATCCAGACCGCCGCGTCGAGGCCCGCCCCGGCGTCGGTCTCGACGAGCGAGCCGTCGCGGTGGACGAAGGCGCGGATCATGGCCGTCTCCTCGGGTCGCGGGCGGCGGGAGGGACGGCCTCGGCGTCGTCGGCCCCCGTCCGCGCGACCCGGCCCGCGCGGCGACCCCGGACCGGGGCCGTTCCCGGCCGCGCACCCCGGGTCGCCGTCCCGGCGCGCGGCATCGGGACGGGCGAAGGCGCGGCGCGGGCCTCCCGCGCCCACGGGCCGTCGCTCACACCGGCAGCCCGCGCTCGGCGAGCCATTCGGCGAGGCGGTCGGGGCGCTCGAACAGGTGCGCGTCCATGCCGAGCCCGCTCGCCGCGGCGACGTTGTCGGGATTGTCGTCGATGAAGACGCAGTCCCCGGCCGCGAGGTCGTTGCGCTCGAACAGGAGGCGGTAGATCGCCGGGTCGGGCTTCAGCAGCCCCTCGCGCCCCGAGACCACCACGTCGCGGAACCGCGTCAGGAAGGGGTAGGCCGGCACGGTCTTGTCCCACTGCTCGGCCGCGAAGTTGGTGATGGCGAAGAGCGGCACGTCCGCCGCATGCAGCCGCTCGAGGATCGCCACGCTGCCCTCGATCGGCCCCGGGATGCTGTCGAGCCAGCGGTCGTAGAAGGCCATCAGCACGCCCGCGTGGTCGGGGTAGTGCTCGGCGGCGACCGCGGCCTGCGCGGCGATCGGGCGGCCGCGGTCGTGCTCGGTGTGGAAGGCGATGAAGTCGACGCTCTCGCGGAAGTCGGCGCGCTTGGCCTCGTCCTCGCCGATCAGCGCGTCGAGGAGCGCGAAGGGCTCCCACCGCAAGAGCACCTTGCCGACGTCGAACACCACGTTGGTCATCGCGTCCCCTCCCCGCCGCGCGCCGCGGCGATCCCGGGGCCGTCGACGCTCGCGCCGATTTCGCCATGTGACGCCGCGGTTTACGCGAGCCATGATCTTGAAACAAACCTAGTTTGCTATAAATGCATATTTATGGTTGCAGGGGAGGCAAGACGATGATCGCCAAGCTGTTCTTCTTCGTCCTCGGCGCGCTCACGATGCTCGGCGTCGTGGCGTTCGCGGTCTCGCGGCTGCTCACGCGGGCGAAGGCCGGGCAAAAGCGCCTGCCGCGTCGGCCGGGCTTCCTGCCCGCGGGCGGCGTCGCCGACGGCGGCGGCCCGTCCGGCGGCGACGGCTGCGGCGGGAACGATTGAGGCGGAACGGTCCGGGGACTGCGCGTCGTGGCGTTCGACGCCCTCGCCGCAGCCCCGTTCCGCCTCGGCGCCCGGCTGCGCGACGCGATCGAACGCCAGCACGGCCGCTGCGACGCGTGGACGCTGCCGCGCCCGTGGCCGAGCGACGATACCGGCGAAGGGGCGGCGATTGACGCTGGCTCCCTTCGCCCCGATGCGCCGCTGCCGGGCCGGCGCCGCCGGGCCTCGCGATGCGCCTCCCGTCGGCGCCCGACCGAGGCGACACCGTGACGACCGGGCGCGGCGCCTTACCTGACGGGCGCACGCGAGCGGGAGGACGTCATGGCCGACACGGGGGCCGATCTGGACGAAGCGCTGCGCGCGGCCGGCTGGTCCGTCACCGAGGACGGCCGCGGCCTCGCCAAGACCTACAAGTTCAAGAACTTCCGCGACGCGATCGCCTGGATGACGCGCGCGGCCTTCGAGGCGGAGGCGATGAACCACCATCCCGAGTGGCGCAACGTCTACAACCGTGTCGAGGTGGTGCTGACCACCCACGACACCGGCGGGCTCAGCGACAAGGACACGGCGCTGGCCGGGCGCTTCGAGAAGATCGGGCGCTGAAGCCGCGACCCGGTCGCCTGTAGAGGCCGCGACCCGGTCGCAAGGCCGCCTTACCCGTCGATCCGGTAGCGTTCGAGGAAGGCCTTCGCCGCGTCCGACAGCGGGCGGGGGCGCCGGCTCGTCTCGTCGGTCTGCACGACCACCGCCTCGGCGGTGGCCTTGAGCCGGCCGTCCTGGAACAGGGCGTGGCTGAGGCCGATCGAGCTGTTGCCGACCCGGACGACGCCGGTGCCGATCTCGACGCGGCCCGGCCAGACGATCTCGGCGCGAAAGCGCAGCGTCAGCTCGGCGATCACGAAGGCGGCGCCCACGGCCGCGAGCGGCGCGTCGGGGTCGTAGAGGAAGGCGCAGCGCCCGGTCTCGACGAAGGTCGCGAACACCGCGTTGTTGACGTGGCCCTGCCGGTCGGTGTCGGCGTAGCGGATCGTGTCGAAGGTCCGGAACGGGAAGTCCGACAGCCGCGGCGCCGCGTCCTCCGAAGGCCGGTCCGTCATGGCGCGCTCCTCTGTCCCCGAGGCGCGACCCCGCGCCCCTCGCGACGATGTGGCGGCGACGCGACCGGTCGCGCCGGGGTTCAGGCCCGGCGCAGCCGGTCGAGGCCCGCCTCCAGATCGGCGATCAGGTCCTCGACCGCCTCCAGCCCGACGTGGATGCGCAGCGTCCGGCCCTTCGGCCGCCCCGGCTTCGGCCAGGGCGTCGCGGTGCGGAGCTTCTCGGGATAGACCGGGATCAGGAGGCTCTCGTAGCCGCCCCAGGAGAACCCCATCGAGAAGTGCTCGAGCCCGTCGAGCAGCGCGCTCAGATGGCCGTCCGAGGACAGGTCCTCGCGCAGCGTGAAGGCGAACAGCGAGGAGGCGCCGAGGAAGTCGCGCCGCCAGAGGTCGAAGCCCGGATCGTGCTCCATCGCCGGATGGATCACCTCGTCGATCTCCTCGCGCGCCATCAGCCAGTGGCCGACCTCGATGCCAGCGCGCCAGTGGTGGGCGAGCCGCGTCGGCATGGTGCGCAGGCCCCTGAGCGCGAGGAAGGCGTCGTCGGGGCTCGCACAGAGGCCGAGCTCCTGCCAGCCGCGCTGGACATGCGCGTCGTAGGCGGCCTCGGTCGCGGTGACCGAACCCATCACCAGGTCCGAGTGGCCGGCGATGTACTTGGTGATCGCCTGCGCCGAGACGTCGACGCCATGCTCGAACGCCTTGAAGTAGAGCGGCGAGGCCCAGGTGTTGTCCATCAGCACGGTCACGCCCGCGGCACGGGCGACCTCGGCGATCGCGGGGACGTCCTGCACCTCGAAGGTCCAGGAGCCGGGGCTCTCGACCAGCACCAGCCGGGTCTCCGGGCGGATCAGCGCCTCGATCCCCGAGCCGATCAGGGGATCGTAGAAGGCGGTCTCGACGCCGAGGCGCGCGAGCATGCCGGTCGCGAAGGCGCGCACGGGGCCGTAGACGCTGTCGGGCACCAGCACGTGATCGCCCGCGCCCGCCAGGCAGAGCATCGGCATGGTGACCGCCTGGAGCCCCGAGTTGCACAGCCGCGCGCGGTGCCCGCCGCCCTCGCCCGCCTCCAGCACCGCGAGCGCCTCTTCCAGCGCGAAGGTGGTCGGCGTGCCGTGCACCCCGTAGGTCAGCCCGTCGCCCGCGCGCACGCCGCGCGAGGCCTTCAGATCGGCGAAGGTCGGGTAGACGATGGTCGACGCGTGGTAGACGGGCGGGTTCACCGTGCCGGCATGGGCGGGCGGGTTGCGCCCGGCGACGGTCGCGCGGGTGGGGTCCTTCATGACGGGTCCTTCGTCGGCGTGCCTGGCCTCAGACGTCCTCGCCAGCTGCGCCCCGGCCGGGAGACGTCAAGCCGGGACGCCGCGCGCGGCATGGCAGGGGCGGCGTGCCGGCGGCCGGCCGTCCCGATCGGGGCCGGAAGGACGCGCCTGCGTCGCATCGTCGAGACGATTGCCCGCCAGACGGGCGCCGCCGGGCGCGACCGGCGGCTATGCCCTTCCTTTGGGCAGGATTTCCGGTCACTGGTCTGCAACCGACTTGACCTCGCTCGCCGCGCTCGGTCACACAATGGGCAGGGGTCGCGAACGTCATGGTCTGCGGCCTAGCCCGGCACGCGCCGTCCAAGGCGCGGCCCAAGCGACAGGGAAGAGGTTCGACCGATGAAAGCTCACCTCCTTATCGGCGCGCTCGCCGCGACCGGCCTCGCCGTCGGTTCCGCCGCGGCGCAGAGCGGCGGCAACACGCTGCAGACGGTCAAGGATCGCGGCCAGCTCAAGTGCGGCGTGTCGACGGGCCTGACCGGCTTCGCCTTCACCGACGACAGCGGCAACTGGCAGGGCTTCGACGTCGCGGTGTGCAAGGCGGTGGCCGCGGCGGTGCTGAACGACCCCGAGGCGGTCGAGTACGTGCCGACCACCACCAAGCAGCGCTTCACCGTGCTCGCCTCGGGCGAGGTCGACATGCTGTCGCGCAACACGACCTGGACGCTGACGCGCGACGCCGACCTGAAGCTCACCTTCCTCGGCGTGAACTACTACGACGGCCAGGGCTTCATGGTGCCCGCCGGCATCGGCGTCGACAGCGCGATGCAGCTCGACGGCGCGACGGTCTGCATCCAGACCGGCACCACGACCGAGCTGAACCTCGCCGATTTCTTCCGCGTCAACGAGATGGACTACGAGCCGGTGCCGATCGAGACCAGCGCCGAGGCGCAGTCGAAATACCTGGCCGGCGCCTGCGACGTCTACACCACCGACGCCTCGGCGCTCGCGGCCACGCGCGCGACCTTCGAGAACCCGAAGGACCACGTCATCCTGCCCGAGATCATCTCCAAGGAGCCGCTCGGGCCGCTCGTGCGCCACGGCGACGACGAGTGGGGCGACGTGGTGCGCTGGACGCTGAACGCGCTGATCGCCGCGGAGGAGTACGGCGTCACCTCCGAGAACATCGATCAGCTCGCCTCCGAGCCGACCGACAACCCGGAGGTCAACCGCCTGCTCGGCACCGAGGGCGACATGGGCGCCAAGCTCGGCCTCGACGCCGACTTCGCAGTGCGCGCGATCAAGGTCAACGGCAACTACGGCGAGATCTTCTCGACGTATCTCGGCACCGAGACGCCGGTGAACCTCGCGCGCGGGCTCAACGCGCAGTGGACCGACGGCGGCCTGCTCTACTCGCCGCCGTTCCGCTGATCGCGGGAACCGACGGGCGCGCGCGGGCTTCGCGCGCGCCCTTTTCGTATCCGGCGCGGCCGTCGCACGGGCGTCGCAGGACCGGCACGGGACTTGCACGGTGAGACTCGCAGGGACCGTGCTGACGGTCGGCGCCGGCGGAGGGCGCTGACGGGCGTGCCGACGCGGGCGGGACCGGCCGGGCGCCGCTCGCCGCGGCGAGCGAGGCCGGCCGGCCATGGCGGCCCCGACGGGCCAGCGTGCGAGGGATCGAGCGGATGACGGCGATCGACGACAGGCCCCCGCGCGAGGGCTTCCGCCTCGAACAGCTATGGAACGACAGCCGCTACCGGTCCACCTTCATCCAGGTGGTGGCGCTGTTCCTGACGATCACGGCACTGTTCCTGATCGTGCAGAACGTGCTCGCCAACCTCGAAGCCCTCGGCAAGACGCTCGGCTTCGACTTCATGAACGAGCCGGCGAGCTACGACATCAACCAGTCGCTGCTCGACTACTCCTCGCGCGACAGCCACGCCCGCGCGGCGGTGATCGGCATCATCAACACCCTGCTCGTCGCGGTGGTCGGCTGCTTCCTCGCCACCGTGGTCGGCGTGCTCGCCGGCATCGCGCGGCTCTCGCGCAACTGGCTGCTCCGCGCGGTGATGACGGTCTACGTCGAGGGCTTCCGCAACATCCCGGTCCTGATCTGGATCCTGCTGGTCGCCGCGCTCATCAACGAGAGCGCGCCGGTGCCGCGCGACTTCCGCGGCGACGAGCCGGACGCGAGCATGTGGCTGTTCGGCTCGGTCGCGGTCACCAACCGCGGCGTCTACCTGCCCGCGCCTGTCATGGAGGCCGGCTCCTGGATCGTGGTGGCGGCCCTGATCCTCGGCGTCGTGGCCGCGGTGGTGTTCGGGCGATGGGCGCGCGACCGCCAGATGAGGACCGGCGAGATCCTGCCGGTGCTGCCGATCAAGGCGGGCATCGTCCTCGGCGCGCCGCTCCTCGCCTTCCTGCTCGCCGGCCTGCCGATCGGTCTCGACCTGCCCGAGATCCGCACCTTCAACTTCCAGGGCGGGATCTACGCGCGCGACAGCTACGTCGCGCTGACGCTGGCGCTCGCGCTCTACACCGGCGCCTTCATCGCCGAGAACGTGCGCGCCGGCGTCCAGGCGGTGGCCAAGGGCCAGACCGAGGCGGCGGCCGCGCTCGGGCTGCAGCCCGGACGGGTCATGAGCCTCGTCGTGCTGCCCCAGGCGCTGCGCATGATCATCCCACCGATGATCTCGCAGTACCTGAACCTCACCAAGAACTCCTCGCTCGCCCTCCTGGTCGGCTACATGGACGTGACCGGCACGCTCATGGGCATCACGCTGAACCAGACCGGGCGCGAGTTCGAGACGCTGTTCCTCGGCATGGCGGTGTATCTGACGATCTCGCTGTCGATCGCGGCCGTCATGAACCTCTACGACGAGAACAAGAAGCTGGTGGAGCGCTCGACCGTCTTCGGCGGGGGCCTGTCGCTGCGCGCCCCGCTCGACCGTCTGTTCGGCAACGAGACGTGGCGGCGCGTCAGCAAGGGCGACGCGCTGATGCGCGCCGACTACGGCATCCGGCGCGAGATGAACCTGCTGCCGCTGTTCTACGGGCTCTGGCTGGCGCTCCTCTTGCACTACGTGTTCCTCGAAGGCACCGGCGACGCCAAGACCAGCTACTGGGTCTGGGACACGACCACCCGGATCGGCGCGCTGGTGATGATGATCGCCGCCTTCGGCGCGTTCCTGACCTGCGTGTTCAAGAACGGGCGCTTCCTCGACTTCGCGATCATGGAGTTCGCCGCGTTCGCGCTCGCGATCCTGTTCGGCTTCCACTTCGGGCTGCTGATCGACGGGGTGTCGGGCACGGTGCTGGTGGCGGTCACCGCGGCGATGCGGCTCGCGATCATCGGCTACGTCATGCTCGGGCGGCGCCCGAACCTGACCTTCTTCCACCGCCTGCGCGAGGGCTGAGCCATGGCGAGCGATCTCGGAGCGCGCGACCCGCGAGCGACCGATCCGGGCGGGACCGGGCGGCGCCTCGCCTTCGTGGCGAGCGGCACGATCGAGCCCTCGCCCCCGCCCGCGAACGCCCGCGGCGGTCCCGTCGCCTGGGCGCGCGAGAACCTGTTCGCCGGCCCGGTCAACACCGCGATCACCGTCGTGATCCTCGCCCTCGTCGCCTGGGTGACGCCCGGCATCGTCGAGTGGGCGCTGATCGACGCGGTCTGGAACGCCTCCTCGCTGACCGAGTGCCGCGAGAAGGGCGACGGCGCCTGCTGGGCGGTCATCGTCGAGCGCTTCGATCAGTTCGTCTACGGCTTCTACCCGCGCGAGGAGCCCTACGACCTGCTCTGGCGGGTGAACCTCGCCTTCGTGCTGATGCTCGCGGCCTTCGCCTTCGCGCTGTTCGACGAGGTTCCCTTCCTGACGCGCGAGACCTGGGCGCGCGTGCGCGCCTACGGCCTGATCTTCGCGGCCTGCTATCCCTTCCTCGCCTACTGGCTGATCTGGGGCGGCTCGATCTGGTATCCGCTCGGCCTGCTGGCGACGCCGGCGGTCGGCTGGGCGGCGATGCGGGCGGTCGAGCGATACGCGCCGCCGGTGGAGGGCGTCGCCGTAAGCTCGATCGCCGCCGTGGTCGCCGCGATCGTCTGGCTGTTCGTGTTCGACGACGTGGCGTCGCTGTTCGCCGCTGTGCTCCCGCTCGCCCTCGTCGAGGTCGAGAGCCGCGCGCTGGGCGGCTTCCTGCTCTCCACCATGATCGGCGTCACCGGCATCACGCTGTCGCTGCCGATCGGCATCCTGCTCGCCCTCGGCCGGCGCTCGGGGCTGATCTTCATCCAGACGCTCTGCACCCTGTTCATCGAGTTCATCCGCGGCGTGCCGCTGATCACGCTGCTGTTCGTCGCCTCCTCAGTGCTGAGCTTCCTGTTCCCGCCCGATACCAACCTCGACCTGATCCTGCGGGTGGTCATCATGGTGACCGCCTTCGCCTCGGCCTACATGGCCGAGGTGATCCGCGGCGGCCTCGCCGGCCTCTCGGAGGGGCAGTACGAGGCGGCCGACGCCATGGGGCTCACCTACTGGCAGTCGATGCGCCTCATCATCATGCCGCAGGCGCTGAAGCAGTCGATCCCGAACATCGTCTCGACCTTCATCGGCCTGTTCAAGGACACCACGCTCGTCGTGGTCGTCGGCCTGCTCGACCCGATCGGGCTGATCACCAACATCCGCGGCGACAGCAACTGGAACGGGATCGTCTGGGAGTTCTATATCTTCGTCGGCCTGTTCTTCTTCATCGCCTGCTTCGCAATGAGCCGCTACTCGATGTACCTGGAGCGCAAGCTCGCCACCGACCGGCGCTGACCGGCCCAACCACGAGGGGAAGCCCCATGGACGATGCCGCGCGCGAGATGAGCGTCGACCGCTCGGAGATGACCGTCACCGACGAGGAGGTCATCCAGATCCGCCACATGAACAAGTGGTACGGCGACTTCCACGTGCTGCGCGACATCGACCTCGTGGTCAATCGTGGCGAGCGCATCGTGGTCTGCGGCCCCTCCGGCTCGGGCAAGTCGACGCTGATCCGCTGCATCAATCGCCTGGAGGAGCACCAGAAAGGCGACATCATCGTCGACGGCATCGAGCTGAACTCGGATCTCAAGAACATCGACAAGATCCGGGCCGAGGTCGGGATGGTGTTCCAGCACTTCAACCTCTTTCCGCACCTCACCATCCTCGAGAACTGCACGCTGGCGCCGATCTGGGTGCGCAAGCAGCCGAAGAAGGAAGCGGAGGAGGTGGCGATGCACTTCCTCGACAAGGTCAGGATCCCCGAGCAGGCGAACAAGTACCCGGGCCAGCTCTCGGGCGGTCAGCAGCAGCGCGTCGCCATCGCCCGCGCGCTGTGCATGCGCCCGCGGATCATGCTGTTCGCCGAGCCGACCTCGGCGCTCGACCCCGAGATGATCAAGGAAGTGCTCGACACCATGATCGATCTGGCCCGCGAGGGGATGACGATGCTCGTTGTCACTCACGAGATGGGCTTCGCCCGCTCGGTCGCCAACCGCGTGATCTTCATGGACCAGGGCCAGATCGTCGAGCAGAACGAGCCCGAGGCGTTCTTCAACGACCCGCAGAACGAGCGGACCAAGCTGTTCCTGAGCCAGATCCTGGGGCATTGAAGCCCGTGGCGGGGTGAGCCGGCCGCCGGAGCGGTCGGGAAGATCCTACCTCGCCCTCATGTCGAGGGATGCGCCCCTTCGTCGAGCGCGATCGGCTCGCCACGCGCCGTCAGCTCGCGCGGCACGGCGAAGTCGATGAAGTCGGCCGAGGACGGCGACAGCCCGGCCCAGGCATCGAGCGGCAGCGTCATCACCGCGGCGGCGGCGGTCGGGAAGTGCTCGAAGGCGCGGGTGCAATGCGGGCGGACGTGCCCGTTCACCAGCTTGCGCGCGAAAGCCGACAGCCCCGGCTGGTGGCCGATCAGCATCAGGCTCTCGCAGTCCTCGGGCTGCTCGGCCATGATCGCGAACATCGCCGTCGGATCGGCGTGGTAGAGCCGCGGCTCGATCACCGCGTCGGGCAGCCCGGTCAGGCTCTCGCGCATGCGCTTGTAGGTCTGGCGGGTGCGCCTGGCCGAGGAGCAGAGCACCCGATCGGGGCGATAGCCGCTGCGGCCGAGCCATTCCGCGATCGCGGGCGCCGCCGCCTTGCCCCGCTTGTTCAGCGGCCGATCATGGTCGTCGAGGTCGGGGTCCGACCAGCTCGACTTCGCGTGACGCAAGAGAATCACGGTTTTCATGGCGAAATTGTGTCGCCGGCGCGCGGCGTCGGGTCAACGGCGCCGTCATACGATCCACAGGAAATCGTCCTCAGGCGGATCGAGCGTTTCTGAAGGAAACCAAGTGGAAGGCCGCCTGCGCCGCCGGCAGGGCCGCGTTGGCCGGGCAGGCCCGCCGCGCGAGACAGCCGAGGGACCGACACGCCGCGCCTTCCGGCCGGGCGAGGTGGCCGAGGCAGGCGTCCACGTCGTAGCGCCCGCCCGCGAAGGCATCGACCGGGCAGGCGCGCGTGCAGGGCGCCGCGCAGCCCGTGCAGGGCGAGGGGCCGGGCGAGGACGGCGCCCCGAGATCGAGCCGCTCGGCGAAGGCGAGCGCGCCGCGCCACGAGGCCAACAGCCCGCGCGCGGGCGTCACGCCGAGGCCGATCGGCGAGGCCGCGAGCCCCTCGGCGCGCATCGCCCAGTGCATGAACGGTTGGTAGGGCGGGCCGCCGAACGGGTAGAGCGCCCGCGCGTCGAGCGCGGCGGCCACGACGTCGAGCACCCGGCGCGACCAGCGGTCGAGCGGGTCGGGCCGGCCGTCCGCCGCTTCCGGCGAGGCGGCGAAGGCGGCCCACATCGCGCCGTCGGCGGGGCCGGCGAGCGCCAGGGTGCCCGCGCCCTCGGGCGCGCGGTCGTCCGCGCCCGGATGGAAGGCGCCGGTGAGGGCCAGCCCTTCGGCCGCGAGCGCGGCGCGGACGTCGTCGAGCCCCCTCCCCGGCCGCGTCATGCCCGGATCAGCGTGCCGGCGCCGTGCTCGGTGAACAGCAACAGGAGCACCGCGTGCGGCGCGCGCCCGTCGAGGATCACCGCCGCCTCGACCCCCTGCTCGACTGCCGACACGGCGGTCAGCACCTTCGGGATCATGCCGCCCCTGACCGTGCCGTCGGCGATCAGCGTGCGCACGTCCGCGGTCGAGAGGTTCGAGATCACGTCGCCCTCGCCGTTCTTCACGCCCGAGACGTCGGTGAGCAGGATCAGCCGCTTGGCGTCGAGCCCGCCCGCGATCGCGCCGGCGGCGGTGTCGGCGTTGACGTTGAAGCGCTCGGCCGCGCGGCGTCCCGCCCCGACCGGGGCCACCACCGGGATCAGTTCCGAGGCGATCGAGGTCTGGAGCACGCCGGGGTTCACCTCGACCGGCTCGCCGACGAAGCCGATGTCGATCGCCGTCTCGACGTTCGAGGTCGGGTCGAAGCGCCTGGACACCCGCTCGCAGACCATCAGCCGCGCGTCGCGCCCCGAGAGCCCGACCGCCCTGCCCCCCTGGGCGTTGATCTCGGCGACGATGCGCTTGTTGATGGAGCCCGCCAGGACCATCTCGACCACGTCCATCATGTCGGCCGAAGTCACGCGCAGCCCGTCGCGGAACTCGGACGGGATCTCCAGCTTGTCGAGCATCCGGTTGATCTGCGGCCCGCCGCCGTGGACGATCACCGGGTTCACGCCGCACTGCTTCATCAAGACGACGTCGCGGGCGAAGCGCTCCATGCTCTCGGCGTCGCCCATGGCGTGGCCGCCGAACTTCACCACCACCACCGCGCCGTCGTAGCGCTGGAGATAGGGCAGCGCCTCCGACAGCGTGCGCGCGGTCGCGAGCCAGTCGCGCTTCAGCGCCTTGCGGATCTCCATGGCGGCCCTCCGGTGGTCGGAGGGGCGGTGTAGCGGGTCGGGGGACGGGGGGCCAGAGGGCAGCGGCGAGGGCGTCCGCCGCCAGGCGAGAGGCGGACGCGGCGCGGGGGCATCCGGCTTGCGCCGGAAAAGGACCTCGCTGCGATCGTCTCCGCTCATTCTCGCGAGATGGGGTCTCCACCCGCCCGGCCTCGCCGCCCGGTGCCGATCGTCCCGGAGCCGCTCTCGCGTCGGGGGAGGCGACGTTCCCTCGGCGAGTCCGGGGAAGGGGGCGCGGTTCCCGCGCGCGTCGCCACGGGTTCGCGGCCGACGGCATCGGGGCTCGGCGTCCTCCTCGGACGTGCGCGGGGCCGTCTCCCCGGCCGGATCACGCGATGCCGAGACCGAAGCCGGCGAGCGTCGATCTCGTGCGCGAGACGTCATAGCCCTTCTTCCAGCTCAGCTTGGCGAGCGGAAGCTCGCGTACCGCCTCCGGCGGCGGAGGCGACGACAGATGGCCGTCGAGCAGCCGCTGCACGACGTGCGGCCCGCGAGCGGAGACCTGCGGCACGCGCGCCCAGGCGCGGTCGAGGCTCCGGCTGCGCCATACCAGCCAGTCGAAGGTGTGGTGCTGCCAGAAGTAGCTCGCTACGGGCCTCGGGTCACCGACGTAGATCTCGCTCCACGCGAGCCACGCCCGCAGGAGCGGCGCGTCCGGCGCGGCCGCGATGAACCAGTTGGCGAGCGACCGGGCCGGCTGCGGGCGGGCGAAGGCGAAGAAGCCTTCCACAGAGGCGCGGCCGATCCAATCGTCGAGCGCCCGCAGACACCAGCTCGTCGCATCCGCCCAGACCCCGCCATGGCGCGCGAGCAGGCGAAGACGCGCGATGTTGGCGACGTGGTTCGGCAGAAGACCGTCGGACAGCGCCGGCAGCGCGCCCTCGCGCTCGAGCGCGGCGGCATCGAGGACCCGCACGCTCCAGCCGGGATTGCGCGCGCGCCAGCTCTCGATGCCGGCGCGCACCATCGGCGGCGCCGACGCCTCGCCCTGCAGCCAGACCATCCAGACGGTCCGCTCGAAGGGCACCGCCGCCGGAGGGCGCGCCATCAGCCGGCGCCAGTCGTCGGGGAACGTGGCCATTCCCTCGTGGCGGACCAGGCGGCGGTCGTAGACGTCCCGGAGCCGGACGAAGGCACGGTGGAGGCGGCGCTCGACGAAGGTGTCGGGCGGGCCCGCCCGGACGTCGCCGGATCGCCCGGTCATGGCCGGCACGCCGGCGGTCGGCGTCGCCCGCGCCGGACGACGCCCGGTCCGCCGCCGCCCGGGCACGAGCACGACGTCATGTCCAGAAAAACCGCGACCGCAGCCGCCGCAGCCGCTTCGCCATGGTGTCCTCCGACGAGTCCCGGTGGTGGCCGTAGAGGCTGGCGTCGAGCGCGTAGGACGGGGCCAGGAACTCGACCAGTCGAGCCGGATCGTCCCGGCCGACCGTGAAGACGAGAAGCTTGCCACCGACCGCATCCACGGCCCCGATCACGCGCGCGCGGTAGGCCGTATGGTAATGCCGCCAGGACGCCAGCGCCGTCGTGCGGCCGACGTTGTAGCAGTGCATGTAGTTGCGCAAGTATCGGCCGCCATGGTGCGCCGCGCGAGAGGCGAGCCATTCCTCGATCGGCCGGTCGTTGTAGACGAAGTAAGCGTCCGGGTGCTCGGCGACGAGCCGGTCGAGGAAGAGCGCTTCATTGAGGATGGTGCGCCCCTGCAGCCAGTTGATGTCGGAGATCGCTTCCACGTCCTCCATCCCCCGAAGGACGGGCCGCGCCTCGGCGACGTTGCGCATCATCCGTCGCGCGAGGTTCCGGGCGGGGTACGGCCCGCCCATGCTGAGGCTGACGATGCCGTTGGCGAGGAAGAAGCGGTGGAGCGACTTGCTGCCGGTCTTGTTCGGCCCGAGGCAAAGGATTCTGGGTCGGTCGATTGCCATGGGGCCCACGATGCGTGCATGCAGTGTGCGTCGCACCATGCTGGTGCCGACCGCGGAGAGACAAGGGCCCGGCGGAGATTTCCCCTGGCGCGACCGGGCGATCGGCTCGCGCGCGCGGGGGCTCTGGTCGCGGTCCGTTCGGGATCGAGTAAGCCAACGATGGTGGCCAGTCGCGACAGGACGATCGATCCTCCGGCAGAGGCGGCGGCACCGCGCGGCGCCGCCGCCTCGTCCAAGACGCACTCCCTGCCGCGGTTCGAAGGGCGGTCGTCGCGGCGGCACCGCACGGTTCCGCTCTGGCGGCTCCAGCTCGCCGCGGAGATCGCGCGGTGGCGCTCCGGGCTCTCTCCGGTCGAGACCTTCGCGCAGTTCGTCGGGTTCCCGCGCTCGGGCCACTCGCTGGTCGGCGCGCTCCTCGACGCGCACGACGAGGCGGTCGTCGCGCACGAGCTCGACGCGGTCGGGCTGCTGCGCAAGGGCTTTTCGGCATCGCGTCTCGGCCCGCTGATCGAACGCAACGCGATGGCGTTCACCCGCTCCGGCCGGTGGTGGAACGGATTTCGCTACGCCGTGGAGGGCGCGGTCCACGGCCCCGTCCCGAAGCCCGTGGTCATCGGCGACAAGAAGGGCGACTGGGCGGCGCGGTGGTGCGCCGCCGACCCGGGCCTGGTCGAGAGCTGCCGCGCGGCGCTCGCGCCCATGCGCCATGCCTGGATCCTCGTCGTGCGCCACCCGTTCGACAACGTGGCGACCATGTCGATGCGCCGAGGCGGCGTCTACGACCGGCTCGCCATCGACGCGCCGTCGCGATCGGCCTTCCGCGAGGCGCTCGTCCGCGCGCAGGCCGACGGGCTGGTCGCGAGGGCGGTCGACGACGCGGTGGTCGACGACTATCGCGCGCTCGCCGCGTCGGTCGCGGCGATCAAGGCGCGCGTCCCGGCCGAGGACTGGATCGAGATCGTCTACGAGGACTTCACCGCCGCGCCGCGCGAGAGCCTGGCCGCGCTCCTCGGTTTCCTCGGTCTGGAACCCCGGCCCGACTGGCTCGACCGCGCCGCGGCGATCGTTTCCCCTACTTCGCGCCACAGCCGCGACCAGGTCGCGTGGACGCCGGAACAGCGGGAGGCGCTGACGGCGACGATCGCACGCCACGACTTCCTCGCGGCTTACCGCGCTCCGCCGTGATCCCGCCGGCGCGGCGGGACCGGTCGCCGCTGCGCGGGTTCGCGGCGGGGCGCGCATATCCGTCGGTCGCGAGCGCTGCCGAAGACGAGCCGGTCGCACCGCCAGCGCCCGAACCGCCCCGACACGGCGTCCGGCACCGGCGAGCCCGTTGCCGGGGCCCTTGGGTCCGGCTGCGTGGAGCGCTCCCTCTGCCCGCCGTAGGCATGCCATGTCGTGGCGGTTGCGTGGGCGTCGATCCGGTCCGGACGGAACTCGCCGGACGCGCGACGCCTCGTCGGTCGCCCGGCGGCGGTGCGGCCGGGCCGCGTCGCGAGAGGCCTCACCCGGTGGCGGCGAGCATGGAGCGAAAGGTGGGGCTCCTGGAGCTCAGGCCTTCGTGATCCCCCTCGGCCTCCAGCCGTCCCGCGTTCAGCAGCAGGATCCGGTCGCAATGGGCGACGGTCGACAGGCGGTGGGTCACGATGAAGATGGTCTTGCGTCCGCTGAGCGCGCGGATCGCGTCGATCACCGCGCGCTCGGTGACGGGATCGAGCGCGCTCGTCGCCTCGTCGAACACCACGACGTCCGGGTCGCGGTAGAGCGCGCGGGCGATCCCGATGCGCTGGCGCTGCCCGCCGGACAGACGCACGCCGGCCTCGCCGACGGCGGTCTCGTAGCCCATCGGCAACCCCTCGACGAAGTCGTGGAGATTGGCGAGACGAGCGGCGCGCTCGATCGCGTCGGGATCGATCCCCCCCGGCTTCCGGCCGAAGGCGATGTTCGCCGCGATCGTGTCGTCGAAGAGGTAGATCGACTGCGGGACGTAGCCGATGCCGCGCTGCCAGGCACGCATCGTCGCGCTGTCGATGGCCGTGCCGTCGACCACGAGGCGCCCGCGCTGCGGCTCGACGAGGCCGAGGAGGATGTCCATGAGCGTCGTCTTTCCCGATCCCGTCGGCCCGGCGACGCCCACGCTCTCGCCGGCGCGGATCGTGAGGCTGACGTCCTGCAGCGCGGCCCGGTCGGCGCCCTCGTAGCGAAACGACACGGCGTCGAGTTCGAGTGCGCGCCCGAGACGGACGCGGCGGTCGTCGCTCGCCCGGGGGGTCGGCGCCGATGCGAGATCGTCGTGGATGCCGATCAAGGCCGGCAGTCCGAAGCGCATCTTCGCGACGTCGGCGAACAGGGTCTGCATCAGCGGCATGAGGCGCACCGCCGCGAAGCCGAAGGCGCCGAGCACCGGCAGCGCCTCGTCTAGTCGGCCGTCGCGGCTGGCGAGGAGCCAGAGCGTGAAGAGCAGCATGGCGCCGACGATCAGCGCCTCCAGCGCGTAGCGCGGCAACTCCCCGGCGAGCGCTAGCGCGGCGTGGTGGCGTTCGAGCCGTCGCGACGGGGCGGCGTAGCGGTCGAGATAGGTCTCCTCGAGGCCGTGCAGCTTGACCTCCTTGATCGCCCCCATCGCCTCCGCCGTGGCCTGGTGACGCTCGCGGTTGGCCACCCGCCGGTCCTGGCCGATGGTTTCCAGAAAAGGCTGGAGCCGCCGATAGAAGAGACCGAACGCGGCGCCGAGGAAGGCGGCCATCGCCAGCGTGCCGACCGGCTCGACCGCCAGGAGAAAGCCGGTCAGGAGCGCCAGCACGATCAGGTTCGCGACGATCCTCAGCGCCGGCGCGATCGAGCCGAGGACCACGTCGTTCGCCTCGCGCAGTACCGTCTTGCCGAGATCGGCCGAATGACGCTGGAGGAACCACTCGTAGGGCCGGGCGAGATAGGACGCGAGCAGCGCCCGGCCGAGATCGGTCGCCGTCCCGCGAATGAAGCGGGTCATGGCGTAGTGCGTGCCGGCGCGAAAGGCGATCGACAGCATGACGGTGACGAAGATGCCGGCACCGAGCCACTGCAGGAACACGAACGGCTGCTCGAAGCCGAAGACCTCGTAGAGGCGACCGAGCAGCGCCCTGTCGTGGATGGCCTCCGGATCGGCGAGGACGGTCAGGAAGGGCAGGACCGTGGCGACGCCGACCAGCTCCGCCACGCCGGTCGCGAGCATCAACCCGAGCAGGACCACGAAGCGCCGGCGGCGGCCGCGATCGAGGGAGGCGAGAACCAGCCTCAGCGTTGACACCATGTCGCGTCCTCGCGCCCGCCTCCAATGCTCCGGCCGAGGTGGGTGGCTCGTCCGTAGCCCGTGACTGCCCTAGCGCAGGTCGCGGGCCGATGCGAGCGCTTAGCCGACGCGATCGCGTCGCCCCCGCCGCCAGGAGGCGCCCGGTCGGGGACGCCGTACCGCCCACAGCGTCGGCGGCGGTCAGCGAGCGCCGGATCGGCGCCATCCGGGTCAGGTCAACCCGACCCGTCCCGACCGTATCGTCGGGCGTCCGATCGGCTCGCCGCGGCGGCCTCAGCGCCGCATCAGCTCGCCGATCACCGCGCGCAGCACCGCGACCCCCTCCCCCGTCTCGGCCGAGGTCGTCACCACCTCCGGGAACGCCGCCGGGTGCGCGGCGAGGGCCCTGCCGACCCGGTCCACCGCACCGGCCCGCTCGCGCCCCTTCATCCGGTCGGCCTTGGTCAGCACCGCCTGGAACGACACCGCCGCGCGGTCGAGCAGGCCCATGGTCTCCTCGTCGGCCGGCTTCACGCCGTGGCGCGCGTCGATCAGCACGAAGGCGCGCGCGAGCGTCGCGCGGCCGGCGAGGTAGGCGCGGATCAGCGACTGCCAGGCCTCGACCTTGGCCTTCGGCGCCTCTGCGTAGCCGTAGCCCGGCAGGTCGACCAGATAGCCGGCCGCCCCGAGGCCGAAGTAGTTGATCTCCTGCGTGCGCCCGGGCGTGTTCGAGGCGCGTGCGATGTTCTTGCGCCCGGTAAGCGCGTTCAGCAGGCTCGACTTGCCGACGTTCGAGCGGCCGGCGAAGCAGATCTCCGGACGGTCGGGCTCCGGCAGGCCGTCCATGGCGACGACCCCCTTCACGAACTGGACGTGACCGGCGAACAGCTTTCGCCCGGCCTCCAGCGTGTCGGCGTCCGGCTCGGGCGTCTCGCGGAAGACGAGGCTCACGGGACGGCGGCCGCGTCGCCTGTGGCGATCCGCCCGCCTCGCATCACCGTGGCGTAGACACCGAAGGCCGTATGCCCGCGCGCGCGCCTGAGCTCGGTGACGGTCGCGGCGTCGTAGCGCCCGCTCGCGGGGCCGGCCTCGGTCGCGCGGCAGCGCCCGATCGGCTCGTCGATGCGCAGGCGCACGTCGCCAACGGCGATCTCGCGGCCGATCCAGTCCTCCTCGGCCCAGGGGTCGAGGTCGTCGAGCCAGAGGTTGCCGCGAAAGCGGCGCGCGCCGAGATCGAAGCTCCCCAAGGTCCCGCCCATGTGGCGCGACAACGCGTCGAGCGAGGCGAGCGAGAGCACCGAGACGTACGGCGGCGCCATGTCGGTCATCGCCCCGTCCGGGCGATGGGCGAGGCGATAGGGGCCGGGCTGGCGATCGCCCGCGAGCGGCGCGATCCAGTCGGCGAGCGCCGCCTCGCCCCCGGGCGCGTCGAGCGTCAGGCGCACCGTCCCGGCCTCGGGGTGCGAGAGCGCGAGCCGGCCCGTCGCCTCGTCGTAGGCGGCCTCGACGCGGGCGAGTTCGGGGACGTGGGCCTGGACAACGAAGTTGCGCCGCGGCTGCCAGTCGGGCGCGTCCGCGTCCCAGGCGCTCGCGCCATGGGCGAGGGCGAAGACGCGGTCGAAGGGCATCGCGCGTCCCGCGGCGAGATCGACGGCGTCGAGGCGCGCGGCCCCGACGCCCTTGAGCGGGTGGCGCCAGATCCCGGCGAGGCGCGCCACGGCCTCAGCGCCGCCGCTTGCCACGCCCGCCGGCCTGCCCCTTGCGCGCGGCCGGCTTGCGCGGCCGGCTCGGCGCCGGGCGCTCGCGCGCG
>JBHJHI010000044.1:0-37943 GCA_050330995.1 Paracoccaceae bacterium
CGCGGCGCTGCGCCTCGCGCGCGCGATCCGCGACCGCCGCTCGCGCCGGCGCCGCGCGGCCCGGCGCGGAGCCGCGCTCGACATGGCCCGCGTGCTGCGCCGCAGCCTCGCGCGCGGCGGCGACCCGGTCGCTCTCGCGCGCAAGCGCCGGCCCGAGCGGCCGATGCGCCTCGTCGTGCTCTGCGACGTCTCCGGCTCGATGGAGGTGCACGCCCGCGTGTTCCTGGCCTTCGTCAGGGGTCTGGTGTCGGCCGACGCCCGGGCGCAGGCGTTCCTGTTCCACACCCGGCTGGTCGCGATCACCGCTGCGCTCGCCGAGCGCGACCCGTTCCGCGCGGCGACGCGGCTGTCGCTGATGGCCGAGGGCTTCGGCGGCGGCACAGACATCGGCGGCTGCCTGACGCGGTTCTGCGAGCACCATGCGGCTCGTGCCGTCAACGGGCGTACCGTGGTCGTGATCCTGTCGGACGGCTACTGCAGCGGCGCGCCCGAGGCGGTGGGCGGGGCGCTCGCACGGCTCGGTCGCCGGGCCGGGCGGATCGTCTGGCTGAGCCCGCTCGACGCCGATCCGGCCCCGGCGGCGATCGAGGCGGCGCGGCCCCGGCTCGACGCGCTGCTCTTCGCGACCACGATCGACGCGCTCGGCGCGCTGGAGGCCGAGTTCGCCCGGCTCTGAGCGGACGATACGAGGGAGGACCGACGCCTTCGAGCATCGCCCGGCTCAGGGCCGAGGGCATGCCGCTCGCCGCCGTCATCATGGTCCGCACCGCCCCGACGCCATCTCGGCCCAGGCGGGCGCCGAGGTGGGGTCGACGCGAGGGGCGCCCGATCGGCCATCTCGGCGGCGCCTGAAGCCGCCGTGCCGTGATCACGACCGCCACCACCTGCCTCGACGCTGAGGCAGTGCGCCTGGTCCGGGTCGCGCCGGGTGATCGTCCGGCTGATGCCATCGCCCTGCCGGTCGATGACGCGGGTGTCCCTCCCAGCGGCTGCCCCTCGGGCGGCACCGTCGATCTGTTGGTCGAGCCCTATCGCCAGCGCCGCGGCTGGTGGTGCTCGGATACACTCCGCTCGCCGCCACGACCGCGCGCCAAGGACTGCTGCCCGGGCTGCGCGTGTCGTGGGAGTCTGCGATGGAAGGGTGTCATCCCGATCGCGACCGATCTCGCGAGCACGAGAGTAGGAGCGCGCAATCAGGCCGGCGCAGCGCCGGAAGTGTGCGACCTCGTGAGCGCGATGTTAGAAGCGCATGCCCTTACGAGCGCGACGCTCGAGGCGCGCGACGCGGTCGCGATCGTCTGCCAGGGCTATGGCGATCTGGCCGCCGCCGCAGCGGCGCTCGCGAGCCCGGCCCTTCGTCTCGGTGGTCACGAGTGGCCGCAAGGTGGCGGTGCCGCGCCGCCGGCCGGAGGCGCGTGGGATCGACCCCGCCCGGATCACTGCCCTGCGCGCACCGGCCGGGATCGCGATCGGGGCGATCATTCCGGTCGGGATCGCGCTCTCGGTGGTCGCCGAGATCGTCGCAAGGTTAGCCTGACCGTGTGGCGGCCAGCCTCGCCCGCTCAGCCTCCGGCGGGCGTCAGGAGGCGAGGCGCGCTTCCTCCACGGACTGGCGCACGATACCCGCGTCGAACAGCGAGGCGATCTCGGTATCGGGCAGGCGGGCGACCTCGGCCAGGATCTCCTCGGTGTGCTCGCCGAGGCGCGGCGCGGGGCGCGGCGCCTCGCGGTCGAGCGCGGAGAAGGCCATCGGCGAGCCCGGCACCAGATGGCGCCCGATGCCGGGCTGGTCGAGCATCGAGAACATCGGGTTGTCGGTCGAGAGATCGGGGTCGCGCTCCAGCGCCTCGGCGAAGGTGCGGAACACCGACCAGGTCACGCCGGCGCGGTCGAAGGCCGGGCCGAACTCGGCGACCCGGCGCGCGGCGAACCACGGCGTCAGGATCGCGGTGATCTCGTGGCGCGCATGCCAGCGCGCGCCCTCGTCGCCGAGGTCGACCCCGAGGCGTCCGGCGAGCGCGTCCATCGCCTCGCCCGTGTCGGTCGCCTTGACGAGGTTTCTCCACTGGCGCTCGGTCAGCCCGATCACCATCACCCGCTCGCCGTCGGCGCAGACGAAGTCCTGGCCGTAGGCGCCGTAGAGCGCGTTGCCGGCCTTGGCGCGCTCGACGCCGTTGACCGCCACCTCGCCGATGATGCCGAGGTTGCCGAGCATCCCCGCCGCCACGTCCTTGAGCGCGATCCGCGCCTCCTGACCCTCGCCGGTGCGCAGGCGGTGGCGCTCGGCCGCGAGCAGGGCCGAGACCACCATCTGGCCGGCCATGCAGTCCCAGGCGGGCAGGGCATGGGCGACCGGCTCGGTCGAGCCCTCGGGGCCGGTCGCGTGCGGGAAGCCGACCGAGGGGTTGACGGTGTAGTCCACCTGCGGGCGGCCGTGGCGGTCGCCCGTCAACGTGACCATGCAGAGATCGGGACGGCGCGCGCGTAGCGTCTCGTAGTCGGTCCAGCCCTTGGCGGGCAGGTTGGTGATGAACAGCCCCGCGTCCGGCCCCGGCGCGGCGACGATCTCGGCGACGATCTCGCGCCCGCGCGGCGACCGCGTGTCGATCGCGATCGAGCGCTTGCCCTTGTTGAGCCCCGCCCAGAAGTGACTCGCGCCGTTCCTGGCCACCGGCCAGCGGGTGGCGTCGAGCCCGCCTTCGAGACGGTCGAAGCGGATCACGTCGGCGCCCATCTGCGCGAGCGTCATGCCCGCGAGCGGAACCGCGACGAAGGCCGAGCCCTCGACCACGCGCATGCCCTTCAAGATGCCGCTCATGGCGTCCACTCCATCCTTGCCTGAAGACCCTGGTGGCCGCTCGCGGCCGCCGTGCAGAGATCGATGGCGCCTTCCGCGGCGCCTCGGGTGCCGATCAGGCGCAGCGCCTCATCGTGGAACATCGGGTGGACGCCGCGGAAGCGGAACCGGGTCGGCGCCCGGCCGGTATGGCGCACGCCGGCCTCCATCAGCATCATCGCCTGCATCGGCCCGTGCACGACGAGGGCGGGATACTTCTCGACCTCGCGCGCGTAAGGCAGGTCGTAGTGGATGCGATGCGCGTTGAAGGTCGCGGCCGAGAAGCGGAACAACCGCGCCTCGGTCATGGCCACGGTCTCGTCGAACAGCGCGGCGTCGGGGACAGAGACCCGCTTCGGCGGACGGAACCGGTCCGGGATGTCGAGATAGACGATGTCCTGGCGCTCCTCGACGCGGCCGTGGCCGCCCTCGATCGCGTGGGAGACGCCGACGAACACCATGGACCCGCTCGCCCCCGCCTTCTCCTCGACCGAGACGATCTCCGAGCGGCGCACGAGCGGCTCGCCGACCGCGAGCGCGCCCTCGAACGACAGCGCGCCGCCCGCCCACATCCGCCGCGGGTAGGGCAGGGGCGGCAGGAAGCCGCCCGTGCGCGGATGGCCGTCCTCGCCGAGCCGGTCCATCGCCACGAACTCGGGGAAGGCGCCCCAGTGCCAGAGCCAGGGCATCGCCGCGCCGGGCGCGAGGTCGAGCGCGGCGGCAGCCGGATGACCGAGGGCGGCGGCGAGCATGGCGGCCAGTTCCGCGCTCAGACGCCCCTCGCAGTACTCGCGGCGGCCGATCCAGGCGGCGGGGTTCGCGCCGGCGGCGTCCTCAATGGAGGGTTGGTGGATCACGTCACGACACTCCCAGCGGCCGACGCCGGCTGCGGCGTTCGCGCTGGTGGTACTGTCCCACGATCGGGCGGGCCTGCCGAACGATGGCGGGTCCTGTTGTGGATGCGAGGATTTACAGGTTTGCGTTTCTGTGAAACCGTAAAAACCAGCCGGGGCCACTGGGCTCGATCGGCCTGGGGGCCTCGCTCGTGCGCGTCTCCGCGAGGCTCGGGCGGGAGAACGTTTCGGGCGAGCGCTGCCGTGAAGACCTTCGTCGGACCCCACCTGCGTCGCCTCCGGCGCGAACGTCGCGAGACGCAGGCCGAGATGGGCCGCGCGCTCGGCATCAGCACGTCCTACGTCAACCTTCTGGAGAACAACGAGCGCAGCGTCTCGGTGCCGGTGCTGCTGAAGCTCCTGGAGGTCTACGGCGTCGACTGGCGCGAGATCGCCGACGACGACAGCGCCTCGGTGCTCGCCGACCTGCGCGCCGCGCTCCAGGACCCGCTGTTCGAGGCGACGCGGCCCGATTTGCCCCAGCTCAGGGCCGCGCAGGTCCACAGCCCCGACCTTGCGGCGAGCTTCCTGCGGCTCCACGCCGCCTACCAGGTCGTGACCGAGCGGCTCCTGAGCGGGGCGGGGCAGGACGCCGGGCGCGGGCTGCGCGCCGCCTCGCCCGAGGCGTCGGTCCACGCCGTCTTCCGCGCGGCCGGCAACCACTTCGACGCCCTGGAACGGGCGGCGGAGGCGTTCCGGGGCGAGGCGGTGGTGCCGTCCGACGAGCTGTATCCCTGGATCAAGCGGCACCTGCGCGACCGGCTCGGCCTGCGCGTGCGGCTCGTGCCCGTCGCCGCGCTACCCGATACGCTGCGCCACTACGACGCGGAGGCGGGCGAGGTGCTGCTGTCGGAAGCGCTCGACCATCCCAACCGGATCTTCCAGCTCGTCCATGTCGCCGGCCTCGCGGCCCACGCGGGCTTGCTCGACGATCTGGTCGGCCAGTCGGGGATCGGCGACGACCACGGGGTCGCGCGCCTGCGCGTGGAGCTGGCGAACTACTTCGCCGCCGCGGTGCTGATGCCCTATCGCCCCTTCCTGGCCGAGGCGCGCGCCTCGAAGTACGACTTCGACCATCTGGCCACGCGCTTCGGCGTGAGCTTCGAGATGGCCTGCCACCGCGCGGCGACGCTGTCGCGCGAGGGCGAGGCGGGGGTGGCGTTCTTCTTCCTGCGCATCGACCGCGCGGGCAACGTCACCAAGCGGCTGAATGCGACCGACTTCCACCTCGCCGAGCACGGCGGCGCCTGCCCCCGGCTTGAGGTGCACGGCTGCTTCCGCACGCCGGGGCGGATCGTCTCGCAGCTCGTGGAGATGCCCGACGCGAGTCAGTTCCTGGTGTTCTCGCGCACGGTCGACCGCCCGAGCGTGACGCGCCACAGCCAGGACGTGCGCCTCGCGGTGGCGATGGGGTGCAGCGTCGAGCATGCCGGCGCGATCGGATATGCCGAGGGTCTGAGCCTGTCGCAGGCGCGGCCGACCGAGATCGGCATCAACTGCCGGATGTGCCCGCGGAGCCGCTGCGACCACCGTGCGCAGCATCCGCTCCTGGCGACGCGGCCCCTCGACGCCAACCGGCGCGGGGCCACGCGTTACGATAGCTGAACGAGTCGCGCCCGCCGGGACGGTCAAGCGGCCGGCCGCGCTCGCGGGAGGCGCTCAGCGATAGCTGCGGATCAGGCCCACCATCTTGCCCTGGATGCGCACCTTGTCGGCGTTGTAGAGCCGCGTCTCGAAGGCGGGGGTGGCCGCTTCGAGCGCGATCGCGTCGCCGCGCCGGCGCAGGCGCTTCAGCGTCGCTTCCTGCTCCTCGATCAGCGCGACCACGATGTCGCCGTTGTCGGCCGTGCCCTGGCGGCGCACCACCACCAGATCGCCGTCGTGAATGCCCGCCTGGATCATCGAGTCGCCGCGCACTTCGAGCGCGTAGTGCTCGGTCGCGGTGTCGACCATGCCCGCGGGCACGCCGAGCCGGGTCGCGCCGTCCTCGATCGCCTCGATCGGCACGCCGGCGGCGATGCGCCCGATCAGCGGCACCTCCGCGGTGTGCACGCCCATCGACGGCACCGCGCCGAGGTTCGGCCCCTCGGCCGGCCGGCGGGCCGCGGCGGGTTCGCTCACGCGGTCGCCTTCGATCACCGCGGGGCGGAAGCCCTCGCGCCGTGCCCGGGGTGCGTCGACGTTCTCGGGCAGGCGCACGACCTCGATGGCGCGGGCGCGATGGGGCAGGCGGCGGATGAAGCCGCGTTCCTCGAGCGCCGTGATCAGGCGATGGATGCCCGACTTCGAGCGCAGTTCGAGGGCCTCCTTCATCTCGTCGAAGGAGGGTGAGACCCCGTCACGCTGTACGCGCTGGTGAATGAACACGAGCAGGTCGTATTGCTTGCGGGTCAGCATCCGAGAGTCCCCTGGGTGCGGCCGCCACCTTCGGCGCGGCGTTCATCTCTCATTAGTTCCAACATTGTTCTGCTTTTGTGTCAAGCGACTGGCGCACCGTGCGGCATTAGGGTTAACGCTCCGTGATGGCCGTCGGGCGCACCTTCGCCTTCCGCGCGGGGGACGCGGCGATCGGTTCGAGTACGTGGACGGTGACCGAGTGTCCTGAGCGCGTCCCGCGACGGTCCCTCGGGCGCGCGTCCCGTGCGGCGCCTTCCGGGCCCGTCAGGGAAGGTCGATGAACTCGACCGCCTCGCCCGCCGCCGCGGCCGGCGCGCGGGGCGCGCGCACCACGAGCCCGTCCGCTTCGGCGAGGACCGTGAGCAGGCTCGAATCCTGGTTGGCCGCGAGTACGGCGCGCCCCTCGGCGTCGAGACGGGCGCGCGCGTAATGCTCGCGCGGCCCGTTCGCCTCGATCCCCTCGGCGAGCGCGACCGGACGCCGCCGCGCCGGCGCGCCGGGCAGGCCGAGCGCGCGCTCGATCGCGGGCACCGCGAAGATCTCGCCGCAAACCATGGCCGAGACCGGGTTGCCCGGCAGGCCGATCATCGCCGCGCCGCCCGGCAGGCGACCGGCCATCAGCGGCTTGCCCGGCCGCATGGCGATGCGGTGAAAGCCCAGGGAAAGTCCGGCGTCGCCGAAGGCGGCGGCGACGAGATCGTGCTCGCCGACCGAGGCGCCGCCGAGGGTGACGACCACGTCCGCCCCGGCCGCCCGCGCCTCGCCGAGCGCGCCGATCAGGCTCGCGCGGTCGTCGGCGGCGATCGACGTGCGCACCACCCGAGCGCCCGTCATCGCGAGGCGGACGGAGAGGCCGCGATCGTTCGAGGCGAACACCTGGTCGGGGCGCGGCCGTGCGCCCGGAGCCACCAGCTCGTCGCCGGTCGCGACCAGCGCGACGACGGGGCGGCGCGCGACGCTCACGCGGTCGTGGCCCATGGCCGCGAGCAGCGCCACCTCGCGCGGCCCCAGACGGCGCGGCGCCTCGAGGCGGAAGCCGGCCGCGAAGTCG
This sequence comes from Paracoccaceae bacterium, assembly GCA_050330995.1. Taxonomy (GTDB): domain Bacteria; phylum Pseudomonadota; class Alphaproteobacteria; order Rhodobacterales; family Rhodobacteraceae; genus Thermohalobaculum. Next base: position 7,178 of record JBHJHI010000044.1, read on the forward strand.
CCGCCCGCCGGGCGCAGGTAGGCGCCGGGGCCGGGGGCCTCGCGCACCGTCACGGTGTCGCCCTCGCGCTCGGCGTCCTCCTGGATCAGGATCGCGTCGGCGCCCTCGGGCACCGGGGCGCCGGTGAAGATCCGCACCGCCGCGCCCTCGGGCAGCCGCCCCGCCCAGGCGTGGCCCGCCGCCGCCTCGCCCGCCACCCTGAGGCGCGCGCCCGCGACCGCCTCGGCCGCGCGCACGGCGTAGCCGTCCATGGCCGAGGCGGCGAAGGGCGGCTGGGCCCGCCCGGCCACCGCGTCGGCGGCGAGCACCCGGCCCGCGGCCTCGTCGAGCGCGACCGTCTCGGCCGCCATCGCCGGCATCAGCGCGTTGAGCCGCCTCCGCGCCTCGTCGACCGAGAGAAGGGGCGCGGTCATCGCCGCGCGGACTCAGTCGGCACAGTAGTCTCCCGACGCGCCCCCCGACTTCGCCACCAGCCGCACCGCCTCGATCCGCATCGCCCGGTCGACTGCCTTCAGCATGTCGTAGACCGTGAGGCCGGCGACCGAGACCGCCGTCAGCGCCTCCATCTCGACGCCGGTGCGGCCCGCGAGCGCGACCGTGGCCTCGATCTCGACGCGGTCGGGGGGCAGGGGGCGCAGGTCGACCTCGACCTTCGAGAGCATCAGCGGGTGGCAGAGCGGGATCAGCTCGGCGGTGCGCTTGGCGGCCATGATACCGGCGAGGCGGGCCACCGCGAGGACATCGCCCTTCTTGGCGCGACCCTCGACCACGATCGCCAGCGTCTCGGGCGCCATCACCACCACGCCCCGGGCGGTGGCGCTGCGCTCGGTCACCGCCTTGGCGCCGACGTCGACCATGCGCGCGCGGCCCTCGGCGTCGAAATGGGTGAGCCCGCTCTTGTCCGGCGCCCCGCTCATCGCGCGTGCCCCGCCGGTACGGTCACGTGCGCGGTCACTGCGCGGCCTCGGCCGGGACCGGCTCGGCCAGGATCGCCCGCGTCGCCGCGGCCACGTCGTGCTCGCGCATCAGGCTCTCGCCGATCAGGAAGCGGCGCACGCCGACGCGGGCGAGGCGGGCGAGGTCGGCCGGCCGCGCGAGCCCGCTCTCGCCGACCACGTGGCGGTCCTGCGGCACGCGCGGCGCCAGCGCCTCGGTGGTCGCGAGCCGGGTCTCGAAGGTCCTGAGATCGCGGTTGTTGATGCCGATCAGTCGCGCGGGCAGGGCGAGCGCGCGGTCCATCTCGGCCGCGTCATGGACCTCGATCAGCGCGTCCATGCCCCAGCGGGCGGCCGCATCGACCAACTCGGCCGCGCAGACGTCGTCGACCATCGCCATGATGACGAGGATCGCGTCCGCGTCCCAGGCCCGTGCCTCGGCCACCTGGTAGGGATCGAGCATGAAGTCCTTGCGGATCGCCGGCAGGGCGCAGGCCCCGCGCGCCGCCGTCAGGAAGTCCGGCGCGCCCCGGAAGCTCGGCCCGTCGGTCAGCACGCTGAGGCAGGCGGCGCCGCCGGCCTCGTAGGCGCGCGCGAGCGCGGGCGGGTCGAAATCCCCGCGGATCAGGCCCTTGGACGGCGACGCCTTCTTGATCTCGCCGATCAGCGCGTAGCCCGAGGCCACGGCGCGATCGAGCGCGCGGGCGAAGGGGCGTACCGGCTCGGCGGCGCGGGCGTCGGCCTCGACCGCGGCGAGCGGGCGGGCGGCCTTCGCGCTCGCCACCTCCTCGCGCTTGTAGGCGGCGATCCGCTCGAGAATATCGCTCATCGGCGCGCCTCCGATCCCGCCTCGGCGGTGGTCACTTCCCTTAGGGCGGCGAGCTTGGCCTTGGCCGCGCCCGTGTCGATGCTGCGCGCCGCGAGGGTGGCGCCCTCGCCCAGATCGCCCGCCCGCCCGGCGACCACCAGGGCCGCGGCGGCGTTCAGGAGGGCCGCGTCGCGATAGGCGCCGCCCTCGCCGTCGAGCAGTCCCGCGAGCGCGCGGGCGTTGCGCTCGGGCGTGTCGCCGAGGATCGCCTCGAAGGGGTGGCGCGCGAGCCCCGCGTCCTCGGGCGTCACGTCGAACTCGCGGATCGCGCCCCCATCGAGCGCGACCACCCGGCTCGGCTCGGCGATCGACAGCTCGTCGGTGCCGTCGCCGCCATGGACCAGCCAGGCGGTCTCCGCGCCGAGCGCGCCCAGCGTCTCGGCCATCGGGCGCAGGAGCGCGGGATCGTAGGCGCCGGTGAGCTGGCGGCGCACGCCCGCCGGGTTGGTCAGCGGCCCGAGGATGTTGAACACGGTGCGCATCCCCATCTCCTGGCGCACCGGCTGGACGTGGCGCATCGCGGCATGGTGCATCGGCGCCATCATGAAGCAGAGCCCGCAGGCGGCCAGCGCCCGCTCGGCGACGGCGGCGGGCACCATGGTCTCGACGCCGAGGCCGCCGAGGACGTCGGCCGCGCCCGCGCGCGAGGACAGCGCGCGGTTGCCGTGTTTGGCCACGGCCACGCCCGCGCCCGCGACCACGATGGCGGCGGCGGTCGAGATGTTGAGCGTGCCGCGGCCGTCGCCGCCCGTGCCGACGATGTCGATCGCGCCCTCGGGGGCGGCGACGCGGGCGGCGCGCGCGCGCATGGCCGCAGCGGCGCCGGCGATCTCGTCCACGCTCTCGCCGCGCATGGCGAGCGCCATCAGGAAGGCGGCGGTCTGCGCCGGGCTCGCCTCGCCCTCCATGACGATCGCGAAGGCGCGCTCGGCGGCCTCGCGACGGAGCGGGCCGCGCATCGCCTCGCGGATCAGCGGGCGCAGATCGCTCATGCCGCCGGATCCCGGGCCGTCTCCGGGGCGGCGAGCCCGGCGAGCGCGAGGAAGTTCGCCAGGAGCCGCGCCCCGTGCTCGGAGGCGATGCTCTCGGGGTGGAACTGCACGCCGTACACCGGCCGCGTCGCGTGGGCGAGGCCCATCACCACCCCCGACTGCGACCGCGCGGTGACGCGCAGATCGCCCGGCAGGCCATCGGGGTCGACGGTGAGCGAGTGATAACGGGTCGCGAGGAACCCCTGGGGCAGCTCCGCGAACACCCCGTCGTCGTCGTGGGTGATGGTCGAGAGCTTGCCGTGCAGCACCTCGTGGCAGCGCTCGACCCGCCCGCCGAAGGCCTCTCCGATCGCCTGGTGGCCGAGGCAGACGCCGAGGATCGGCAGGTCCGCCGGCGCGCGGCGCACCAGTTCGACACAGACGCCCGCGTCCCTCGGCGCGCAGGGGCCGGGCGAGAGCACGATCGCGCGCGGGCCGAGCCCCAGCGCCTCCTCGACGCTCAACGCGTCGTTGCGAACCACCTTCGGCACCGCCCCCAAAACGCCCAAGTGATGCACCAGGTTGAAGGTGAAGCTGTCGTAATTGTCGACGAGAAGGAGCATCGGCGGCGTCTCCGCGGCTGTCGGGCGGCGCGCGTATCGCCCGCGCACGGCCGCGAGGATTGCGTCGCGGGCCGCGCGCCCGTCAAGGGCGCGCTCGCGCCTGCGGCGTCGGGACGGCCGCCTTGCCATGCTTCGGAGGAGACGGAGAGAGCGTAATGGCGGGCGATTGGAAGACGCGGCGCAACCGTCGCGGCCGCGAGCCGGCACGGGGCGGCTGGACTGGGGGCGTGCTGCGCGGCCTGTTCGTCGGCCTCGGCCTCGGGGCGGGGGGGCTCGCGGCGGTGGTGCTGACGCTGCCGCCGGCCGAGCGCGATCCCTTGCCCGGGCCCGTGTCGGAGCGGTCCGAGGCGGTCGAGAACGCCGAGCTGCGCGAGGCGCGCGGGCGCTCCGGGCCGAGCGCGGCGGGCGCGCCGGAGGTCGCGGCGATCGAGGATACCGCGCTCGCCGCCCCCGGCGCGGTGCCGCGGGTGGCCGCGCCGATCGGCGGGCCGGGGCGGCCGCGCCTCCTCGGCGCGACGATCGGCGAGGGGGACCCGAGCCCGAGCGTCGACGCCGAGGCCGATGCGCCGGCGCGTCCGGCGCTCGACATCGCCTCTCCCCTGGACCTCGCGCCGGCGCCGGGCTTCGATGCGGGGCCGGCGATCCTGCCGCCGCGGGGGGGCGACGCGGACGACGCGACGGACGAGACGCTGACACTCGATGCCGCCACGCTGACGCGCGAGGAGGCCTTGGCCGCCCTCGCCGCGATCGAGGCCGCCGAGGCCGACGCGGCACCGGACGCGGGTCCGCCCGCCGGGAGCGCCACGCTGCCGGTCGGGTTCTCGACCATGGCACTCCCTGACGCGCCGAAGCGGGACGAGGCTGGCGCGGCGGCGTCGGAGCGGGCGCCCTCCGCCACCGGAGCGCGGAGCGGCGACGCCGGGGTCGAGGTACCTGTCCCGGCTGCGGGCGCGCCCGAGGCCGAGGCGACATCGCCGCCGCCGCCGCGGGCGGACGCGGCGATCGACCCCGTCGGCACCGGCGAGCGCGCTGATCCTTCGAGTATCGACGACCAGGCACGCTCGACGCCGGCGGACGAGCCCCGCATGGCGGCCGCGCCGGCCGCCGATCCGGTCGAGGCGATCGGCGTCGCCTCCGAAACCGTCGCCGTACCCGAGCCGTCGGCGCCACGGCCGGAGATCGCGGCCACGGACGAGCGGCCTCGGCCCGGCTCGCCGATCCCGCGCAGCCGTCCCGTCCTGGTCGATCGTACCAGCCCGGAGCCGACGGCGTTCGCCTTCGACGACGGTGCGACCGTGCCGCTCGCCGTGGTGCTGGTCGGTGCGTCGAGCGATCGGCGCGACGACCTCGATCCGGCGGTGACGCTCGCGCTCGGCCCGGACGACGCGGCCGGCGAGGGCGACGCTCGCGAGCGCGTGCTCGTGCTGGCGGACCTCGCCGACGGCCGCCGGGTCGCGGTCCGCCCCGGCGCCGTCCAGCCGCTGTCGCTCGACGAGGCGCGCGCGGCGATCGAGACGGCGGCCCCGGTCGCGGTGATGCTCGACCCCGAGCGCAGCGGCCCGGCTCGGCTCGACGACGAGATGGCGACGATACTCGCCGATCTCGGTGTCGGCTACCTCGAGGCGCGCACGATCGGTGGCGCGGCCGCGGTGCGCCGCGCCCGCGACAGCGGCGCCCGCGCCGTCGCCGGCGAGCGCCGCCTCGCCGCGGGGACGAGCGAGGACGCGATCCTGGACGCGCTCGACGCCGCGGCGGGCTCGGCGCGGCGCGAGGGCGGCGCGGTGGTGGTGGTGCCCGCCGGACCGGCCGCGACGGCGGCGATCGGGCGCTGGGTCGAGGCGCAGAGGGGCGGCGTGGTCGCGCTCGCGCCGCTCAGCGCCGTGCTGGCGGCGACGCGCTGAGCGGCGCGAAGGCCCGACCTCGCGGTCGCTCCAGGCGCCGGCGGCGGCGCGGCTCGCGCGGGTCCGGGGCGGCGCCGGCGACCGGAGCGCAGGCCGATCGGACCGGGTCGCGCCCTAGTCCGTCGCTCCCGGCGCCTCCGCGACGCCTGAACGTCCTGCCCGAACCGGAGGGTGCCTTCGTCGCCCTGAGGGATCGCCGCGATCCGGGCGGTCAGTCCATGCGGTGAGCCAGCTCGTCGGTCTCCCCCCACCTGATGCAGCGATACCCCTTCGTCGCGAGGTAGTCGCGGAGCTTCTCCGACTTCCCGCTCTTGAGATGGGTGATCTCGTAGTTGATCGCGATCGGTCGATGGCGATCGAAGTCGATCGTATAGATCACCTGATCGTCGTAGCCCTCCGTGTCGATCTGCAGGAACGGCTCGTCTCCCAACCGGGATCGGTGCGAGTCGATGATCTGCGAGACCGTATGGCATGTCTGGCTGACGCGCTCGATCCTGTCCTCCGGCGGCACGCCGTCGAGATCGAGCAATTGCTTCGCCTTGCGTAAGACGTAATCGCGATTGAACGAGGTGATGCCACTTGCGGTAATGCCCATGTAACGGGCTGCGTATTCGGGCTTTATTCTGTAGAGATCGATTGCCTCGTGCGGGCCGACCGCAACGTTGAGGGGGGTGATATTCTCGTGGTCGGCGTAGTTCGCGGCCAGCTTGTCATAGACATCCGGGATGGGCTCGACCAGCACGGCGGTCACGACATCGCGATGGCTCACGATGAAGTCGCGGATCGGGTCGTGCGTGATACCGTCGTTGGCACCGCACTGAAGGATTGGTATCCGCTTTTCGGTGGTCAGCAGCCCCAGTAGAAAGCCGTCGATAAATCCCCACTCCCGCCGTTCGTCGCCGGACGACGGCAGATCGAGCTTCACCAGCTTGTAGCCGGTTCTCTCGATATAACCCTTGATGCGCTTCTTCAGCCTCGTCCTGTTCATGACCATCGTTCCAGAAGGGGATCGTGCCGTGTGGTTTCTTTCGGCTTCTTGACATGAACGTGGTACAATCGGCCCATTCTCGCGACAACGGATTTCCGGTGCGAAGTTCCCGCGGACCAAGAAGATTGGACGTGTCTGCGCGCGGCGAGCCGCCGATCGGCTCGCCTTCGTCGCGCATCGGGCTGGCGTCGCGTCGGTCGCGAGGTGTCGGCGTTGTGGTCGTCCCGGAAGAGGGATCGCCCGCTCGCCCGTCTCAGTCGTTCCGGGCGGCGAAGCGGCGCGCGACTGCGGCGGCGTGCAGGAGCGCGCGCGACTTGGCGACCGTCTCGGCGTGCTCGGCCTTCGGATCGCTGTCGTAGACCACGCCGCCGCCGGCCTGGACGTAGAGCGTGCCGTCCTTCACGACGCCCGTACGCAGCGCGATGCAGGTGTCCATCTCGCCGCCCGCGCCGAAGTAGCCGACCCCGCCCGCGTAGACGCCGCGCTTCTCCCGCTCCAGTTCGTCGATGATCTCCATCGCGCGGATCTTGGGCGCGCCCGAGACCGTGCCGGCCGGCAGCCCCGCGAGCAGGGCCGAGAGCGCGTCGTGCTCGGCCGAGAGCGTTCCCTCGACGTTCGAGACGATGTGCATGACGTGGCTGTAGCGCTCGACCGTGAAGGTCTGGGTGGGCCGCACCGTGCCGATCTCGGCGACGCGGCCGACGTCGTTGCGCCCGAGGTCGAGCAGCATCAGGTGCTCGGCGCGCTCCTTGGGATCGGCGAGCAGCTCCGCCTCCAGCCGCTCGTCCTCGGCGGCGTCGCGCCCGCGCGGACGGGTGCCGGCGATCGGGCGGATGGTGACGGTGCCTCCGCGCACGCGCACCAGGATCTCGGGGCTCGCGCCGACGATCTGGAAGCCGCCGAGGTCGAAGTAGAACATGTAGGGGCTGGGGTTGGTCCGCCTCAGCGCGCGGTAGAGCGCGAAGGGCTCGGCGCCGAGATCGAGCGACCAGCGCTGCGAGGGCACCACCTGGAAGATGTCGCCGGCGCGGATGTAGTCCTTCGCCCGCTCGACCATGTCGAGGTAGTCGGCCTCGGGCGTGTTCGACACCGGCGCCGCCCCGAGCGCCTCGCCCGGGTCGCGCGGCCCCGCCCGGCCGCGCGGCGGCACCGCCCGCGCGGGCGGACGGCTCTCGGACAGCGCCGCGACCGCCGGCTCGACGCGCTCGGCCGCCTCGGCGTAGGCCGCCTCTGCGTCGAGCCCCGAGGCCGCCCAGGCCGGCGCGACCAGCGTCACCTGATCGCGGACGTTATCGACGATCGCCACCAGAGAGGGCCGCAGCCAAAGCGCGTCCGGCAGCCCGAGCGGATCGGGATTGGGCTCGGGCAGGCGCTCGACGAGGCGGACGGTGTCGTAGCCGAGATAGCCGAACAGCCCCGCCGCCATGGGCGGCAGGTGGTCGGGCAGCGCGATCCGGCTCTCCTCGATCAGCCGGCGGAGCGATACGAGCGCGCCGCCCTCCTCCGGCACGAACCCCTCGGGATCGCGCGCGGGATCGCGGTTGATCTCGGCCGCGTCGCCGCGGGCGCGCCAGATCAGGTCGGGGGCGTGGCCGATCACCGAGTAGCGCCCGCGCACCTCGCCGCCCGTCACGCTCTCCAGCATGAACGACAGCGGCGCCGCGCCGGTCAGGCGCAGCATCAGCGAGACGGCGGTGTCCTGGTCGGCCACCAGCTCGGTCCAGACCACCTGGTTCTCGCCGCGGTCCCAGGCGCGCGCGAACGCCGCGCGGTCGGGCAGGATCGGCACGGAACTCGTCACGGACGTCGCGGGGCCGGGGCGCACGGAGGGCTCACGAGCCGGGCGCGCGCTCGCCGGCGCCGAGCAGCTCGAACACCCGCTCGACCGCCTCGCGGTCGATCCGCGCGCCGTAGGCCTGCTGCACCGCGCGGGCGAACAGGCTCGCCTGGTCGGACACGATCGAGCCGGAGAGCGCCTGGCGCAGCGTCTCGGCCCGCGCGGCCGCCTCCTCGGCGTCGAGCGGCAGGACGTCGACCACCTCGGCGACCACCACGCCCGCGCCGTCGTCGGTCTCGGCGCGCGCCGCCTCGCCGCGCTCGACGGCGAAGACGAGCGGCACGAGCGCGACCGGCAGCCCCTCGACGTCGCCCTCGCGCGTGAAGGGGCCGACGCTCTCGGTCGAGCGCTCCATCTCGGCGGCGATCTCGTCCAGACGCGCCTCGCCGTCGCTCACCCGCGCGGCGATCGTCTCGGCGCGCCGGTCGAGGGCCGCGAGCCGCTCGGCGCGGCGCCACGCTTCGGCGACCGCCGGCTCGATCTCGGAGAGCGCCGGCACGCGCGCCGGCTCGATGCGGTCGATCGCGACCAGCAGGTAGCCGCCATCGTCCAGTTCGACGAGGTCGCGCTCCTCGCCGTCGAGCGCAGCCGAGAGCTCGCCGCGCGCCGCCGGACGGGTCAGCACCACCGGCGTCTCGCCCTCGGCGACGCCTCCGTTCGCGGCCCAGCCCTCGATCGTGCCGACACGCGCCCCCTCGACCGTCTCGGCGATCTCCTCGAGGCTGGCGCCGGCGGCGCGCAGGTCGGCGGTCTCGCCGGCCAGTTCCGGCGCGCGGCCGTAGGCGCGGGTGAGCCGCTCGCGCTCGGCGATCTCGTCGCGCACCGCCTCGAACGGCTGGATCTCGGCTTCGGTCAGGCTCTCGACCCGCAGGAGCGCCGCGCAGAACAGGGTCTCGACCGGGCCGACGACGCCCGGCTCGCCGGCGTCGAACACCGCCTCGGCGGCGGCGGTCGGCAGCTCGGCCGGCGTCACCCGGCCGAGAGCGACGCTCTCGGGCGTCTCGCCGGCCTCCTCGACCAGCGCCGCGAAGTCGGCCTCGCCCGCGTCGAGACGCGCCCGCGCGGCCTCGGCGGCGTCGGGCGAGGGGAAGTTGAGCTGGTCGACCACCGCAGAGGCCTCGGTGGTGTAGGACGGCTTTCGCGCCTCGTAGATCTCGACCAGCGTGCTCTCGTCGATCTCGACGGTCTCGGCGAGCGCCTCGATATCGAGGTGCAGATAGCGGCCGTACTTGCGCTCGGGCTCGCGAAAGCGCGCCTCGTTGGCGGCGAGGTAGGTCTCGAGCTGGCCGGTGGTCGGCTCGCCGGGGTCCTCCGCGTCGTCGAAGCCGAGCCGCAGCACCGCGACGCGGCGGCGCTCGCCCTCGTGCGCGGCGAAGCGGGCGGCGACGCCGGGCGGCGGCGCGCCCGCCCCGGCGACCGCGCCGAGCAGCAGCTCCTGGCCGAGCAGGGTGCGCCGCAGCGCCTCGTACGCCGCCGGCGCGAGGCCCTGGCCGGCGAGGACGCTCTCGTAGGCGCTGCGCGAGAAATCGCCGTTCGGGCCCTGGAAGGCCGCCTCGTTCCGGATCGCCTCGGCCACCGCGGCGTCGGGCGCTTCGAGCCCCATGGCGCGCAGCTCCGCCGTCAGCGCCGCGTCGCGCACGAGCTGGCCGAGCACCTGATCGCCGATGCCGAACTGGCGCAGCTCGGCGAAGGTGAGGGCGCGGCCGGCCCGCTGGCTCAGCCGCGCGCGCTGGCGGTTGAGCGCGTCGCTCAGTTCCTCGGCCGTGACCTCCTGGTCGCCGACCTCGGCGACCGGGCTGTTCATCGAGAAGGAGAACACGTCGCCGATGCCCCAGACCGCGAAGCTCGCGATCAGCAGCAGGAGCAGCGCCTTGGCCACCCAGGACTTCACGCCGCGGCGGATCAGTTCGAGCATGGCGGACCTGTCGCTCGTGGTGCCCGGCGCCGCCGGGCGTTGTGGCGCCGAGGCTTAGCCGCGTGGCGGCGGCGGCACAAGGCGACCGCCCCGGTCGTATGGTCGTCGCGGGCAGGAGGCGTCGGGGATACGCTCGCTCATTCGACCGTTCGACGTCGGGTGGAACACCTCGACCGCCTTCGCGATGGCATCTTGGTCATGGGACACGGCTTCAGATGTCTTTCAAGTCATGACGACGTTGAGCATCAGTCTTCGCGTCAGGAAGGCGATGGGATGATTACGTCCGTCGACGACGAAGGTGACGAGGCCGTAGTGGCCGTCGCCGATCATGGCGAGTTCCTTGCTGCCGTCGTCCATCCGCTCCAGGCGAAAGTAGACGCGGAACTCGATATCGTCCGGCAGCCTGTCCGGCTCTGTATCGATGCTACGATAGAGCGGAGCGTGGTAGCTGTAGTAGTAAAGCGAAGGCTCGCTCAGAAGATCGGACGGCAAGGTGCCCAGGCGATCCTGAAACCGGCCAAAAAGATTGAAGAGCGTCGAACGTCCGACCTGCCGCCAATAGCCGAGTGGCTCCAGGATGGCGCGCACCTCGTCGTCCACGAGCGGCTCGTCGAGGCGGACCGTCCCGGCCCGCACGGGCGTCAGATCGTAGCTCGGCTGCGCCGAGAAGCGGCACGACACCGTCCGGTCCATGGGCGCGGACTTGACGCAGAGCACCTCGTCGTTCTCGCGTCGATGGACGGAAAAGAACTCCATCTCGCCCGCATAGGCGGTGACGCGGACGGTGTTCTCGCCCTTGTTCACGAACGGCAGAAGGGTTCGAAGATGCAGATGTACCGGGTGGGTTTCCGATCTCACGCGGATGTCGTTCACGAACACCGAGAAGGCGGAGGGGCCGTCTATCTTGAGCGAGAGCGTCGTCGGCCCCTCCGCGGCATCCTGAGCCCCGGCGCCGTTCGTCGTCAGCGCCCCCGGAAGGGCGAACGCGAGCAGCAGGAGGCCGGACCGCACGAGGCGCGTGACCACGACCGACCGGCAGAGAAGGAAGCGCCTCGACCGATCGGCGCCGAGAGACGCCTTCCGGGCGTCGCACCCTTCGCGCGCCCCCGAACCGCCGGGGAAGGCATCCGGGGAAACGCCGCCCTTCATGCCGCGAACGCCGCCAGCCGCCGCGTCATCTCGCACAACCCGTCGCCGCCGACGTTGGCGAAGGCGACGCGCAGCGCCCGCTCGCAGCCCCAGCGCGCGGCTTCGTTCGGGGGCGCGAACATCGAGCCCGGCAGGATCAGCATCGACTGCTCCTCGACCAGCCGGCGCGCGAGGGCGCTGCCGGTCATGTCGAAGGGCGGCTCGACCCAGGCGAAATAGGCCCCCGCCGCACGCACGCGCCAGTCGGGCAGGTGGCTCTCGAACTCGTCCTCCAGCACCTGCCGGCGCGCGACCACTTCGTCGCGCTCGGCCGCGACCCAGCCCGCGAGGTTCGCGAGCCCGTAGAGGGCGGCGATCTGGCCGAGGCGGGGCGGGCAGATCGTCACCGTGTCGAGGAACTTTTCGGCCTCGGCGATCCGGCTCGCGCCCGTGATCATGCAGCCGGTGCGATGGCCGGTCAGGCGGTAGACCTTGGAGAACGAGTAGAGATGGACGAGATGGCCCCGCCATTCCTCGCGCTGGAACAGGTCGTGCGCTGCGTCGTCCTCGACGCGGAAGTCGCGGTAGGTCTCGTCGAGGATCAGCACCCGCCCGGTCTCGCGCGCGAGGTCGTAGAAGTCGGCGATCAGCGCCGGCGAGTAGGTGACGCCGGTCGGGTTGTTGGGCGAGATCAGGAGGATCGCGCGGGTCTTCGGCGTCAGCGCGCGGCGGCAGGCCTCGACGTCCGGCAGCATGGCCTCGTCGCAGCGGAACGGCACGGTCTCGATCCCGGCCATGTCGAGCCACATGCGGTGGTTGAAGTACCACGGCACCGCCATCGCCACCGCCTCGCCCGGGGCGCAGAGCGTCTGCACGGCGGCGCAGAACGCCTGGTTGCAGCCCGCGGTCACGGCGACGTCGAACGGCTCGACGCGCCCGTCGTAGAGGGCCGACCACCGCGTCGCGATCGCCTCGCGCAGGTCGCGGTCGCCGAGCACGGGGCCGTAGAAATGGGCCTCGGGCAGTTCGACAACCGCCTCGGCGAGCGCGTGGCGGAGCCGGAGCGGCGGCGGCTGCGAGGGCGCGGCCTGGCTGAGGTTCAGGGGCGGCCGGTCGGGCGGGGACTCGACGCCCTGCACCCAGCGCCGCGCTTCCATCACCGGGGGGCTCAGGGCTCGGACGAGATTGGGATTGATCGGGGGGGTCATCGGCCTCGCGCTCGATGCGGTTCTCGTGACCGAGAACTAACCCGCACCGGGCGGGGGCGCCATGGGGCGCGCGCGGTGCGCCGCCCGGCGCCGCGTCGCTCCGGGCGGCGGGAGGAAGGAGCGACGGCCGCGCGGCGCGCGTGCGGCCCGGGTCCGGATCAGGGCGCGCCGCTCGGCGGCGTGGTCCCCGGCGGCGTGTAGGCCTGGGCGGGACCGGTCCCGCCGACGCGCATCGACTGCGCCTCGCGCATGCCGCGCGCGGCGACCTGGGCGAGGGTGCAGGCGGCGAGCACGCCGAGCACGCCGAAGGCGAAGCCGCCGGCGGCGTGGACGGCGGCGTTGTTGGCCTGACGGGCGACGGTGAAGATCATTTGCGCATGCCCCCGCCCATGCGGTCGCGCATCGCGGTCGCGCCGTGGTAGGCGACCGCCAAGGCGAGGCCCGCGCCGACGCCGGCGGCGAGGCCCGCGGTGGTGGCGGCGGTCGCGACCGCCCCGGTGATCAAGAACATCTGGCTCTCCGTCTTCGTTGCGACGCTGGCTGTTCCCGACAGCGGGCATGACTGTAGCCCTGCGCCGCGGGCTGTCCCGGTGGAGGACGGTAAATTTCGGGCGTGGGTAGCCCTTCGGGACGCCCGCGGCCGGACGGCCCGGACCCGCCCGCCGGCGGCGTCAGCGCGCCAGGGTCAGCCCGTCGAACATCCACGACGACAGGCCGAACGCCAGCGTGAGCGCGGTCGCCGACACGAGGAGCAGGCGCAGCCCCGCCCCCGCGGGCGCCACGCCGTTCGCCCCGGCCGGACGCGCCGCCGCTCTCAGGAGGAAGCGGAAGCAGTAGACGACCCCGAGCGCCGAGCCGACGAGGGCGACGGCGAGCGCCGCCCAGGCCCGCTCGTCCGCGAGCGCGGCGAAGAGGTAGATCTTAGCGACGAACCCCGCCGAGACCGGCAGCCCGGCGAGCGAGACCAGCGCGACGACGAAGGCGCCGCCGGCGAGGCGGTCGCGCCGCGCGAGACCTTCGAGGCTCGCGAGCGTCGCGTCGCGGCCCGCGAGCGCCAGCATCGCCACCGCCGGGACCAGCGCGAGCGCGTAGGCCGCGACGTAGAAGGCGACGCCCTCGGGCCTGAGCGGGCTCTCTGCGGCGAGCAGCATGGCGAGATAGCCCGAATGGGCGACGCCCGAGTAGCCGAGCATGCGGTCGAGCCGCGTCTGCGCGAGGGCCGCGAGGTTGCCGACCAGCACCGAGGCGGCCGCGACGGCGAACAGCCCGGCCGTCCAGCCGCCCCCCGGCGCGGCCTCGAGCGCGAGACGCAGGATCGCGAGCGCGACCGCCCCCTTGGCGAGCGCGCCCGAGAGCGCGACCGCGGTGGGGGGGGCGCCCTGGAAGGCGTCGGGGCTCCACATGTGCAGGGGGGCGAGCGCGAGGCGCACGGCGAGCCCGATCAGCAGGAACGCGAGGCCGAGCGCCATCACCGGCCCCCCGACGCCCGCCCAGTCGGCGAGCGCAAGCCCGCCCGAGGCGGCGAAGGCGTAGGCGAGGCCGAGCGCTGTCGCCGCCGAGGCCGCCCCGCCCGCGAGCAGGTACTTGTAGGCCGCCTCGACCCCGCGGCGGTCGAGCGGATAGGCGAACAGCGCGACGAGCGAGAGCGAGGCGATCTCGAGGCCGAGGAACAGCGTCGCCGCGTGGCGCGCGCCCGCGAGCACGGCCGAGCCGAGCACGACGAGGAGCAAGAGCACCGCCGCCTCGCCGCGGGCCGCGGCGAGGAAGGCGAGCGTGGCGAGGCCCGTGGCGCAGGCGAAGACGAGCCCGAAGGCCGCGAGCGGGTCGTCGGCCATCAGCACGCTCGCCGTGGCGCCGGGCGACGGCGGCGCGAGGCCCGCGAGGCCGAGCCAGCGCGCGAGCCCGGTCCCGAGCGCGAGCGTGAGGAAGGCCGCCGCCGTCGCCGCCACGGCCCCGCCGGACGCGCGCGGCGTCGCGAGCAGCGCCACGGCCGCGCCGAGGCCGAGGAGGCCGAGCGGGGCCAGCGCCGCGAGATCGCCCGCCGTCACGGTGTCCGGTGCCACGGGACCTACGGGGCCCGCGTCGCGAGCGCCGCGGTGACGGCCGTGTCGATGGCCTCCACGATCAGGTGCGGCATGACGCCGAACAGGATGGTGCAGACCGCGAGCGCGATGAGCGGCCACAGCTCGTGCGGGCGCAGGTCCTCGACCCGGCCCGCCCTCGCCGCCGAGAGCGTGCCCTGCGCCTCGGGCGGCTCGCCGAACACGATGCCGCCGATCAGCCGCGTCGCGTAGACCACCGAGATCACGAGCGCCGAGACCGCGATCACCGCGTAGACCCAGTTCACGGTGAAGACGCCGAGCACGATCAGCGCCTCGCCCACGAAGTTGGCCGTGCCCGGCATGGCGAGGGCGGCGGCGAAGAACAGCGCGAAGGCGGCGGCGAAGCGCGGCATGCTCGCCTGCGCGCCGCCGAGCGCGGTCAGATCGCGCGTGCCGTAGCGGTGCTCCATGACGCCGACCAGCAGGAACAGCGCCGAACCCGAGATCGCGTGCGCGACCATCTCGACCCCCGCGCCCGCGAGCGAGAGCGTGGTCCCCGCCGAGATGCCCAGGAGCACGAGGCCCATGTGTGCGACCGAGGTGTAGGCGACGAGGCGCTTGGCGTCGGACTGTCCGCAGGCCAGCACGCCGCCGTAGACCGCCCCCGCCGCGCCGAGGGCCATGCCGAAGGGCGCGAAGGTCGCGACTGCGTCGGGAAACAGCATCGGCGGGAAGCGGAACAGCCCGTAGCTGCCGGTCTTCAGAAGCACGCCCGCGAGCAGGATCGAGCCCGCCGTTGGCGCGCGGGTATGCGCCTCGGCGAGCCAGGCGTGCACCGGCAGGGCGGGCAGCTTGACGAGGAGGGCGAGCAGGAAGCCCGCGAGCATCCAGTGCTGCGCCGTGGACGAGGGGCGCTCCCCGGCGAGCAGGAAGGCGTCGAAGCTGATCGGGTCGACGCTCGCGGCGAGCGCGAGCACGCCCGCGAGCAGCCCGAAGCCCGCGGCGGCGTTGAAGATCAGGTAGGTCATCCCCGCCCGCTCGCGCTCGCCGTGGCCGAACAGCGAGATGAGCAGGAAGCTCGGGATCAGCATCGCCTCCCAGAAGAAGAAGTAGACCAGCAGGTCGAAGGCGATGAACACGCCGATCGCGGCGGCGCAGGTCCAGGCGAGGCAGAGGTGGAACACGCCCGAGCGCTCGGTGATCGTGTCCCACGAGATCACGGTGGCGACGATGCCGAGTCCGGCCGTGACCAGCACCAGCGCGGCCGAGAGCCCGTCGAGCGCGAGGATCAGCCCGACGCCGAGCGCGGGCATCCACTCGACGCGGAGCAGCCTCAGCCAGCGGCCCTCCTCGGGCGTCAGCGCGACGAGGACGACCGCGCCCGCGGCGAGCGCGAGGGCGGCGATCGTGACCCAGCGCTCGGCCCCCGGCGCGCGCCCGGCGAGGAGCGGCGCGAGGGCGCCGGCGAGGAAGGGCAGCAGGACGAGCGCGATCAGTTCCATGCCATCCCCGTGGCGAGGCCGAGCAGAAGGGCGGCGCCGAGCGCCGCGGCGACGGCGTAGTCGCGCGCCCGCCCGGTCAGTAGCCGGCGCGAGCGGCGCGCGAGGCGTGCGACGAGGCGGGCGAGGGCGGCGAAGGCGCGCTCGGCGCGGTCGCCGAGCGCGCGCCGGGCCGGGCTCATCGCGCTCCGGCTCGCATCGAGGCGCCGGCCGAGCGGGTCGTTCGCCGCGAGCGTCGCGACCGGTCCGACGGGCGCGGCCACAGCCGCGACGAAGCCTCGGGCGGCCGGGTCGTCCGCGATCGCGGCGATCCCGGCCGAGGCCGGGGCGACGACACGACGGCGGTAGAGCGCGTCGATACCGAGCCCGCCGCGCATGACGGCCGCGGCGCGGCTTCCGGCGAAGGTCCGCGCCCGGGCGGCAAGCAGCACGGCGAGCGCCGCGCCGAGGACGGCGGCGGCGATCCCCCCCGCCAGCAGCAGCGTCTCGGCGCCGGCGTGCCCGCCCGTCTCGCCGCCCGCGACGAAGCGTGCGAGCGCCTCGACCCCGAGCCCGCCCGCGAGCGCCATGGCCGAGAGCACGGCGAGGGGGATCGCCATTTCAGCCCCGAGGCTGTGGTCCGAGGCCGAGGGCCCCCGACCCTCGCCCGCGTGCCCGAGCGGCGCGCGGGCGAGGGCGATCAGCGGGCGCCGCGCGTAGCCGGCGGTCAGCCCCGCGCCGAGCACCGCGCCCGTCCAGAGCATCGGGCCGAACGCCCCCGCGCCCCAGAGCGCGGCGAGGATCGCCTCCTTCGAGAACCAGCCGGCCGAGAGGAACGGCAGCCCCGCGAGCGAGACGGCGCCCGCGGCGAAGGCCCAGAACGCGCCCGGCGCGCGCCGGCGCGAGCCGCGCAGGTCCGCCAGCTCCCGCGAATGGCCGGCCGCCTCGCTGAGCAGCCCCGCCGAGAGGAACAACAGCGCCTTGAACGCGGCGTGCATGGCGAAGTGCGCCATGGCCGCGCCGACCGCGCCGACGCCGACGGCCATCACCATGTAGCCGATCTGGCTGACGGTGGAGTAGGCGAGCAGCCGCTTGATGTCGTTCTGCGCCAGCGCCGCGACGCCGCCGAGCAGCGCGGTCGCGAGCCCGAGCCCGGTCGTCGCGTAGCCGATCGCCGGCACCGCCTCCATCACGGGCGCGAAGCGCGCGAGCAGGAACACCCCGGCCGCGACCATGGTGGCCGAGTGAAGGAGCGCCGAGACCGGCACGGGGCCGGCCATCGCGTCGGGCAGCCAGGTCTGCAGCGGCACCTGCGCCGACTTGCCGAGCGCGCCGACCAGGATCAGCGCGAGCGCGGCCTTGTCGCGCGCGTCCGGGCTGGTCTCGACGCTCTCGGTCATGGCGGCGAGCTGGATGGTGTCGTTGTCCACGAACAGCAGCGCGAGCCCGGCGAACAGCGCCGCGTCGGCGATGCGCGTCATCACGAAGGCCTTTCGCCCGGCGGCGAGGGAGGCGGCCGAGCGCGTGTCGTAGGCGATCAGGAAGAACGAGCAGAGCCCGACCAGCTCCCAGCCGAGGAACAGGACCACCGCGTCGGCGGCGATCACGAGCGTCAGCATCGCGGTCTCGAACAGCGCCATCAGCGCGAAGAAGCGGCGCTGGTCGGCCGTGCCCTCCCCGCGCATGAAGGCGGTGGCGAAGCTCACGACCATGAGCGAGACCAGCGCGACCGTCGCGGCCGTGACCAGCCCGAGCGGGTCGAGCACGACGCCGAGAGCGTGGTCGATGGCACCGATCTCGGGCGTCGAGGTCACCGCGAGCGGCCCGACCGTGCAGCGCCCATGGAGGAGGCAGGCGAGCGCGAAGGGCAGGACCGCCAGGACCGTCGTCGCCGAGGCGGCGATCGCGATGCGGTGGGTCGTGCGCGGGGAGAGCGGCACGGGCGCGACGGCGAGCACCGCGAAGGCCACGAGCGTCGGCACGGGCAGGGCGGGGAGCAGCCAGTCCATCGGCCTCAGTGCCTCAGCGTCGCGGCGGCGTCGGCGTCCGTGCCGACCTCGCCGCGGCGCAGGCGCAGAAACAGCGCGAGGCCGAGCGCGACCTCGGCCGCGGCGAGCGCGATCACGAGGAGCGTCATCGCCTGGCCCTCGGCCGCGCCGTGGCGCGCGCCCGCGGCGACGAAGGCGAGGGCCGGCCCCGAGAGCATCACCTCGAGCGCGAGCAGCTGGAACAGCACCGTGCGGCGGAGCACGAGCCCCGCGAGCCCGATCGCGAACAGCCCGCCCGCCACCGCGAGCAGGCCGAGGAAGGCGGCCTCGGTCATCGCCGCTCCTCCCCCCGGTGCGGCCGCCGCCCGACGTGGCGCACGCCGACGAGGCCCGCGAGCAGCAGGAAGGAGGCGAGTTCCACCGCGATCGCCCAGGGGCCGAACAGGAGCGCGCCGACCGCTTTCGGCGTCGGTACGGCGTCCGCGACCGGCGCGGCGCCGACGCGCAGGAGGCCCGCGAGCACGGGCGCCGCGACCAGCGCCGCCGCGAGCGCCGCGACCAGCGGCAGCCGCGGCATGCGCGCGCGCTCGCGCGCGATCGCGGCCGGGGTGAGGTCGAGGGTCAGCACCACGAAGACGAACACGACCAGCACCGCTCCGGCGTAGACCACGATCTGCACCGCCCCCGCGAACCCGGCGCCGAGCGCGAAGAAGGCGCCCGCCAGCGCCAGCAGCGAGGCCACCACCCAGAGCACGGCATGGACCGCGTTCGGCCGCGTCAGCGCGACCGCGGCGGCCACCAGCGCGAGGGCGGCGAGCAGGAGGCTCGGCGCGAGCGTCACGGCGTGAGCTTCCGGGGGTCGGCGACACGGCCGTCCTGGTCGCCCTCGCCCTTGTCCTTGCCCTCGACGCTCTTTCCCGACTGCTGCCAGTAGCGATAGCCCGGATACTTGCCGGGCCCCGAGATCGTCAGGTGCTCCTTCTCCCAGACCATGGCGTCGCGATGCCATTCCGACAGCTCGAAGTCGGGCACGAGCTGGATCGCGCAGGTGGGGCAGGCCTCCTCGCAGAGGCCGCAGAAGATGCAGCGTCCGAGGTTGACGCGGAACCACTCGGGATACCAGCGCCCGTCCTCGGTCTCGGCCTTCTGCAGATCGATGCAGTCGACCGGGCAGACCGCCGAGCACAGGTTGCAGGCGACGCAGCGCTCGCGCCCGTCCGGGTCGAGCGACAGCACCAGCCGGCCGCGAAAGCGCGGCGCGAGCGGCACCGGCTCGTCGGGATACTCGCGCGTCTCGCTGCGGCGGAAGAGGCGCCCGCCGATGCGCGCGAGCGTCTCGGCAAGACCCTTCATGGCGTCCCCGATGGCGTTTCGCTCAGCACGATCCAGGCGCCGGTGGCCAGGAGGTTCACGAGCGCGAGCGGCAGCGCCACGATCCAGGCGAAGCGGATGAGCTGGTCGTAGCGCGGGCGCGGCAGGGCCGCGCGCAGCAGCACGAAGCCGAGCGCGAGCAGGCCCGACTTCAGCCCGAACCAGACCGGCCCCGGCAGCCACGGCCCGTGCCAGCCGCCGAAGAACAGCGCGGTCGCGAGCGCGGAGACCAGGAGCACCGCCAGATACTCGCCGAGGAAGAACAGCCCGAAGCCGAGGCCCGCGTACTCGGTGGCGTAGCCCGCGACGAGGTCGTTCTCGGCCTCGGGCAGGTCGAAGGGCAGGCGGTGGGCCGCGGCGATCCCGGCGATGGCGAAGAGGGCGGCGCCGAGCGGCTGGTAGAGCACGAACCAGGCCTCCGCCTGCGCCTCGACGATGGCGCTCAACTCGAAGCTGCCGGCCAGCATCACCGGCCCCATGAGCGAGAGCCCGAGGAAGGCCTCGTAGGCGAGCACCTGCGCCGCGGCGCGCAAAGCCCCGAGCGAGGCGTAGCGGTTCGAGGACGCCCAGCCGCCGAGCACCACCGCGTAGACGGTGAGCGCCAGCATCCCGACCGCGAAGATCACGCCGACGTCGAGCGGCACGACCGCGGCGCCCGGCGCGACGGCGACGACGCCGAAGCCCGCGAGCACCGGCGCGACGGCGACGGCGGGGGCGAGGACGTAGATCCGCCGGTCGGCGCCCGGCGGGGGCGCGTCCTCCTTGGTCAGGATCTTCACGAGGTCGGCGAACCATTGCAGCGTGCCCGCCGGCCCCGCGCGGTTCGGGCCGAGGCGCTCCTGGAAGAAGCCGAGCAGGCGGCGCTCGACCCAGGTGAAGATCGCCGCGACCAGCATCAGCGCGCCGATCAGCGCGCCCGAGGCGACGGAGACGCCCACGAGGCTCACGACGCCGCCTCGACGCGCACGAGGGCGGCCGGGCGGCGGCGGTCGGCGAGGTCGCCGCGCACCCCGACCACGCCGCGTGCGATACGGGCGTCGAGCGACAGGGGCGCGGGCGCGGGACGGCCGTCGAGGCGCGGGCGCGCGCCTTCGGCGAGGCCGAGCGCGGCGGCGTCCTCGGGATGCATGACGATAGCGGCCGGCTCGGCACGCGCGGCGAGCAGCGGCGCGGCTGCGCAGGCCTCGGTGGCGAGGAAGGGATCGCCGAGCGTCACGCGCCAGAGCCGGCCGCGCCCGACGTCGACCGCCCCGCCTTTGCCGTTCCCGACCGTCGCGGCGTCCCCGATGCGCCCGTTTCCGGACATCGCCGTCTCGTCGGCCATCGCGTCGAACAGGCGCACGCCCGACTCGCCACCGCGCAGCGGACCGTTCACCTCCTCCTGGAAGCGGTACACCGCGTTCGACGAGGTCCAGCGCGCCGCGTGGAAGCCGGGGGCGAGGCGGCCGGGCACGTCCTCGGGCCGGCGTCCCTCCATCGAGAAGGCGAAGGGGGTGTCGAGGTCCGCCGCCGGCACGGCGTCGGCCGCCTGCCCGGCGCGGTCGTCGGCGGTGCGCCCGCTCGCCATCGCGGGGGCGCGGGCGACGGGCGGCTGCGGCGGCTCGGGCAGCTCGGCGAGACCGGCGAGCGCCCCGCCCTCGCGGGCGAGATCGGCGAGCAGGTCGTCGGGCGTGGTCCAGGCGCCGGCCTCGGCCGAGAGGGCGTGCAGCAGGCGCCACGCCAGAGGCCGCGCCGGGTCGCCCGGCACGGCGGCCCAGGCGCGCTGGGCGCGGCCCTCGTGGTTGACTAGGGTGCCCGTGCTCGCCTCCGGTCCGGCGACGGGCACGGCGACGTGGGCGGCGCGCGTCGTCGCGGTCTCCAGCCAGTCGAGCGCGACGAGGCGGTCGGCCGAGGCGATCAGCGCCTCTCCTTGCGCGCCAGCCCGAAGGGCGAGATCGGCCTCGACGCCGACCACCGTCTTCGCGTTCGTCTCGCGCCGGCGCCGCTCGGCCGCCTCGACGCCGCCCTGCGCGAGCAGCGCGAGGCCGAGCGAGCCGCCTTCGGGCGGGAACAGCGCGAGCCGGGCGCGGGGGCCGAGCGCGGCGGCGACCGCGGCGGCGGCCTCGACCGTCGCGGCCGTGCCGAGGCCCGAGCCCGCCACGACGAGGGGCCGTTCGGCGCCGGACAGAGCCTCGGCGATTGCGCGCACGGTCGCGTCGGGATCGCGGTCGGAGCGCGCGTCGGTATCGGACCCTGCGCCCGCGAGCGTGCGGGCGACGGCGTGGCCGAGGGCGACGACGCCCGGCGGGTCGCGCCGGACCGGCGTCGCCACGTCGTCGAGCGCGTCGGCGAGCGGGGTGGCGAGGAAGATCGGCGAGCGCCGCCCCTCGCCGGCCACGCGCACGGCGCTGTCCTGCCAGCGCGGGATGCCCTTCGCCTCGGCGAGCGTGATCTCGGCGCCGCGCGCGGCCTGGCGCAGCGCGAGCGCGGCGCGCGGCGCCGTGGCGGTCAGGTCCTCGCCGAGGATCAGCACCGCGTCCGCCCGCTCGATCGCGGCGAGCGAGGCCGGTCGCGCCGGGCCGCTCGCCAGCGCCTCGGCCATGGCCGCGACGGCGGCGGCCTCGGCCTCCGACACGCCGGCGAAGAAGTTCGCTGGCCCGACCAGCCGACGCAGCGCCGCGTTCGCCTCGAGCGTCGCGCGGGGGCTGCCGATCCCGATGGCGCCGAGGGCTACCGCCTCGCGCGCCGCCTCGACCGCGGCCTTCGCCGGCACTGCCCCAGCCCCGACGCGGGGGCTCGCGAGGCGGGCGGCGCGGGGCGCGTCCCGGCTCACTGCGCTGGAAACCGCGTCTCGGGGCACGACGCCGAAGCGGCCACGGTCGCAGAGGAAGTAGCCGTTGACGGCGGCATGGTAGCGGTTCTGGACCCGGCGCACCCGGCCCTCGCGTGCCGAGACGAAGACGTTGCAGCCGACCGAGCACTGCATGCAGACCGAGGGCGTCGTCTGCATGTCCCACTTGCGCGCGTAGTCGGCCGACCAGCCGCGGTCGTTGAACACCCCGACCGGGCAGACCTCGGCGAGGTTGCCGGCGAAGGGGCTCTCCAGCGCGCCGTCCTCGGCACGGCCGAAGTAGACGTCGTCCGCCGCGCCGAACACGTCCAGATCGCGCCCGCCGGCGTAGTGGCGATAGAAGCGCGTGCAGCGGTAGCAGCCGACGCAGCGGTTCATCTCGTGGCTGACCAGGGGCCCGAGCCACTGGTCGCGGTGCACCCGCTTGTCGCGGATCGCCCGGCGGCGCCAGTGGCCGGTCATCCGCGTCACGTCCTGGAGGTGGCACGAGCCCGCCTCCTCGCAGGTCGGGCAGTCGTGCGGATGGTTCAGCATCAGCCACTCGACCACGTGCGCCCGCAGATCGGCGGCTTCCGGGTCGGCGACCGAGACGCGCTGGCCCTCGGCGCCGCCGGTCATGCAGGCCATGACCACCTCACCCGCGTCGTCCCCGTCCTCGGCGACGCGCACGGCGCACTGCCGGCAGGCGCCGACCGAGCCGAGCGCGCCGTGCCAGCAGAAGAACGGCACGTCGTAGCCGAGCGAGAGCAGCGTCGAGAGCAGCTCCTCGCCCTCGCGCGCCTCGTGCGCCCGGCCGTCCACCGTAATGGTGACGCTCATGCCGCCCGCTCCGCGAGACCGGCCTCGAAGTGCCCGGCGAAGCGCTCGAGCGCCGAGGCGAGCGGGTCCATGGCGCCGCCCATCAGCGCGCAGAACGACTGCCCGCCGAGCCGGACGTGCATGTGCAGCAGCTCGAGATCGGCCCGTGTCGCCCTCCCCGCCAGGAAGCGGTCGAGCACGCGCACCACCCAGGGCAGCCCCTCGCGGCAGGGCACGCACCAGCCGCAGCTCTCGCGGGCGTAGAAGGCCATGTGTCGGCGCACGACCGCGAGCGGGTCGGCCGCGTCGTCGAGCACGATCAGCATGCCGGTGCCGAACCAGCTTCCCGCGGCCTGCGTGTTGTCGAAGTCGAGCGGGACGTCGAGATGCTCCGGGCCGAGGAAGCCCGAGGAGCCGCCGCCGGGCTGGAAGGCCAGCAGCGAGCGCCCTTCGCGCATCCCGCCCGCGGCCGCGATCAGATCGCGCGCGGTGGTGCCCATCGGCGCCTCGACGATCCTCGGCTCGGCGACGCGGCCCGAGACGCCGTAGAGCTTGGTGCCGCCCTCTCCGGTGTTCGAGAGCGCGAGAAACCCCTCGGCGCCGCGCTCGACCACGAGGGGCGCGTTGCACAGGCTCTCGACGTTGTTGATCGTGGTCGGCCGGCCCCAGAGGCCCGACTGCGAGGGATAGGGCGGCTTCTGGCGCGGGACGGGGCGGCGGCCCTCGATCGACTCCATCAGCGCCGTCTCCTCGCCGACGATGTAGCGCCCGGCGCTCTCGTGCAGCCGCACCTCCAGCGAGAAGCCGGTGCCGAGGACGTCGCG
Source organism: Paracoccaceae bacterium (assembly GCA_050330995.1). Classification (GTDB taxonomy): domain Bacteria; phylum Pseudomonadota; class Alphaproteobacteria; order Rhodobacterales; family Rhodobacteraceae; genus Thermohalobaculum. Next base: position 30,883 of record JBHJHI010000044.1, read on the forward strand.
GCCGAGGTAGCCCGCCTCGTAGGCCTCCTCGACGGCGCGCCGCACGGCGGCGATGGCTGCGCGGTAGGCGTCGCGGATCAGCACCCAGACCTCGCTCGCGCCGAGGGCGTAGGCGGCGATGACGACGCCCTCGACCAGCCGGTGCGGCGTCGCCTCCATCAAGAGGCGGTCCTTGAAGGTGCAGGGCTCCATCTCGTCGGCGTTGACGCAGAGATAGCGCGGGCCGTCACCGGGGACCGGATCGTCGGGCAGGGGCATGAAGCCCCACTTCTTGCCGGTGGCGAAGCCCGCGCCGCCGCGCCCGCGCAGGTTCGAGGCCAGCATCAGATCGCGCAGCGACTGCGGGGAATGCTCGCGAAGCGCCGTCTCGACGGCGCGGTAGCCACCGAGATCGCGCCAGTCGGCCAGCGTGTGCGGCGTGCGGTCGGGGCGCATGACGCCGGTCAGCGCCGCCTCGCCGATGGCGGTGACGCTCATGAGCCCTCCAGCGCCGAGAGGTCGGCGGGGTCGAGCGGGCCGACGACGTCGCGGTCGGGGCCGACGAGGGCGGCGGGCGCGAGGTCGCAGCGCCCGACGCAGCAGATGTTGACGAGCGTGAGCCGCCCGTCGGGCGTGGTCTCGCCGTAGCCGATGCCGTGGCGCGCGCGGAGGGCGGCGGCCACCTCGTCGCCCCCGTTCAGCATGCAGCTCACCCCGTCGCAGAGCAGCACCAGCCGCTCGCCGACGGGCCGGCGGAAGATCAGGCTGTAGAAGGTGGCCAGATCGTCCATCTCGGCCGTCGTGACGCCGAGGATCGCCGCCGCCTCGGCGAGGTGGTCGTCCGAGACCCAGCCGTGCGCGGCCTGCACCGCCTTCAGCGCGGGCAGCATCGCCGAGCGTGCCGTGGGGTGGGTGTCGCGCTCGTGCTCGACGGCGGCGCGGGCCTCGGGGGCGAGGCTCATCGGTCCACGTCCGACATCACGAAGTCGATCGAGCCGAGCAGCATCACGAAGTCCGCGACCGAGAGCCCCGGCGCCATCTCTGAGATCATCTGCAGATGCGCGAAGGACGGCGTGCGGATGCGGGTGCGGTGGCTCATCGGCCCGCCGTCCGAGACGAGGGCGTACTGCGTGAGCCCGCGCACGCTCTCGATCTGGCCCGTCGCCTCGCCGGCCGGCACGTTCGGCCCCCAGGAGACGTTCATGAAGTGGTGCACCAGCGTCTCGATGTCGCGCAGCGTGCGCTCCCTCGGCGGCGGCGTCGTCAGCGGATGGTCGGCCTTGACCGGCCCCTCCGGCATGGCGTCGAGACACTGGCGGATGATGCGCAGCGACTGTCGCATCTCCTCGACGCGCACGCGGGTTCGATCGTAGCAGTCGCCGTTCTCGGCCGTCGGCACGTCGAACTCGAAGCCCTCGAAGCCGAGGTAGGGGCGCGCTTTGCGCCAGTCCCAGGCGCAGCCCGTCGCGCGCAGCATCGGCCCGGTGACGCCCCAGTCGAGCGCCGTCGCGGTGTCCATCGGCGCGATGCCCTCGGTGCGCGCGCGGAACAGCTCGTTGCGCATCACCATCCCCTCGTAGTCGTCGAGGCGGCGGGGCATGTGCTCGAGGAAGTCGCGCACCGGGCCGTCCCAGCCCACCGGCAGATCGGCCGCGAGCCCGCCGATGCGGAACCATCCCGGGTGCATGCGCGCCCCGGTGATCGGCTCCAGCGCGCGGTAGGCCATCTCGCGGTCGACGAACATGTAGAACACCGGCGACAGCGCGCCGGTGTCCTGCGCCATGGTGCCGTAGAACAGCAGGTGGTTGGTGATGCGGTAGAATTCCGAGAGCATCACTCGCACGACGCGGGCGCGCTCGGGGATCTCGATGCCGCAGAGCGCCTCGACGGCCATCAGGTAGCCGAGCTCGTTCATCGAGCCGCCCAAGTAGTCCACCCGGTCGGTGTAGGGGATGTAGCCGTGCCAGGTCTGGCGCTCGGCCATCTTCTCGGCGCCGCGGTGGTGGTAGCCGATGTCGGGGTAGGCCGCGACGATCTCCTCGCCGTCGAGGGCGAGCACCACGCGGAACACGCCATGGCTCGACGGGTGGTGCGGCCCGAAGTTCAGCACCATCAGCTCCTCGCCGTCGCGCGTCGCCGGCAGGTTCATGGCGTCGGTGTCGGCGAGCGCCTCCTCCTCGCGCTCGAAGAACGCCTCGTCGAACGCGAAGGGCGCCCGCTCGGTCGCGCGGGCGTAGTGGTGCTTGCGGAGCGGATGGCCCTCCCAGGTGGGCGGCGTCAGCAGGCGGCGGTGGCTCTCGCGGCCCTCGAAGGTGACGCCGAACAGATCGAAGGCCTCGCGCTCGTACCAGTCGGCGTTGCGGAACACCCCGCCGAGCGTGCGCGCGCAGGGGCTCTCGGCGTCGAGCGGCGCCTTCAGGCGGATGTCGGCGTTGCGCTCCAGGCTGACCAGGTGGCTCGCCAGCGTGACGCCCGAGGGCGGTTGGCCCTCGCGGTGGCGCCGCCCCGCCTCGTCGATGGCCCAGAGATCGGCGAGCAGCGGGAAGGGGCGCTCGACCTCCGACTTCAGGAAGCGATGGATGTCCGGCGTGGCCTCGGGGCGGACCCAGACCGTCGGGAACGGGTCGGGGCCGGCGTCCTCGACGGCCAGGACGGCGTGGCCGAAGCGCTCGCAGAGCGCGACGGCGACGTCGCCGCTCATGCGCCCCCGTCCGGGTCGGGGTAGGTCGTCTCCGCCGTGCGGCGCGCCGCCATCTCGTCGCGCCGGCGCGGCGGGTCGAACGGGGCGCGCCCGCCGTCGGGGCCGAGCCCGACGGTGAGGCCGAGCGGCCGGCGGGTCGCGGCTACCTGCTCCTGGAGCAGCGTCAGCCCCTCCAGCAGCGCCTCCGGACGCGGCGGGCAGCCGGGGATGTAGACGTCCACCGGCAGGAAGCGGTCGGCGCCCTGCACGACCGAGTAGACGTCGTACATGCCCCCGGTGTTGGCGCAGGCGCCCATCGAGATCACCCAGGCGGGGCTGCGCATCTGGCGGTAGAGCCTGAAGAGCGGCGGCGCCATCTTGCGGAACACGGTCCCCGAGACGATCAGCAGATCGGCCTGTCGCGGCGTGGCGCGGATCACCTCGGCGCCGAAGCGCGCCGCGTCGTGGCGCGGCGTCAGCGCCGTGACCTGCTCGACGTAGCAGCACGACAGTCCGAAGTTGAACGGCCAGAGCGAGTACTGGCGCGACCAGGCCACCAGATCCTCGAGCCGGGTGAACAGGTGGTTGCGCGCCAGACGCGTCGCGGCGCTCTCGCCGCCGGGACCGGCGGGTTCCAGGCTCCAGCTCACGCGATGCTCCTCAAGCCCGTCCGCCTCGTCCGGGCCTTTGTGCGTCGATAGCGAGCGCGCCGTCGAGCCAGAGGTAGCCGAGTGCCACCAGAAGCACGCCGATGAACACCGCCGCCTCGATCAGCCCGACCACCCCGGCCTCGCGCGCGGCCACGGCCCAGGCGAACAGGATCGCCGCCTCCATGTCGAAGATCACGAAGAACGCGGCGATCAGGAAGAACGGCACGCCGAGGCGCTCGCGCGGCAGGCCGCGCGGCAGCACGCCGCTCTCGTAGGGCGCGGGCCGCGGCTCGGGCGCCGAACGCTCGCGCAGGGCCGCGGCGACGCCCATGGCGAGCGCGACGGTCAGGACGGCGGTCAGGACGTGGACGGCGCGCGCCGCGGCGGGGGCGGCGCTCATCGGTGGACGCAGCCGCCGCCGATCACCGGCCCGGAGCCCGCCACGAAGGCGGCGTCACTGGAAACGAGGAAGGCGACGGCCGAGGCGATCTCCTCCGGCGCGCCCGAGCGCCCGGTCGACTCCTCGCCGAGCGGGGTCCGGACGAAGCCCGGATGCACCGGGCCCGTGCGGCTGTCGTCCTTGGCCTCGGCATGGCACGACGCGTCGACCTCGGTCGTCTCGCGCACGGCGCCTTTCGAGGCGCGGCGGGGGCGAAAGTCCGCGGCGTCGACGACGCCGTAGATCGAGGAACGGCACTTCCCGGCGAGGCGCCGGCGTGTGGCCGCGCCGATGCCGTCGGCCCTGCCGGTGACGAGCACGGCTCCGCCTTCCAGGCTTCGCATCGGCTTCTCCCGTTGCCGCTACGATGGTGACGCGACGGTGCGCCTTCGGTTCCGGTGCCGTGCGCGACGCTTTCGGCATCCTACGCGGCCCTCGCCGGCGCCTGCGGTCCTGGGTGGGCCGTCGGGCTTCGGCTTCTGACGACGTCGCTTCCCCGGCGGGCGAGCCGCGGGTCGGCGCGTTCCGAGGAAGCGCGGTCCGCGAGCCTTCCTCCACCGGGTCGGGAGACGTCGGTCGTCCGCGCCGGACATCCGTCGGCGCCGCGCTTGACACCGCCCGCCCCGCACGCGACCTCCGCGCCATGGCACGCCCCCCGATCCTGACCCTCGCGAACGCGGCCCTCGGCTTCGGGGGACGCCCCCTGTTCGAGGGCGTCTCGCTCGCGCTGACGCCGGGCGAGCGGCTGGCGGTGGTCGGGCGCAACGGCTCGGGCAAGTCGACCCTGATGCGGATCATGGCCGGGCTGACCGAGCCCGACGCCGGCGAGCGCTGGGTGCAGCCGGGCGCCTCGGTCGCCTATCTGCCGCAGGACCCGGACCTCTCGGGCTTCGCGACCCTGACGGACTACGCCGCGGCCGACCTCGACGCGGCCGAGCGCTGGCGCGCCGAGGCGGCGATGGACGGGCTGGAGGTCTCGGGGACGCAGGACCCCGAGCGCGCCTCGGGCGGCGAGCGCCGCCGCGCCGCGCTCGCGCGGCTGATCGCGGCCGAGCCCGATGTGATGCTGCTCGACGAGCCGACCAACCACCTCGACATCCGCGCGATCGAGTGGCTGGAAGGCTTCCTCACGGACGCCCGCGCCGGCTTCGCGCTGATCTCCCACGACCGCCTCTTCCTGGAGCGTCTGACCCGCGGCACGCTCTGGATCGACCGCGGGCAGGTACGCCGCGCCGAGGTCGGCTTCGGCGGCTTCGAAGCTTGGCGCGAGAAGGCCTGGGAGGAGGAGGACCAGGCGGCCCGCAAGCTCGACCGGCTGATCGCGCAGGAGGCCAAGTGGGCGGTCGAGGGCATCTCGGCGCGGCGCACGCGCAACCAGGGACGCCTGCGCCGGCTCCAGGATCTCCGCGCCGAGCGCGCCGCGCAGGTCAAGCGCGCGGGCGCCGCGGCCATGGCGTTCGAGGCGGCGGACAGGACCGGCAAGCGGGTGATCGAGGCCGAAGACGTCGCCAAGCGCTTCGACGGCCGCGTAGTGCTGCGCCCCTTCTCGATCCGCATCGCGCGCAGCGACTGCGTCGCGATCGTCGGCCCGAACGGCGCGGGCAAGACCACGCTGCTGAACCTACTGACCGGCCGCCTCGCCCCGGACGAGGGCCGGGTGCGCCACGGCACCAACGTCGAGATGGTCCTGTTCGACCAGCAGCGCGCCCAGCTCGACCCCGACAAGTCGCTCTGGGCGACGCTGACCGGCGCCGACGAGGCCGGCGGGGCGGACGACCGCATCGACGTGCGGGGCTCGGCGCGCCACCCGGTCGCCTATCTCAAGGAGTTCCTGTTCGACGAGCGACAGGCGCGGGGGCCCGTCTCGGCGCTCTCGGGCGGCGAGCGCGCGCGGCTGCTGCTGGCCGTGCTGATGATGCGCCCCTCGAACCTCCTGGTGCTCGACGAGCCGACCAACGACCTCGACGTCGAGACGCTCGACCTCCTGCAGGAGCTGATCGCCGACTACGACGGCACCGTGCTGGTGGTCAGCCACGACCGCGACTTCATCGACCGCGTGGCGACGCAGACCATCGCGATGGAGGGCGAGGGCCGGGCCGTCGTCTACGCCGGCGGCTGGTCGGACTACCGCGCCCAGGCCGGCCGGAGCTTCGCCGACGCCGAACGGGCCGAGCCGGCGAAGACCAGGCCCGCCCAGGCCGCGCAGCCGAAGCCCAGGGCCGAGCGCGCCCGGCTCAGCTTCAAGGAGGAGCACCGCCTGGAGACGCTGCCCGGCGAGATCGAGCGGCTGGAGGCCGAGATCGCCAAGATCGAGGGCCTGCTCGCCGATCCAGGGCTGTTCGAGCGCGAGCCGGTCAAGTTCCGCAAGGCGACCGAGATGCTGGAGGCGCGCCAGGCGGGGCTCGCCGCGGCGGAGGAGGAGTGGATGGCGTTGGAGGAGAAGCGCGAGCGTCTCGCCGGTTGACCCTCGCGGCTCACATCGCGGGCGAGTGCAGCGCCTCCAGCTCCTGGATCAGATCGCGGGTCGCCCGGGCCTGCTGCACGTCCGCCGCCCGTGCCGCCGCTTCGATGGAGGGCAGCAGTTCGAGCGCGACCGGGAGCGAGCGCGCTTCCATCTCGGCGGCGATGACGCGCAGCGCGGCGCCGAGCGATATCCGATGATCGTCCATTCCGTCGTCTCCCCCCGGCCGGTCTTCGACTGCCGCGTCGCCCGGTCTCCCCCACCTACGGTGCCTTCCGTTCGGCTTGAATACAATATCGGACCCGGTCTCCGGGCGGTCGCGCCCGGGCACGGCGCGAGAGTGGCCCGGACGGGGGCGCCGCCGCATATCCGCCCCTATTCGGTATCGTTATGGCGCCGGCGCTTATCGCCCGTGCTCGTGTTTCGAGACGAAAGGACGATCGTTGTCCCTGAAACCGCGGAGCACGACGAGCCGGGGGCCAGGCCGGTGAGCGGACGCGCTCGGGACCGGACCGCTCTGCGGCGTCGTGTCGCGCGCGGGGGGCGGCGCCGCGTCGCCGTCGCGGCGCTCGTCAGCGGTCTCGCCGTGACGCAGGCGCAGGAGGCCTCCTCGGACGAGCGGGCCTATCGCGCGCTCGCCGAGGCAGGCGGGATCGAGCACGCGGTGCGCTACCTCGACCCGGACGGCCCGCCGCCCGCCTTCGATCTCGGCGACCCCGAGCCGGAGACGGTGTCGCCGTCCTGGGACCCGGGGCGGCGGGTGGTCGGCGCCGTCGCGTTCGCCGTGCTGATCGCCGCGACGCTGGTGCTCGTGGCGCTCTCGGGCCGTGCGGGACGCGGCGTGCGGACGGC
>JBHJHI010000045.1:0-52265 GCA_050330995.1 Paracoccaceae bacterium
GACGCCCGCGCGCGCCCCGGAGGCGCCCCCCGACCCGCCCGCGCCCCGCCCCGCGCCCGATCTCGCCCGGCTGCGCCGCGCGATCGAGGCCAATTCCGAGGACGTCGGCCGCGACTTCGCCGCCGAGGCGCGCCGCATCCATCGCGGCGAGGCGCCCGAGCGGGCGATCCGCGGCGAGGCGAGCGGTGCGGAGGCGCGCGCGCTCGCGGCGGAGGAGATCCCGGTGCTGCCGCTGCCCTGGTGGCGCCGGCGGGACGACTGACGCGCGCCGGCGGGACGGCCCGCGGGCGCCGCCGACCGGTCCTCGCGCCGAGGCGCGCCGCGTCCGCTCGTCCTCCTCGCCTTGCCCCGGCGCGGCGCTCTCCTTATAGCGGCGCCCTAGTCTCGTTTCCGGACAGAGCGTGCCCGATGCCCGACGCCACCGCCGCTACCGGACGCGCCGAGCCCGCGACCCGTCGGCTCGTGATGAAGTTCGGCGGCACCTCGGTCGCCGACCTCGACCGCATCCGCGCCGCCGCCGAACGCGTCGCGAGCGAGGTGGCGGCGGGCTATCACGTCGCGGTGGTGGTCTCGGCCATGGCCGGCGCGACCGACAAGCTCGTCGGTCTCGTGGGCGAGGCGGCGAACCCGCCGGGCGCGAACGGCTCCGGCCTCTTCGACGCGCGGGAGTACGACGCGGTCGTCGCCTCGGGCGAGCAGGTGACGGCCGGCCTCATGGCGCTCGCGCTGCAGAACCTCGGCGTGCCGGCGCGCTCCTGGGCGGGCTGGCAGGTGCCGATCCGCACCTCCGCCGCGCACGGCGCCGCGCGCATCGAGACGATCGAGACCGACGCGCTCGCCGAGCGCTTCGACAAGGGCCTGCACGCGGTGGTCGCGGGCTTCCAGGGCATCGCCCCCGACGGCAGGATCGCGACCCTCGGGCGCGGCGGCTCGGACACCTCGGCCGTCGCGCTCGCCGCGGCCCTCGCCGCCGAGCGCTGCGACATCTATACGGACGTCGACGGCGTCTACACCGCCGACCCGCGCATCGAGCGCCGCGCGAGGAAGCTCGAGCGCATCGGCTACGAGGAGATGCTGGAGCTGGCCTCGCTCGGCGCCAAGGTGCTCCAGACCCGCTCGGTGGAGTTCGCCATCCGCCACCGCGTGCGGGTGATGGTGCGCTCGTCGTTCTCGGACGCGCCGGGCACGCTGGTCTGTCCCGAGGAGGAGCTGATGGAACACAATGTCGTCTCGGGCATCGCGCATTCGCGCGAGGAGGCCAAGCTCACCCTGCTCGGCGTCCCCGATCGTCCCGGCGTCGCGGCCGCGGTGTTCGGCCCCCTCGCCGAGGCCGGGGTCAACGTCGACATGATCGTCCAGAACATCGGCGCGGACGACATGACCGACATGACCTTCTCGACCGCGCTGGGCGAGGCGCCGAAGGCCCGCGCCGCGCTGGAAGGCGCGCGCGGCGACATCGGCTACCGCGACCTCGTGGTCGACGAGGGCGTGGCCAAGGTCTCGGTGGTGGGCATCGGCATGCGGTCCCACGCGGGCGTGGCGAGCCGGATGTTCGCGGCGCTGGCCGCCGAGGGCGTGAACATCAAGGTGATCACCACCTCCGAGATCAAGGTGTCGGTGCTGATCGAGCGCAAGTATACCGAGCTGGCGGTGCAGGCGCTGCACGACGCCTTCGGCCTCGCCGAGGGTCGCGCGCCGGCCTGAACGCAGGCGCGGCCCGAGCGTCATACCCGTGGCGGGCCGCGCCCGCCGGTCGAGGGGGGATCGCCCGATGCCGACGACGGAGAAGGGAGGCTCGCGCGCGCTCCTGCGCAGCATGCGCGCCGTCATGGCGCGCCCGGGCGATGGCCAGCAGCGCCTCGACAAGGTCGTGCGCCTCGTCGCCTCCACCATGCTCGCCGAGGTCTGCTCGATCTACCTCAAGCGCGACGAGCGCACGCTCGAGCTCTGCGCCACCGAGGGGCTGAAGCCCGCCGCCGTCCACGCCGCGCGGCTGCGCGTCGGCCAGGGCCTCGTCGGGCGCATCGCCCAGAGCGTGCAGCCCTTCGCCACCGACGACGCGCAGTCCGCGCCGGGATTTCGCTACCTGCCCGAGACCGGCGAGGAGATCTACCGCTCCTTCGTCGGCGTGCCGATCCAGCGCCTCGGCGAGGTGATGGGCGTGCTCGTCGTGCAGAACGAGGCCCCCCGGCGCTACAGCGAGGACGAGGTCGAGGCGCTCGAGGTCGTCGCCATGGTCATCGCCGAGATGGCCGAGGCCGGCGCCTTCCTCGGCTCGGACGGCATCCAGACCGGGCCGGGCCGTCGGCGTGGCGCGCTGATGATCGAGGGACAGCCCGCCTGCGACGGCATCGCCGAGGGCGTGGTGCATCTGCACGAGCCGCGCCTCGTGGTGTTCGCCCCGATCGCCGACGACGTCGAGACCGAGCGCGCGCGCCTCGAGGAGGCGACCGCGGCGATGCGTCAGGACATCGACCGCATGATGGCCGACGAGAACCTCGGCCGCGCCGCCGAGCACCGCGACATCTTCGAGGCCTACCGCATGTTCGCGCGCGACAAGGGCTGGATGCGCCGGCTCGACGAGGCGGTCGAGGGCGGGCTCGCCGCGGAGGTCGCCGTCGAGAAGGTGCAGTCCCAGATCCGCGCGCGCATGGAGCGCGTGAGCGACCCCTATCTGCGCGAGCGGCTGCACGACCTCGACGACCTCGCCAACCGGCTTCTGCGCTATCTCGTGGGCGGCGAGGCCACGGCCGAGCTGCCCGAGGGCGCGGTGCTGGTCGCGCGCAACATCGGCCCGGCCGAGCTTCTGGACCATGCGGGCCGCATCCGCGCGGTCGTGACCGAGGAGGGCGCGGTGTCGAGCCACGCCGCCATCGTCGCGCGCGCGATCAACATCCCCATGCTGGTGGGCTGCGAGCGCATCACCCGCGACGCCAACCCGGCCGACCCGATCGTGGTCGACGGCGACCAGGGGCGGGTGCACCTGCGTCCCGAGCCGAGCGTGCATCAGGCGTTCCGCGAGAAGATCCACCTCGAGCGCCAGAACCGCGCGTTCTACCGCGCGCTCGCGGCCAAGCCCGCGCGCACCCTCGACGGCGTGACGGTCAGGCTGCGCATGAACGCCGGCATCCTCGCCGACCTGCCGTCGCTGGAGCAGTCGGGCGCCGAGGGGGTCGGCCTCTTTCGCACCGAGCTTCAGTTCATGATCCGCGGCCGCCTGCCGGGGCGCGAGGTGCAGACCGCGCTCTACGACCGGGTGATGACGGCCGCGCAGGGGCGCGAGGTGGTGTTTCGCACCCTCGACATCGGCTCGGACAAGATCCTGCCCTACATGCGCCGCGAGGCCGAGCCCAACCCCGCGCTCGGCTGGCGGGCGATGCGCGTCGCGCTGGATCGGCCGCTCCTGTTTCGCATGCAGGTCCAGGCGCTCCTGCGCGCGGCGCGCGGCCGGGCGCTCAGCATCATGTTCCCGCTGGTGACCGAGGCCTGGGAGTTCTACCGCGCGCGCGACATGGTCCTCGGCGAGGTCGAGCGCATACGCGCGCAGGGCCGCGAGGCGCCCGAGCGGCTGCGGCTGGGGCTGATGCTCGAGACCCCGAGCCTCGTGTTCGCCCCCGACGCGCTGTTCGAGGCGGCCGACTTCGTCTCGGTCGGCGGCAACGACCTGATGCAGTTCTTCTTCGCCGCCGACCGCGAGAACGAGCGGGTGCGCCGGCGCTACGACGTGCTCAACCACTCCGCGCTCGCGATGCTGCGCCAGATCCTCGGCCGCTGCGGGGCGGTCGGCACGCCGGTCTCCTACTGCGGCGAGGCGGCGGGGCGGCCGCTCGAGGCGCTGGCGCTCGCGGCGATCGGGTTTCGCGACCTGTCGATGCGCCCCGCCTCGACCGGCCCGGTCAAGCGCGCGCTGCGCGGCGTCGACCTGGGCGCGGTCGGCGCCGAGATCGAGGCCTCCGCCGCCGCCGGCGAGGTCGGCGTGCGCGCCCGGCTCGAAGCAATGCGCGACGCGGCCGACCCGCGCTAGCGTTCCGGCCGGGGTGGCGGCGAGGCGCCCGGGCGAGGACGCTGCGTGCCGCCTTACCCTCGCCGCGGTTTCGCGCTAGAGCCGACGTCATGCGTCTCCTCGCCTCGATCCTCGGCCTCGCCGTCCTCGCGCCGTTCCTCCTCGGCCCCCGCGGGGCCGACGCGCTCGACCTGCAGCGCCGGCGGATGCTGACCGCGGCCGAGCACGAGCCCTGGCGCGCGGTCGGGCGCGTCAACGTCGCCGCGCGCTCCGAGCGGGGCATGTGCACCGGCACGCTGATCGCCTCGGACCTGGTGATCACCGCGGCGCACTGCCTCTATTCCGAGCGCACCGGGCAGGTTCAGGCGCCGGGCAACATCCACTTCGTCGCCGGCTGGCGGCGCGGCACCAAGGTCGCGCACCGCAGGGCGCAGGCGATCGCGATCCACCCCGACTACCGCCACGGCGTGACGCTGACGCTCGATGCGATCGCGACCGACCTCGCGCTGATCCGCCTCGCCGAGCCGATCCCGGACGCGGTGGTCGAGCCCTTCCGCCTCGCGCCCGCCGACACGGACGAGACGCTGACGCTCGTGAGCTACCGCCGCGACCGCGCCCACGCCCTGACGCGCCAGGACGGCTGCGAGGCCGACGACGTCGATCGCGCGGTGGTCACGCTCGCCTGCGACATCACCTTCGGCGCCTCCGGCTCGCCGGTGTTCGCGACCGCCGCGGGCGGCGAGCCGCGCGTGGTCGCGGTGATCTCGGCCAAGGGCAAGGACCGGCGCACCCGCCGCCCGCTCGCCTTCGCGGTCCGCCCCGACGCGGCGCTGCCGAAGCTGCTCGCCGCCTTCGACTGAGCCCGCCCCGGGGTCGCGCAAGTAATCGCTCCCGCCCCTCTTGAACGGGCGAAGACCGCCGTCCATATCCGCGCCGTGGCCGCCGCAAGGGGCCATGACGACGACCAGGGGAGGCCCCGACGGGCTCTCCGGACCACCATATCGCTTGTGACGAGGATATGACGATGCGGACTATCGATCTCACCCCCCTCTATCGCTCGACCGTCGGCTTCGACCGCATGGCCTCGATGCTCGATCAGCTCATGACCGGCGACCACGCCGCGCCGGGCTACCCGCCCTACAACATCGAGAAGACCGCCGACGACGCCTATCGCATCACGCTGGCCGTCGCGGGCTTCGGCGAGGACGAGCTGACCCTCGAAGTGCGCGACCAGGTGCTGACCGTCACCGCGCGCAAGGCGCAGACCGAGGCGGACAAGGGCCGGACCTACCTGCACCGCGGCATCGCCGAGCGCGGCTTCGAGCGCCGCTTCCAGCTCGCCGACCACGTTCGCGTGAGCGGCGCCGAACTGGTCAACGGCCTCCTGCACGTCGATCTCGTGCGCGAGGTGCCCGAGGCGCTGCGCCCGCGGACCATCGCGATCACGAACCGCGACGGCGCGGGGAGGACCGTCGAGGCGTGAGCCTCGCCCTTCGGCGAGAGGCGTGAGCCTCGCCGCCGAGCGAGCCGACATCGCGGTGCGCGTGCGCGCCCCGCTTCGCGTACGATCCGGCGCCCGTGGCCTTCACGGGCGCCTTTTCATTCCCGGACGCGCGATCGTCCGCCGTCCATCCGGTGTCCCGGTTCGCCGGCCCTGCTGGCGCAACGGGCTGGAAGGGCGGTATTTCCGAACCTCGCCGGGCGACGCTGAGGGGGCCGCCGTCCTGCGGACCTTGACCGTCCGCCCGGCGCTGGGGCTTATGGTCCCCTGTGGTAGCAGCGGCGTCAGACCGCGCACCAGGGAGGATGGATCGTGCGCGACGAGGCCCGGGCGTCCCGCCCCGACACCTTCGCGAAGCTGCTCGCCCGCAACGCGGCCGAGCGCGGCGGCCGTCCGGCGAGCCGCGAGAAGGAATACGGCATCTGGCAGTCGTGGTCCTGGGCCGAGGTCGAGGCCGAGACCCGCGCGATCGCGCTCGGGCTGATGGACCTCGGGCTGGCGCCCGGCGAGCGGCTCGGGGTGATCGGCGCCAACCGCCCGCACCTCTACTGGTCGATGGTGGCGGCGCAGATGGTCGGCGCCGTGCCGGTGCCGATGTACCAGGACGCGGTCGCCGACGAGATGGCCTACGTCCTCGATCACGCCGACGCCACCATCGTGATCGCCGAGGACCAGGAGCAGGTCGACAAGGTGCTGGCGATCGCCGAGCGCCTGCCGGGGCTGCGCCACGTCGTCTATCTCGACCCGCGCGGTCTGCGCCACTACGACCACACGACGCTGCACGCGCTGTCGGACGTGCGGGCGGGCGGCCGCGGGGCGGGCCGCGACGCGGTCGCCACCCTCGACGCGCGCATCGAGGCCGGCACGGGCGGCGATACGGCGGTGATGCTCTACACCTCCGGCACCACCGGCAAGCCCAAGGGCGTGGTGCTGACGCAGGACAACATCCTCAAGACTGCGCGGGCGGCGGCCGAGTTCGACCGCCTCGACGAACGCGACTCGATGCTCGCCTACCTGCCGATGGCCTGGGTCGGCGACTTCATCTTCTCGATGGGGCAGGCCTACGTCACCGGCCTGTGCGTCGGCTGCCCCGAGAGCGCCGACACCATGCTCGCCGACCTGCGCGAGCTGGGGCCGACCTACTTCTTCGCGCCGCCGCGCATCTTCGAGAACCTGCTGACCACCGTCACCATCCGCATGGAGGACGCCGGCTGGCTGAAGCGGCGGATGTATCGCCGTTTCATCGACCACGCCCGGCGCGTGATCAAGCAGCGCGAGCGCGGCGAGACGCCGACGCCGTTCGACAGAATGCAGTCGCGCCTCGGCGAAGTGCTGGTCTACGGCCCCCTCAAGAACGTGCTCGGCATGAGCCGGGTGCGCGTCGGCTACACCGCCGGCGAGGCGATCGGGCCGGACCTGTTCGAGTTCTACCGCTCGATCGGCATCAACCTGAAGCAGCTCTACGGCCAGACCGAGGCGTCGGTGTTCATCACCCAGCACCCCGACGACGCCGTGGCGCTGGAGACGGTGGGCGTGCCGACGCCGGGGGTGGAGATCCGGATCGCCGACAACGGCGAGGTGTTCTACCGCTCGCCCGGCGTCTTCGCCGAGTACTTCAAGAACCCCGAGGCGACGGCCGAGACCAAGGACGCCGAAGGTTGGGTCGCCACCGGCGACGCCGGCTTCATGGACGAGGCCACGGGCCAGCTCCGCATCCTCGACCGCGCCAAGGACGTCGGCAAGTTGGCGAACGGCGGGTTGTTCGCGCCCAAGTACATCGAGAACAAGCTCAAGTTCTATCCCAACATCCTGGAAGCGGTGGTGTTCGGCCACGAGCGCGAGAGCTGCATGGCCTTTGTCAACATCGACCTCGCCGCCGTCGGCAACTGGGCCGAGCGCAACAACATCGCCTACGCGAGCTATCAGGAGCTGGCGCAGCATCCGCGCGTCTACGAGATGATCCACGATCATGTCCGCGAGACCAACCGCGATCTCGCGCACGATCCCAAGCTCGGCCACTGCCAGATCACCCGCTTCCTGGTGCTGCACAAGGAACTCGACGCGGACGACGGCGAGCTGACGCGAACCCGCAAGGTGCGCCGCAAGACCATCGCTGAGAAATACGCCGATCTGGTCGACGCGCTCTATGGCGGCCGCGACGAGATCTATACCGAGACCGAGGTCACGTACGAGGACGGGCGCAAGGGCGCGATCCGCGCGACGCTGAAGATCCGCGACGTCGAGACCTTCCCGACCGAGGCGGGCCGTCCCGCCGCCGCAGCCGCGTGAGGGAGCGCCCATGACCCGTCACGCCGCCGTCGCCGCCGCGGCCGAGAGCGACGCCGACTACGCCGCGCAGGAGGAGGCGCACGGCATCGAGGCGCGCTCGCTCGGCGGCGTCCTGATGGACATCCGCGACATCACGCTGCGCTTCGGCGGGGTCACCGCGCTCTCGGGCGTCAGCTTCGACATCCGCGAGCGCGAGATCCGCGCCATCATCGGCCCGAACGGGGCGGGCAAGTCGTCGATGCTCAACGTCATCAACGGCTTCTACCATCCCCAGGAGGGCGAGATCTGGTTCGCCGGCGAGCGCCGCCGCGCGCAGCGCCCGCACGCGATCGCGCGCCAGGGCATCGCGCGCACCTTCCAGAACATCGCGCTGTTCAAGGGCATGTCGACGCTCGACAACATCATGACGGGTCGGCTCACCAGGATGCGCCGCGGCCTGTTCTGGCAGGCGCTCTGGAAAGGCCCGGCCGAGCGCGAGGAGATCCACCACCGCGAGGCGGTCGAGAAGATCATCGACTTCCTCGAGATCCAGCACATCCGCAAGACCCCGGTCGGGCGCCTGCCCTACGGCTTGCAGAAGCGGGTCGAGCTGGGCCGGGCGCTCGCGGCGGAGCCGAAGCTCCTGCTGCTCGACGAGCCGATGGCCGGCATGAACGTCGAGGAGAAGGAGGACATGTGCCGCTTCGTCCTCGACGTGAACGACGAGTTCGCCACCACCGTCTGCCTGATTGAGCACGACATGGGCGTGGTCATGGACCTCGCCGACCGCGTGGCGGTGCTGGATTACGGCCGAAAGATCGGCGACGGCACGCCCGACGAGGTGCGCGCCAACCAGGACGTGATCGACGCCTACCTCGGGGTCTCGCATGACTGAGGGTTCCGGCCCCGTCGGCCAGATGACGCGCACCGGCGTGCAGGCGGGGCGGGTGCGTCTCTCGCCGCGCGCGCTCGCCTGGATCGGCGGTGTGGCCGCGCTGGTGGCGTTCCTCGCGATCCGCGGCTGGCTCACCGACGTCTTCTTCTGGGAAGTCGTGATCTCGGGCCTGCTCGCGGGCGTGATGTACGCGCTGGTCGCGCTCGGCTTCGTGCTGATCTTCAAGTCCTCGGGCATCTTCAACTTCGCGCAAGGGGTGCTGGCGCTGTTCGCGGCGCTCACGCTGGTCGGCTTCCAGACCGGGCAGATCCCCTTCGCGCACGTCTGGTCCTGGCTGTTCGGGATCGAGGCGCATGGCTGGGGCGACGGCTTCTCGACGCCGGTCGCGATCGGGCTCACCCTCGTCACCATGGTCGCGCTCGCCTGGGTGATCGTGCGGGTGATCCTGCGCCCGCTGGTCAATCAGGAGGGGATCGTCCTGTTCATGGCCACCATCGGCCTCGCCTTCGTGCTGGAGGGCGTGGGCGATCTGATGTGGGGCGCCAACGTCAAGACGCTCGACGTCGGGCTGCCGTCGGGGCCGTCCGACTTCCTGATCGACACCACGGGGATGTTCGTCGAGAAGATCGAGATCTCGGCCGCCGTGGTCGCCGTGATCCTGGTGATCGCGCTGATGCTGTTCTCGCAGTACACGCGCATGGGCCGGGCGCTGCGGGCGGTGGCGGACGACCACCAGGCGGCGCTCTCGGTCGGCATCTCGCTGGAAACCATCTGGTGGGTGGTCTGGTCGATCGCCGGGCTCGTGGCGCTGGTCGCGGGCGTGATGTGGGGCGCCAAGCTCGGCGTGCAGTTCTCGCTGTCGCTGATCGCGCTGAAGGCGCTGCCCGTTCTGATGCTCGGCGGCTTCACCTCGATCCCGGGCGCGATCGTCGGCGGGCTCTTGATCGGCGTCGGCGAGAAGGTGTTCGAGGTCTACGTCGGCCCGGAGATCGGCGGGGCGACGGAGAACTGGTTCGCGTATATGCTGGCGCTGGTGTTCCTGCTGTTCCGCCCGCAGGGGCTGTTCGGCGAGAAGATCATCGAGCGAGTGTGACGGCGATGATCGGCAGGCGCGACGCCAGAGTGGCAAGCGGCATGATGTTCCTCTTCTCCGCCTACGTCGTCTTCGCGACCTACAGCGCCTTCACGAAGGACGTGAACGACGTCTTTCTCTTGATCGACGAGCTGGAAGCCGGGTTACCCTCGGAGAGCATCGCTCCCATGGCCGACACGCTCGCGCATCTCGGAAGGGAGACGAACGCGATCTTCGACGCCTTCCATGCGTTCTGCATGGCCATGGGACTGATGCTGTGCACGGTCGCTTACTTCGTCAATCGTCTGACGAAAGCATCGACGATGGAGAGGCCCGGCGCATGACCCACCACCTTCGCACCGACGCACCCGAACGACCTGACGAGCCTTCCGTCCCCAGTGGCCGCACCATCCAGGCTCTCGGCATCATCCTCGGCCTCGCCGTGATCGCGGCCCTCGAAGTCTGGGTGTGGCTCAGCGTCGCCAACGCGGCCGAGCGGTGGATGATGCTCGCCTTCGGCGTCCACGTCCTCGTCGCCATGGTCGCGGTGCCGCTCCTCTGGCAGCGCTGGCGGCGGAGGCGCGCGCGATGACCCACCGCTCCCGCATCGGCGTCATCGTCATCGATTGCGAGACCGACGACCTCGCGCCTGCGACCGCGTTCTGGGCCGCCGCCCTCGGCGTCTCGGGGCGCGTGGACGACGACGGCAAATACGCGGTGCTCGCCGACGGGCAAGGCTACCCCAAGGTGCTGCTCCAGGCGGTCGACCACGAGCCGCGCATCCACCTCGACGTCGAGACCGACGACCGAGAGGCGGAGGCCACGCGCCTCGAAGCCCTCGGCGCCAAGCGCGTCGGCGCGGTCAAGTCCTGGATCGTGATGGAGGCGCCGACCGGCCACCGCTTCTGCCTCGTCGGCCCGCAAGGCGCCGACTTCCCCGGCGACGCGGTGGTGCACTCATGAGCGAGACCCCCGAGCACGGCACCTGGGACGACGTCTTCGGCGCAGCCGACCCGCGCCTCGCCGAGATCGCGGGCGCGGCGCGCGCGGCGATCAAGCGCCGCCACCCCGGCGCGGTCGAGGTCGCCCGCCCCGGCGAGCGCTCCGTCTCCTTCGGCCTCGGCGCGGCGAAGATGTCGGAGGCCTACGCCTACCTGACGGCGCAGCGCGCCTGGGTGAACCTCGGCTTCTTCCAGGGCACCGCGCTGCCCGACCCGGCCGGACTGATGGAAGGCACCGGCGACAGGCTCCGCCACGTCAAGCTGCGCGACGCGGCCGAGATCGAGAACCCCGCGCTCGTCGACCTGATCGACGCCGCCATCGCCGAGCGGGCGCGCGCGCTCGGCCGCGAGGTCTGAGATGTTCTACCGCGAAGCCGGCGAGTTCAAGACCAGCTACCGCGCCGACCAGTCCACCTTTCCGATCGCCTTCGACTTCTGGCGGTTCTGGGTGGTGGTCGCGGTCGCCTTCCTCGTCGTGCCGCTGTTCATCGACGACTATCTCGAACAGTCGATCTTCCTGCCGTTCCTGGTGTTTGCGCTCGCGGCCATTGGGCTCAACATCCTGGTCGGCTACTGCGGGCTGCTCTCGCTCGGCACCGGCGCCTTCATGGCCTGCGGGGCGTATGCCGCCTACAAGATCATGACCGGGCTGCCCTGGATACCGATGCCCTTCGTGATCCTGCTCTCTGGCGTCTGCGCCGCCGCGGTCGGCGTGCTGTTCGGTCTGCCGTCGCTCAGGATCAAGGGCTTCTACCTCGCCGTCGCGACGCTCGCCGCGCAGTTCTTCCTGATCTGGTTGTTCAACAAGGTCGGCTGGTTCTACAACTACTCGATGACCGGTCAGATCACCGCGCCGGAGCGCGAGTTCCTCGGGGTTCTGATAACGGGGCCGAACACCCAGCCCTGGGCGACCTATCTCTTCTGCCTGAGCTTTCTGTTCGTGTTCGGCTGGGTCGCGCGCAACCTCACGCGCGGGCGGACGGGGCGGTCCTGGATGGCGATCCGCGACATGGACATCGCCGCCGAGATCATCGGCGTGAACCCGCTGATGACCAAGCTCTCGGCCTTCGCGGTCTCGAGCTTCTACATCGGCATGGCGGGTGCCCTCTACTTCGCGATCTGGAAGGGCGCGGCCGAGGGCACCGAAGCCTTCTCGATCGACGTCTCGTTCGAGGTCCTGTTCATGATCATCATCGGCGGGCTCGGCTCGATCTTCGGCAGCCTCGTCGGCGCGGCGTTCCTCGCGCTCCTGCCGGTGGTCTTCAAGGTCGTGCTCGTCGACGCCTTCGGCTGGCCGACCGACATCGCCGCCCAGGCGCAGGTCGTCCTGCTCGGCGGGCTCATCATCTGGTTCCTGATCCGAGAGCCGCACGGCATCGCCGCGCTCTGGCGCACGGCGAAGGAGCGCCTCAGAAGCTGGCCCTTCCCCTACTGAGGCCGGCCCCAACCGACACGGAGGAAACCCATGCGACTGACCCGACTTCTCGCGACCGCGCTCGCCGCCGCGGCCTTCGCGGCGCCGGCGGCGGCCGATCTCGTCTTCCCCTCGCTCGATTACCGCACCGGGCCGTACGCCCCGGGCGGCATCCCCTTCGCCGACGGCTACGCGGACTATTTCACGCTCGTCAACGAACGCGACGGCGGCATCGGCGGCATGAGGGCGCGCGTCCTGCCCTGCGAGACCGCCTACAACACCACCAAGGGCGTCGAGTGCTACGAGAGCCTGAAGGGCGAGGGCAGCCTGGTGTTCGAGCCGCTGTCGACGGGCATTACCTACCAGCTGATCCCGCGCGTCTCGGCCGACGAGATCCCGCTGCACACGCTCGGCTACGGCCGCACCTCGGCCGCCAACGGCCGGGTGTTCCCCTGGGTGTTCAACTACCCCGGCACCTACTGGGACGCGGCCTCGGTCGCGGTCAAGCACGTGCTGGAAGAGGAGGGCGGCGAGTTCGACGGCAAGATCGCGCTCGTCTACCACAACTCCGCCTACGGCAAGGAGCCGATCCGCACGCTGGAGAAGCTGTCGGAGAAGCACGGCTTCGAGCTGCAGCTGCTGCCCGTCGATCATCCAGGCCAGGAGCAGAAGGCGACCTGGCTGCAGGTGCGCCGCGAGCGGCCCGACTACGTGATCATGTGGGGCTGGGGCGTGATGAACCAGGTCGCGCTGAAGGAAGCCGCCTCGATCCGCTTCCCGATGGAGAAGTTCATCGGCAACTGGTGGGCCGGTTCCGAGAACGACGTGCGTCCCGCGGGCGACGCCGCCGACGGCTACAAGGCGGTGTCGATGCATGGCGTGGGCGACGACTTCCCGATCTACGAGGATCTGAAGACCCACGTCTACGACAAGGGCCTCGCCGCGGGCGCGGGCGACCAGCACGGCACCGTGCTCTACAACCGCGGCATGCAGGCGGCGATGCTGGCGGTCGAGGCGGCCAAGACCGCCCAGGCGATGCACGACACCACCGACATCACTCCGGCGCAGATGCGCGACGGCATGGAGAACCTCGAGATCACCGAGGAGAAGTTGGCGGCCGCCGGCCTGCCGGGCTTCATGCCGACCTTCCAGGTCACCTGCGAGGATCACGGCCCTCCGGGCCTGGCGGCGATCCAGCAGTGGGACGCGGTGGCCGGCGAATGGGTGCTGATCACCGACTTCATCGAGCCCGACCGCTCGGTGGTCGATCCGCTGATCCAGGAGGACAGCATGGCCTACGCCGAGGAGAACGGCATCGAACCGCGCAGTTGCGAATGACGTTCGTGTGAGACAGCCTGCGGCGGCCGGCTCCGCGCCGGCCGTCCGAGAGACGCCGCGGGCCCGTCAGCCGAGCGGCCGCCAGACCACAGGAGAACCCCATGGGTATCATCGCCGTCATGGCCATGTTCATCGTGCCGGCCTTCATCGCGTGCAGCTGGATGTTCGGCCCGAACCTGATGCAGGCGCTGGCCGGCTCCGGGCCAGATCGCGTCAAGTACACGCGCGCCGGAGGGCCGATCCCGACTTCGGCCGCTCCCCTGGAAGGCAAGAACGCGACGGCCAAGACCGGCAAGACCCGCACCGCCACCAAGTCGACCGAGGTCAAGGAAGGCAACGCCAAGGCGCCGACCGACAAGGACAACAAGGACCCGGGCGGCGCCGCGGTCGATCAGTCGAGCTGAGCGCCGTGATGCTCGACCCAGGCACGCTGCTCGTGCTCGGCAAGGCGGCGGGCTTCGCCTTGCTCGTGCGCGCTTGGCTGGTCGCGCGGCGCGTCGCGCGCGAGGCGCGGGAAGCGCGCGCCGTCGAGGCCGCGCCCCGTGACGGCGCCGCGCCCGCCCCGACCGCGTGGCGCGACGCGGCCTGACCGCGCCCGTCCGGACCCGGAGAGACCATGCTCGACGCCGCCGCTCCCAGCGCAGAGGCCCCGACCGAGGACGCGGCCATCCGCGTCTCCAACGTCGAGGTCATCTACAACCACGTGATCCTGGTGCTGAAGGGCGTCTCGCTCAGCGTGCCCGAGCGCGGCATCACCGCGCTTCTCGGCGGCAACGGCGCGGGCAAGACCACGACGCTGAAGGCGATCTCGAACCTGCTCGCCTCCGAGCGCGGCGAGGTCACCAAGGGACGCATCCTGTTTCGCGGCGAGGACGTGGCCAGCCTCAACCCCTCGGCGCTGGTGCGCCGCGGTGTCGTGCAGGTGATGGAGGGGCGCCACTGCTTCGAGCACCTGACCATCGAGGAGAACCTGCTGACCGGCGCCTACACCCGCAGCGATGGCCGCGGCGCGGTGAGCGCCGATCTGGAGATGGTCTACGACTACTTCCCGCGCCTGCGCGAGCGGCGGCGCTCCCAGGCGGGCTACACCTCGGGCGGCGAGCAACAGATGTGCGCGATCGGGCGCGCGCTGATGAGCCGGCCGACCACGATCCTGCTCGACGAGCCGTCGATGGGCCTCGCGCCGCAACTGGTCGAGCAGATCTTCGAGATCGTGAAATCGGTGAACGAGAACGAGGGCGTGAGCTTCCTGCTCGCCGAGCAGAACACCAACGTGGCGCTCCGATACGCCCACTACGGCTACATTCTCGAATCCGGGCGCGTGGTGATGGACGGCCCGGCCGCGGACCTGCGCGAGAACCCCGACGTCAAGGAGTTCTACCTCGGCATGGCCGACGAGGGCCGCAAGTCGTTCCGGGAGGTGAGGAGCTACCGCCGGCGCAAGCGCTGGTTGAGCTGACCGCGTGCCGCTCGCGACTGGAGCCTGACATGCCCCTCTCCCTTCGCCGCAATCGCCCGCTCGACCTCGATCCCCTGGAGCGGCTGCTCGCCGATCCGGACGATCTCGCCAAGGTGAACCCGCACGCCAAGCATCCCTTAGACCCGTTCGAGTGGGGCAACAAGTGGCTCGGCGAGCCGGACGACGCCTCGTACTACCTCGTGGACGACACCGGCCGCGAGGTCGGCTTCATCGCGCTGCGCGTCGGCATCGGTCCTGAAGTGCGCCTCGTCACCTACGTCTTCGTGGAGGAAGCCTCGCGCGGCGGCACCGGCGAGGTGCTGATCGACCTGGCCGAGGAGGCGGCGCGCGATCTCGGCGCGCTCTCGATCATGCTCAAGGCCGAGACCGACAACCCCGCCGCGCTGCGCCTCTACGAGAAGGCCGGCTACGAGACCCTCGGCGAGCGCGAGACCATGGTCACCATGCGCAAGGATCTGGCATGACCGACATCCTCGACGCGCTCGAAACCCGCTCTGCCGACGAGCGCGAGGCGAGCCAGTTCGAGTGCCTGCGCCACCAGCTCGCGGCGGGCGGCGCGCCGGCGCTGGCCGAGCAGCTCGGCGAGACCGATCCCGTGAGCGTGACCGACCGCGCCGCGCTCGCTCGGCTGCCGCTGATGCGCAAGTCGGCGCTGATGGAGCGCCAGAAGGCCGACCCGCCGCTCGGCGGCCTCGCCGCGCGGCCCGTGGCCGAGTTCGACCACCTGTTCCAGTCGCCGGGGCCGATCTACGAGCCGGGCATGACGCGTCTCCACGACTGGTGGCGTCTCGCGCGCGCGCTCAACGCCGCCAGTATCGGCGCGGGCGACCGGGTGCTGAACTGCTTCAGCCAGCACCTCGTGCCCGCCGGCGTCATGCTGGCCTCGGGCGCGCGGGCGGTGGGGGCGCTGAGCGTCCCGGGCGGGGTCGGGCAGGCCGAGGCGCAGGCGACGGTCGCGGCCGACTGCGCCGCCACCGCCTACGTCGGCACGCCCGACTTCCTGAAGGTGATCCTGGAGACGGCCGACGCGGCCGGGCGCGATCTGTCGACGCTCACCCGCGCCTGGGTCTCGGGCGGCGCGCTGTTCCCGAGCCTGCGCCAGTTCTACGCCGAGCACGGCATCCTCTGCCTGCAGGGCTACGCCACCGCCGACTGCGGCTCGATCGCCTACGAGACCGTGCACGACGGTGCGCCGTGCGAGGGCATGGTGGTGGACGAGGGCGTGATCGTCGAGATCGTCCGCCCCGGCACCGGCGATCCGGTGCCGGACGGCGAGGTCGGCGAGGTGGTGGTCACGCTGCTCAATGCCGAATGGCCGCTCCTGCGCTTCGCCACCGGCGACCTCTCGGCGATGCTGCCGGGTGCCTCGCCCTGCGGGCGCACGGGGCCGCGCATCCGCGGCTGGATGGGCCGTGCCGACCAGACCGCCAAGGTGCGGGGGATGTTCGTGCGTCCCGAGCAGATCGCGGAAATCCTGCGCCGTCACCCGGAGGCGACGAAGGCCCGCGCCACGATCGGGCGCGAGGGCGAGGCGGATACCCTGACGCTCGCGGTCGAGGCGGAAGGCGAGGGGGTGGAAGCGGCCATCGCCGAAACCGCCCGCGCGGTGCTCGGCCTGCGCGCCGACGTCAGCGTCGCCGCGCCCGGGACGCTGCAGAACGACGGCAAGGTGATCGACGACGCGCGCCGGTACGACTGACGCCGCGCTCCGGGGAGCGCGGCGTCGCGGTCTTCGCAAGGTGACGGGGCTTCAGCCCTGACGCGCCTTGAACTTCTTCTGAGTCTTGTTGATGACGTAGGTGCGCCCCTTGCGGCGCACCACGCGGCAGTCGCGGTGGCGGGTCTTCAGCGAGCGCAGCGAGTTCTTGATCTTCATCTCACGTCCCTCCGATCAGGCCGTGGCGCCGAGCGCGGCCTTGGCCTGCGCGACGATGGCCGAGAACGCCGCCGGCTCGCGCACGGCGAGGTCGGCGAGCACCTTGCGGTCGACCTCGATCCCGGCCTCGTCGAGGCCGTGGATGAAGCGCGAGTAGCTGAGCGAGGCGTCCTCGGCGCGCACGGCCGCGTTGATGCGCTGGATCCAGAGCGCGCGGAAGGTGCGCTTGCGCACCTTGCGGTCGCGCGTCTGGTACTGCAGCGCCTTGTCGACCGACTGCGTCGCCGTGCGGAAGTTGCGTGAGCGATTGCCGTAGTGGCCCTTGGCCTGGTCGACGATCTTGCGGTGGCGGCGGGCCCGGACCGGGCCGGTCTTGACGCGGGGCATCCCTGGTCCTCCCTCAGCCGGCGTAGGGCATGAACGACTTGACGATGCGCTCGTCGGGCTTCGACAGCACCATCGTGCCGCGCGCGTCGCGGATGAACTTCGGCGAGCGCTTGATCATGCCGTGGCGCTTGCCGGCCTGGGCCACCTTGACCCGGCCGTTGGCGGTGACCTTGAAGCGCTTCTTCGCGCCCGACTTGGTCTTCATCTTGGGCATTTTCGTCTCCGGTCTACACTGACGACGAAGCGGCCGCGCGGCAGCCCGTTCCGGCCGGCGGTCGCTGATTCCTCTCGCGAGGGGAACGCGCCCTCTAACGCCGCACGGTCTGCTTGGCAAGAGGCGCGTTTTCTGCAATTCGAGGTGGAAAGCTGTGCCGTCTTGCGACCGAGAGAATGATCATCGACCGCTCGACTTGCCTTGACCCATCGAACCGGCAAGGCTACCGCGATGTTCAGTATGCGTATCACGAGATGGACGAGTGACCATGGCCCACCCAGCGATCAAGCGCGCCGAGCGCATCATGTGCCTCGAGGTGCGCGAGAAGGGCGAGACGATCTTGTCCTACCGCTTCTCCTCGAGCGAAGACGCCGCGGAGGTGTACCGCATTCTCCGCGACTACTTCCCCCACGCCCAGTTCGTGTTCGAGCAGCGCTGACGCCTCAGGCGGCGGTGGTCGTGTCGTTCAGCGTCCAGTCGTAGCGGTCGCCGGCGATGGCGCCGGCGGCACGGACCCGTTCGGCCTTCCCGGCCGGCGCATGCGTGGCGATGTGCTCGATCACGCCCGCCTCAGAGCCCCCGAAGTCCGCCTCGAACCAGTCGTAGATCGAGGAGACGACGAGCCCGTCGTTCCCGACCGTCGCACCGCGCGGATGGCCGGCGTAAGCGCGCGCGCCCTCTCTCAGCATCGCGTCGACGCGCGCGGCGGTGTAGGGCTCGGCCACCAGGTTCGGGCAGCCGATCGAGGCGCAGTTGCCGCCGTAGTGGATCAGCGGGTCACCGAACACCGGGCGCAGGATGCCGTGCTCGATGTCGTCGAGGCTGAGGCCCGCGCCCTCCACGGTGACCAGCGTCTCGCCCCACGGCCCCGCACCGAACAGCGAGCCGAACGTGCCGCCGCCGACGTCGCGGATCGACGCGACCGGATAGGCGTCGAGCACCCGGCCGATCGTCACCGCGTTGTAGAGGTTGATCCAGTAGGCCTTGGCCGCCGCGCGCGTCATCGCGGTCGGCCGCGCCTGCGACAGCGCGTCGACGTAGGCCGCGACCGCGCCCCGCTCGCGCTTGGCGCCGGCGTAGTCGACGAGGTTGACGCCGCTCGTCGTGCCGGTCCTGAGGAAGCGCGACAGGAACGCGCCCCAGGCGCCGTGGTCGGGACCGCCCTCGCTCCCGAAGCGGGGCCAGCGCCGGGCGATCAGCCGCGCGGCCGGTGCGGCGGGAACGGGGCCGGGCAGGGCCGCGCCCGCGGCGGCGAGGGCGAGGAAGCGGCGGCGGTCGAGGGTCATCGGTCGTCTCCCTGGCGGCGTCTCCGGGATCGAGATGGGGTCGCCCGCGCCCGCGCCAGCCGGGGCTGACGCTTTCGTGACGGGACGAGAGGGCCCTGCCTCGGCTGGACGACGCCCGCGCGCGCCTCTATACCGCCCGCCATGATCGAAGGGACGCCGATACGCGCCATGCGTCGAATTACCGGCCCGGCCCGCCGCTGAGACCGGCGGGACCGGGAACGAGGCGCCCGTGCGCCGACGCCACTGGGCCGACACGCCCAGTTGGCCCGACCCCCGACGCCCCATCGAGCGGACCGACCCCATGAGCGACACCACCCGCCCCGAGCAGGACACCGCGCCCGACTACCGCGACACGCTGTTCCTGCCGAAGACCGACTTTCCGATGCGCGCGGGGCTCCCGAAGCGCGAGCCCGCGTGGCTGGAGCGTTGGGACCGTCTCGGCGTCTACCGCCGCCTGCGTGAGACCGCCGAGGGCCGCGAGCCCTTCGCGCTGCACGACGGGCCCCCTTATGCGAACGGTCATCTCCACATCGGCCATGCGCTCAACAAGATCCTGAAGGACTTCGTGGTGCGCTCGCAGCAGATGATGGGCCGCGACAGCCGCTACGTGCCGGGCTGGGACTGCCACGGCCTGCCGATCGAGTGGAAGATCGAGGAGCAGTATCGCGCCAAGGGCCGGTCCAAGGACCAGGTGCCGGTCAACGAGCTGCGCCGCCAGTGCCGCGAGTTCGCCGAGAGCTGGATCGGCGTGCAGGTCGCCGAGTTCAAGCGCCTCGGCATCACCGGCGACTGGGAGAACCCGTATCTCACCATGAGCTTCGAGGCCGAGGCCACGATCGCGGCCGAGTTCCACCGCTTCGTGATGAACGGCTCGCTCTATCTGGGCTCCAAGCCGGTGATGTGGTCGCCGATCGAGAAGACGGCGCTGGCCGAGGCGGAGGTCGAGTACCGCGAGAAGCAGAGCTTCACGATCTGGGTGACGTTCCGCGTGCTGCTCGACAAGGCCGCGCCGGCGATCGAGGCCGGAGGCCGTGGTCATGCGGAGGCGCTGTCCGATCTCGACGGCGCGCATGTGGTGATCTGGACCACGACGCCCTGGACCATCCCCTCCAACCGCGGCGTCGTGTTCCGCGAGGACATCGACTACGGCCTCTACGAGGTCACGGGCCGGCCCGAGGAGTGCTGGGCGCGCATCGGCGATCGCTATCTCCTCGCCGACGCGCGCGCGGCCGAGGTGATGCGCTCGGCGCGGCTGGAGGAAGGCATGTATCGCCGCCTGCGCGGCGTCTCGGCCGACGAGCTGTCGCGCCTCTCGCTCGCCCATCCCTTCCACGGCGCCGAGGGCGCGCGCGGCGAATGGGACGCGCCCCGCGACTTCCGCCACGCCCCCTTCGTCACCGACGAGGAGGGCACCGGCTTCGTCCACTGCGCGCCCTCGCACGGCATGGAGGAGTTCGAGCTGTATCGCGACGCGGGCATGCTCGGCGAGGTCATCACCTACAACGTGCTGGAGGACGGGACCTTCCGCCCCGACCTGCCGTTCTTCGGCAACCGCTCGCTCCTCGACGCCAAGGGAGGCGAGGGTGACGCCAACAAGGCGGTGATCGACAAGCTGGTCGAGACGGGCGCCCTGCTCGCGCGCGGGCGGATCAAGCACAGCTATCCCCACAGCTGGCGCTCGAAGGCCCCGCTGATCTTCCGCAACACCGACCAGTGGTTCGTCGCCATCGACAAGCCGCTCGACGACGGGCTGGGCGAGCACGGGGACACGATCCGCGAGCGCGCGCTCAAGTCCATCGACGAATTGGTCACCTGGACCCCGCGCGCCGGGCGCAACCGGCTCCACTCCATGGTCGAGCACCGCCCCGACTGGGTGCTCTCGCGCCAGCGCGCCTGGGGCGTGCCGCTCGCCTGCTTCATGCGCCGCCGCGCCGACGGCACGGTCGAGGTGCTGCGCGACGAGGACGTCAACGCCCGCATCGTCGAGGCCTTCCGCGCCGAGGGTGCCGACGCCTGGTACGAGGACGGCGCGAAGGACCGCTTCCTCGCCGGGCGCGACGACGCCGGGCAGTGGGAGAAGGTCGACGACATCCTCGACGTCTGGTTCGATTCTGGCTCCACCCACGCCTTCGTGCTGCGCGACCGCGAGGACGGCGTCTGGCCGGCGGACGTCTATCTGGAGGGCACCGACCAGCACCGGGGGTGGTTCCACTCCTCGCTCCTGCAGGCCTGCGGCACGCGCGGGCGCGCGCCCTACAAGGCGGTCGTCACCCACGGGTTCACGCTCGACCCCAAGGGCAACAAGATGTCGAAGTCGCTCGGCAACGTCGTCGCGCCCGAGGACGTGACCAAGCAGTATGGGGCCGACATCCTGCGCCTCTGGGTCGCGCAGGCCGACTACACCGCCGATCTGCGCATCGGCGAGGAGATCCTGAAGGGCACCGCCGACAGCTACCGCCGGCTCCGCAACGGCTTTCGCTTCATGCTCGGCGCGCTCGGCGACTACGACGCCCATCACGAGGCGGTGGCGTACGAGGACATGCCGCTCCTGGAGCGCTGGGTGCTCCATCGCCTAGCCGAGCTCGACGACGAGGTGCGCCGTGGCTACGCCGCCTTCGACTATCAGGCGGTGTTCCAGAAGCTGTTCAACTTCGTCACCGCCGACCTCTCGGCGTTCTACTTCGACGTGCGCAAGGACGCGCTCTACTGCGACGGCGCGGGCAGCCTGCGCCGTCGGGCCGCGCGCACGGCGATGGACGCGCTGTTCAACCGCCTGACCACCTGGCTCGCGCCGATCCTGGTGTTCACCATGGAGGAGGTCTGGCTCGACCGCTTCCCCGGCGAGACGTCCTCGGTGCATCTGGTCGACTTCCCCGCGACCCCCGCGTCCTGGCGCGACGACGCGCTCGCCGCGCGCTGGGAGAAGGTGCGCGCCGCGCGCCGCGTCGTCACCGGCGCGCTGGAGGAGGCGCGGCGGAGCAAGACGATCGGCGCCTCGCTCGAAGCCGCGCCCGCGCTCTACGTGGCCGAGCCAGCGGTGGCCGAGGCGCTCTCGCCGGAGGCGGGGGCCGATGGGAAGGAGGGGATCGACATGGCCGAGCTGTGCATCACCTCCGGCCTCGACCTGCGTCGCGAGGCCCCGCCGGAGGACGCCTTCCGCCTCGACCACCCCGAGATCGGCGTGGTGTTCCGTCGTGCCGAGGGCGCCAAGTGCGCGCGCTGCTGGCAGGTCCTGCCGGACGTCGGCCGCCACGCGCACCCCGAGACCTGCGCGCGTTGCGACGCGGTGCTCGCGGGCCGATGATCGCGCTCGCGGCCGACGCGCGCACGCGGGCCTGGCGGGGGTTCGCCCTCGCCGCCCTCGCCGTGCTGGTCCTCGACCGCGCCACCAAGTGGCTGGTGGTCGAGGCGATGGACCTGCGCGCGCGCGGGCTGATCGAGGTGGCGCCGCCCTATCTCGACTTCGTCATGGCCTGGAACCGCGGCGTCAACTTCGGCATCGGCGCCGGCGGGCCGGAGGCGATGCGCTGGGTCCTCGCCGGCGTCGCCGTCGCGGTCTCGGCCGCCCTCGCCTGGTGGACGGTGCGCCGGCGACGCGACCCGCGGCTCGCGCTCGCCGCCGGCGTGATCGCGGGCGGCGCGGTCGGCAACGCCTGGGACCGCGTGCAGTACGGCGCGGTCGCGGACTTTCTCAACATGTCGTGTTGCGGTATCGACAACCCCTACGCGTTCAACGTCGCCGACATCGCCATCTTCGCCGGCGCCGCCTTCCTCGCCTGGAAGGCCTGAGCCGCCGCCCGACGGGAGCCCTTCATGCGTCGCATCGCCCCTCTCCTCGCCGCCCTCGTCCTCGCCGGCTGCGACCAGATCGGCGATCCCCTGACCGCCCTCGGCGCCCGCCCGCCGTCTCCGGACGAGTTCAAGGTGATCGCCCGCGCGCCGCTCGTGGTGCCGCCGAGCGCGCGGCAGGGCGGGGCGGCCCTGCCGCGTCCCGAGCCCGGCCAGCGCTCGCCGCTCGAGCCCGATCCGCGGGGGGCCGCGCGTGCCGCGCTCCTCGGCGGCGGTGCGTCGGGCGGCACGGCGGGCGCGTCGCGCCCGGCCGAGCGCGCCCTGCTCGCCGCGGCCGCCGAGGGCGCCGAGGCCGACATCCGCGCGACCCTCGGGGCCGACGCCGAGGCGCAGCGCCGGCGCGAGGAGGAGAACTACACGCCCCCCACCGTCTTCGAGCTGTTCGGCTTCGGCGACCCGGACGCGCCCGACCCCGAGACCCTGGTCGATCCGGTGGCCGAGAGCCGGCGGCTCCAGCGCGAGGGCGTGCCCGCGCCGAGCGATCCGGAGAGCGCGGCCCCGGACACGGCCGCGGCGGAGGCGGCCACCGCCGAGCGCGAGGCGCGCACCCTCGCGCCCCGCGACCGGCGGATCGACGGAACCGTGATCCGCGCCCCGTTCTGAGCGTCATGCCGCCGCAAGCACTGCCGCCACCGCGACGGCGGCCTATCTCGCCACGGTTGCACAGTCGAAGGGAGCGCCCATGCGCCTGCCGTCCCTCGCCGCAGCGGCCCTCGCCGCGGGCGGCCTGTTCCTGACCGCGCCGGACGCCGGCGCCGAGCCCGAGCGCGTGGACGCGCCGATCGATCAGCCGGTCTCGACCTTCACGCTCGACAACGGCATGCGCGCGGTCGTGATCGAGGATCACCGCGCGCCCGTCGTCACCCACATGGTCTGGTATCCGATCGGCGCGGCCGACGAGCCCTGGGGCCAGTCGGGCATCGCCCACTTCCTCGAGCACCTGATGTTCAAAGGCACCGACGAGATCCCGGACGGCGCCTTCTCGAAGATCGTGGCCGAGAACGGCGGGCAGGACAACGCCTTCACCTCCTGGGACTACACCGGCTACTTCCAGCGCATCGCCGCCGACCGGCTCGGCCTCGTGATGAAGATGGAGGCCGACCGCATGGTCGATCTCAGGATCACCGAGGAGCACGTCGAGACCGAGCGCGAGGTGATCCTGGAGGAGCGCGCGAGCCGCACCGACAACGACCCCTCGGCGCTGTTCGGCGAGGAGATGCGCGCGGCGCTCTACCGAAACCACCCCTACGCCGTTCCGATCATCGGCTGGCGCCACGAGATGGAGCGGCTGTCGCGCGAGGACGCGCTCGATTTCTATCGCCGCTTCTACAGCCCCGACAACGCGATCCTGGTGGTCGCGGGCGACGTGACGCCCGCGGAGGTCGAGCGCCTCGCGCGCGAGCACTACGGCCCGCTGGAGCCCTCCGGCGCGAGCCCCGAGCCGCGTCCCGTCGAGCCGCCGCACCGCGCGGCGCGGCGGCTGGACATGGCCGACCCGCGCGTGCGCCAGCCCTACGTCATGCGCCTCTACGAGGCGCCGTCCTACCGCTCGGGGGACGCCGAGACCGCGGCCGCGCTCTCGGTGCTCTCCGACGTGCTCGGCTCGGGCAAGACCGCGCGGCTGACGCAGTCGCTCGAGTTCGGCGACGGCCCGGCGGTGGGCTCGGCCGCCTGGTACTATTCGCGCGCGCGCGACGCGTCGAGCTTCGGGCTCTACGCCGCCGCCAAGCCCGGCCGCACGCTCGACGAGGTCGAGGCCGGCATCGACGAGGTGATCGCGCGGATCAAGGCCGAGGGCCCGACCGAGGCGGAGCTGGAGCGGGTCAAGAACCGCGCCCGCGCCGATCTGGTCTACGCCCAGGACAGCCAGTCCTCGCTCGCGCGCCTCTACGGCGCGGCGCTCGCGGTCGGGCTCACGGTCGAGGACGTGGCGCGCTATCCGGAGGTGCTCCAGGGCGTGACCGCCGAGGACGTCAAGCGCGTGGCCAACGAGTACCTCGTGGCGGAGCGCTCGGTGACCGGCCGGCTCACGCGGGAGACCACGGACGAAGCGGAGACGACGGACGAAGAGGAGGCCGGCTGATGGCATTCTGGACCCGTTCCATCGTGGCGATCGCCATGCTCGCTGCCCCCGTATTTGCTGCCACCGTGCTGCCCGCCCGCGCGATCGACATCACCGAGGCCGAGAGCCCCGGCGGCATTCCCTTCTGGCACGTCGAGGAGCCGTCGATCCCCATGGTCGCCCTCGAGGCGCGCTTCGAGGGCGGCGCGGCGCTCGACCCCGACGGGCAGGCCGGCGTCTCGCGCCTGACCATGGGGCTTCTGGACGAGGGCGCGGGCGAGCGCGACGCGGTCGCCTTCTCCGAGGAGGCCGACCGCCTCGCCGCGCGCCTCGGCTTCAGCGCGGGACGCGACAGCGCGTCGGTCTCGGCGCGGATGCTGGTCGAGACCATGGAGCCGTCGGCCGATCTGCTGGCCGAGGCGCTGACGAGCCCCCGCTTCGACGCGGACGCGGTCGAGCGGGTGCGCCGCCAGCAGCTCTCGGGCATCGCCTCGGCCGAGACCGACCCCCGCTCGCGCGCGAGCGAGGCGTTCTACGCGCGCACCTTCGGCGACCACCCCTACGGCCGACCGACCGACGGCACCGCAGAGACCGTCGAGGAGCTGACCCGCGAGGATCTCGTCGCCCAGCACCGTCGCCTGCTGACGCGGGACAAGGCGGTGGTCGCCGTGGTCGGCGCGCTCGACGCCGAGGCGGCCGGTCGCCTCGTCGACCGGATCCTCGGCGGGCTGCCGGCCGAGGCGCCGGCCGGAGGCAGGCTGGTCGAGCCCGACGACGCCACGCCGCCGCCGGGCACGGAGGTGGTCGATCTCGCCGTGCCGCAGTCGGTCGCGATCTTCGGCCAGCCGGGGCTCGTGCGCGAGGACGAGGACTACATCCCCGCCTACGTGATGAACTATGTCCTCGGCGGCGGCGGCTTCTCCTCGCGGCTGATGACCGAGGTGCGCGAGAAGCGCGGGCTCGCCTACGGGGTCTACAGCTATCTCTCCGGTCTGGAGGGCGCGCCGCTCTATCTCGGCTCGGTCGCGACCGCGAACGCGCGCATCGCCGAGAGCCTCGACGTGATCCGGGCCGAATGGGCGCGCATGGCCGAGGAGGGCGTCTCGGAGGAGGAGCTGGCCAAGGCCAAGCAGTACCTGACCGGCGCCTTCCCGCTGCGCTTCGACACCAACGCCAAGATCGCGAGCTTCCTGGTCGCTGCCCAGGCGGAGGATCTCGGCATCGACTACGTCAACGAGCGCAACGGTCTGATCGAGGCGGTGAGCGTCGAGGACATCCGCCGCGTCGCCGGGCGCCTTCTGGACCCGGACGCGCTCTCGGTCGTGGTCGTCGGTCAGCCCGAAGGGCTCTGAGACCCGGCGCCGCCCCTCGTCCAAGGGGCGGCGTCCCCGCCGGGACACCCCGTCCCAGGCCTGTGCGCCGTTCCCGTCGGTCCTGCATCATGCTAGGACTGGTATCATGACGACGCTCCTCCCCGATATCCGCGAACGCCGCGCGATCCGCCGGCTCGACCCGAGCGCGCAGAACCGCATCGCCGCCGGCGAGGTGATCGAGCGCCCGGCCTCGGCGCTGAAGGAGCTGGTCGAGAACGCGCTCGACGCTGGCGCTACCCGGATCGACGCGCGGCTGGTGGACGGCGGGCGCACGCTGATCCGGGTGGCCGACGACGGCGAGGGGATCGCCGAGGCCGAGCTGGCGCTCGCGCTAGAGCGCCACGCCACCTCGAAGATCGACGGCTCGAACCTCGTCGACATCGCGAGCCTGGGGTTTCGCGGCGAGGCGCTGGCTTCGATCGCCGCCGTCG
Source organism: Paracoccaceae bacterium (assembly GCA_050330995.1). Lineage (GTDB taxonomy): Bacteria > Pseudomonadota > Alphaproteobacteria > Rhodobacterales > Rhodobacteraceae > Thermohalobaculum. The sequence goes on from JBHJHI010000045.1 coordinate 26,451, forward strand.
CGCGGCTGACCCTGACCTCGCGCACGGCGGAGGCCGAGAGCGCCTGGTGCATCGCCGCGACCGCCGGGCGGGTCGAGCCGATCCGTCCGGCGGCGCGCGACGCCGGCACCACGGTCGAGGTGCGCGACCTGTTCTGCGCGACGCCCGCGCGGCTGCGTTTCCTCAAGAGCGCGCGCGCCGAGACGCAGGCCGCGGTCGAGGCGCTGCGCGCTCTGGCGCTCGCCCACCCGGCGGTCGCCTTCCGCCTGGAGGAGGCCGGCGAGGACGGGGCGGCGCGGGTGCTGCTCGACCTCGCGGCCGCGCGCGGCGACGGGGCGGAGGCCCGTCTCGCCCGCGCCGCCCGGCTCGTGGGCGAGGGCTTCGAGGCGTCGCGCGTCGCGCTCGACGAGACCCGCGACGGCCTCGCGCTCGGCGGCGCGGCCGGGCGGCCCGAGATCGCGCGTGCCACGGCGCGGCATCAGTATCTGGTGGTGAACGGCCGTCCCGTGCGCGACCGCGCGCTGGCAGCGGCGGTGCGCGCGGCCTACGGCGACTTCCTCGCGCGCGGGCGCCAGCCGGTCTACGCGCTGTTCCTCGACTGCCCGGCCGCGATGGTCGACGTGAACGTGCATCCGGCCAAGGCCGAGGTGCGCTTTCGCGACGCGGCCTCGGTGCGCTCGCTGATCGTCGGCGCGCTGCGCCGCCGTCTCGCGGGCGAGGGCACCGCCTCGCGTCGCGGGGCCGGACCCGCCCCCGCCGCGGAAGCACCGGGCCCCGCTTCGCTGCCGAGCCTCGGCACGCCCTGGTCGCGCCGCGCCGGCTGGGGCGAGTGGAAGCCCGTGCCCGCCACCCGCCCGACCGGCTTCGCGGAGGCGGCCGCGACCTTCGCACCGGCCCCCGCCGCCGCCCTGACCGAGACGGATGCCGCCGGCCCGCCGCCCGAGGCGGACGCCCCCGAGCCGCCGCTCGGCCGCGCCCGCGCGCAGATCCACGACGCCTACATCGTCGCCGAGATCGCGGACGGCCTGGTCCTCGTCGACCAGCACGCCGCGCACGAGCGGCTGGTCTACGAGCGGCTGAAGGCCGCCCGGGGGCGCCACGGGGTCGAGCGGCAGGCGCTCCTGATCCCTGAGATCGTCGATCTCGGCGCCGAGGCGGCGGCCGTGCTCGACGCCGCCGACGCCCTCGCCGCGCTCGGCCTCGTGGTCGAGCCGTTCGGCCCCGGCGCGGTCTGCGTGCGCGAGGCGCCGGCGATCCTCGCGCACGCAGACCCGGCGGCGCTGCTGCGCGACGCGGCCGATGCGCTCCTCGACGGCGAGGGCGCGGATGGTCTGCAAGCGCGCCTCGACGCCGCGCTGTCGCGGATCGCCTGCCACGGCTCGGTGCGCTCGGGGCGGCGGCTGACGCTCGCGGAGATGGACGCGCTTTTGCGCTCGATGGAGGCGACGCCGGGGGCGCAGTGGTGCAACCACGGCCGCCCGACCACCGTGCGCCTCGACCGCGCCGGGATCGAGAAGCTGTTCGAGCGGCGCTGAGGCGCTCGCGATGCCGCCGGATCGGCGATCGACGCCGTCACCCGGAAGGGCAGGCGCTCCTCGGGAGGTCGATGACGGTCCGCACGGCCTGCCGGGATCGGGGGCTGTTCTTCCGGCAGGTCGAGGCGAGCCGACACCAGATCACGGATCGCCGAGACGCTCGCCTCCCTGAGCGCCGCGATGTCGTCGAGGCCCGCCTCGTCGGGCCGCTCGACGACCGTCGGCCCGACGAGGCGAGCCTCGAGAAGGGCTTTCCTTTCCTCGACGGAGAAAGGCACGGGTCTTCCCCCGGTGCCATGGTCGGAGTGGCAGGATTCGAACCTACGACCCCCGCCTCCCGAAGACGGTGCTCTACCAGGCTGAGCTACACTCCGAACGGGGTGGGTCATAAGCGCCTCGTCCCGGCGCCGCAAGGGGGCGCGAGGACGATCGGCGCCCGAACCGGCCCGGCCGCGGCCATGCCGGTCCCGACCCCGGCAGAGGCGTTCCATCCCGTGGCGCGGCAAGCCATGGGCCGTGACGCCTGGTCGCCGGGTGCGAGGCGGAGCGATCGGCGCCCGCTCGCGTTGGCGGCGTCGAGACACGGACCGAGGACCCGCGCCCTCGGCAGACCCCCACGAGGCTGACCCCATGCAGACCGACCTCACCGTGAACGGGACGCGCTATCCGCTCGATGCCGACCCGCGCACCACCCTGCTCGACGCGCTGCGTCTCCACCTGAACGTCACCGGCGCCAAGAAGGGCTGCGACCACGGCCAGTGCGGCGCCTGCACCGTGCTGGTCGACGGCCGGCGGGTGAACGCCTGCCTGACGCTCGCCTGCATGCACGACGGCGCCGAGATCACCACGGTCGAAGGGCTGGGCAGCCCGGAGGCGCCCTCCGAGGTGCAGGCCGCCTTCCTGGAGCACGACGGCTACCAGTGCGGCTTCTGCACGCCGGGGCAGGTGGTCTCGGCCCACGCCGTGCTGACCGAGATCGCCGAGGGCTGGCCGAGCCAGGTGACGGCCGATCTGTCCGCCGCGCCGGAGATGACCCGCGCGGAAATCGCCGAGCGGATGTCGGGCAACCTCTGCCGCTGCGGTGCCTATCCCAACATCATGGACGCCGTGCTCGGCGTCGGCTCGGCCAGGGGAGGCACGTCGTGAGGGCCTTCGATTACGTTCGCGCGGGCAGCCCCGCCGAAGCCACCGCCCAAGGCGGCGAGACCGCGCGCTTCATCGCCGGCGGCACCAACCTGCTCGATCTGATGAAACTGGAGATCGAGGCGCCCGAGACACTGATCGACGTCAACCGCCTCGATCTGAGGACGATCGAGCCGACCGACGAGGGGGGGCTGCGCATCGGCGCGCTGGTCTCGAATACCGATCTGGCCAATCACGGGACGGTGCGGCGCGACTATCCGATGATCTCGCGCGCGATCCTGGCGGGCGCCAGCCAGCAGATCCGCAACATGGCGTCCACCGCCGGCAACCTGCTCCAGCGCACGCGCTGCTATTACTTCTACGACACCGGCGCGAAGTGCAACAAGCGCGCCCCCGGCTCGGGCTGCGCCGCGCGCGGCGGCGTCACCAAGCTGCACGCGATCCTCGGCGCGAGCGAGCACTGCATCGCCACCCACCCGAGCGACATGGCCGTGGCCATGCAGGCGCTCTCGGCCGCGGTCGAGACCGAGCGCCCGGACGGGCAAACCCGCCGGATCGACCTCTCGGAGTTCTACCGACTGCCCGGCGACACGCCGCAGGTCGAGACCGTGCTGGAGCCGGGCGAGCTGATCACCGCCGTGGTGCTGCCGCCCGCGCCCGCGGGACGCCAGGACTATCGCAAGGCGCGCGAGCGCTCGTCCTACGCCTTCGCCCTCGTCTCGATGGCGGCGGTGATCGAGATGAAGGACGGCGCCATCGCCCGCGCCGGCCTCGCCTGGGGCGGCGTCGCGCCCCGGCCCTGGTTCGACGGCCGGGTCAACGAGGTGCTGGTGGGCGAGCGTCCCTCCGAGGCGCTGTTCGAGCGCGCCGCCGACGCACTGCTCCAGGACGCGGTCGCCGAGGAGGGCAACGCCTTCAAGATCGCGCTGACGCGGCGCATGACCAAGGCCGTGCTGGCCGATCTCTGCGGGGAGCCGACGTGATGGACATGGACGCCTCGATCAAGATGGACGCGCCCGACGAGCGCAACCGCCTCGACGACATGGCGCAGGGCGTGTTCGGCCAGCCGATCGTGCGCAGCGAGGGCGCGAAGAAGGTCACCGGCCGGATCGGCTATGCCCACGACCACGCGGGCGCCGACATGGCGCACGGCGTGTTGGTGCGCGCGACCATCGCTAAGGGCCGCATCAAGGGCATGGATACCGCGACGGTCGAGGCGATGGACGGCGTCCTCGCCGTCGAGCGGAGCGAGCGGCTGATGCGTCAGGCGAGCCAGCCGCTCTCGGGCAAGGCCGCGCCCCGGATCGGCGATACGGTCGCCTACCACGGCCAGCCCGTCGCCCTGGTGGTCGCCGAGACCTTCGAGGCCGCGCGCCACGCCGCCCAGGTTCTCGCCCGCTCGGTCGACTACGAGGTCGAGGCGGTCGAGGCCGATCCCGAGGCGGTCACGCCCGAGCGCCCCGAGGGCAAGGCGTCGAGCCAGGGCGATCTCGACCGCGCCATGGCGGACGCCGCCTACAGCGTCGACGTCGAGATCGAGACCGAGGGCCACAACGCCGCCGCGATCGAGCCGCACGCCTCGATCGCCGAGTGGCGGGGCGACAAGCTGGAGCTGCGCGGCAGCTACCAGATGCCGACCACCAACCGGAAGGAGCTGGCCGACGCGGTCGGGGTCGATCCCGCGAACGTGCGCATCCTCACCCCGTATGTCGGCGGCGGCTTCGGCTCGAAGCTCGGCGTCGCGCCGGAGGCGGTCGCCGCGAGCATCGCGGCGCGCGCGCTCGGCCGCCCCGTCGCCGTCGCGCTCACGCGCAACCAGGTGTTCGAGACCGTGGTCCGCCGCTCGGAGAGCCGCCAGCGGGTGCGCCTCGCCGCGGACGGCCAGGGCCGGCTCACCGGCTTCGGCCACGAGGCGCGGGTGTCGCAGCTGCCGGGCGAGGGCTTCGCCGAGCCGGTGACCATGGCCTCGCCCTTCATGTACCGTGGCGAGAACCGCAAGCTCGCGATCGAGGTGGCCCGCGTCGCGCGGCCCGTGGCCGGCTCGGTGCGCTCGCCGGGCGAGTGCATCGGCGTCGCCGCGGTCGAGGTCGCCATGGACGAGCTGGCCGGAAAGGCCGGGATCGACCCGGTGGAGCTGCGCAAGCGCAACATCCCCGAGACCGACCCGACCACCGGCAAGCCGTTCTCCTCGCACCGTCTCGCGGACTGTCTCGACAGCGGCGCCAGGCGCTTCGGCTGGCAGACCGGGCGCGAGCCCGCGAGCGAGCGCGAGGGCGAATGGCTGATCGGCCACGGCATGGCCTCGGGGTTCCGCATCAACATGATGATGCCGGCGACCGCGCGGGTGAGGCTGAACCCCGACGGCACCGCGGTGGTCGCCACCGCCGGCACCGACCCCGGCACCGGCACCTATACCGTGATGTCGCAGCTCGCCGGCGAGATGCTCGGGCTCGACCCCGACCGGGTCGAGACCCTGCTCGGCGACAGCGATCTGCCCGAGGGCGTGGGCTCCGGCGGCTCGATGGGCGCCTGCTCGCACGGCACCGCCGTGTTCGCCGCCTGCGAGGAGATCCGCCGCCGGATCGCATCCAGGCTGGGCGTCGAAGAGCAGGGCCTGACCCTCAAGGACGGCGAGGCGGTCGCCGGCAACCGGCGCATCCCGCTCGCCGAGGTGCTCGGCGGCGAGGCGATCGAGGTTCTGGGCGAGGGCAAGCCCGGCCAGACCAGGAAGGACACCACCCAGACCACCTTCGGCGCCTACTTCTGCGAGGTGGCGGTGAACGGCGTCACCGGCGAGACGCGGGTGCGGCGCCTGGGCGGCACCTTCGCCGCGGGGCGCATCTTCAACCCGCGCACCGCCCGCTCGCAGTGCCTCGGCGGCATGGTCTGGGGCATCGGCCTCGCGCTGACCGAGGAGCTGGCCTTCGACCGCCGCGACGGGCGGCTCGTCAACAACGACCTCGCCGAGTACCACGTCCCCGTGGCGCTCGACGTGCCGGCGCTCGACGTCGAGCTGCTGGAAGACCGCGACAAGTGGACCAACCCGATCCAGGCCAAGGGCATCGGCGAGCTGGCGCTCTGCGGCTCGGCCGGCGCCGTGCTGAACGCGATCCATAACGCCACCGGTCTGCGGGTGCGGCAGTTCCCGGCGACGCCGGACCGGCTGCTGGCGGCGTTCGAGCAGGCCGAGCGGGCGGCCTGAGACGCTGCGCCCGGCCGCGTCGCGGCGGCCGGGCACCTTACCCTTCGATCACCCGCGCCGCCCGCGGGCGCATCAGCGCGGGCGACGGCGCCCGGCCGAGCAGGCGTCCCATCGCCTCGGCCGCGAGCGCGTCGCGGGTGTCGCGCTCCATCGCGCGGGCGATCCGCACGATCCCCTCGGCATAGTCGGCCGTGGCGTGACGCGCCTCCAGCCGCTCCCGCCCGGCCGCGCCGACCCGCGCCGAGAGCGAGCGGTCGGCGTCGAGGCGTTCCACGAGCCGCACCAGCGCGCCGATCTCGTCGCCGCGCGGGATCTTGGCGACCGTGTCGTCGGGCAAGCCCGCGTACCAGCCGAGATCGGTCACCGCCGACATCGCCGAGGCGTTCCAGATCCGGAGCTGGCTGCCCGAGGCCTCGCCCATGGTCGGGTCGCGCAGGTTGAACACGAGGTGCGCCTGCCCGATCGCCGCGTCCAGTTCCGGCTCGGGCGCGAAGCCGCGGAAGCGTACCCGGTGCGCGATGCCGAGGGCCTTCGCGGCGCCGCGGATGCGGTCGGGGTCCCAGAGCCGGCCGAACACCTCGAACACGAAGTCGACCCGGCCGCCGCGCTCGGGCGCCACGCGGGCCAGCGCTTCCAGGATCGGCTCCAGCCGCCGGTTCGGGCCGATGTGGCCGAACTGGGCGAGCCGAAGGGGCCCGTCCATGGCGCGCGCGGCCGAGGGGCGCGGGCCGATCGAGAACGGCAGCTCCAGGCGATGGACCGGCAGGACGCGGCGGGCGCAGGCGGTGTCGTAAGCGGCGGAGGTGTGGGTCAGCACCGCGCTCGCGCGGCCGAGCGTGGCTTCCCACATCGGGTGGTGCTCGATCGCGGCTGCCGAGGGGGGCGTGCCGTCGATCGCGCGCTCCAGCACGGCGCGGCCGGGCGGGCCGAGCCAGCGTGCGACCTCGGAGAGCACCTGCGCGCGGGGCAGCAGGCGGTTGACCACGCTGTCGCGCAGCATCTCGACCACGGCGAGGTCGTGCAGCACCAGACACCCCGGCACCCGCCGCGCGAGGGCCACTATACGCGAGTGGAACACCCAGGCATTGCCGATGTTCAAAAACACCGCCTCGACCGCGCCCCGTGCGGGCGGCAGGTCACGCATGTCCATCGGCAGGGCGGCGTGCGGGTCGAAGCGGCGCACGAGCGCGTGGCGCTCCAGCCCGCGATCCCAGGTCTCGGCATCGGTCCAGAGCACGACGCTCGCGCGCGACGCAAGGTCGGGCAGGAAGCGGCGGGTGTACTCGGCGATGTCGGTGGAGGCCGGGGGCAGCGGCGAGACCCAGTGGACCCGGACCGGCGGGCCGTCGTCCCCGGCGCCGGTCATGCCGTCCCTACGAGGCGCAGGAAGGCGGCTTCGGAGCAGGGGAGGCTCAGCGCATTGGCCCGTCCCGTCCCGGCCAGACGTCCGGCCGGGACCATGACCTCGACCACCACATGGCCGTTCGTCGCCGAGGAGGTGTTGTCGAGCTGAAGCGCGATCTCGGCCGCGGCACCCGGCGCGAGGCTCTCGCCGAGCGGCAGGTGGCCGAAGGGATGGACCAGCGCGCCGGAGGCGTCGTGCCAGGCGAGGTAGAGCGACACCGCCCCCGGCCCCGCGGGCTGCCAGTGCCGGCGCGAGCGGTTCTCGACACGCACGCGCGCCCGCCCCGTCGCCCGGTCGTGGCCGACCAGCTTCAGGCGTGCGTACATCGCGCCCGGATCGCCGTGGTAGAGCCCTGGCGGGGCCACGTCCCGCCCGAGGCGGGCGGGACGGCGGCCGACGTAGAGGATGGTCTCGCCGCGCATGGTGAAATCGTCGCCGCGGGCGGCGAGCAGCGCCGCCGCGTCGGCGTCGATGCGGTCGTCGTAGACGTCCGCCGTGGCGAGGCGCTCGGTCTCGAAGCCCGCGGCCTCGGCGAGGGCGGCGACCTCGCGCGGCGCCCATTCGCGGTTGTGCCGCCCGTAGGCGCCTCCCGTCGGCACGAACACGCCGAAGGAGTGGGGCGCGTCGCCGCGCAGGATCTTGGCGACGCCGCGATGGCTGGTGGCGTTCGGCGTGGTGATCACGATCCGCCCGCCGGGGGCCAGCACCCGCGCCGCCTCGACCACGAAGTGCAGGGGATCGATCGCGAGGTGCTCCAGGATCTCCATCGCGAGCAGCAGGTCGTGGCTCTCGTCCGCGTAAGGCAGCGCGTCGCGCTCGACGTTGGCGGGACGCAGCGAGACGCTGAAGTCGCGGCCCTCGGCCGAGGCGGCGACGACGCGCTGGGCGAAGGGCTCGGGGCCTTCCCAGCCGCCGTCGAGCACCGCGTCCGGATAGGCTTGGGCGAGCAGCGCCTGGAACAGGAAGGGCGGGAAGGTGCCGACGTCCATCACCCGGCCCGGCGCCTCGTCGCCGATCAGCGCGAGGGTGGCGAGGTAGCGCCGCCAGTGCGTCTCGAAATAGGCCGCCATCGCATAGGCGTCGGTGCCGGCGGCGTCGAAGCTCGCGAAGCGATGCGCGGCGATCAGGCCGGCGACGTTCTCGAAGGGTGCCCGGGCCGGGCGAGGGGGCACGAGGCTCGCGCGCAGCGCGTCGAGGTCGACCGGCGGCGGGGCCCGCAGAGCGGGCTCGGCGCCGGCCTCGGCCTCGTCGGGCGCGACGGCCGCCTCGGGGGCGAGCATCGCGTCGTGGTCGGGGGTCAGTTCGGGGGCACCGGCCGTCGGTGCGGTCGTCGCGTCCTCTACGGCGCTGTCCGACGGCGCGTCACCGACAGGGACCAGCGTGCCCCCATCGCCGGGCGCCCCCGGACCGGGTGTCGCCCCCGTGTCGGTCGTCTCGACAGGGGCGGCGGCCGCCGTGGAGCCCGGTGCCACGAGGGCGGTGATCCCGATCTCTGCGGTCGGCGTCGTGTCCGCGAAGTCGTCGGGGCCTGACGCGGCAGCCTCGCCTCGGGCGGGATCGTCGTTCGACGCGAGGCTTGTCGCCGAGCCGGAGACGGGTTCGGCCGATGCATAGGCGCTCGCGTCGCCGGGGCCGGGTCGGGGATCGCTCGCCGCCTCCGGCGTCGCGGCGATGGCCGGAGCGAGACCTTCCGCCACGCCGCCGCGCCCTTCCGGGGCCGGCAGGCGCCCGGAGGCGGCGGCGACCAGCCGCTCTACCACCGTGTCCCAGGCGATCGCCATCGAGGCGTAGCGGGCGTGCCCGGCCTCGCCCATGCGCTCGGCCTCGGCCGGATCGTCGGCCAGCCGCTCGAAGGCGTGCGCGAGCGCTCCCGCCTCGGGCGCCACTACCAGCCCCTCGGTGCCGTCGCGGACGAATTCGAGCGGGCCGCCCGAGTCGGTGGTCACCACCAGCGGCTTGGCGGCGAGCATCGCTTCCAGCGTGACGTAGCCGTAGTCCTCGTCCACGGGGACGTAGGCGACGGCGCGGGCGCCGGCGTAGAGGCGCACCATGGTCTCGTCGTCGATCGCGCCGGTCCACTCGATCCGGTCGTCCACGCCGAGGGCGCGGGCGCGCTCGCGCAGCCTGTCGAGATAGGCCGCGTCGTCGGCCGGCCCGGCGACCACGAGGCGGAGCGCGCGGGTCTCGGCCAGCGCCTCGACCAGAAGGCCCTGCCGCTTGGCCGGCCCGATGCGGCCGGGCGCCAGCACGTAGTCGCCCGCCGCGCCGGGGCGGAGCGCCTCGGCGTTCGGCGGCGGATGGTAAAGAGGCGTCGCGCCGAGGCCGAGGTAGCGCTTCAGCCGCGCCGCCACGTTGCCCGAGTTCGCGAACACCGCCGTGCCCGGCGCGCCCAGCACGCGGCGGTCCTCGGCGCGGATCATCGAGCGGATCGCGGCGCCGTCGGGCTCGTGCAGAAGGTCGGAGTGGCCGCTGTCCCACTGGTCGTAGGCCTGGCGGTGCTGGTGCAGGATCCAGAACAGCCGGTTGGGGTGGCGCGCGAGCCAGGCCGGGAACTTGAGCCCGATCATCGCGTCCACCGGCGCGCCCTCGAAGCGCTCCAGGTCGATCAGCTTCGCGGCCATGACGTGATCGACCAGCACGGGGCCGGGATACCAGCGGAACGGGATCGAGACCTCGGCGGCCTCGTGGCCGTGGCGGCGCAGCGCCACGCAGAGGTTGGCGGCGTGGCGCTCGGCGCCCCCGTGGACGAAGGGCACCTGGGTGCGGACGACGGCGAAGCGCATGTCAGCTCCCGGCGGGGATCGGATCGAAGATCGTCGGCTCCGAACCGCCCGACCCGGTGCCGCCCGAAGCGGCCCCGGCCGGGTCGGGCTTGGTCGCGATCACCGCGAGGTCCTGCGGCCCGAACAGCAGCCCCGCGATCTCCGGGTCGAGCCGGCGTTCGCGCTCGAACTCGGCCAGCCGCTCGTGCGGATGCATCGCGCGCGTCTCGACGGGGTGGTAGCCGACGGTGTCGAGCAGCGTCGACAGCACCTCCGCCGGCAGCGGGCGGCGATGCGTCGGGTCCATGTGGAAGCTCTTGGCGCCGACGAGCAGGTTGGCCGGGTTCGGCGTCTCGAACACCAGGAGCCCGCCGGGCGCGAGCTTGGCCAGCGCCTCGCGCGCGATCCAGGCGGTGGTGCGGAAGGGCAGGTGCTCGACCAGGTGGTGCGCCGTCACCATCGCGAGCGAGCCGTCGGCTTCGCGCGCGAGATAATCGCAGGCGTCGTCGAGCGTCGCGTCGAGCCCTTCGGCCCGCGCCTCCTGGATCTGTACGGGGTTCAGATCGACCCCGCGGGCCGTGACGCCGCGTCGGCCGAGCAGCTCCAGCCACTCGCCGCGCCCGCAGCCGAGATCGAGCACCGCGCCGCCGGTGCGTCGCGCGGCGGCCTCGGCGGCCGGCAGGTAGACCGCGAGGCGGCGCATGATCTCCTCGCGCGAGCCGCGGAAGCGGTCTTCGAGGCGGTTGTAGAAGGCGTCGAGCAGCGCTTCGAGGCCGTGGTCCTCCAGATCGCGCCCCTCGGCCGGCTCGGGCGCGGGCGGCGGGCTGCGCCGCAGAAGGTCGAGACGGCGGCCGAGGTCGGTCAGCCCGCGCGCGGCGAGCGCGGTCTCCGCGGCGAAGCGCGCGCGTGTCTCGGCGAGACGGCCGGCGGTCGCGTCGAGGCGCGCGTCGACCCGGCGTTCGATCTCTCCGAGGCGGTCGTCGAGCCGCGCCTCCAGCCGGTCGAGCCGGGCGCGCAGCGTCTCCGCGCCGTCGTGGCCGATCCCGACCGCGCCTTCGAGGGCGGCGAGGCGGCCGGCGATCTCGCCCTCGATGCGCTGGCCGAGGGCAGCGACGGCGCTGTCGGCGTGGGCTGTGGCGTGCTCGGCCGCCGCGGCGAGACGGTGGCCGAGGTCGTCGCGCGCGGCGTCGATGCGCTGTGCGGCGTCTTCGGCGCGGCGGGCGTCGAGCGCGTCGAGCTTGGCGTCGACCTCCTCGCTCAGCGCGTAGAGCCGGTGGTCCGCGGCGTCCGAGGCCGCGTCGAGGCGATGGGCGAGGTCGTCTTCCAGCGCGGCCGCGCGCTGGGCGTCCTCCTCGATCGCCCGCCGGGACAGCTTGGCGAGGCGGTAGGTCTCGCCGATCCGCGCGATGCCCGAGAAGAACCATTCGACCCGCTTCCTGAACGGTGCGCGACGGGGGTCGGGGATGCGCTGCATGGCCGGCGATCTCCGGGGCTCGGCGGGCGGGGGCGGAGAGGCGCCCCCGGCGGAGGGGAGGGCGGTGCCGACCGGCGCTCGGCCCGGCTCGGCCGGGCGGCCGAGCAGATGGGCCCGGCGGTCGTCGGCGTCGGGGCGGAAGCTCGTGGACATGGTGGGGCGCTAAGACGCCGCGACGCCTCTCATGTCAACCAGCCGGCGACGTCGTCCTCCAGCGCGATCAGGATGCCGGCGCTGTCGTCCTCGAAACGCACGCCGACGGCGATGAAGTCGTCGTCGTCGGGAGTGCCTGTGCCGGTATAGACGTCGTACCAGTTGTAGAAGTAGAGCACGTCGCCTTCGACCGGGTTGATCGTGCCGAAATCCGCGAGCGCGAGCACCATCTCGAAGAACGTGGCCTCGTCGATCTCGACGAAGTTCTCCCAGATCGGCGTCGCCGCCGGCTCGCCGGCGCCAGGCGGCGCCCGCTCGGGCGTCTCGACCCGCGGCGCGAGCGCCGGCGCCGCCGGCGCGGCGGCGGGCTCGGGGGCCGACGGCGTCGCGGGGAGCGCCGCCTCGCCGGCGGCGGACGGCTCGGCGGGGATCGGGACCGCGGAGACAGGCGCCTCGGTCGTCGAGGGGCTTTCCGCCAGGTCGAAGCCGAGCAGCGCGTCGTCGACCACGAACTCGCCGAAGGTGTCGCCGAGCAGCGCCGTCGGCGCGCTCGTCGCCACGAGTGCGGCGCCTTCGGCGGCGAGGCCGTCGACCAGGGTCTCGAACGCCTCGGAGAAGGCGACGGGCGCCTCGGGTTCGGCCTTGGCGATCAGGAACGCGAGGCTCTCGCGCGCGAGGGCGGCGATGTCGGGCGTCGGCTCCGCCGTGCCCGCCGCCTCTCCCGCGATCGAGGTCGCGGCCACCGGTTGCGCGGGCTCGCGCGCGGGGTCGGCCGGAGGCGGCACGGGGGTGGACTGCGAGGACGGCTCGACGGCCGCCCGAGGCTCTATGGCCAGGCTTCGCGCCGCCGGCTCGCGCGCGTCCGCGGCCGTCTCGCGCGACGCGGCGCGGCCGCCGCCGGAGCTCGTGGCGACGGCCTCGGCCGCGAGCGACTCGACGCGCCAGTCCGCCGCCTCGATCGAGCCGCGCGCGCCGGCATCCTCCTCGTAGGCGTCCTCCGCGGCCGGGTCCGCCGACGCCGCCTCGGCCACGGTCCGCGCCGAGGCTGCGTCGGCGTCGAGCGTCAGCGCGGCGGCGAGCGCGCCGGCATGCAGGAGCCCCCACTGCACCGCTGGCGAGAGGGGCGCGGCGTCGGGCGTGCGCTCGACCGCGGCGAGGGTGAGGGCGAGCTGCCCGGCCGCCTGCCGCGCGCGCGCGATCGGCTGCTTCTCGCGCACCGTCTCGGCGCCGTCGGCGTCGCCTTCGGCCGCGCCAGCCGCGCCAGCCGCGTCAGCCGTGCGCGCGGCCGCCGCCGCCCCGTCCGGCTCGGCCGCGACGTCCCCCGCCGCGGCGGCGAGGGTGGCGACGAGCCCGGCCGGATCGGCCTCCCCCTCCTCGACCGTGGCCTGATCGCCGCGCTCGCGCGTGGTCAGCGAGAACATCACGATCGTCATCAGCACGCCGGCGAGCATCGCCGTGGGGTGGATGTAGAAGCTCGCGCCCCGCGTGGCCGCGGCGCTGAGCAGGCGCGCCCGCGACAGGAAGCGATCGGCGCAGTCGTCGAGCGAGCGCCCGGTGATCGAGCCCGCGATCACCGGGCTGTCGAGCACGTAGGCGTCGTCGATCCGCGCGAGGTGGACCACCACGTCGCCGCTGTCGGCGTGGCAGAACACGCACCAGGGGTCGCCTTCCTCGGTCTCCCCGCTCTCGGCCTCCACCCAGAGGCCCGCGTCGGCGAGCAGCCGCTCGACGCGGGCGAGCAGCGAGCGCTCCTCGTTGCTCCAGCCGAAGCCGGAGCGGCGGAAGGGCAACAGCGCCGCGCTCATCGCCCGTTCCCCCCGACGGTCATGCCTGGCCCCACGCTCGCGCCCCGTCGATCCCCGTCCCGTCGGTCCGTGCTCAATCGATCGGCCTGAACCTCGACGGGTCCTCGCCGAAATGGCCGTCCTTGTCGAACAAAATCTCGTGCGTGACCGGGTCGTAGAACCGCATCAAGTTGTAGACGAAGGTCGAGGGCTCGACACCGAGGGCGCCGGCCCAGTCGCGGTAGCGATCGGGCGGGATCCGCCCGCGGCCGTTTTCGAGCTGGGAGATGAACGTGTAGTACTCCGCACCCACCGCGGCGGCCATCTGGCGCTGCGAGAGCCCGCGACGCTGGCGCATCTCGCGCAGCCAGCGCCCGCCGGCACGGCGCAGCTCCTGCACGTCGGCGCCGGCCACCTTTTGGTTGTGCACGTACATCGGCTCTCTCTCTCCACCCCCTCTCACGCTCACCCACGAGCCGCGCGACGGCGCCGCCCGTCCCTCCGGGCGCATGTAGCCACGTCGGGGCAGGGGTGTAAACTTTCCTGTTATAGCGCGGGCTCGCGCCCCATGGGCTCGGACGCCGCGGCCTGCTATGGCCGGCCGCGATCACCGAGGCAGATAGGACGCGCCGCCATGGCCCCTCCCGAGATCGTCGAGAAGCGTCACCTGCTCTGGCGGCTGTTCTTCGAGAACGGGGTGCAGCACTGGCGCGCCTACGCGATCGCGCTGAGCTTCATGGGCGTGGTCGCGGCGATGACCGGGCTCTCGGCCTGGATCATGCGCGACGTGATCAACGAGATCTTCGTCGAGCGCCGTCAGGACGTGATCCCCTGGATCGCGCTCGCGGTCGCGGCGATCTTCCTCGTCAAGGGAGGCGCCACCTACGTACAGATGGTGATCCTGAACCGGACCGGCAACAAGATCGTCGCCGCGATCCAGACACGGTTGTTCGACCACGTGCTCGCTCAGCGCGTCGACTTCTTCGACACCTACTCGATCGGCGATCTGGCCACCCGGATCAGCAACAACGCGCAGTCCGCGCGCGAGGCGATCAACCTCGTCGTCACCCGCCTCGGGCGCGACCTCCTGTCGCTGGTCGCGCTCGTGATCGTGATGGTGGTGCAGAACCCCAAGCTGTCGCTGATCGCGCTCGTGATCGCGCCGCCGGCGATCTGGGGCGTCTCGAAGCTCATCCGCAAGATCAAGGCGATCGCCCGCGCCGAGTTCATCTCGATGGCCAAGATCGTCACCACCATCCAGGAGACCGCCCAGGGCGCGCGCGTCGTCAAGGCCTTCGGGCTCGAGGACCAGCAGCGCGAGGCCATGGGCGGCGCCATCGACGGCGTGCGCCGGCGCGCGGACGCGATCGCCACGATCCAGGCCGCGCCGATCCCGCTGATGGAGAGCCTCGCAGGCCTCGCGATCGCGGCGATCGTGCTCTACGCCGGCTGGCAGGTCGCCGACGGGCAGACCGATCCGGGGGTGTTCTTCTCCTTCATCACCGCGCTCCTGCTCGCCTACGACCCGGCGCGGCGGGTCGCGCAGCTCTCTGTGACGCTGCAGGCGCACCTGATCGGCGTCGAGCTGATGTACCAATTGCTCGACGAGCGCCCGCGCATCGCGGAGCGCCCGGACGCGCGCGCGCTCAAGGTCGGGGGCGGCGCGATCGCGTTCGAGAACGTGGTGTTCCGCTACGGCAAGGTGCCGGCCCTCGCCGGCTTCTCGATGGTCGCCGAGGCGGGCCGCGTCACCGCGCTCGTCGGGCCGTCGGGGGCGGGCAAGTCGACCGTGTTCGCCCTTCTGGAGCGCTTCTACGACCCGGACCGCGGGCGGATCGCGATCGACGGGCAGGACCTGCGCGAGGTCACCTTCGCTTCACTGCGCGAGGCCGTCGCCTACGTCGGCCAGGACGCCTTCCTGTTCGAGGGGACCATCGCCGACAACATCCGCCGCGGCCGGCTCTCGGCCTCCGACGCCGAGGTCGAGGAGGCCGCGCGCGCGGCCAACGCCCACGACTTCGTCACCGCGCTGCCCGACGGCTACGAGGCGACCGTCGGCGAGAACGGCGCGCGCCTCTCGGGCGGGCAGCGCCAGCGCATCGCGATCGCGCGGGCCATGCTGAAGCGCGCGCCGATCCTGCTGCTCGACGAGCCGACCTCCGCGCTCGACGCCGAGGCGGAGGCGCACGTGGCCGAGGCGCTCGAGCGACTGATGCAAGGACGCACCACTTTGGTAATCGCGCACAGGTTGTCGACCGTTCGGCACGCGGACCGCATTCACGTCGTCGACGCGGGGCGCATTGTGCAGTCGGGCACGCACGACGGCCTGATCGCCGAGGGCGGGCTCTACGCGCGGCTCTACGCGCTGCAGTTCGCCGACACCGCGCCGCGGCCCGCCGCGCCGGGGGACGCCCGCGACACGGGCGACGAGACCGCCCGCGAGACGGGCGAGGAGAAGGCCGCCCGCCGGGCGGGCGAGGCGTTGCAAGGCTGACGCACCGCTCCCGCCACAATCCCGCTATGAGCCGAGCGAAAAAAAGGCGCTTGCGAGACTGTGAGGTTTACTCTACCCCTGTGGCAAGAGCGCGCGCCGAACCGCGCGCTCGCCCCATGAGTGGCCCGGTCGGGCCGGCAACAGGGACAGGGTTATGCTCGACGAAATGGAAATCTCCCAGGCCTACCGGGCCATCTTCCGCGAAGAGGGCAGCGACGCCCAGATCGCGTTCTTTCAGAGTTTCGAGTCGTTCGACGAGGCGGTCGAGGCGATGATCGTCGAGGCGGACTCGACCGTGAAGGCGGTCCGCTTCTACCAGACCTTCTTCAACCGTCTGCCCGACGACGCCGGTCTCGACTTCTGGACGGGCATCATCGAGGACGAGCCCAACTTCGACGATCGCGATCTCGCCCAGGCGTTCTTCGATTCGTCGGAGTACGCGACCCGCTTCGAGGGCCTGACCGCGCAGCAGTCCCTGACCCGTATCTACCAGCAGACGCTCGGCCGCCAGCCCGACCAGGCCGGTCTCGACTTCTGGACCGACTATTTCGACGAGGTCGTCGCCGAGCAGATCGCGGGTGGCGCCTCGCAGGAGGAAGCCGAGGACTTCGCGCTCTCCGAGCTGGGTTTCTTCTTCGCGGTCGCCCAGGAGACGACCGAGACCTACGCGCCGCTGACGCAGACCTTCCTGACCAGCCTCGCCAACGGCGAGGAGGTGGAGCGCCAGCAGTCGCTCTTCGCGCTCGACGACGACGACGACGGCAACGTCGCGATCGACGGCCAGACCTTCCAGCTCACCGGCGAGTCCGACACCTTCGCGGGCACCGGCAACAACGACCGCTTCGTGGCCCTCGCCGGCACGCTCGATGACGACGACGTGCTCGACGGCGCCAACGGCACCGACGTGCTCGACGCGACGCTGCTCAACGCGGATGTCGCTCCGAGCATCCTCGACGTCGAGATCGTGAACATCGAGAGCCGCGGTCAGGAGAACGAGATCGACCTGTCGGGCACCGAGGACATCGAGCGCGTCAACATCACCGGCGCCGCCGACCTCACGCTGTCGGGTCTGAACGGCGACCTCGGCATCGAGCACGTCCTGCAGAGCGGCTTCACCGGCGACCTCTTCACGGCGTCGTTCGACGATCTGGGTGAGGACAGCGAGCTTTCGGTCACGCTGAACAGCCAGGACGGCACGGCGATCGTCCTCGAGGGTGACGGCACGCTCGAGACGCTGAACCTGACCTCGGCGGGCGAGAGCAACTCCATCTTCCTCGACTCCTCGGTCGGCGTCGACGAGGCGATCATCGGCGGCGCCGGCGATCTCACGATCATCACCAACGCGACGCTGTTCAGCGGCATCGGCAGCATCGACGCGAGCGGCCTCGGCGGCACCTTCACGGCGATCGTCAACGTCAACGAAGACGGCACCATCGACGCGAGCGGCGTGACCGGCCTCGACGTCCTGCAGATCACCAACACCGGTGAGGGCGCGCCGGCCGTGACCGTCACGATCGACGAAGGCGTCGATCTGGTCGTCGACAGCGACATCGGCGCGCTCGACGTGACGCAGCTCGGCGCGGGCGCGGCCGGCTCGTTCAACGACACGCAGTCGATCACGATCGACGGCGAGGACGAGGACGGCGTCGAGATCGGCGCCATCACCGTCGACGAGGTCGAGACGATCGAGCTGACCTCGACGTCGTCGGCCGATCTCGACGACGAGGACGACGAGGTCGAGAACTCGGTCGCGAGCATCGGCGGCACCGACGCCGAGGTGGTCGAGATCAGCGGCGACACCGACCTCGTGCTCGGCGACGTCGCGGGCGATCTGGAAGTGGTCGACGCGAGCGCCTTCACCGGCGATCTCACGATGGACGACAACACCCGCGGCTCGACGCTGCTCGTCACCGGCGGCAGCGGCGACGACACGCTGCTCGGCGGCTCCGACGACGACTCGATCACCGGCGGTGCCGGCGACGACACGATCGACGGTCAGGACGGCGACGACGAGCTGACGGGCGGCGCCGGTCTCGACACCTTCGTCTTCAGCGGCGGCGACGACATCGTCACCGACTTCACCGACGGGGAGGACTCGATCGACGGCGTCGACTTCGGTGATGCCACGATCGAGGACGTCGACGGCGACGCGGTGATCTCGTTCGACGGCGACAGCCTGACGCTCGTGGGCGTGAGCGCCGACGATCTCGACGAGACCGACTTCGAGGAGTTCGAGGCGCCGGAGACGGACGACAGCGACGACGGTGCCGACATGGACGACGGCGACGACATGGACATGGACGACGACATGGACATGGGCGGCGACGACATGGACATGGAAGACGACATGGACATGGGCGACAGCGAGGACGGCGGCGAAGAGGACATGGGCGACGGCGACATGGGCAACCAGGAGCCGCTCGATCCGATCGAGGAAGACATGCTGATGTGATCGCGCCTCGCGATCCCGCACGAGAGAGGGGGCCGTCCCGCGGGGCGGCCCCCTCGCCTTTTCACGGGCCTTCGACGGCGCCGATCCGGCCGGATCGTGCCCGGTGCGGCTCGCTCTCCTCCGCGGCACGGCCGCGCTCGATCCCGCTGGCCGGGCGCCGCCGTGCCGCGGCCGTTCGGGCGAGCGGCAGGCGCCCATGGCGTCGGTCCGACGCCGATCCCGCACCGGCCCTCAGAACGGCGCGGGCGCGCGCCAGCACCGCCAGGCGCCGTCGGCCGGGTGGCGCAGCGCCAGCGCCAGGGCGTGGAGCTGCAGGCGCGGCGCCCAAGCCTCGGGCGGGGCGTAGAACGGGTCGCCCAGGATCGGATGGCCGATCGCCGCGAGATGGACGCGGATCTGATGGCTGCGCCCCGTGAACGGGCGCACCACCAGCCGGCTCGCACCCTCCTCGACCCCCACCCGGCGCCAGCGCGTCGCAGCCGGCCGGCCGGTGTCGTGGCACACCTTCTGGCGCGGGCGCCTCGGCCAGTCGGCGGCGAGCGGCAGCGCGATCCGCCCCGACGCCTGCCCGACCCGTCCCATGACGCGGGCGAGGTAGGTCTTGCGCAGGCGCCGGCGCTCGAACTGCAGGCCGAGATGGCGCTGCGCCCGCGCGGTCAGCGCGAACACCGTCACCCCCGAGGTCGCGAGGTCGAGGCGATGCACCGTCAGCGCCGCGGGGAAGGCCGCGCGCACCCGCGCCTCCAGGCAGTCGCGGTGGCTCTCGGGCTTGCCGGGCACGCTGAGCAGCCCGCTCGGCTTGTCGACGACCAAGAGGTCATCGTCGCGGTGCAGCACCGCGAGCGGCCCGTCGGGCGGGCGGTAGTCGAGCGGCGGCGGGGCCGCGCCCGGCGGCGGGGCCGCATCCGGTGGCGGGCTCAGTCCTCGCCCCCGTCCGGCATCGCGCCGATGTCGCGCAGGATCGCGCGGCCGAGGCCGGGGTCGCGCAGGCTCGGCGCGGGCGGCATGGCGGGCGCGCCGGAGGCGAAGTCGATCGTGAGCCGCACGCCCTCGGGCAGCCCGCCGACCACGCCCTCGCCGTCCTGGAAGGCGAAGCTCGGGCCGAAGTGGTCGGCCGCCTCCGGGTCGCAGGCGAAGGCGGTGACGACCATGTCGCCGTCGAGCTTCAGGCGCCCGTTCTGGAGGTGCCCCTGCGGCACCACCGCGAGGTTGCGCCCCACCACTGGGTCGGCGGTCATGCGGTAGGCGGCGGTCTCGCCGATCAGGCGGAACGAGCCCGGCACCAGCACCGCCTCGGGGCCGGTGTCGCGCTCGCGGCCCTGCGCGTGCATCTCGGCCAGCCGCTCCAGCGCGCGGCGCAGGATGATGGTGCGGCAGACGGGGGTGAAGTAGAGCCGGAAGCCCGCCTCCAGATCCTCGCGCTCGAACAGCTCGGGGTCGTTTTCCATGGCGGCCTGCCTCCTCGGGCATGGCTGGGGTGAGGGCGCGCGGCCCGGTCGCATCCGGGCACGGCGCACGGGGCGCGGGCAACCCGTGGGGTAACGCGCCGAAGGCCGTCTCGGCGCCGTGGCGCGGCCGCGCGGCGCGCGACGGCTCGTCCCGGGTCTCTCCGGCGCCGCCTTCGGCTCGTCGGGGCGGCACGGACGGCTGGCCAACGCCGCTCCGGGCCGCTACCGCTCGCGCGACGGCCCGAGCCGTGCGGTCTCGCGGTTCGGACGGAGAACAGGGAGGCGTCGATGACCAAGCTCGCCCCGGCGGCGTTTGCCGCCAAGCTCGCCCCGGCGGCGTTTGCCGCCACGCTTACCAAGACGGCGCAGGCCGCCAAGCTCGCCAGGGCGGTTCCGGCCGCCGCGCTCGCCGCCGCGCTCGCCGCAGGCCCCGCGGCGGCGCAGGAGGAGGTCCGCGTCGGCATCCTGTTCGGCTTCACCGGGCCGATCGAGAGCCTGACCCCGGCCATGGCCTCGGGCGCCGAGCTCGCCATGACCGAGGTGTCGGAGTCGGGCGCGTTCCTCGACGGCGCGAGCATGACGCCGGTGCGCGCCGACGCCACCTGCGTCGACAGCGCCGCCGCCGTCAGCGCGGCCGAGCGGCTCGTGACCTCCGACGGCGTGGCCGCGGTCGTCGGCGCGGCCTGCTCGGGGGCGACCACGGCGGTGCTCCAGAGCGTGGCGCTGCCGAACGGGGTGGTGATGGTCTCGCCGGCCTCGACCTCGCCGGCGCTCTCGGAGATCGAGGACGACGGGCTGTTCTTCCGCACCGCGCCGTCGGACGCGCGCCAGGGCGAGATCGTCGCCGAGATCCTGTCGGAGAAGGGCGTCTCCAGCGTCGCGATCACCTACACCAACAACGACTACGGCAAGGGCCTGGCCGACGCGATCGAAGGCGCCTTCACCGGTCAGGGCGGCGAGGTGACGATCAACCAGAGCCACGAGGACGGCAAGGCGGACTACTACGCCGAGGTCGGCGCGCTCGCCTCGGCCGGCGGCGAGGTGCTGGTGGTCGCGGGCTACCTCGACCAGGGCGGGCGCGGCATCGTGCAGGCCGCGCTCGACACCGGCGCCTTCGACACCTTCTACCTGCCCGACGGCATGGTCGGCGAGAGCCTGATCGAGGCGATCGGCGCGCCGCTCGACGGCTCCTACGGCGCCAACCCCGGCGCCTCGGGCGAGAACGCCGACGCCTTCGCCGCGATGGCCGAGGAGGCCGGCTTCGAGCCCGGCCCCTACTCGGGCGAGAGCTACGACGCCGCCGCCCTGATCGCGCTCGCGATGCAGAAGGCGGGCTCGACGGAGCCCTCGGCGTTCAAGGACGCGGTGATGGAGGTCGCCAACGAGCCCGGCGAGGCGATCGGCCCCGGCGAGCTGGGCCGCGCGCTGGAGATCCTGGCCGAGGGCGGCGAGGTGAACTACCAGGGCGCGACCAACGTGGAGCTGATCGGGCCGGGCGAGAGCGCCGGCAGCTACCGCGAGATCGCCATCGAGGACGGCGAGCTGGTGGTCGTCGGCTACCGCTGAGACGGACGGGGAACGACGAGGGCGCGCCTCGTCGAGGGACGCGCCCGCGAGGGGGCATTCCATGGTCGTGCGCGTCGAGGACCTGCACATGCGCTTCGGCGGCCTGCGCGCCGTCGACGGGGCGACGCTCGAGGTCCGGCCGGGCTCGATCACCGGGCTGATCGGCCCGAACGGGGCGGGCAAGTCGACGCTGTTCAACGTGATCGCGGGGCACCACCGCCCGACGAGCGGGCGGGTGCTCCTGGACGGCGAGGACGTCACCGGGCTGAAGCCGCACGAGCTGTTCGCGCGCGGGCTGCTCCGCACCTTCCAGATCGCCCACGAGTTCCCGACGCTCACCGTGCGCGAGAACCTGATGATGGTCCCGCCGCGCCAGTCGGGCGAGCGGCTGTGGGACGCCTGGTTCCGCCCCTCCCGCGTGCGCGCCGAGGAGCACGCCGTGCGCGAGCGCGCCGACGAGGTGATCGACTTCCTCTCGCTCGGCCACCTCGCCGACGAGCGCGCCGGCAGCCTCTCGGGCGGGCAGAAGAAGCTCCTGGAACTCGGGCGCACCATGATGGTCGAGGCGCGGGTCGTCTTCCTCGACGAGGTCGGCGCGGGGGTGAACCGCACGCTTCTCAACACCATCGCCGACGCGATCCGGCGGCTGAACGCCGAGCGCGGCTACACCTTCTGCCTGATCGAGCACGACATGGACTTCATCGCCCGGCTCTGCGAGCCGGTGATCGTCATGGCCGACGGCCGGGTGCTGACCGAGGGCACCGTGGACGAGGTCAGCGCCGACGAGCGCGTGATCGAGGCCTACCTCGGCCGCGGCGCCGAGCCGGCGCCGTCGTCCTCGGGCGGGCCTGCCCCGACCCCCGCTCTCGCCACCGCGGAGCGCCGGTCGTGAGCGTCCTCGAAGGCCGCGGCCTCACCGGCGGCTACGGGGCCACCGACATCCTCAAGCGCTGCGACGTCGCGGTCGACCGCGGCGAGATCGCGGTGATCGTCGGGCCGAACGGCGCGGGCAAGTCGACGGCGATGAAGGCGCTGTTCGGGATGCTGGATCTGCGCGCGGGCAGCGTCACGCTCGACGGCGAGGACATCCGTGCCCTGAAGCCGCAGGAGCGGGTGGCGCGCGGCATGGCCTTCGTGCCGCAGAACCGCAACGTCTTCACCTCGATGAGCGTCGAGGAGAACCTGGAGATGGGCGCCTACCTCCGCGAGGACGACGCCGTGGCCGAGACCAAACGCGAGGTCTTCGCCCTGTTCCCGGTGCTGGCCGAGAAGCGCCGCCAGCGCGCGGGCGAACTCTCGGGCGGCCAGCGCCAGCAGGTCGCGGTCGGGCGCGCGCTGATGACGCGGCCCTCCGTGCTGATGCTCGACGAGCCGACCGCGGGCGTCTCGCCCGTCGTCATGGACGAGCTGTTCGCGCGCATCCGCGCGATCCGCGACAGCGGGCTCGCCGTGCTGATGGTCGAGCAGAACGCGCGACAGGCGCTCGGCCTCGCCGACCGCGGCTACGTGCTGGTCCAGGGCGAGAACCGCTACACCGACACCGGAGCGGCGCTTCTGGCCGACCCGGAGGTCCGCCGCAGCTTCCTGGGGGGCTGAGCCTTGGACGCCGTGCTCAACGCGCTGGTCGTGTTCGCCAATTTCGTGATCGTGCCGGGCCTCGCCTACGGCGCGCAGCTCGCCCTCGCCGCGCTCGGGGTGACGCTGGTCTACGCGGTGCTGCGCTTCGCCAACATCGCCCACGGCGACACCATGGCCTTCGGCGCCATGGTCGTGATCCTCGGCACCTGGGGGCTGCAGGCGATCGGGGTCGGGCTCGGGCCGGTGCCGACGGCGCTCGCCGCGCTGCCGCTCGGCATCGCCGCGACCGCGGGGCTGCTGCTGCTCACCGACCGATGGGTCTACCGCTTCCACCGCCGGGTGAAGAGCCCGCCGGTGATGTTCCTGATCCTGTCGATCGGGGTGATGTTCGTGCTGAACGGGCTGGTGCGCTTCGTGATCGGGCCGGGCGACCAGAGCTTCTTCGACGGCGCGCGCTTCCTGATCCTGGCGCCGCGCTTCGAGGCGATGACCGGGCTCGACGAGGGGCTGACGATCCGCACCACGCAGGCGCTGACGCTCGGCGTCGCGGCGGCGGCGGTGGCGGCCCTGTTCTGGTTCCTGAACCGCACGAAGACCGGCAAGGCGATGCGCGCCTACTCCGACAACGAGGATCTGGCGTTGCTGTCGGGCGTCGATCCCGACCGGGTGGTGCGCGTCACCTGGATGGTGGCCGCGACGCTCGCGGTGCTGGCCGGCACGCTCTACGGGCTCGACAAGAGCTTCAAGCCCTTCACCTACTTCCAGCTTCTGCTGCCGACCTTCGCCGCCGCCATCGTCGGCGGCATCGGCCAGCCGGTCGGCGCGATCGTCGGCGGCTTCGTGGTGGCCTTCTCGGAACTCGGGCTCACCTACGCCTACAAGCGCGTGCTCGGCCACCTGCTGCCCGAGGCCTGGGCGCCCGACGGGCTCGTGCAGCTCCTCGGCACCGACTACAAGTTCGCGGTCTCCTTCGTCATCCTGGTCGTGGTGCTGCTGGTGCGCCCGACCGGCCTGTTCCGGGGGCAGACGATATGAGCGCGCGCGGGCCTTTGCTGTTCGCGGTCATGGCCGGCGTGCTGGTCCTGATCGGCTGGGGCCAGAGCTGGACGGTCGCGCTGTCGATCGTGAACCTCTGTCTCGTCTCGGCCGTGATGGCGCTCGGCGTGAACATGCAGTGGGGCTACGCCGGGCTCCTGAACGTCGGCGTGATGGGCTTCGCCGCGCTCGGGGGCGTCGCGGCGGTGCTGGTCTCGATGCCCCCCGTCGGCGCCGCGTGGGCGGCGGGGGGCTGGCTGATCCTGCTCGCCGCGCTCGTGGTCGCGGCCACCGCCGGTGGGGTCGCCTGGCTGCGCCGCCGCCTGCCGCCCGGCCGCCGGCGCACTGCGGCGATCGCGGCGGCGGTGGTCGCGGGCTATCTCCTCGCTCGCGCCGCCTTCATTCCGGGCGCCGATGCGATCGAGGGGGTCGACCCCGCGCTCACCGGCTACCTCGGCGGGGTCGGTCTGCCGGTGATCCTGTCCTGGGCCGCGGGCGGGCTGTTCGCCGCCGGCGCCGCCTGGGTGATCGGGCGCGTCGCGCTCGGCCTGCGCTCGGACTATCTCGCGATCGCCACCCTCGGCATCGCCGAGATCGTCATCGCGATCCTGAAGAACGAGGACTGGCTGACCCGCGGCGTCAAGAACGTCACCGGCCTGCCGCGCCCGGTGCCCTACGAGGTCGAGCTGCAGGGCGCGGGCTGGGTCGCGGCTTTCGCCGAGCGCCTCGGCCTCGACGTCGCCGAGGCCGCCTCGATCCTGGTGCGCCTCGGCTACGCGGGGCTGTTCCTGGTGGTGCTCGGGCTGATCCTGTTCCTGGCCGAGCGCGCGCTCGCTTCGCCCTGGGGGCGGATGATGCGCGCGATCCGCGACAACGAGACCGCGGCCGAGGCCATGGGCAAGGACGTGACGGGGCGGCATCTCGAGGTGTTCGTGCTCGGCTCGGCCGTGGTCGGCATCGCCGGCGCCATGCTGGTCACGCTCGACGGGCAGTTCACGCCGGGCAGCTACAATCCGCTCCGCTTCACCTTCCTGATCTGGGTGATGGTGATCGTCGGCGGCTCGGGCAACAACTGGGGCTCGGTGTTCGGCGCCTTCCTGATCTGGACCGTCTGGATCGAGGCGGAGCCGGCCGGGCGCTGGCTGCTCGCCACCCTCACCGCCCCCCTCGGCGAGGACAGCGCTGTCGCCTCCCACCTGATGGCCGGCGCGCCGCACATGCGCATGGTCCTGATGGGCGCGATCCTGCTCGTCGCCTTGCGCTTCAGCCCGCGCGGGCTGCTCCCCGAGCGCACGCGCACGGCCTGAGCCGAGAGGGCCGCGAACCGCTTCGGCCTCGCGAAGGCGCGGGAGGCGGCGCGTCCGGCCGCTCGTGACGGGAAACGGCCGAACCGACCCACCGGGACCGATGGCCTTCGCTTGACGCCCCGCCCGCCGCGCGGCACGGCGACGGGCGAGCGCCCCGAGCCGCGGACGCGCAGGAGGAGCCGTGCCGCCACGCCGTCCCGACGCCGACCTCGCTCCTGTCGCACGGACCACCGTGCGCGAGCGTGGAGAACGGACCGCCGTGCGCGAGCGCGAGGCACGCGCGCCCGCGCGCGATCGCGGGATCGCGCTGTTCACGGCGATCTGGGTCGGCATGGCGGTCTCGGGCGGCGCCCTCGGCGTCGCGCGCGAGACCCGGACGAGCGCCACCATCGCCCACAACGAGGCCCGCGCGGCCGAGGCGGCGGCCGCGGCCGAGGCCGGGCTCGTGCGCCTCGCTCTCGCGCTCGCCGCCGAGGCCGGCGGCGCGGGCGTCGCCCT
>JBHJHI010000046.1:0-13097 GCA_050330995.1 Paracoccaceae bacterium
CCGGGGCCTCCGGCGCGGTCCGCGCCCCCGACGCGGTCGTCGTCTCCGTGGCGGCGGCCGGTGTGGCGGCGGCCGGCTCGGACGTCCGGCTGCCCGTGCCGACCCGCGGCAGCGACGCGAGCGAGAACTGGCCGTGCTGGCTGGAGAAGCTCACGCCCGAGAGCGGGTCGCCGCCCGTGCCCTGCTGCTGCTGCGAGAAGCCGCCGATCCGGTGATCGCCCGCGTCGAGCAGGACCACGCCCCGCCCGTCGCCCGCGTCGACCGCGACGCGGCGCGCCTGCGGGAAGTAGGCGTAGCGCGTCGCCCCCTGGCCGCCGGTGGAGGACGGCTGGCCGAGCCCGTCGGGCCACCAGGCGCCCCCGCTCTGGCCCATGGCCATCCCCGGCGCCCGGACCGCGCGGAACAGGGTCTGGTTGGCCATGGCGTGGCTCAGCTCGGCGCAGAGCGCGTCGACGCGCGCGACCAGGCCGTGGTTGAACATGTCGCCGACCATGGTCATGCCGCCGGCCATCCACTGTCCCGAGCCGCCGAGTTCGGGCAGGTTGAACTGCGCCATGGTGCCGCCGCCGCGCGCCACCGCGCGGGCCATGTGCTCGACCGCGCCCTCCGAGAGGCCGTGACGAGAGGCGATCTCGGCCAGCGTGCGCCGTCCGTCCTCGGTCAGATCCGTCATGGCGCCTGTCCCCGTGCCCGCCCCGGCCGCTCGCCGGGCGCCTCCTCCCCTACAGCGCCGCGCGGGGGAGGGGAACGGGCCGCGCGTCGGCGCTCGGGCGAGGCGCGCACGGCCGCGCGGAGGCACGACCGCGGCGGGCGCGAGCGGGAGGCCGCCGCACGGCGGCGCGCGAGGAAACGACCGCGCGGTCGTTCGGGTCGACGTCTGGGCATGACGTCGCGGCGCCCCATTTGAGCCCGGCGCGCCGTTGCGCTAGTCCCGGCCGCCGAGGGCGTGGGGGAGGCTCATGAACGACCGGCTACCGCACGAGAAGGGCTTCCACGTCTCGTGGGAGCAGATGCACCGCGACAGCCGGGCGCTCGCCTGGCGGCTCGATCGGCGCGGACCGGAGGCCGAGGGCGCCTGGCGCGCGGTGGTCGCCATCACCCGCGGCGGCATGGTGCCCGCCTGCATCGTCGCGCGCGAGCTGGACGTGCGCACGGTCGACACGATCTCGGTCTCCTCCTACGACCACCAGCGCCAGCGCGAGCCGCGGGTGCTGAAGGCGCCCGAGCCCTCGGTCGTGGGCGACGGCACCGGCGTGGTGGTGGTCGACGACCTCGCCGACACCGGCCGCACGCTGGGGCTGGTGCGCCGCGCGCTGCCGAACGCGCACTTCGCCACCGTCTACGCTAAGCCGCGCGGCGCGCCGCTCGTGGACACCTTCATCACCGAGGTCAGCCAGGACACCTGGATCTACTTCCCCTGGGACATGGCGCTCATGTACGTCGATCCGCTCAGGGGGCCGCGGGCTTGACCGCGCCCGCCGCGAGCCCCCTCGTCGAGGTCCGGGGGCTGACCAAGCGCTTCGGCGACACGGCCGCCCTCGACGGCGTCGACCTCGCCATCGCGCCGGCCGAGCGCCACGCCCTCGTCGGCGAGAACGGGGCGGGCAAGTCGACGCTCGTCAAGGCGCTCTACGGTCTGATCGCCCCCGACGAGGGCGCGATCCTGTGGAACGGCGTGCCGGTGCGCCTCGCCTCGCCGGCCGAGGCGCGCGCCCGCGGCATCGGCATGGTGTTCCAGCACTTCTCCACCTTCGACGCGCTCTCGGTCGCCGAGAACGTCGCGCTGGCGGCGCCGGGGCTCTCGCTCTCGGGCCTCGCCGAGCGCATCGAGACGATCTCGAAGGCGATCGGGCTGCCGCTCGACCCCGACCGCCCGGTCCACGCCCTCTCGGCCGGCGAGAAGCAGCGCGTCGAGATCGTGCGCGCGCTCCTGCAGGAGCCGAAGCTCCTGATCCTCGACGAGCCGACCTCGGTGCTGACGCCGGCCGAGGCGGAGGTGCTGTTCGACGCGCTCGTCGCGCTCTCCGGCCAGGGCACGGCAGTGCTCTACATCAGCCATCGCCTCGGCGAGATCGCGGCGCTCTGCGAGCGCGCGACGGTGCTGCGCCGCGGCCGGGTGGTCGAGACCTGCGATCCGCGCGAGACCCCGCCCGCGCGCCTCGCCGAGAGCATGGTCGGCGAGCGGGTGGGCGCGGTCGAGCGCCGCGAGCCCCCGCCGATCGCCGAGGCGCGCTACGCCAAGCTGCGCGTGAACGGCCTCGGCCTCTCCGAGCGCGAGACCGGCGGGCGCGCCCTCGCCGACATCCACCTGCGCGTCGAGGGCGGCGAGATCGTCGGCATCGCCGGCCTCGCGGGCGAGGGGCAGGCCGAGCTGATGGCGGCCCTGATCGGCGAGACGCGGCTGCCGCTCCTGAAGGGCGCGATCGAGATCGAGGGGCGGCGCATGGCCCATCGCGGCCCCTCGGCGCGCCGCCGGCAGGGCGCGGCCTTCGTGCCCGAGGACCGCGGCGGCCACGGCGCGGTGCCCTCGATGGGCCTCGCCGACAACGTGATGCTGACTCATCACTCGCTCGGGCGCATGGCGCCGCGCGGCTGGCTGAGGCGCGGCCTCGCGCGCGGCTGGGTCGAGCGCATCCGCTCGGCCTTCGACGTGCGCCACGGGGCGGGCGAGCCGGCGGCGGCGGCGCTCTCGGGGGGCAACCTGCAGAAGTTCCTGGTCGGGCGCGAGATCCTGCGCGGGCCGACGCTCCTGGTGATCGACCAGCCGACCTGGGGGGTCGACGCGCAGGCGGCGCAGCGCATCCGCCAGGCGCTCGTCGACCTCGCCGCCGAGGGGGCGGGCGTGCTGGTGATCAGCCAGGACCACGACGAGCTGTTCGCGATCGCCGACCGCATCGCGGTGATGTATCGCGGCCGCCTCAGCCCCGCGCGTCCCGTCGACCAGCTCGACGCGCGCGGCGTGGGGCTGATGATGGCGGGCGAGCATCCGGCCTTCGTGGTGCCGCGCCAGCGTCGGAGTCGGCGCGGCAAGCGCTCCGGCCGGCGCCAGGGCGCCGCGGCGTGAGGCTCGCGCTGGAGCCGCGTCCGGCCTCCTCGCGGACGGCGCTCGTCGCCGCGCCGGTAGTCGCGCTCGCGCTGACCGCGCTCGCGGGGGCGGCGCTGTTCGCCGCTCTCGGCCATCCGCCGCTGGAGGCGCTGCGCGTCTACTTCGTCTCGCCGCTCGCCGACGCCTACGCCCGCTCGGAGGTGCTGGTGAAGGCGGTGCCGCTCGCGCTGATCGGCACCGGGCTCGCGGTCTCGTTCCGCGCCGGCGTCTGGAACATCGGGGCGGCCGGGCAGTACGTGGCGGGCGCGCGCGCGGCGGGCGCCTTCGGCCTCGCGCTGCCCGAGGGCGTCTACGGGCTGCACTGGCTCGGGCTCTACCTCGCGGTCGGCGCGCTCGGCGGCATGGCCTGGGCGGCGATCCCGGCCTATCTGCGCGCGCGCTTCTCGACCAACGAGATCCTGGTCTCGCTGATGCTGGCCTACGTCGCCTCGCTCGCGCTCGACTGGGCGGTGCGGGGGCCCTTGCGCGATCCCGCGGGCTTCGGCTTCCCGCAGTCGCGCGATCTGCCCGAGGCCGTGGTGATGCCGGTGATCGTCGAGGGCACGCGGCTGCACGCGGGGCTGATCCTGGCGGTGGCCGTGGCGGTCGTGCTGGCGGTGATGGCACGCGCGTCCCTGCGCGGCTTCTCGCTCGACGTGCTCGGGGCGAGCCCGCGCGCGGGCGCCTTCGCGGGCTTCTCGCGCGCGGGCGCGGTCTGGTTCGCGCTCCTGCTCTCGGGCGGGCTCGCGGGCCTCGCGGGCGCGGTCGAGGTCTCGGCCACCGTCGGCCAGCTGCAACCGGACATCTCCTCGAGCTACGGCTTCACCGCGATCATCGTCGCCTTCCTCGGCCGGCTCGACCCGCTCGGCGCGCTCCTCGGCGCGGTGGTGCTCGCGGTCACCTTCATCGGCGGCGAGAACGCGCAGATCGTGCTCGGCCTGCCGCGCAACGCCACGCTGGTGTTCCAGGGGATGCTGCTGTTCTTCCTGCTCGCCGCCGAGACGGGGGTGCGCTACCGGATGCGCCTGAAGCCCGCGCCCAAGGAAGCGCATCGGGGGGCGCCGGCCTGATGGAAGCCTTCCTCGCGGCGATGCTGGTGGCGGCCACGCCCTTCCTGTTCGCGGGCCTCGGCGAGCTGGTGGCCGAGCGCACGGGATGCCTCAACCTCGGCGTCGAGGGGATGATGCTGGTCGGCGCCGTCGCCGCCTTCGGCACGGCGCTCGCCACCGGCAGCCCCTGGCCGGGAGTGGCCGCGGGCGCGCTCGCCGGCGCGGCGCTCGCGGGGGTCTACGTCGTGGTCTCGATCGGGCTTCTGGCCAACCAGGCGGCCACGGGGCTCGCGCTCACGATCTTCGGCATCGGCGTCTCGGGGCTGGTCGGCCAGCCCTTCGTCGGCCAGACGGTGACGCCGCCCGCGCCGGTCGCGATTCCCGGCCTCTCGGACGCGACCGCGCTCGGTCGGGTGCTGTTCGCGCAGGACCCGCTGGTCTACGCCGCGCTCGCGGTCGCGGGCCTGATCTGGGCGGGGCTGCGCTTCACCCGCCTCGGGCTGAAGATCCGCGCGGTCGGCGACGATCCGGCCGCGGCCCACGCGCTCGGGCTGCCGGTGCTCGGGCTGCGCGCCGGCGCGGTGCTGTTCGGGGGCGCCATGGCCGGGATCGGCGGCGCGTATCTCAGCCTCGCCTACACGCCGATGTGGGGGGAGAACATGACCGCCGGGCGCGGCTGGATCGCGGTGGCGCTGGTGGTGTTCGCGACCTGGCGGCCCGAGCGCCTGGTGCTCGGCGCGCTCCTGTTCGCCGCCCTCACCCAGGCGCAGTTCTACGGCGGGGGGATCGGGCTCTCGCTGCCGAGCCAGGCGATGGCGGCGCTGCCCTATCTCGCCACCGTCGCGGCGCTGGTGCTGATCAGTCGCGACGAGCGGCTGGCGAAGGCCAACCAGCCGGCGTCGCTCGGCCGGGCGTTCCGGCCCGAGCGCTGAGAACGCCGCCGCGCGGCCCCGGTCGTGGTGAGAGGCCCGGATGCGCGGCGGGCGCGCGGGCCGCCCGGCGGCCGGGAATCGATGGTGCACCGCCCTCGATGGGACCGCCGCGGCCCCGAACGCGGCGCTCCGCGGTGTCCGCGCCCCTGGCGGGGCGCGTGCTCCGGCGGTCCGGGGCGAGGCAAACTCGCGCATTACGCAAGGTCGATCTTGTGCAATGCGGCGAAAAGGCTAGGGTCTCGCTCGTGTAATTGTGGAGAGGCACATGTCGAACCCGAGCTCCAAAGTCGTGCTGATCGGAGCCGGACCAGCAGGTCTGACCACGGCTTATGCGCTCACCGAGCAAGAAAGGGATTACTCGATCGAGGTGTTCGAGGGCTCGTCCCAGGTCGGCGGCATCTCGCGTACCGAAAGCTTCAACGGCTTTCGATTCGACATCGGCGGCCACCGGTTTTTCACCAAAGTCGAGCCTGTCGAAAAGATGTGGCACGACGTGCTCGGTGATGAGTTCATCGAAGTACAGCGGATGAGCCGAATCTATTTCCGAGGGCGATTCTTCAACTATCCGCTCCAGTTTTTCAACGCGCTGTCCAATATCGGCCTGTACGAGGCGACGCGCATCATCCTCAGCTACGGAAAGTGGCGGATGATGCCGCACCGCAGCGAGAACACCTTCGAAGAATGGGTGATGAACCGCTTCGGCGGTCGTCTCTACATGCACTTCTTCAAGAGCTACACGCACAAGGTCTGGGGAATCCCGCCGCAGCAGATCCAGGCCGACTGGGCGGCGCAGCGGATCAAGAACCTTTCGCTGTTCAAGGCGGTCTGGAACGCGGTCAGCGGGGCCAACGACACCACCAGCCTGATCGAGCGCTTCCGCTACCCCCGCCTCGGGCCGGGCCAGATGTGGGAGGCGGTCACCCGCATCGTCGAGGAGCGGGGCGGCAAGGTCACGATGAACGCCTGGGTCGAGCGCGTGCGCCGCGACGGCGACCGCGTGGGCGGCGTCGACGTGGTGGAGGAGACCCCGGAGGGCGAGCGCCGCCGGTCGGTCGAGGCCGATCACGTGGTCAACTCGATGCCGCTCCGCGAACTGATCGAGGCGTTCGACCCCCCGCCGCCCGAGCCGGTGGTCGAGGCGGCGGGTCGCCTGCGATACCGCGATTTCCTGATCGTCACCCTCGTGCTCGACGACCCCGACCCGTTCCCGGACAACTGGGTCTACGTCCACGATCCCGACGTGATGGTCGGGCGCATCCAGAACTTCCGGGCATGGTCCAAGGACATGCTGCCGAACGAGACGCAGGCGTCGATCGGGATGGAGTACTTCTGCCACGTGGGCGACGGGCTCTGGACCATGAGCGACGAGGACCTGCGCGCCATGGCCGCGCGGGAACTCGAACAGCTCAAGCTCGCCCCGGCCGACAAGGTCGTGGGCAGCAAGGTCATCCGCCAGCCGAAGGCCTACCCGGTCTACGATACCGAGTACCGCGAGGCGCTCGCGACCGTGTCGGAGTGGCTGAAGTCGCTGAAGGGCTTCCAGACCGTGGGTCGCAACGGCCTGCACCGCTACAACAACCAGGACCACTCGATGCTGACCGGGATGCTCGCGGCCCGCAACATCGCCGGCGAGGACCACGACATCTGGGAAGTGAACGTCGAGCGCTCCTACCACGAGGAGTTCGAGCGCCCGCGGCAGGACCGCAAGGGTCGGGTGGCCGAGGCCGCCTGAGCTGAGCGGGCCCGGCATGGAACGGCTGCGGACGCCATCGGTCTCGCCGCTTTCGCAGGAAGGGCTCTGCTTCGCCCTGATCGGCGCCGTGCTGCTGATGTGGCCGTACTTCTGGCTCGGCGGACCGTTGGTGTTCTCCGACAGCGGAAAATACGTCCTGCAGGGCGTCACTGCCCTCGACTGGCTGGCGGGGGCCGTCCTGCCGGCGACCGAGGCCGCGACGGACACGGCCGGCGTCGGCACGGCGGGGGCGGGAGCCGCGCCCGCGCCATCGCTGGCGGAGGCCACCGCCAAGGCGGACGAGCTGCGGTCGCTGCCCTACGCCGTCTTCGCGGCGGTCGGCACCGAGGGGCCGTGGGGGCGGGGCGGCCTCGCGCTCGCTCAGGGCTTCATCGCCCTCTTCGCGCTCTGGCCGCTCGTCGCCTCCTACGCGCGCCACGCCGCGCGCCCGCTGCTGCCCGCCGTCGTGCTCGTCGCGCTCGCGGCCGTCTCGTCGCTGCCCTACTTCGCGAGCTATCTCATGCCCGACGTCTTCGGCGGCGTCGTCGTGCTCTACTATCTCCTCCTGCTCGGGCCGGTCCGCGACGCGGGCGGCATCGGCAAGCTCTCGCTGGCGGCCGTCGGCGCCTTCGCGCTCCTCACCCACTACGGCAACCTGCCGCTCGCGCTCGGGCTCGCGGTGGTCGTGCTGACGCTGCTCGCCCTGCGCCGCGCGCTTCGCCTGGAGACGGTGGCGTTGGCCGTGGCGCCGATCTGCGCGGCCGCCCTGGTGAACGTCGCCATCGGCATGGTCGTGTCGCCCGGGGGCGGGGCGTCGATCACGCCGCTGCGCATGCCCCTGATGCT
This sequence comes from Paracoccaceae bacterium, assembly GCA_050330995.1. Classification (GTDB taxonomy): domain Bacteria; phylum Pseudomonadota; class Alphaproteobacteria; order Rhodobacterales; family Rhodobacteraceae; genus Thermohalobaculum. Next base: position 7,645 of record JBHJHI010000046.1, read on the forward strand.
CGCGCGCTCGATCGAGGACGGGCCGGCGCGCTGGCATCTCGAGGAGGCCTGCGAGACGCGGGAGTACGCGACCTGCGCTGCCTTCCCGAACGGCATCCCGGACAACATCTGGCTGGTGATGTGGTCGGAGGAAGGGCTCAGCTCGCTCGACCGCGATCTTCTGGAGAAGGTCCGGGCGGAGGAGAGCACGATCCTCTGGCGCGCCTTCCTCGACTATCCGGCGGCGCAGACTTGGTCGCTGACCGGGAACGCGATCACCCAGTTCGTCCACGTCGGCCTGTCCGGCCTGCGGCCGAGCCCGGACGATGCCGCACGCCTCGACGAGATCCGGCGCGACTGGCGCGAGTGGCGCTACGTCGCCGAGACGGCGATCCTCTGCGGCTATCTGCTGGGCGTGGGCGCGCTCCTCGTGGCTCTCGTGCCGCAGCGCTGGACCTTCCGCCCCGACGCCGAGATCGCGGCCACGCTCCTCGCGGCGCTCGGCGGGAACGCCTTGATCTTCGGCGGCCTGTCGGCGCCGGCCGAACGCTACCAGAGCCGGGTCGCCTGGGTGGTGATCGCCATCGCCGTGCTGCTGGCCGCGCGCGCTCTTGCGGCCAGGCCGGCGACGCGCGAGAGCGCGCCATGACCGGCGACGCCGTGGCGGACGCGGGAGCCGAGCCGGGCGCGCGCCCCTCGGCGAGCGTCGTGATCCCGAGCTTCAACCGCCCGGACAGCCTGCGCGCTTGCCTCGACAGCCTTCTGTCCGATCCTGACGAGACCTTCGAGGTGGTGGTGGTCGACGACGGCGGCGAGACGCCGCTCGAACCGGTCTGCGCCGACTTCGGGCCGCGCGTGCGCTGCCTTCGCCAGCGAAACGCCGGCCCCGCGGCGGCGCGCAACGCCGGTGCCCGGGCGGCGCGCGCCGACTTCCTCGCCTTCACCGACGACGACTGCCGGCCGCGTCCGGGATGGGTCGCCGCGCTCAGGGCCGCGGCCGCCGGCGAGCCCGGCCGGCTGATCGGCGGACGGGTCGAGAACGGGCTGCACGGCGATCCCTACGCCGAGGCCAGCCAGTCGCTCTGCGACTATCTCTACGAGTATTTCGGGGCCGCGGGCGGGTCGGCCGAGTTCTTCACGAGCAACAACATCGGCTGCGCCGTCGAGACCTTCCACCGGATCGGCGGCTTCGACGAGACCTTCCCGCTCGCGGCGGCCGAGGACCGCGATTTCGGGATGCGCTGGTGCGCCGAGGGCGGGACGCTCGTCTACGCGCCCGAGGCGGTGGTCGAGCACCGCCACGCGATGAGCCTGCGCCGCTTCTGGCGCCAGCACAGCAACTACGGCCGCGGCGCGCGCCATCTCCACGGCGTGATGACCGGGCGCGGCGACGCGCGGCCGAAGATCGAGCCGATGCGCTTCTACATCGGCCTCGTCCTCCATCCGCTCCGCGGCGGGCGACTGTCGGGCGTGCCGCAGGCGGCGCTGATGGCGCTCTCCCAGGTCGCGATGGTGTTCGGCTACGCGACCGAGGCTCTGTCCGCCGGGCGCAAGAGGGCCTGATCGGCGACTACCCCGAAGCTTCGAAGGGCAGGTCGGCCACGCTTGCCGAATCGGAGTATGCGCGCCCCGCGCCTGGAGCGCGATCCGACCGGCGTGACGCGAGGATCGGAAGAACCGCGTGCCCGAACCACGGTCCGGAGCACCCGATCCGATCGGGTCGGATAGCGCTCTGGTCAGCGTCGCGCCTCGTCCCCCTTCCGGATCGTGAGCCCGCGGTGCCGCTCGATGGCGGGGCGGGCGTGCGGCACGGCCGCATGGGCGAGGGTCCGCGCGCGCAGCGGGTCCGGCGGCTCGACCGGACGGAGGGTACGGGCGCCGTGGCGCGTCACCGCCGCCATCGCTCGAGGCGCACCGAGGCGTAGCCGAGCAGCGCGGCGGCGTAGTGCGTGACGTGATACGGCATCGCGGCGACCGCGAAGCCGACGCCCCGCTTGTCGGCCAGGAAGCGGATGAACGCGGCGTTCGCGCCGAGGAACAGCGCCACCGCCACGACCGCGCCCCAGGCCGCCGCGTCGACGACGGGGAGGGCGACGATCGAGGCCGCCCCGAGCGCGACGGCGGCCGCGCTGGCGCGGTGCTCCGGTGCGGTGTTGAGATCGCCGATCTCCGCATCGCCACGCATCAGCAGGCGCGTCCAGGGTTTGGCACGGCCGTGCAGGTCGGTCAGGAACATCGACCGCAGCGTCCAGCCCTTGAGGTGCGTCGCGAGCAGCGTCTTGTCGAGGCGGATGGCGCCGCCGTCGCGGGCGAGGCGCATCCCGAACTCGACGTCCTCGATGTTCTCCCAGTCGCGGTCGAGCCCGCCGAGCGTCAGGAACCGCTCCCGCCGCACCGCGCCGAACCCGGTCCAGAACGTCTTGGCCGTCGTCGCCGAGCGCTGGTGCACGAAGTGGTGCAGAAGGTTGCGGTAGCGGCTGACGAGCGCCGGGGCCGGGGGGCGGTCGTCGTAGGAGCCGAAGACGGCGTCGAGGCGCGGATCGGCGAAATGCGCCTCCAGCTTGGCCCGCGCGCCGGGATGGGCCACCACGTCCGCGTCGACGAAGAACAGGATCTCGCCGTCGGCGGCCTCGGCGCCGCGGTTGCGGGCCCGCGCCGGGCGCATCGGCGTCTCGTTGCGGATCACCCGCACCCCGCGCTCGGCGGCCAGCGCGCCGGTCGCGTCCCGGGAGCCGTCGTCGACGACGATGATCTCGTCGCGCGCGAAACCGGCCGCGGCGAGCCCGTCGAGGCAGTGCCCGATCTCGGTCTCGGCCTGGTGCGCCGGGACGATCACGGTCACGTGCATGTGCTCACGACCAGCGCTTCGGTCCGGTGCGCTCATCGTTCGACCTTTCCGGAAGCCATGGACACGGCAAGCGCGCGACCCGGTCGCCGATGCCATCGTCGTTCTTGCCGACTATCTTCGTGCGAGACCGGTTCGGCAATACTGATCGTCATCGTCCTCTACAAGGTTTCGTACCGGTTCGTCGCCGACCCGTTCGACGCTTCAGCTCCAAGATACGATATTTCTCGAAGACACCGGTGCGGGCAAGAAAGACGACGTCTACCCGGTGCCTGGCGCGTTCGCTCGATACGACCTGACGTAAGCGGCGCTCGGGGCGCGCTTCGCATCCTTCCTTTCGAGGAACGGACCGATGCGGCGATCCTACGGGTCTTCGTCCCGGAGATCCACGACGCCTCGGGAGCCGGGCGTCGCCCTTCTCCGCGGTCCAGCCGGCGCAGGACCTCACGAATCCCGGATCCCCGCAACGAGCCTTCGGTCGGTTTCCGCGACGACGAGGGGTGCTGCAAGTCACCACAGCCATCGCCTGCGTTCGCTCCAATCGCCCCCCTCCCGACGGTTTCAACGAAACCGCTCGCGAACGGCCGGGGTCGAGGCGGGGCACCCGTTGTCGTAGGGCCGGAGGCTCTCGTCCGGCCGCCGCATCCGTGTCACGATCCGCGTGCATCCTGCCCCCAGTTGATCGGCCATCGGGCGGCCCGCCCGGAGCAGTGTCATGGACAGCTTCGCCTTCGTCCTGCGCCCGGAGCTGGCGCCCTTCGCCGTGGCGCTCGGCATCGTCGCCGCGCTCTGCGCGGTCGAGATCCTCGCCACACTGGCGGGCAGCTCGCTGATCGGCCTCGGCGGCGAGGCGGACGCCGCCGACGTCGATATCGACCCCGACCTCGGGGCCGAGGCGGAAGCCGCCGCTCCGGGTCCGACGGGCGCGCTCCTCTCCTGGCTCGGCCTCGGCACGGTGCCGTTCGTGATCTGGCTCGCCGGCGTCCTGACGAGCTTCGCGCTCGCGGGCTACGCGTTGCAGCTCGGCGCGAGCGCGGTCACGGGCGCGCCCGTCGGCGCCTGGCCCGCCGCGGCGCTCGCGCTCGTCCCCGGCCTCGCGCTCGGCGGGCGGCACGCCCGGGCGATCGGGCGGCTGGTGCCGAAGACCGAGACCACCGCGATCTCGACGCGCGCCTACGGCGGGCGCGTCGGCGTCGTCACCGTCGGCACGGCGCGGCACGGCCATCCCGCCCAGGCGCGCTTCCGCGACGGCCACGGCAACACGCACTACGCCGTGGGCGAGCCCCTGCACGAGGACGACGCGCTGCCCGAGGGCACCGAGATCGCGATCGTGCGCCTCTCGGACGGCCGGCTGCGCGCGGTCCGCCTCGACGAGAACGCGCCCTGACGCCACCGCCCGAACCGGACGTTCCGCCTGGCCCCGCCATCGACCCGACGACCGCCCTGCCTGGAAAGGACACCGCCGCCATGCCCTCCGCCGTCGAGAGCCTCGCGCTCCCCGTCGCCGCCGTCGTCGTCTTCTTCCTGCTCGTCGGCTTCGTGCTCGCACGGCTCTACCGCCGCTCGACGCGCGAGGTCAGCCTCGTCAAGACCGGCGCCGGGGGCCGGCGCGTGATCATGGACGGCGGCACCATCGTGATCCCGCTCCTGCACGAGATCAGCCCGGTCAACATGAAGACCCTGCGCCTCGAGGTGCGTCGCACCGGCGAGGCGTCGCTCATCACCAAGGATCGCATGCGCGTCGACGTCGGCGTCGAGTTCTACGTGAGCGTGCAGGCGACCGAGGACGGCATCGCCAAGGCGGCCCAGACCCTCGGCGACAAGACCTTCAACGTCGACGGCCTGCGCGAGATGATCGAGGGCAAGCTGGTCGACGGTCTGCGCGCGGTCGCGGCGCGGCTCACCATGGACGAGCTGCACGAGAACCGCTCGGAGTTCGTGCAGCAGGTGCAGAACGCGGTATCGGAGGATCTGCTGAAGAACGGGCTGATGCTGGAGACGGTGTCGCTGACCGCGCTCGACCAGACGCCCTTCGACCACCTCGACGAGAACAACGCGTTCAACGCCATCGGCATGAGGAAGCTCGCCGAGGTGATCGCCGAGAGCAAGAAGCGCCGCGCCGAGATCGACGCCGAGGCCGAGACCTCGGTGCGCCAGGCGGCGATGCAGGCGGCCAAGCGCAAGCTCGCGATCGACCGCGAGGAGGAGGAGGCCAAGATCGCCCAGGCGCAGGAGATCGCGACGCTGCGCGCGGCGCAGACCGCCGAGATCGCCCGGCGCGAGGAGGACGCGAGCCAGGCGCGCGAGGAGGCGCGCATCGCCCGCGAGCGCGCGGTGCGCGCGGCCGAGATCGCGCGCGAGGAGGCGATCCGCGCCGCCGAGATTGAGCAGCAGCAGAACCTCCGCGCCGCCGAGATCCGCCAGGAGGAGACGCTCAAGGCCGCCGACATCGCCAAGGAGCGCCAGCTCTCGGTCGCCGACCAGGACCGCCAGATCGTGATCGCGACCAAGTCGGAGGAGGAGAGCCGTGGGCGGGCCACGGGCGCCCAGGGGCGCGCCGCGGCCGGGCGGGCCGCCCCGGGGGGGGGGGGCGCGCGGGGCGCCGCCGCCGGCGGGGGCGAGACGGGGG
>JBHJHI010000047.1:0-39821 GCA_050330995.1 Paracoccaceae bacterium
CGCTGGCGGGACTGGCGTTGTGGCGCATCGCTGCACTCCGGGATGGGGGGCGGTGGTAACGCGCTGGGGCGGGGGCGGTTCGCCGGCTCGCCGCCGCCCGGGGCGCCGAGGCTGCCCCGCCGGGATCGCGCCGCCGCCGCGCGGCCGCCCCGACGAGGCCGGCCAGCGCGACGGCGAGCCCGCCGAGGGCGAGACCCGCGAGCGCGGCGCCGCCCTTACCTTCGCGGGGTCCGTCGCCGTCCGGCCCGATGGCCGCGAGGTCGCGTCCGGGGCGGGCGGTCTCGTCGGGCGGGTCCGTCTCGGACCGCTTCGCCATGGTCTCCTCCGTCCGCGAGGGCGGGACGGGCGCTAACGCGCGAGCCGCGGCGTTGGTCGCACATCCCGCGCCGCGCCCGGCGAGCCAGGGACCGCCGCCAGAAAGGCGGCCACGTCCGGGCGCGTGCGCAGGACGTGGGCGTCGAGGCCGGGCCGTGCCTCGCGAACGGCCGCGAGCCCCGCGCGTCGGCGCTCGCCGCGCCATTCGACGACGAAGCGCAGGAAAGCGAGATCGAGCTGCTCGGGACAGCCCGGCGCCATGTCGGCACGGACGCGACCGTAGCCCCCGGCGATGCGCCTCAGGACACGCCAGAGCCGGAGCGGCGTCACGACGTCGAGGAAGACCAGCGTGTCCGTGCGAGCGAACCGGACCGGCCAGGTCGCGCCGTAATTGCCCTCCGAGACCCAAGCCTCGCCCGCGTGCGCCGCCTCGACGTCGGCGAGGAACGCCGCCTTCGGGCGCGGCGTCCAGCCGGGGTCGAAGAACAGCCGGTCGAGATGGATCACCGGCGCGCCGATCCGCTCGCCGAGGGCGCGCGCGACGGTCGACTTGCCCGAGCCCGGCCCGCCGAGCACGACGACGCGGCGCAAGGCCCTACTCCGACAGCTCCGCCTCGATCCGCGCGCGCGACTTGCGCTCGCGCACCGTCTCCGACTTCAACTGACCGCAGGCGGCCAGGATGTCGTCGCCGCGCGGCGTCCTCACCGGCGAGGCGTAGCCCGCGCGGTTGACGATCTCGGCAAAAGCCTCGATGCGCTCCCACGACGAGCGCTCGTAAGGGGAGCCCGGCCAGGGATTGAACGGGATCAGGTTGATCTTCGCCGGGATGCCCGCGATCAGCTTCAGCAGACGCTTGGCGTCGGCGTCCGAGTCGTTCACGCCCTTCAGCATCACGTACTCGAAGGTGATCCGCTCGGCGTTCGAGAGGCGCGGATAGGCGCGGCAGGCCGCCATCAGGTCCTTGAGCGGCCACTTGCGGTTGATCGGCACCAGCACGTCGCGCAGCTCGTCGGTGGTCGCGTGCAGCGAGATCGCGAGCATGGTCGCCGCCTCCTCGCCCCAGCGCCCGATCTCGGGCACCACGCCGGAGGTCGACAGCGTGATGCGCCGACGCGAGAGCGACAGCCCCTCGGCGTCCATCGCGATCCTCATCGCGTCGCGCACGTTGTCGGTGTTGTAGAGCGGCTCGCCCATGCCCATGAGCACGATGTTGGACAGCATCCGCCCCTCGGGCGGACGCTCGCCGGGCTTCGGCCATTCGCCCAAGTCGTCGCGGCAGACCAGGATCTGCGCCACGATCTCGCCGGCCGTCAGGTTGCGGACCAGCTTCTGCGTGCCGGTGTGGCAGAAGGTGCAGGTGAGCGTGCAGCCGACCTGGCTGGAGACGCAGAGCGTGCCGCGGCTCTCCTCGGGGATGTAGACCGCCTCGACCTCGTGGCCGCCCGCGATGCGCAGCAGATACTTGCGCGTGCCGTCGCGCGAGACCTGCCGCGCGACGACCTCGGGGCGGGCGAGCGTGAAGGCGGCGTCGAGATCGGCCCGCAGCGCCTTCGACATGTTGGTCATGTTGGCGAAGGAGGTCGCGCCGCGCTGGTAGATCCAGGCCCAGAGCTGGCCCGCGCGCATCCGCGCCTGCCTGCCCGGCACCCCAGCCTCGACCAGCGCCGCCTCCAGCGCGGGGCGTGTCAGCCCGTAGAGCGGACGCTTGGCGCCGGCGGCCTCGCGGCGCGGCAGGGTGGCGAAGTCGGGCGCGATGGTGCGGGTGGGCGGCAGGGTCGCGTCAGCCAACTGTATCTCCGTGGAAGCTTGGCAAGGAGATAGGCGGGGTTGGCGGTGAGCGAAAGCGGTTCTCGGTATCTCTGTGGTGCATGCTCACATGCATTACGGAGACATAGCATTGTGTCACAAATTCAGTACGTCCGAGGCACGCAGCTTACGCTCAGTGTTTGCGAAATTTCATGTTCCTTGGTGACCAAGAGCTTTTATTAAATCTGCACCAAGGGTTCTGGTGTTCTTTTTTCCACCCTTTCCATTCAAGGGGCTAACGCCAATTTGGCCTGCAATTTCCCGAAGGGCCGGCATAGCAGTTACCTGACTTCCATCTCTTTCGACAATAATTGTAGTATCTTCAAACTGTTTTACACAGAAGTTTTTATATTTTATTTCAGCCGATATTTGTATCTCAGACAAGTCGCGACTCTTACGGCGATCTCTTGGGTAAAACAAGAGCTTGTTACCTGATTTCTGCATCTTCTCTCTCGCTTCTTTCGAAGAACAGTCCAATATTTCTTCTATAGAAGCTTCGGTTTCTTCTACATTGATGCGAAATATCATAACCCGGTCAACGAGTGAGAAGGTGTTCTCGTTAAAGACAACGTGGTTTGAGGTTGTGATAGTCTTCACTGATATTCGATCACGCTCTGCACTGATGACATCGTAGCCCCTTTGATTTGTTTCTATGGCCATTTGGCCACGTGTTACCATTGCGGCATAGAGTTCGCCAATACGTCCGGTTAGATGAGGGAGCTCCAAAGCGGAGACGCCCCAGCTTAGCTCCCTTTCAAACCAAGACAGTGCTTCTCCAAAGGATTGAATTATTTGCACTTGTGATAAAGTCAATAAATCACTCCGTAGTAGCGCACGGCGGGGCTCTACCCCGCCATTACACCTCTATGATGGACCGAACCCCAGCCTACTCGCACCGACTCCTTGCTGAGGCGAGGGCGTCGGTGAAACCGAGCAGCGAGAAGGTGTCGACCGTGGTGGTGCCGCGCGAGGAGGTGCCGCGCACCTCGGCGTCGATGCCGCGCCGGAAGGCGCCCACCACGCGGTCGTCCTCCTCGGGCGAGCGCAGCCAGGCGTTCTCGCCTTCGGTGAACAGGGTGAACTCGTTCGAGCCGACCTTGGTCTCGACCGTCGAGCCCTGCTCGAAGGGGTATCCGGCGATGAAGGAGACCTCGTTCTCGACGCCGTCCCCGGGGCGCACGGCCACCATCAGGAAGATGTCGCCGCGGCGCACCTCGACCGCCGTGCCGTCGCGGTAGGCCGCGCTCTCCTTCGGCTGGGTGACGATCCAGCAGACCTTGGCGCCGTCGGCCTCGGCGACGAACACCGACCAATCGCGCTTGGCGTCCACCCGGTTCGCCGTCAGCGCCGCCGCGGTCGCCGGCAGCACGGCGGCCAGGAGGCAACCGGCGATGATCCGACCCGTCCTTGTCATCGCTCCAACTTCCCCTCTGCTCTGCCTCGGGCGCACGGGGACGACGCGGGGAGCGCCGCCCGATCGTTCGACGTCGTATAGGATAACCGTCCGCCCCCGCGCGCGAGCATAAGCGGAGGGACGCGCGCACGCCACCCCGCGACGGCGCCGTTCGGCCGGATGCGACCCTGCGACCCGCGCATCGGGCCATGGCGGCGGCGCGCGTTGGTGGCGGGATCGTCCCGGGGAGCACCGCCGGGTGGCGTCTCGGTCGATCGCGCCGGGGCTCGTGCGCATCGGCGCCGCCTCGATGCGCCTCGCGACAGGGGCGCTCGGCCATGCGCCCCGCCACCACGCGGAGAGCCCGTTCCGCGACCCGAGCCGGGCGCGGCTCTGGCACCGCATCGCCACCGGCGCCGCGCCCGACCGACACCGCGCGCCTACGGGCTGCCGCGCCACGGCCGACATACCCCCGTCGTTCTTCGCCGAGGATCTGTCGCACCCCTGTCCCGACGCCCGCGTGGTCCTGACCGTGCGCGAGCCGGACGCCCGGTACGAGCGCGCGCGGCCATCCACGCAGCGCAGCCCCGAGGCGCCGGAGCGGCTGCGCGCCCCGATCCCGCGGCTCGGGCGGGCCGTCGACGCCATCGAGATCCTGGCCTGGCGCGGCTTCTTCGAGGGCCGCTCCCGCGAGCCGCCTTCGCCGAGACAGGATGCGCCGAGCACGGCGAGTGGGCGCGCGCCCGAGCGACTTCCGGCGATGGACGTCGACGAGGGCCGGGCGCCGCTTCGCGCGTTCCCCGGCCGGCCGGCGCCGGACCGGCCGCTCCTGCGCGCCGACGACCGCGCCGCGTTCGAGCGCCGCTTGCGGATCGTGCGCGCGGCGGGCTACGCCCGCTGTGCGGCCGGCGGGACCGCGCCACGGCCGCCCTCGCGCTCGGCGGCGCGCGGGGCCCGCGCGTCGCCACGCTGCCCGTCCCGGCCGACGCGCCGGGCCAGACCACAGGGAGGAGCCGTCCTTGGCCCACTACATCATCGCCCACGTCACCGTGACCGACGACGCCTGGGTGCCCGACTACGCCGCTCAGGTCCACGACATCGCCGCCAAGCACGGCGGCAAGTACCTGAGCCGCAGCGGCAACATCGAGGCGCTGGAGGGCGAGGTGAAGGTGCCGACCCTGATCGCGATCATCGAGTTCCCCGACGCCAAGTCCGCCAAGGCCTTCGCCACCGACGCCGAGTACGCGCCGCACATGCAGGCGCGCCGGGAGGGCTCGCGCGGCACCTTCGTGCTGATCGACGACACCGACGTCGCGGGCGCGATCCCCTACCTGCCGAAGGGCTGAGCGCCCGGCCGCGGCTCGCCCTCGACAGGGCGATGTCGCGCGCCTCAGCGTGCCGCCGGCGCGGGCGCCCCGCGCCGGCTCGCGGCGTATTCGCGGGCGATGGCGTAGAGCCCGGCGGCGATGATCACGCCGAGCCCGAGGAGCGTCGCCGCGTCCACGTCCTCGCCGAACACCGCCCAGCCGATGATCGTGCCGAACACCATCTGCAGGTAGATGAAGGGCTGCACCCTGACCGCCTCGGTGGCGTCCAGCGCCCGGATCAGGAAGTAGTGCCCGGTCATGCCGCTGACGCAGAGCACCAGCAGCCATCCCCAGTCGGACGCGGTCATCGGCACCCAGAACCAGACACCCGCGAGCGTCGCTGCGACCGCCCCCGCGGTGCCGGTGTAGAAGAAGGCGGGGCCGGCCGAGCCGTCCTCGCGGCTCGCGAGCCGGGTCATCACGGTATAGCTGGCGAACATTAGCGACGAGAGCAGCGCCACCAGCACCAGCGGATCGAACACCCCCGTGCCGGGGCGCAGGATGATCAGCACGCCGAGAAGCCCCGCCCCCACCGCGCCGAGGCGGTGCCAGCCGACCCGCTCGCCGAGCAGGGGAATGGCGAGCAGCGTCGCGAGCAGCGGGTGCAGCGCGAAGATCGCGTGCGTGGTCGAGAGCCCGACGAGGTCGAAGCTCGAGACGATCACGAAGATCTGCACCACGAGCAGCACGCCCCGCGCCACCTGGAGCACCGGGCGGCGCGTCGCCGTCGCGCCGCGCACCCCGCCGGGCGCCCGCGCCGCGAGCGCCACCACGAAGGCGGCGAAGAACCAGTAGCGGATCATCACGAAGAACGGCACCGGATAGTGCGCCGCCAGATGCTTCGAGATGCCGTCCTGGGCGGCGAAGCACGCGACGGCGAGCAGCACGAAGCGGATGCCGCGGGCGGCGCCGGGGTCGAGGCTCATGCGGGGGCGGCTCCGTAGGGGATCGGCGGGCGGACGATTGTGCGGCGCGGCGGGCGGTGCGTAAACTCGGGCCGGACGCATACCGGCTACCCGGGAGGCCCGATGAGCGAGACCGACGAGATCGCCCTGCCCGAGGGCGCGCGGGTGATCGAGGATCTGGTGGTGGCGCCGCGCGCGCCCTGGTCGGCCCGGCTCGCGCCCGGCGACCGGCTGCGCTTCGTGGACCTCGAAGGCTGTCAGGCGGTCGACTTCCTGGCGATCGGCGCCGAGCCGCACGACGGGCTGGTCGAGCGCTACGACCTGCCCAACACCGTGAAGATGAACGCGAACGTCTACGTCCGCCGCGGCACCGTGCTCTACTCCGACGCTGCGCGCGCGATGCTGACGGTCATCGAGGACACGGTCGGGCGCCACGACACCCTGGGCGGCTGCTGCTCGTTCAAAGCCGACGCCGCGCGCTACGGCGCGCCGGGGCCGGCGGCGTGCCGCGACAACTTCGAGCGCGAGATGGTCCGCCACGGCCTCGGCCCCGAGCACATCGTGCCGAACGTCAACTTCTTCATGAACGTGCCGGTGGCCGAGGACGGGCACACCGCGATCAGCCAAGGGATCTCGAAGCCCGGCGACTGGGTGGAGCTGCGCGCGGAGATGGCGCTGATCGCCCTCGTCTCGAACTGCCCGCAGGAGCGCAACCCGGCCGCGGGCGGCGCGCCGACGCCGATCCGCGCGATCCACTGGCGGCCGGATGAGGGGTGAGGACGTCGCCCCCCCCGGGCGCCTGACGTCGAGTATTCTGGCGAGACGGGAGAGAGAAACGAGGATGGCCTGGGCACTGAGAGGGCCGAGCACGTTCGGTCAGTTTTTTCCTGAAGGTGATTATCTTGGTTATCGCGATTTACTAGAATCAGAGTTTGACAAACTTCCCCCAGTGGAGAAAGAGAAATACAATAACCGCTTCGTATCTTATAAGAGAGCAATTTCGGAAAAATTCGCTATAAACAGAGGAAGGCTTATGGAATTTGAGCAGCCCAAGGTTTTCCATATGGAAGCGGCATACAAAAACTTAGCATCATTAATTATGCCAACAAACCGTCTCTTTGCAGTTGACGAAGCCTTGAAGGGGATAGTTGAAGCTCTTGAACCAGGAATCCATCAATTCTGGAAATTAGAAATTCAAAAAAAGAGGCGGCCAGCCATGGCCAACCAATTACTATGGATTCGTGATAAAGAAATTAAAAGATAGCTTTTGATCAGATCAGTCTGATCATACAGCATTCGACGATGAAGAGGGCGGATTTGTCACTGCTAGGCCTCCTTATGAAAAGAAAGTTCCATTGATTGCATTATTTAGAGATCATATTGGAGAAAGTCATATCTGGAAGGAAGCAAAATTCTTAGGGCTGAATATCTTCGTATCCGATCAACTGAAGAACGAGATCACCGAGCGCGGATTGAAAGTGCCGAAGCTCTACAGGCTGAAGGAAGTCTGACCCCCGCGACGCCGCCCCCTCAAACCCGCCGCACCATCGCCGTCGCCGCCGCCATCGCGACCAGCGTCGCGCCCCCGGCCCGCGCGATCCAGCGGCGCACCGACGGACGGCGCATCCGCCGCCCGGCACGCTCGGCCAGCAGCGCATAGCCGACCGCGTTGAGCGCGGCGAAGCTCAACGTCAGGATCGCCGCCTGCGGCGCGTAGGGCGCGCCGGGATCGACGAACTGCGGCGCGAAGGCGACGAAGAAGGCAATCGACTTCGGATTGAGCGCGGTCACCACGAAGGCACGGCGCACCACCGCGCCCGCAGGCACGGCCGGCGCCTTGCCGGGTATCGCCGCGCCCCCGCCCGAGCGCCAGAGCGCGATGCCGAGCCAGAGCAGGTAGGCCGCGCCCACCCATTTGAACACGGTGAACAGCGTCGCCGAGGCCAGCATCAGCGCGCCGACACCCGCGAGCGAGGCGGTCATCGCCGCCAGATCGCCGAGCGCCACCCCGGCGGCGAGCGCGAGCGCAACCCGCCGCCCCTGCGTCGTCGCATAGGCGAGGATCAGGGCCACCGTCGGCCCCGGCACCGCGAGCACCAGAACCGAGGCCACGAGGAACGCGCCCCACGTGTCGAGATCCATGACCCGCCTCCGACAGCCGAGGCGTCAGCATGACGGAAGGCGCGGCACGGCGCCAGCCCGATGGCCGGGAGAACGGCGGCCGGCGACGCGCGAGGCAAGGCGCCGCCCCCGGACAGGGAGCGGCGCAGGGAGGAGCCTCAGTTGTCCTGCGACCCCGAACCGCTGTCCGAGTCGCCGCCCGAGCCCGAGCCGCTGCCGGAGCCGGAACCGCTGCCCGACCCCGAGCCGCTGTCGGAGCCCGAGCCGCTGCCGGAGCCCGACGAGCCGCTCTCCGACCCCGACTGCGAGCCGGAGCCCGAACCCGAGCCCGACCCGCTGCCCGACCCGCTCGCTTCCGCTTCGCCATCCGAGCCCGAGCCGCCGTTGCCCGAGCCGGAACCGCCAGAGCCGCCGATGCTGCTGTCAGCCGTCTCCAGACCGAGCGCCTGCGCCAGCGGCGCCTCGCCGCCCTGGCCCTGGCCGCCGCCCTCGCCGGCCTGCTGCTCGCCGCCGCCCTGGTCCTGACCGTAGGCGGTCGCGGCCGAGAGATCGCCTTCCTGCACCGGCGCGACGAGCCCGTTCTGGTTGGCGCGCACGAAGTCGGTCTCGAAGGCCACCAGCTTCTCGCCGATGCCGAGGAAGCCGCCGACGCCGAGGATCAGGCCGACCACGCGGCCGTCCTGCATGATCACGTCGTTCAGCTCGCCGAGCGCCTCGCCCTGCTCGCTGTAGACGGTCTGACCCAGCATGTCGCCGATGCGCATCGCGCCCTCGGGGCCCTGCTCGATCAGCGCCTGGCGCGCCTGTTCGCTGAGCTGGGGCTCCTGGCCGCCGCTCTCGCCGGACTGCTGGTCGCCCCCCTCGCCGGACTGGCTCTGCTGCTGGTCGCCGGAGCCACCGGACTGCTGCTGGTCGGACTGGCTCGACTGCTGACCGCCTCCCGAACCGCCGGACTGGTCGCCCGAGCCGCCCGACTGCGCGCTCTGCGACTGTCCGCCCTGGCTCTGGCCGCCCGACTGCTGCTGACCGGACTGCTGGTTCGAGCCCGAACCAGACGAATCGTCCTGCGCCAGCCCCGGCGCCGTGCCGAGCGCGAAGGCGGCGACGGTCACGAGCAGGCCGCGGCGAATGACGTGCGTGCGCATTTATGAAACTCCTTCGGGTCCGGCGCGTTCTATGCTGTCGTTCGACAGGACGCGCGTGTGGCGCTTCGAAGATCGACCTTCGAAGACATCGGTTTCTTTTGACGTGCGCGGGGTCAATTCGTAGGGCGGACGGACGTTCCGCTCCGTCGCACCGCGATCCCGGGCCGCTATGGCGCGCCGAGCCAGCGCGCCAGATCGCGCGCCCCGTCGGGCTCGGGCCGGAAGTAGACCACCGCGCGGGGCCGCGCGGTCAGGGCGTCCGTGGACGGCCACGGGGCGACGCCGTGCAGCGCGAGGCGATGCACCACGTAGGCCGCGCCGGGCGAGGCGGCGATCGTCACCCGCTCGCAGGTCTCGAACGCCGTGCGTCGCGCGGCTTGGTAGGCCTCGGTCACGTCCTCGCGCGGCCAGCCGGCCACGGCGACGCCGGCGAGGCGCCGGGCGAGCGCGCGGCGCATCACCTCGTGCGAGCCGCGCCAGACCACGAAGGGCGCGGCCTCGGGGGGCATCGTCTCCAGGGGAATGCCGAGCAGGAAGGCGTGCGCCTCCGAGAGCGTCCGCCGCCGCGCGGCGTCGCGCTGAACGCCGTCGACATGCGCCGCGTCGCGCTTCACGCGGTAGCGAAACGCCGCCTCGCTCTCGTTCCCGTCGGGCGCGGCCGGGTAGCCCGGCCAGACCACCGAGAGCTGGCCGATGTCGAGCGCGCCGACCGGCACGCCCGCGAGCGCCCGTGCGAGGTCGAGCGCCCGGGCGTCGAGCGGGGGCACGCCCTCGGTCGCGACAGCGCCCGCGGCGTCGTTGCCGAGTGCGTCGACGCCCGCGAACCAGGTGCTCCCGCAGCGCACCCCCGCGCCGCTCGTCCGCGCCGCCTCGGCGAGACGACGCGCGAGCGGGCGCACGGCCTCGACCCAGGCTTCGAGCCTCGGATCGCGGTCGAGCACCACGAAGCCGTCGCGGAAGAAGGCGCGCGTCTCGGGGCTGCCGGGGGCGCCACCGGGGGTCGCGTTCACGCCGCCAGCGCCGCCTCGGGCGCGACGTGGGCGAGCGCGCGGCGCACCGCCTCGAAGCCCGCGCCGGGACGGGTCTGCGCCTCGGAGAGATCGCGCCGCCACGCCCGCGCGCCCGGCCGCCCGGCGAAGGCGCCGAGCATGTGGCGCGTCACCGCGTTCAGCCGGCCCCCGGCCGCGAGATGGGCGTCGATGTAGGGCGCCATCGCCAGCACCGCGGCCTCCGGCGCGACCGGGGCCGTCGCCTCGTCGAACAGGACCGCGTCGGCCGCGCCGAGCACGCCGGCCGGGTCGTGGTAGGCCGCGCGCCCGACCATGACGCCGGCCACCGCGCCGCGCGCGAGATGGGCGCGGGCCTCGTCGAGGCTCTGGATGCCGCCGTTGATCGCGATCGCGAGGTCGTCGCGCTCGGCGGCGAGACGGTGGACCAGATCGTGATCGAGCGGGGGCACCGTGCGGTTCTCCTTGGGGCTGAGCCCGTCGAGCCAGGCCTTGCGCGCGTGCACGATCACGTGGCGCACCCCCGCCCCCGCGACGGCGTCGAGGAAACGCGGCAGCGTCGTCTCGGGCACCTGCTCGTCGACGCCGAGGCGGCACTTGGCGGTGATCTCCGGTCCTTCCGGCCCGGCGGCCGCGCGCATGGCGGCGAGGCACTCGGCGACGAGGCCCGGCTCGCGCATCAGGCAGGCGCCGAAGCGGCCCGACTGCACGCGGTCCGACGGGCAGCCGACGTTGAGGTTCACCTCGGCGAACCCGCGCGGGCACGCCATGGCGACGGCGCGCGCCAGGGTGTCGGGGTCGGAGCCCCCGAGCTGGAGCGCCAGCGGATGCTCGGCCGCGTCGTGGTCCAGAAGCCAGTCCGCGCCGCCGCGCACGAGGCCCGCGGCGTTGACCATCTCGGTGTAGAGCAGCGCCCCGCGCGAGAAACGGCGGTGGAAGACCCGGCAGTGGCGGTCGGTCCAGTCCATCATCGGCGCGACCGAGAGGCGCCGCGCCGTCGCGAGGTCGCAAATCGTTGATTTCGTTGACGTCGCCATCGAGGCCCTTCCGCAGACTTCGAGCGGATATAGGCGATCTCGGACGGTTTCCGCACCCGGAATCCTACGCCGCAGGACCGGGTGCGGCTTCGTGGGACCGCGCGCCCGATCCCCCGCCCTTCGACACCGCATCGCGAGCGTCGGAGGGCGGGGTCGGAGCGAGCGCCGGGGAAAAGGTTCGGGAACCGCGCAAGGAGCCCCACGACGCCGCTTGGCCTCGGCGCCTTAATGGAACAAAACGGGGCCATGCGTATCGTCGAGCTTTCCGCCACCACCAACTTCACCTTCCTGACCGGCGCCTCGCACCCCGAGGAGATGGTCGAGCGCGCGGCCCTGCTCGGCCTCGACGCGGTGGCGATCACCGACCGCAACAGCCTCGCGGGCGTCGTGCGCGCGCACGGCCGGCTGAAGGCGATCGCGACGGAGACGCCCGCACGGCGGGCGCCGGGCGTCACCGGCGCGGACGTGGTGGCGCACGCGCGACGCGTCCGGGGGCTAGTCCGGGTGGACCCGTCCTCGCGGCTGGCCGAGCCGCTGCCGGAGGGGGCGGAGGCGGCGCCGGACGCCTATCGCTCGATCCCGCGACTGGTCGTCGGCAGCCGCCTGACCTTCGTGGACAGCGCGGTCGAGGTGGTGGCGCTCGCGCCCGACCGGGCGGGCTACGCCGCGCTGTCGCGGCTGCTGACCCATGGCAAGCGGCGGGCGGCGAAGGGGACGTGCCGGCTCTCGCTCGGCGATCTCGACGCCTTCGGGTCGGGACTCGTCGGCCTGATCGCCCTGCCCGACCCCCTGCCGGCGGTCGTTCCCCCTCCCGACGGGCCGGGTCTGCGCGGGAAGGCCCATGCCGACGCCGCCCGCATCGCCCGTGCGTTCGGGCGCGCTGCTCTCGCGATGGCCCCCGCCTACGACGGCCGCGACGCCGAGCGCTTCGACACCCGCCGCGCCGAGGCGCAGGCGCTCGGACTGCCCGTAGCCGCCACCGCCGATCCGATCATGCACCGCGGATCGCGCCGGCGGCTCGCGGACGTGCTCACCTGCCTCCGCGAGCGCTGCACCGTCGACACCCTCGGCCGGCGCGCCCTGCCGAACGCCGAGCGGCGGCTGCGCGGACCCGAGGAGATGGCGCGGCTGTTCGCCGGCCACGAGGACGCGCTGGCCGAGGCGACGGCGATCGCGGACGCCTGCGCCTTCTCGCTCGACGATCTGGCCTACCGGTACCCCGACGAGGTGGTGGACGGGGAGGCGCCGCAGCCCCGGCTCGAACGCCTCGCCCGCGAGGGGCTGGCGTGGCGCTACCCGGACGGGGTGCCGGACCACGCCCGCGACTTGGTCGCGCGCGAGCTGGACCTGATCGGCCATCTCGGCTTCGCCCCCTACTTCCTCACCGTCCACGACATCGTCGCCTTCGCCCGGAGCCGGGGCATCCTCGTGCAGGGCCGCGGCTCGGCGGCCAACTCGGCCACCTGCTATGCGCTCGGCATCACCGAGATCGCGCCCGAGCGCATCACCATGGTGTTCGAGCGCTTCGTCTCCGAGGCGCGCGGCGAGCCGCCGGACATCGACGTCGACTTCGAGCACGAGCGGCGCGAGGAGGTGATCCAGTGGATCTACGCCCGCTACGGCCGCGAGCGCGCCGGGCTCTGCGCCACCGTGATCCACTTCCGAAGCCGCGCCGCGATCCGCGAGGTCGGCCGCGCCATGGGGCTCTCGGAGGACGTGACGTCCGCGCTCGCGGGACAGGTCTGGCACTGGTCGCGCGAGGCGCTTTGTGACGAGCGGCTGCGCGAGATCGGCCTCGACCCGGCCGACGACCGGCTGCGGCTGACGCTCGCGCTGACCGAGGAGATCATCGGCTTCCCGCGCCATCTCTCCCAGCACGTCGGCGGCTTCGTGATCACCCAGGGCCGACTCGACGAGCTGTGCCCGATCGAGAACGCGGCGATGGCCGATCGCACCGTGATCGAGTGGGACAAGGACGACATCGACGCGCTCGGCCTCCTCAAGGTCGACGTGCTCGCGCTCGGCATGCTGACCTGTGTGCGCAAGGCGCTCGACCTGATCCACGACCACACTGGCGCGGCCTACACCCTCGCGACGCTCCCGCCCGAGGACGGGGCGGTCTACGACATGCTCTGCGCCGCCGATTCCCTGGGCGTCTTCCAGGTCGAGAGCCGCGCGCAGATGGCCTTCCTGCCGCGGATGCGCCCGCGCTCGTTCTACGACCTCGTGATCGAGGTCGCGATCGTGCGGCCGGGGCCGATCCAGGGCGACATGGTGCATCCCTACCTGCGCCGGCGCTCGGGCGAGGAGGCGGTGTCCTACCCCTCGGGCGATCTCGAGGACGTGCTGTCGAAGACCCTCGGCGTGCCGCTGTTCCAGGAGCAGTGCATGCGGATCGCCGTGGTCGCCGCCGGCTTCTCGGCCGACGAGGCCGACGGACTCAGGCGCGCGCTCGCCACCTTCCGCCGCACGGGCACGATCCACACCTACCGCGAGCGCTTCGTCTCGGGCTGCCTCGCCAACGGCTACGAGCGCGCCTTCGCCGAGCGCTGCTTCGCCCAGATCGAGGGCTTCGGCGAGTACGGCTTCCCCGAGAGCCACGCCGCCTCCTTCGCGCTGCTCGTCTACGCCTCGGCCTGGCTCAAGCGCCGCCACCCGGCGGCGTTCTGCGCGGCGCTCCTGAACAGCCAGCCCATGGGCTTCTACGCCCCCGCCCAGATCGTGCGCGACGCGCGCGAGCACGGCGTCGCGGTGCGCCCGGTCTCGGTGAACCACGGCGACTGGGACTGCACGCTGGAGGCCGACACGGCCAGCACGGGCGGGCTCGCCGTCCGCCTCGGGCTCAGGATGGTGAAGGGCTTGCGCGAGGAGGACGGGCGCTGGATCGCCGCCGCGCGCGCCAACGGCTATCCGGACGTCGACAGCCTCTGGCGCCGCGCCGGCGTCGGGCGGCGCGGCGTCGAGGCGCTCGCCCGCGCCGACGCCTTCGCGGCCGCCGGGACCGACGGCTCGGCCGCCGGCCCCGACCGCCGCGCCGCGCTCTGGGCCGCGCGCGCGATCTCGGGAGCGCCCCCCGTGCCGCTGTTCGCCGCGGGAGAGGGGATCGCGGAGGCGCCGAGCGCCCTGCCCGCCGAGACGCCGGGCGAGGCGGTGGTCGCGGACTACCGCGCCACGCAGCTCTCGCTCCGCGCCCATCCGCTCGCGCTCCTGCGCGGCACGCTCGACGCCGACGCCACGGGGTCGGGCGAAAGGCGACGCCGGCCGGTCTCGACCTGCGCCGACCTCGCCGACCACGCGCATGGCGCCCGCGTCCGCCTCGCCGGCCTCGTGCTTACCCGACAGCGCCCCGGCACCGCCTCGGGCGTCACGTTCCTGACGCTGGAGGACGAGACCGCCACCGCCAGCGTCGTGGTCTGGAAGGGGGTCTACGAGCGCTTTCGCCGCGCCGTGATCGCCGGGCGGCTGCTCGTGGTGACGGGCCGGCTCCAGCGAGAAGGGGCGGTGACGCACCTGATCGCCGCGCGGATCGAGGACCGCTCGGACCTGCTCGATCGGCTCCTGCCGCAAGCGGGGACCTCCGGAGGCCGTCTCGACGGCTCGCCGTCTTCGCCACGAGCGGACGAGGAACACCCTCCCGTCGATGCCGCCCCGTACGCGCGTCGCCGACGGGAGGAGGGACGCGGGCCGTTTCCCTCGCGCGACTTTCAGTGAGCGCTTAGGCGAACAGGCCGTGGCACCACCATCCCGGCCGTTCGGCCGCCGGGGTGCGGTAGAGCCAGAGCCCGAGCCCCGCCTCCGTCGTCACCCGCCAGTAGTCGCGCGGCCCCTCGGCCCAGGCCGGATCGGGCCGCCACCACGCCGGCGCGATCCGCTCGGGCCCCGCGACCGCCACCGTGCGGTGCGCGCGCCGGCGCCAGCGGAAGCGGGCGGGCGGGGGATGGCGCGTCGCGCCCGCGTGTCCCGCCAGGGGCGGGTCGAGGACCGCTACCGGTTCGGGCGCGATCAGCACGAGCGGGCGCAGCGCCGGGCGGCCCGCGAGCGCGGCGGGCCAGTCCGCCGCCTCCTGCCCGGCCTCCCCGATCGGTATCAGGCGGAACTCGCCCGCCGGGCAATGGCCGCCGGCCGGAACGAGGCGCTGGAGGTGCGCGGCGCCGAGCCGGCCCGCGAGGCGGTCGATCAGATCGGCGAACGCGGTCTCGCGCCGGTGCGGGTCGTCGAGCGCGCCCTGGCCCGCCCCGCTGACGACGATACCCGTCTGGACGGGGACGCGCGGCTCGGTCTCGATCGCCTCTAGCCGCAGCGCGTCGATGCCGAAGCCCGCCTCCATCGTCTCGACCCTCGGTGCGAACAGCGCGGTCAGCCGCGCCGCGCCGCGCGTCGGGCGGGCGAGACGCACCTCGGCCGAGACCGCCTCGCCATCCACGCGCCCTGCGACCAGACGCACCGCGCGCGCGCCTGCTCCGGCCGCGTCGAGCCGGTCGCAGAGCCGCGCCGTCAGCCGCGCGAGCCCGGCCATGACGTCGTCCGTGCGTCCGATCGGCTCGGGCAGCGTCAGCCGCACGGCGAAGCGCGGCAGCGGGCGCCGGGGGGCGACCGGCTCGGGCTCGACGCCGAGGGCGCGGTCGAGGCGACGCACGACCTCTACGCCGAAGCGCCGGGCGATCTGCGCGCGCGGCATCGCCGACAGTTCGCCGATCCGGCACAGGCCGACGGAGGCGAGTGCCGCGACCTCGCCCGCATCGAGCCGCAGCGCCGCGACCGGCAGCGCCGCGAGCGCGTCGCGCGCCCGGCCTGGCGGCGAGAGCAGCGCCCGGCCGTCGCCGTGACCCGCGAGCGCGTGGGGAGCGTTGCGCGACGGCGCGCAAGGGCGGCAGCGCGACGGCGCGCGGCCGTAGTGCGCGAGCGCCCAGGCGGCGGCGCACCCGTCGGCGATCGCCGCGCCTGCCGTCAGCCCGAGGCGGTCGAGCCCGGCGAGCAGCGCGTCCAGCATCCCCGCCTCGCCGCCCCAGAGGTGGGCGCAGCCGGTCGCGTCGATCACCAGCGCCGCCCCGAAGCCGGCGGCGTGGGCCGCCTCGTCCGCACCGCGGTCGCGCCCGACGGTCGGCGAGAACCGCCCCGCCCAGAGCTCCAGCGCGCCGCGCCCGGCGTCGAAGCGCGCCGGCTCGGCCCGGCGGGTCGCGAGGCAGGGCGCCCTGGCGCGCGCGTCGGCGAGGGCGAGCCCCGGCGCCAGCCCCGCGCGCGCGGCCGGGGCATTCACCGAGACGAGCCGCAGCGCGCCGCCCGCCCGCGCGACCAGCGCGAAGGGGGCCTCGTGGCCCGAGCGCCCCTCGCGGCGCAGCGCCTGCTCGGCCGCGAGGCAGGGCAGGGCCGCGACGATCACCCGGCGCGCCATCGCCCCCGTCACCCCTTCGCCGGCCTCACGGGACCGGGCCGGAGACGCGCTCGGCCGAGACGATCGGCGTCCAGCCGCCGCCGTCCGCCGCGGCGTCGCTCCCCTCCTGCCGGAGGTCGGGTTCCTCCGGGACGGCCACGCGGTCGGCGGGACCTTCGCTCCACGGCGGCGCGGGGGGCCGGCAGGCACCGCCCGTCCGCGCGCCCGGGGGAGCCAGCACGACCTGCCAGACACCGAGCGGGCCGCGGCGGTCCTTCAGCCGCTCCCAGTGGTGCACGCTGCTCCCGTCCGGTCGCATCGTGACCGGCGCGCAGTGCCAGCGCGTCTCGGCCGCGTTGGCGATCAGCCGTCCCTCCGGCACGAGGCAGAGGCCCCGCCCGCCGCCCGCCCGCGCGGCGAGCTGCAGCCGCCGGCTCCCGGTCAGGGCGGGGCCGCGGTCGAGATCGACGACCACGAGGGGCACCGCGCCCGAGCGCAGCGCCTCCTCGGCCGACTGCAGAGCGGGGGCGAGGCCGAGCGGGCGGACCAGCACGAGGCGGGCGGGGTCCATGAAGCGCGCGAGGCCGACGGGATGGAGCGCCTCGCGCCGCCGGCGGTCGAGGATCCAGAACACCGCGCCGTCTCCTTCGCCGGCGACGGCGGCGGCGAAAGCCACCCGCCCGGGGCCGGTCGCCTCGTGCACGGAGGCCCCGGCGAGAGCCGCGAGGCCGGGCCGGGTCGCCGGCGCCATTCGCTCGCGCGCGTCGGCGCGGCGGACGCCGAGGGCCTGCAATTGCGCGTCGAGCATCGGCGGCCTCGTGGCTTGTTCCCTTTATGTTCTAACACTGGGTCAACGGCGGCGTAAGTCGATATCCGCGTTCGAACGCCGAACGGTCCTGATCCCGAGCCGGGGGGAGCGGTCGAAGGCAGGGCTCGGATCGGGCCCTCCGCCGGCGCCACGGCGAGGGGAAAGCGCCGTCGGAAGACCGGACGTTCGTCGCCTGATCCTCACGAGCCACGCCGAACCGGGCATCCGCGCCGACAGCCCCGCCCTCGCGCTGGAGCTCATGGCCCTGCGTGAGCGAGGTCTCGATCCCACGTTCCTGCGGATGCGACGATCGGCGAGGGTTGGCGGTCCTTTCGGGAGATCGCTGCATGGCCGCCTCAGCGACGAGGGCGCAGACGCCGCGGCGCTACGAGGGGCGCAACGGTCCCGGGCGCCGGCGGCCGCTTGGAGGCGGAGAAGGCCGCCCTCGTCGCCGAGACCTTCGCGCCGGAGGTCCGCACCGCCGACGTCGCGCGCCGGTACGGGCTGCATCTCTAGCAGCTCTAAACTTGGCGCTGCCAAGCCAGACGCGGCGAGCCGATGCTGCTGGCGAAGGCTGCGCCGATGTTCGCCAAGGGCGTGACGACGCCGGCGCCGGTCGTGCCTCATGAGCGCACCTGAGGCGAAGACCAACGCCGCCATCGTGGGAGGCGGAGAGGTGATCGCCGAGTGCGGCGATCTGCGCCTGCGGATCGGGCCCGACGTGCCGCCCGCTCATGTCGCAGCGCTCGTAGCCGCCCTGCGGCGGTACCGTGATCCTGCCGGGCGGGCCGCTGAGGTGTTCGTCGCCACGCGCCCGGTCGACTTCCGCAGGGGCGTCGACAGCTTCGCCGCGCTGGCTGCCGAGGGACTGCGCCTCGACCCGTTCTCGGGGGGCGTGCTGGTCTTCCGCACCGAGTGACCGATCGCATGAAGACCCTCGTCTGGGACGGCTCCGGCATGGCGCTCGTCACCAGGCGGCTCGGGGGCGGCGAGTTCGCCCGGTCGCCGGCAGTGCCTCGGCTCGAAAATCTCCGCCGCTCGGGATTTCGAGAGCAAACGACTTCAATCCGGCCCGGATCTCGAACTCGGGCACTGCCCGCCGCAGCGCTCGCTTGACAGCCTACGCGGGCCGGGCGGAGACCGGGGCGGACGCAGGAGACATCCATGACCACCATCGCCGACTGGCAGGCGCGCGACGCCGCGCACCACTGGCACCCCTTCACCGACACCGCGGCGCTCGCCGCCAAGGGCACCCGCGTGATCGAGAGCGCCGAGGGCTGCTGGCTGACCGAGACCGGCGGTCACCGCCTGCTCGACGGCATGGCCGGGCTCTGGTGCGTCGCCGTCGGCTACGGCCGCGACGAGATCGTCGACGCGGTCGCCGAGCAGATGCGCCGCCTGCCCTTCTACAACACCTTCTTCCAGTGCACGCACCCCGCGGCGACCGCCTTCGCCGAAGCCCTGTCGGACGTGACGCCGCCGGGTCTCGACCGGATCTTCTTCACCAACTCGGGGAGCGAGGCGAACGACACCGCCTTCCGCTTCGCGCGCGTCTACTGGGACGCGGGCGGCGAGCCGCGGCGGCGCAAGGTCGTCGCGCGGCGCAACGCCTATCACGGCTCGACCGTGCTCGGCGCCTCGCGCGGCGGCATGGCGCCGATGCACGAGCAAACCGGGCTCTCGCGCCACGACATCGTCCACATCCCTCAGCCCTACTGGTTCGGCGAGGGGCGCGGGACGGGGATGACGCCGGAGGACTTCGGCCTCGCCCGCGCGCGCGAGCTGGAGGCTTTGATCGAGCGCGAGGGGCCCGAGACCATCGCCGCCTTCATCGGCGAGCCGATCCAGGGCGCGGGCGGCGTGGTGATCCCGCCCGAGAGCTACTGGCCCGAGATCGAGCGCATCTGTCGGAAACACGGCATCCTGATGATCGCCGACGAGGTGATCTGCGGCTTCGGGCGCACCGGCCACTGGTGGGGATGCGAGCGCTACGGGTTCCGCCCCGACATGATCACCATGGCCAAGGCGATGACCTCGGGCTACCAGCCGATGGGCGGCGTCGCGATCGGCGAGCACGTCGCCGAGCCGATCCTGGCGAAGACCGGCGAGTTCTTCCACGGCTTCACCTACTCGGGCCATCCGGCCGCCTGCGCCGCCGGGCTCGCGAGCCTCGCGATCATCCGGCGCGAAGGGCTGGTCGAGCGGGTCCGCGACGACATCGGCCCCTATCTGCAAGCCGCCTGGGCGCGGCTCGGCGAGCATCCGCTGATCGGCGAGACCCGCATGACCGGTCTGATCGGCGCGGCCGAGATCGTCGCCTCGCGCGAGACCATGGCGCGCTTCCCCGCGCACCTCGACGCGGGCACGCGCTGTCGCGACCTCGCCGTCGCCAACGGCCTCGTGATGCGCGCGGTCGGCGACACGATGATCATCGCGCCGCCACTCGTGATCTCCCGCGAGGAGTGCGACCTGCTGGTCGAGCGCGCGTGGAAGACGTTCGACGATCTGGCGGGGGCGATGGCGCGGGAAGCCGCGTAGGGCGGGGTTCGCCGCCACCGAGGCGGAGGTTCGACCCCCGCGCAACCGGGGGAGCCCCGCCCTGCACCGTCCCCGCCCGGTGGCTCCCGCCTACCCGCGCCTTACCTCCCGCGCCGGACCCGCAACGACAGGAGCCCCCCATGGCCGACAAGCCCGTGCTCTACGGCTTCAATGGCTCGACCTACGTGCGCACCGTGCGCATGGTGCTCGCCGACAAGGGCGTGGACTACGACCAGGTGCCGGTGAACGTGCTCGAAGGCGAGCCGAAGCGCGAGCCGCACCTGTCGCGCCATCCCTTCGGCAAGGTGCCGGTGCTCGACATCGACGGGATGCGGCTCCTGGAGACCGACGCGATCTGCCGCTACTTGGAAGCGTGCCATCCCGAGCCGTCGCTGGTCCCAGACGACGTCAAGGATCGCGCGACCATGAACATGGCCTACGGCGTGATCGACGCCTACGGCTACCCGGCGCTGATCGGAGTGGCGGGCTACCACCTGTTCCCCGACTTCCTCGGCGGGCGCGATGACGCCGCCTACGCCGAGGCGATGAAGCAGGGCGAGACGCTCCTGTCGCTGGTGATGGGCTGGAAGGGCGAGCGGACCTGGATCGCGGGCGAGCGCGCCTCGCTCGCCGACTACCTGTTGGCGCCCATCCTGTTCTACGTCTCGCTGACGCCCGAGACCGAGCACGAGCGGCTGTTCGCGATTCCCGGCGTGCGCGCCTGGTGGGAGGCGGCGCAGGGCCTGCCGAACTTCAAGCCGACCGAACCCGACCTCGGCTGAGACCCGCTTGGCCGGACGCTACCTGACCGCCAACGACCGCACGGGCGAACACCCGGCCTCGTGGTACGTGGACACCGCGGGGCCGATCCCCGAGCACGCCTCGCTGAAGGGCGAGACGCGGGCGGACGTCTGCGTGGTGGGCGCGGGCTACGCCGGGCTCTCGGCGGCGATCCACTTGGCCGAGGCCGGGCTCGACGTGGTGGTGCTCGACGCCAACCGCGTCGGCTGGGGTGCCTCGGGGCGCAACGGCGGTCAGCTCGGCGTCGGCCCGCGCGAGGACGTGCGCGCCTACGAGCGCCTGGTCGGCCCCGACGACGCGCGGAAGGTGTGGGCGCTGGGGCTCGAGGCGACCAAGCTCGTGCGCGGCCTGGTCGACCGCTTCTCGATCGACGCCCAGCTCTCGGACGGCGCGCTTGAGGTCGCCTGGAAGCCCGCCCACGCCCGCGAGATCGCCGAGCACGCCGAGCACATGGCGCGCGCCTACGACTACCACGGCATCGAGCCGGTCGACGCCGCCGCGGTGGCCGAGCGGCTGGCGACGACGCGCTACCACGGCGGCGCGCTCTGGCACGAGGGCGGGCACCTGCACCCGTTGCGCTTCGCGCTCGGCCTCGCGCAGGTCGCCCTCGACCTCGGCGTGCGCCTGCGCGAGCGGAGCCGCGTGGTGCGCGTCGCCCCCGGCCGGGTCGAGACCGGGACGGGGGCGGTCGTCTGCGAGCGCGTGGTGGTCGCGGCGAACGGCTACCTCGACGGGCTGGTGCCCGAGGTCGCGCGCCGCTCGATGCCGATCAACAACTTCCTGATCGCGACCGAGCCGATGGACGCCGCGCGGGCGGAGCGGCTGATCCGCGACGACCTCTGCGTCTCCGACACCAAGTTCGTGCTCGACTACTACCGCCTGACGCCCGACCGCCGGGTGCTCTGGGGCGGTGGCGAGAGCTACGGCGCGCGCTTCCCGCGCGATATCGCGGGGCTCGTGCGGGGCAAGATGCTGGCGGTGTTCCCCGACCTCGCCGATCTGCGCGTCACCCACGCCTGGGGCGGCACGCTCGCGATCACCGCGACGCGCTTCCCGGCCTTCCAGCGCCTCGACGGTGGCACGCTCGCGATCTCGGGCTGGTCGGGCGCGGGGCTGCACATGGCGACCATGGGCGGCAAGCTCGCCGCCGCGGCGATCCTCGGCGAGGACGCCCGCTTCGATCTCATGACCCGCCTGCCGACGCCGCCCTTTCCGGGCGGCGACTGGTTCCGCGCCCCGGCGCTGGCGCTGGCGATGACCTGGTACGGCCTGCGCGACCGGCTCTGAGGCCCGACGCCTCGTCGCGTATGCGAGCGTCGCCGCCTTCGGCGCGTGCGAGGCTCGCGGGGCCGAGGCAAGGGGCGGCGGCCGTCGGAACGGGCATGGAGCGCGGAGACGAGCGGGTCGACGACGAGCCATGGCGGCCGTGGTCCTCGGGGGCCGCCTGCCCGTACGGGAAGCGACCTCGCGTCACCGGATGTCCGGCCCGTGTCGCGGCCGCGGTCACGAAGACGTCACGATCCGCGCTGCCGCGTCCGCGGCGGACGAGGTCGCGGCCGAAGATGGCCGAGAGAATTCAAGGGATTGATACCATCGACGTCGAACACCGTTCCGTCGCGGGAGGGAAAGGAGACGGCGCGATTTCGTCTAATTCGTATGGTGAAACATCGACGCCCGGCAGGCAACGGTCATGAGCGTTTCCCGTGACGACTACAGAGACGAAGACCAGACCATCCGGCGCCGTCCCCCGCCGCGGGGGCGCGCCACGCATCGAAAGGCACGACGAGGCGACGGGAGGAGTCCGCCGCACGGCGGCACGCCGTGCGCCCGGACCGCGCGGCCGACCCGCCTCAGCCCTCGTCCTCGTAGAGGGACACCGCCTCCTCCGTCGTGTGCAGCACGAGATCGTCGAGGGCGGCGACGGTCTCCAAGGTCGGGCGCGTCACCGCCGCCCCACCCGCGACCGAGTCTAGCACGGGGCGCATCGCGCCCCAAGCGTCGGCGACCAGGGCGAGGCGCCCGCGCAGCGCCGCCGTCCTCGGCGCGCGGAGGCCGACCGCGGCGAGCCCGCCGCGGAGCGCGTCGAGCGAGGCCCCGAACAGCCCCGCGGTGGTCGAGAGCGCGGCGCGCGTGGGCGCGGGCGCGTAGCCGGCCGCGATCATCGCGCATTCCTTCGACATCTTCTGGCCGAACATGCGCTGGCGCCCGGCGATGTTGAGGGCGATCGCCAGATGGTGCGGGATCGCGGCCCCGCCGCAGGCGCGCTCGACCAGTCCGACGGCCGCGTTCGTCTCATCGAGGATGCCGGGGTCGAGCGCGACCACCCGGTCGAGCGCCGCGCGGTCGCGTGCCTCCGAGACGATCCCCGCCTCGACCGCGTCGCCGTAGTCGAGCCGGAGCGTCCGCACCCGGCCGAAGCTCGCGTCCACCGAGCCCTCGCGTGCGGGCCCGGTCGACGGGCCGCCGTGACAGAGGTCATCGAGGCCCCGCGCGAACAGCGCGTGCGCGGCCCGCGCCTGCTCGAGATGGCGCTCGCGCTCGACGCCGAGATGGGCGAGCAGGAGCGACTTGGCCATGCGCTGGGTCAGCATGCGCTGGCGGCACGCGACGTCGATCCTGCGCCTGGCCGCCAGAGCCGGGTCGGGGACCCGGGCCAGGGCGGGCGGATCGCGCACGACGAGCGCGCCGGCGCTCAGGCCGAGCAGAACCGAACGGCGATCGATCACGGGCTTCCCCCACCGGCGAACGGACGACGGGCGGCGCCGCGTCCCCTCGCGCCCCGCCCGGAGCCCCGACGCTAAGCGGCTATTGCGGCCGAAGATCGTCCGCCGCCGGTGGCGGCGGACGCATGCGTCAGCGCTCCCGCTCGTAGAGCACGACCGCCTCGTCGAGCAGGGCGACGAACGGGTCCATCCGGTCGACGAGCGCGGCCGTCGCCTGCGGCGTGGGCGCGGCGCCCGTGGCGATCGCCTCGATCCCGGGCCTGAGCGCGCCCCAGCTCTCGGCGACCGCCTGCCACTGCGCGACGAGCACCGGGTTGGCGGGCGCCCTGATGCCGAGCATCGGGAAGCCGTTCGCCAGCGCCGCGAGGCGATTGTCGAACACCGCGATCTCCTCGGCGACGAGCGCGCGGCTGCGCTCGACGTCGATGCCGGCGGCGATCATGCAGGCGTGCTTGGCGAGACGCTCCGCGAGGAGTTCCTGTCGCGCGGCGAGCTTGGTCGCGATGAGCAGGTGCAGCGGCACCTCGCCATCCGCGTAGACGCGCTCGATGGTCGTGACCGTCTCCCCGAGCGCCTCGAGCAGCGGCTCGTCGGCGCCGGCCAGCGCCTCGACCGCGGCCCGGTCGGCGCCGCCGCTCTCGACCACGGCATCGGCGCGATCGCGGAAGCGCAGCCACATGGTGCTGGCTTGGCGCAGCGCATCGCGGACCTGGCCGCTGGTCTCGCGCATCAGCCCCATCTTCGGATCGCCGTGCACGAGGCCGGCGAAGGCGGCGTCGATCCGAGCGACGTCGTCGCCGATGCGCGCGAACCGCGCCGCGCGGTCCATCCCGACGAGCGCGAGGCAGGCGTGCGCGACGATGCCCTCGACGAGCATGCGCTCGCGCTCGATCAGCCGGATCTTGCGCCCGGCGACGACGGCTGCCTCGTTCGCGGCCGTCGCCGCGAGGGCGGGCACGGCCGCCGCGCAGGCGAGGCCCGCGAGCAGGCTGCGCCGGTCAGGCATCCCAGAATACATTCTTCATTCCCTCGAACCGTCTCGTTCGAGTTCGGGTTATTATTAGTTTCCCGGCGAGAATGTGTCCCGGACGAGGGCCGACGCCGTCGGGCCGACCGGGCACCGCTTGCGCGCGCGAGGGCGCGGAGCGCGCGGCCGGCCCGGTCCGATCGGCTCGCGCGCCCCGGCCGGCCTCAGTGCGTTTCCGCCGAAGCGCCCTCCATCGCGGCGACCGCGGCGTGCGCCTCGACGAGGAGGGCGTCGAGCGCCTCGACGACGGTGGCGAGGTCGTCCTCCGACGGTGTCGCCCCCGCGCCGGCCGCCCGCAGCCGCGGCGCGAGCGTCGCCCAGCCCGTCTCCACCGCGCGCAGGTGCGCGAGCGCCTCCGGGCTCGGCGGCGCCACCCCCGCCGCGTCGTCGCCCGCGATCCGCGCGGCGAGGCGGGTCTCGAACAGGGCGACGCTCTGGACGAGGTCGAAGCGCGAGGCCGCCGGCTCGATCTCGGCGGCGATCAGGCAGTAGTCCTTGGCCATGCGCTGCGTGAGCATCCGCTGCGCGCCGGCCCAGTCGATCGCCTTCGCGTTCGCGCGCATCGCCATCGCCGCGCCGTGCGTCCGGCTCATGCGCCGAACGGCGCGGTCCATGCGGCGCAGCACCTCCATGTCGTGTTCCACGATCGTGCGCAGCCGCGCCTCGGTCACCGCTCCCTCGTCGAGCGAGGCCTTCACCGCGAGGCCGAACGGCGTCCAGGCCTCGTTCACCTCGTCGAGGAAGTGGACGATCTGGCGCGAGCCCTCGGGGCGCAGGTTGCGCTCCGGGTCGCCGAAGCGCAGCGCCTGCTGCGTGCCGGTGAAGGCGGCGTGGGCGCCGGCCAGCATGGCGAGCGACGCCTCGGGCGCGACGTCGCGGTGGACCAGGCACGCCGCCTTGGCGATGCGCTGGGTCAGCATCCGCTGGCGGCCGGCGAGGTTGATCTTGGCCTTGACGCTGGCCTCTGTCTCGAAGGCGAGGGCCGGAGCGGCGGGCAGGCAGAAAGCGGAGGCGACGGCTGCGACCGCCGCGAGGGTACGAAGACGGGACATGGGAAAGCCTCGGGATGCGACGACGGAGACGTCGGAACCGAGCCTCGCGACCCGACGACGACCCGTTGATGATCCTTAGGGATTGAGGCGGATTAGCGGCGCGACATGAAATGTCCACATCGCGCCCACTATCGGGTCACCCTCGCTCGGCCGCCGTCCGCGCCGTCTCGATCCAGGACCAGACGCGCTGGGGCGTCGCGGGCATATCGACCCGGCGCACGCCCTCGTCCCAGAGCGCGTCGAGGATGGCGTTCACCACCGCCGCGCAGGCGCCCACCGTGCCGGCCTCGCCGCAGCCCTTCATGCCGATGGCGTTGGCGGTCGAGGGCACGCCCTCGTGGAAGAACGGGATGGTCGGCACGTCGGCCGCGCGCGGCATGGCGTAGTCCATGAAGGAGGCCGACAGGAGCTGGCCGGCGCTGTCGTAGACCACGTGCTCGGAGAGCGCCTGGCCGATGCCCTGGGCGACGCCGCCGTGGACCTGGCCCTCGGCCAGCATCGGGTTCATCAGCCGGCCGAAGTCGTCGACGACGCAGTAAGCGACCACCGAGGCGCGGCCGGTGTCGGGGTCGACCTCGACCTCGGCGATGTGGCAGCCGTTCGGGAACGAGCGGCCGGGCACCGTGGTGGTGGTGCGCTGAGTGAGAAACTCGGGGCGCCCCTCGCGCCGCGCCTTCTCGGCGAGGCTCATGAGATCGACCGACTTGTCGGTGCCGGCGACGCGCCAGCGGCCGTCCGCCCATTCGAGGTCCGAGCCCGCGACCTCCAGCTCCTCCTCGGCCAAGGGCTTCATCGTCTCGATCAGGTCGTCGGCGGCGCCGTTGATCGCGGTGCCCTGCATGGTCACCGAGCGCGAGCCGCCGGTACCGCCGCCCTTGGCGATGCGGTCTGAATCGCCCTGGACGACGCGGATGCGGTCGAACGGCAGCCCGGCGCGCTCGGCCAGGAACTGGGGATAGACCGTCTCGTGGCCCTGCCCGTTCGACTGCGTGCCGACCATCAGCTCGACGGTGCCGTCGTCCGCGAAGGCGATCTCGGCGGTCTCCTCGTGGTCGCCGAGGATCGATTCGATGTAGTAGCAGAGCCCGCGCCCGCGCAGCCGCCCGCGGCTCTCGCTCTCGGCGCGGCGCGCCTCGAAGCCGGCCCAGTCGGCGCGGTCGAGCGCCGCGCGCATCACCCGGTCGAAGTCGCCGACGTCGTAGGTCTCGCCCGCGATCGTGTCGTAGGGGAATTGCTCCGGCATGATGAAGTTGACGCGGCGCAGCTCCAGCGGATCGACGCCGAGCTCGCGCGCGGCCTTATCCATCAGCCGCTCGATCTGGTACTGCGCCTCCGGCCGTCCGGCGCCGCGGTAGGCGTCGGTCGGCGTCGTGTTGGTGAACACGCCCTTCACCGCGTACCAGGCGTGCCCGATGTCGTAGACGCCGGTCAGCACGCGGCTCGCGAGCTGCGAGGCCATGAAGACGCCGAACGGCGAGAGGTAGGCGCCGAGGTTGTTGACCACCTCGACCTTCATCCCCGTCATGCGGTGGTCCGCGTCGAAGGCGGCGGTCATGGTGGTGACGTGATCGCGCCCCATGGCGTCGGCCATGATGCTCTCGGTGCGCTCGCCGATCCACTTGACCGGCTGGCCGAGCACCATCGAGGCGTGCGCGATGCAGTAGTGCTCGGGATAGACGAAGGCCTTCATGCCGAAGCCGCCGCCGACGTCGGGGGTGACGGCGCGCACCTTCTCGGGGTCGAGGCCGAACTTGCCCGCGAGCGCGTCCTTCATGTCCCAGACGCCCTGGCCGTTGTAGTGCATGGTCAGCCGCTCGCCGTCCCACTCGGCGAGGCCGCCGCGGGTCTCCATCGGGTTGGCGACAACGCGGTTGTTGACGAGTTCCAGCGTCACCGTGCGGTGCGCCGAGGCCAGCGCGGCGTCGGTCGCGGCCTCGTCGCCGAGCGCCCAGTCGTAGCAGAGGTTGGCTGGCGCCCCGTCGTGCACCTGCGGCTGGCCGGGGTCGAGGGCGCGGTCGGTCTCGACCACCGCCGGCAGGGTGTCGTAGTCGACCTCGATCAGCTCCAGCGCGTCCTTCGCCTCGGCGAGCGTGTCGGCGACGACGCAGGCGACCGGCTCGCCGACATAGCGCACGCGCCCGACCGCGAGGATCGGGCGGCGCGGGCGCACCGACAGGCTGCCGTCGCGGTTCTCCAGACGGCTCGCGTCGATGTCGTTGTCGATCGCCGCGTCGAGATCGGCGCCGGTCAGCACGAGGCGCACGCCGGGCGCGGATCGCGCCGCCTCGACGTCGATCGAGCGGATCGCGCCGTGGCCCACGGCCGCGCGCAGGAACGCGGCGCGGCCGGCACCGGGGCGCGAGAGATCCTCGACGTAAGCGCCGTGGCCCGTGAGGAAGCGCTCGTCCTCGACCCGGCGCACGGGCTGGCTGGTGGCGAACTGGTCCATGGGCTCCCCCGATCGTTCAGCTGTGGCCCTCCGCGAGGTAAGCGGTCGCGTCGCGGACGCCAGGGGGCGCGGCGGCGTCGAATCGTCCGGGGGCGCCCCTCTCTCGCCACAACCACCGGTCATGGATCGCCGGCGACGAGGCGACGGGGGCGGGACGATGGACCATCGGCGCGAGGAGGCTCTGGTCTCCGAGGAGGTCCGGTTCACGGCGGGCGACGTGATCTTCCGCGAGGGCGATCCGGCGCTGGACGTGTTCCTGGTGCTCGGCGGCGAGGTGGACATCACGCTCCGCGCCGAAGGGCGGCACGGCATGGCGCACGTCGCCTCGCTCGGGGCGGGCGAGGTGTTCGGCGAGATGAGCATCGTCGATCGCGGGCCGCGCTCGGCGACGGCGGTCGCGGCTGGGCCCACGGTCTGCCTGCGCTTCCCGGCCGAGCGGGTGCTCGACCTGATCCGCGAGCGCCCCGAGACGACGCTCGAGATCCTGCGCACGCTGGTCACGCGCCTGCGCGCGGCCAACCGCAAGCTCGCCTGCCTGGGCTGAGGGTCGAGGCTCGGCGCCCGCTCTCCGCGTGGCCGGACGCGCCGGCCCGGCGCCCCCGGATCGGCGAAGGGAGCGAAGGGGCGACGGCTCAGACGATCCGCAGCCGCGGCTCGGGCGCGCGGCGGACGAACTCGGCCTCGACATGGGCCAGCATCGCGCGCTGACCCGGGAAGGTCACGCGCCCGGCCGCCTCGGCCAGCGAGAGCCAGTTATGCGCGTCGTGCTCGTCGTTCAGACGCACGTCCGACGCCGGATCGACGTAGGCGACGAAGACGGGCAGCAGGCTGACGACGTCCGCGTCGGGCTCGTAGAACCGTTCGCACCAGTCGGCCGAGTAGAGCGCGCCCGGTACCAGCCCGGTCTCCTCCCCGATCTCGCGCAGCGCCGCCTGCCAGGCGGTCTCGCCCTCCTCGATCCCGCCGGCGACCTGGCACCACGTCCCGGCGAGCCGTCCGGCGCGGCGCATCATCAGGACCTCCGCGCCCCGGACGGTCTCGCGCAGCACGACGGCCGAGACGGCGCGGCAACGGATAGGGATCTCGGCCAAGGTCAGACCACCACCATGGCGAGCGGCATTCGCGACAGCGGCTCGGCGCCGCGCTCGCCCACGAGCGAGGTGCGCCCGAGGCACATGGCCGTGCCGGTGTCGGAGTTCATCAGGATCATGTGCAGGAAGAACACCATGCCGGGCGCGATCTCGGTGGCGGCGCCCTCGTGGAACATCTGGTCCTCCATCCACGATGGCGGGAAGCGCGGGCCGAGGGAATAGCCGCAGGCCGCGAGGCGATGATCGCCGTAGCCATGGCGGTCGAGCACGCGGGCGTGCGCGTCGAAGACCTCGCCCATGGTCCGCCCCGGTGCCAGCGCGCCCTCGCAGGCGAGCAGCGCTTCCTCGACCGCCGCCTGCAAGCCCGCATGGTCGGGGCGCGGCCGGCCCACCACCACCGTCTTGAAGAGGGCCGCATGGTAGTGCGCGTGCACCCCCGCCCATTCGAGGTTGAGCTGGTCGACCGCGTCGAGCCGGCGACGGCCCTCCTGGTAGCGGCAGAGCAGCGCATGCTCACCCGAGCCGGTGATGAAGGCGTTGCCCGGATAGCCGCCGCCGCCGCGGAACACCGCGCCCTGCATCGCCGCGAGGATCGCGCCCTCCCCGGCGCCCGGCCGCGTCTCGGAGAGCGCCGCGTGCCAGGCGGCGTCGGCAAGGGCGGCCGCCCGGCGGACATGGGCGATCTCCTCGGCCGACTTCACGAGGCGCAGCCGTCCCATCAGGTCGGAGGCATCGACCAGCGTCGCGAGACCGCCTACCGCCGCCTCGACCGCGCGGCCGTTGGCGAAGGTCAGCCCCTGGGTCGCCGTCTCCCAGCCGAGCCGGCGGCCTTCGAGGCCGAGGTCGCGGATCAGCTCGGCCAGGTCCCCGGCCGGCGACGCCCCCTCGCGATCGCGCCAGATCCGCACGTCGCGCACGGTCGAGGTCAGCCGCGCCTGTCTGAGATCGGCCGAGCGCGTCAGCAGCGCCGGCTCGCCGCTCGCCGGCACCACCAGGCACTGGAAGAAGCAGTAGCCGAAGGTGTCGTAGCCGGTCAGCCAGAACTGGCTCTCGGGGGCGAACAGGAGCATCGCGTCGAGCCCGCGCCGATCCATGGCCGCGCGGGTCTCGGCGAGGCGGCGCCCGAACTCGGCGTCGGTGAAGTGCAGCATCCCCGCCTCCCTGTCGCGACGCCGTCGAGCCAAGCGCGGCGGCCGTCCGGGCGCAAGGGCCGGACGCTTCAGCCGGGCAGCGCGATCGCGCTCACCAGGCGGCCGTAATCGCCCTCGCCCGCGTGACGGGCGCGGCGGTGGCTGTAGAAGCGCGCGGGGTCGGCGTAGGTGCAGTGCCCGGTCCAGGCCGCTTCGGCGACGCCAGCCGCGCGCAGGCGGGCGAGGACGTAGCCCGGAAGGTCGAACATCGCCCGATCGCCCTGCCCGTCCGCGAAGAAGCGCCCGTTCTCGGCGTCGTCGTCCAGGAAGCGCTCGACGAACTCGGGGCCGACCTCGTAGGCGGCGAGCGAGAGGCAGGGGCCGACCACGGCGAAGATCCGGTCGCGCTCGGCGCCGAGGCGGATCATGGCGTCGATCGCGCCCCCGCAGACCCCGTCCAGCGCGCCGCGCCAGCCGGCATGCGCCGCCGCGACCACACCGGCCTCCCGGTCGGCCAGCAGCACGGGCGCGCAGTCGGCAGAGAGCGCGCCGCGGCCGCGGCCCGGCCGCGCCGTCGCCATCGCGTCGGCCTCGGGGCGGCGCCCCTCGAACGGCGCCTCGACCACCACCGCGCGCGCCGAGTGGACCTGCGCGCAGGACAGGAGGTCGCGCGTGCCCAGGCGACGCTGCACCCGCGCGCGGTTCTCGGCGACGGCGGCGAGATCGTCGGCCGAGCCCGGCCCGGCGTTCAGGCTGTCGTAGAGCCCGGTCGAGACCCCGCCCCGCCGGGTAAAGAAGCCGTGCGGCAGGCCGGCGAGCAGCGGATGGGTGATCGGCACGGGCGCGAGGGCAGCATCGGACATCGGCAAGACCTCAGGACCGGCTCGGCACGGGCAGGCCGGGCGCGAAGCCCGGTGGCGCGGGCGCGCCGCGCGGCACGATCGCGAGCGCCTTGAAGCGCGCGCCCATGGCGTCGGCCATGACCAGTCGCTCGAGCGCGTCGGCGACGGGCTCGGCCTCGTCGGGCCGCGCGGCGGCGAGCGCCTGCGCCCGCTGGCCGATGCCGAGGGCGGCGAGGAACGCGCCCTGGGGCTGGACGAAGGCGTCCACCGCCGCCGCGGCGCGCGCAAGCAGGGCGAGATGGTCGAAGTCGGGCAGCCAGGTCAGATCGGCCTCGCCGGGCGCGTCGAGGGGGTCGGCGCGGGCGTGGCCGCGCACCGCCTGCAAGGTCGGGCCGCCGGGGCGGTCGGCCCCGACGTAGCCGTAGTCCACGACCAGCGCCGCGCCGCCGTGGCGGCCGATGCGCCGCGCGATCTCGACCAGCGCAAGGTCGGCGGCGGCGCTCCTCTCCACCCAGAGGCCCGGAGCAGGTTTCGGCGGCGGGACCGGCGTGTTGTGGCCGGGCGACGCCGCCAGCGGAGGCGAGAGGCCGAAGACGAGGCCGCCGTCCGCGCCCCGCCCGACCAGCACCTCGTGCCAGCCGCTCTCGTCAGAGAGGTACTGGCGCACGGGCAGCGCATCGAGGAACTCGTTGGCCACGAGCACGAGCGGCGCTCGCGGCAGATCGGCGAGGCGGTCGGCGAAGCGCGCGTCCGGCAGGCGGCGCGCCTGTTCCTCGCGCAGCCGCGGCGAGGTCTCGACCAGCCACAGCGGCAGCGCCGACAGCGACGGCGCCGCGCGCCGGGCGTCGGCCATCAGCGTGCCCCGCCCCGGCCCCGCCTCGGCGAGGATCGCGCCCTCGGGGCAGGCGCTCCGGCGCTCGGCGAGCCAGAGGCCGATCATCTCGCCGAACATCTGGCTGATCTCCGGCGCGGTCGTGAAGTCGCCCGCCCGCCCGAGCGGATCGCGGGTCGCGTAGTAGCCGTGGACCGGATGGGCGAGGGCGAGGTCCATGTACTCGGCCACCGACATCGGCCCGCGCGCGTCGAGACGCGCGCGGATCTCGCGCATCAGCGGCGTGTCGGCGGGATCGCTCACGTGCCGGCGCCGCGGGCGTCGAGGCGTTCGCGAAAGGCGTAAGCGAGGAACGCGAGGCCCGCGGCGACCATCGGCAGCGACAGGATCTGCCCCATGGTCAGCCCCCAGGCGTCCGGCCCCGTGCCGAAGCGCAGCGCGTGGCCCCAGGGGTTGTCGGGGGTGACGTACTGCGCGTCGCCCTGCCGGAAATTCTCGACCAGCGTGCGCGCGAGACCGTAGCCGACGAAGAACACGCCGATCAGCGCGCCGGGGCGCTTTAGCCAACCGCGCGCGAGGGCGAGCCACCACATCGCCGCGAACAGCACTAGCCCTTCGAGCGCCGCCTCGTAGAGCTGCGACGGGTGGCGCGGCACGTTCACCCCGTCGACCCAGTAGGCCGGCGGCACGGTCGGGAACACCATCGCCCAGGGCACGTCCGTTGGCCGGCCCCACAGCTCGGCGTTGACGAAGTTGGCGAGCCGTCCGAACAGGAGGCCCGTGGGCGTCGCCAGCGCCACCGCGTCGCCGGCCGACAGGAGCGGCACGCCGTTGCGCCGGCACCAGGCCGCGAGCGCGACCACCACGCC
Source organism: Paracoccaceae bacterium (assembly GCA_050330995.1). GTDB lineage: Bacteria > Pseudomonadota > Alphaproteobacteria > Rhodobacterales > Rhodobacteraceae > Thermohalobaculum. The sequence continues at coordinate 32,631 of JBHJHI010000047.1, forward strand.
GAGGAAGCCGCCGTGGAACGACATCCCCCCCTGCCAGAGCGCCAGGATCTCCCAGGGCCGCGCGAGGTAGTCGAGCGGCTGGTAGAACAGGACGAAGCCGAGCCGGCCGCCGAGCACCACGCCGAGCACCATCCAGGTCAGCAGGTCCTCGGGCGCCTGCGGGCTCATCGGCGGGCGGCGCTCGGGCCAGAGCGCGGGGCGGCGCATCAGCCAGACCATCATCCGCCAGCCGAGCACCAGCCCGGCGATGTAGGCGAGCGCGTACCAGCGCAGCGAGAGCGTCACGCCGGCGATCTCGACCGACACCAGCGCCGGGTCGATCGACGGGAAAGGCAGCACCAGCACCGGGTCGTCCTCCGCTCGATCTCGCGTGCGAGCGCCTTGGGCCGGGGCCGCGGCGGCTGTCAATGGCGCCGCGGCGGGGGGCGCACCTTGCAACGGGCGGCACGCATCGCCATAGCATGACAAAGGCCCGCGCGGGCGGGCGCCACGGTCCGAAGGGACGTCTCCCATGCAGACCCGAAGCAAGCTCTTCGACGATCTGAGCCAGCTCGTCACCAACGCCGCCGGCATCGCGCAGGGCGCGCGCACCGAGGCGGAGGGCGCGCTGCGCACCGCCTTCGAGAACTGGCTGCGCGAATCGAACCTGGTGACGCAGGACGAGTTCGAGGTCGTGCGCGCCATGGCCGAGAAGGCGCGCGAGGAGAACGAGGCCCTCGCCGCGCGTCTGGCCGAGCTGGAGTCGAGGCTCGCCGAGCGCTGAGCCGACAACCTTTTGACCGCGCAGGAGGATTCCACCTCCACTGCGGCATGCGCCGCGATCGCGCGGATGACGATTTTAAGGCGGGACTGCTTTTCGCTTGCGGAGCCCTGGTGGCGTGCCACCATATCTATGGGTCGCATAAGAAACGCACACGACCCGTGGCAACCCTTGGCGTCGCCGGGGCTTCGCGGCCCCCGACGCCGGAGCAGTAGGGGCACTCAGGCGATGTCGACAGCCGCGCGCTTGTTCGAGAACACCGACCTCCACCCGATCGACATGGTCGAGACCCTGGCCGAGCAGTCGGCCTGGGACTTCGACCGCATGGGTGAGGACCAGATCGCCATGTCGGTCGAGGGCCAGTGGCGCACGCACTCGCTGTCGCTCGCCTGGTCGGAGCGCGACGACATGCTGCGCCTGATCTCGTCGTTCGCGCTCGAGGTCGAGGAGGAGCGCCGCGCCGAGGTGGTCCGCCTCGTCGGCGAGATCAACGACCGGCTCTGGCACGGGGTGTTCTCGCACTGGCCCGACCAGGGGGTGATCGCGTTTCGCTACGGCCTGACGCTCGCGGGCGGTGCCTGGGCGACCCCCGAGCAGATCGAATCGATGGTGCTGAGCGCGCTCGCGCTCTCGGAGCGGTTCTACCCCGCCTTCCAGGGCGTGGCCTACACCGACGCCACCGTCGAGGAGGCGATGGCGCTGGTGATCGAGGACGCCTTCGGCACGGCCTGACGGGAGACGGCACGGCATGGGCGCGATGGACGTCGCCGAGGCGGCCGGGCGGCTGACGCTGCTCGGCTGCGGCAAGATGGGGGGCGCTATGCTGGAGGGCTGGCTCGCGGCCGGCCTCGCCCCCGAGCGGGTGACGGTGATCGACCCCGCACCCGGCGAGCGTCTCCAGGCGCTCGCGCGCGACGGCCTCGTGCTGAACCCCGAGACGCCCGAGCGGCCGGACGTGCTGGTGCTCGCGGTCATGCCGCAGATGATGGCCTATGCCGCGCCCGCGGTCGCGGGCTTCGGCGGGGCCGGCACGCTCGTGATCTCGATCGCCGCGGGCACGCCGCTCTCGCGCTTCGAGGCGATCTTCGGCGCCGCCGCGCCGGTGGTGCGCGCCATGCCCAACACCCCGGCCGCCGTCGGGCGCGGCGCGAGCGCGATCGTGGCCAACGAGGCGGCGGGCGCGGACGGGCTCGACCGCGCCGAGGCGCTGCTCTCGGTCGTGGGCACGGTCGTGCGCCTCGACGCCGAGACGCAGATGGACGCGGTCACCGCGCTCTCGGGCTCGGGGCCGGCCTACGTCTTCCACCTGATCGAGGCTCTCGCCGCCGCCGGCGAGGCCGAGGGGCTTGCCCCCGACCTCGCCGAGCGCCTCGCGCGCGCGACGGTGACCGGCGCCGGCGCGCTCGCCGATGCCTCGGCGGAGGACGCGGCGACGCTGCGGACCAACGTCACGAGCCCGAGCGGCACCACCGCCGCGGGCCTCGACGTGCTGCGGGCCGAACTCGGCGATCTGATGCGCCGCACCGTCGCCGCGGCGGCCGAACGCTCGCGCGCGCTCGGGCGCGACTAGGGCGCGATCCGGCCCGAGCGATACGCTCGGGCGCCCTGAACGTACGCGAGGACGAACGACCAGAGCGCCGGATCCGGCCCGACCGGGTCGAACGGCGCCCCGGCGGCGTGCACGGCCTCGCCGTTCCGGGGCGGCGCCCATCCTCCTCCGCCGATGCCGTCGCGCGGCCTCGACACGGCAGCGCGGCGCATTGTCCGTGGACGGGACAGTTTTCCCATGCCACCTTGCTGCGAGTGCGAACACGTCCCCTTGACGGATTTTGTGCGCTGCACAATATGGGGATCAGCGGCGCGGCGGGCGGACCCGCAAGCCGCAGCCGAGACGAAAGCACGGAGGCAAGCACGATGAGGAAGGACACCATGGCTCAGGACAAGTTCCCCTTCGCCGACTTCGACAAGATGGCCGAGATGTTCCGCATGCCGGAGCTGGAAAAGATGTTCGACCAGTCGGGCGTGCCCGGCCTCGACATGATGATCCGGGCGCAGGAGCGTAACCTCAACGCCGTGATCGAGGCCAACAAGGTCGCGATGGCCGGCTATCAGAACGTGGCCAAGCGCCAGATGCAGATGGTCGAGGAGAGCCTCGCGAACGCGAAGGACATGCTCGGCGAGATGCAGGGCCAGCCGATGACGGCCGAGCAGGCGCAGAAGAACATGGAAGTCGCGCGCACCAGCTTCGAGAAATCCGTGAAGGACGCGCAGGAGCTGACCGAGATGACCCAGAAGGCGACCAACGAGGCCTTCGAGGTCATGAAGGCGCGCTTCGAGGAGGCGGTGCAGGAGTTCCAGCAGGCCTTCGAGCAGACCCAGGCCAAGGCGCAGGAGGCGGCCGACCGCGCCGCCAGCGACGCCAAGGGCAAGGCCGAGGCGGCGAAGAAGTCGGCCTGAGCCGGCCATCGCCTCGACGACCGGCGGGGGACACCGCGGGCCGTCCGCGCCGAGGGGCGCGGGCGGCCTTTCTCGTGCTCGACATCGCGTCCGCGACGTGCTGGCCTGACCGCCCGCGACAGAGAGGACGCCGTGGACGAGCCCGCTGAAGAGATCGCCTTCGACGACTTCCTGAAGGTCGACATCCGCGCCGGCCGCGTGGTGCGCGCCGAACCCTTCCCGGAGGCGCGCAAGCCCTCGCTGAAGCTCTGGATCGACTTCGGCCCCGGGATCGGCGAGCGCAAGACCTCGGCCCAGATCACCGCGCACTACGCGCCGGAGGACTTGGTCGGCCGCACGGTGCTCGCGGTCGTGAACTTCCCGCCCCGCCAGATCGGCCCGTTCCGCTCCGAAGTGCTGACCCTCGGGCTCAGCGACGCCGAAGGCCGCGTGGTGCTCGTCACGCCGGAACGCGACGTGCCCGCCGGCGCGCGGCTGCACTGAGCGTCGGCACGGCGGGGATCATTCGGCCGCCGTCCGGTCGGGCTCGGCGGCGCGGGCCGGCCGCGGCGCGACCGGCGGCTCGTCGCGCCCCGAGAGGAACTCGCCGATGGGGCGCAGCGGCGAGAGGTGCTCGGCGAACACGCGCAGCACCACGAGCAGCGGCACGGCGATGATCATGCCGACGAACGACCACATCCAGGCCCAGAAGGCGACCGCGACGAACACGACCACCGTGTTCAGCTTCAGCATCCGCCCGACGACGTAGGGCGTCACGAACTGCCCCTCGATCGAGGTGAGCGCGAAGTACACGCCCCCCGCGATCGGCGCCATCCACGGGTCGGTCAAGCTGACGAAGGCGATCACGGTGGCGAGCGCCACGCCGGTCAGCGCGCCGAGATAGGGGATGAAGTTCAGCCCGAAGGCGATCGCGCCGAACAGGAGCGGCTCGGGCAGGCCGAGCCCCCACATCGCGAGCCCGACCGCCACGCCGAGCCCGGCGTTGACCAGCGTGATCGCCGAGAGATAGCGTGCGAGGCTGTCCTCGATCTCGCGCGCGATGCCGACCGCGCGGCGCTTGTCGGAGAAGCTCGACATCGAGCGCACCATCTTCTCGTAGAACATGTCGCCCGAGGCGATGATGAAGAAGGTCAGCACCAGCACGAACACGATCTGCGCGATCACCATCGGCGCGGTCGAGGCGATCGCCGCGAGCCAGTCGCCGCCCTGCCCCACCGGCACCGCCGGCCCGTCGCCCTCGCCTTCCCCGCCACCGGCGAGCTGGCGCAGCTCCTCGGTCGCGCGCACCAGGTCCTCGGCCGAGCCCTGCAGCGCGCGCAGCTTGATCGAGAGCTGCGCGCCGATGGTCGGGGCGTCGTCGATCCACTGGCTCGCCGGCCCCGACAGCCCGACGATCCCGACGCCGACGAGGCCGATCAGCACCAGGGTCACCAGCACCGCCGTCCCCGGCGGCGGCAGGCCCCAGCGCTCGAGCGCGCGCCGGAGCGGGGTGAACACGAGCGCGAGCAGGAAGGCGGTGATGACGGGGATGAAGAACGTGCGCCCGACCGCGAGAACCGCGAAGACGAGGACGACGAAGATGCCGACGATGGCGACGCGCGCGAGCGCCCAGGGGTCGCGCTCGTGATCGACGTCCCTCTCGCTCATGGCCGCTCCCCCCCCGCGCCGGCTTCCTCGCCTCCACGAGATGACTCGATCCCTCGACGGGACCAGACGGGCCGGGACGCTTCTCCGCGCGCTCGACGCGGCGGCCGCGAGCGGCCCTTGCCGGCAGGGACGCCCACCGGGAACCGCGGCCCGTCGTCCGCTCTGCGCGCCGGCCGGGCGACGGCGCCCCGCCACACGCCTTCGCCTTGCACCACCGCCCCCGAGTGATTAGCGTCCGCCCCGCGTGGAGGGGTGGCCGAGCGGTCGAAGGCGCACGCCTGGAAAGCGTGTATACGGGCAACCGTATCCCGGGTTCGAATCCCGGTCCCTCCGCCACCTACCCATCCGACACCATCCACCCCAGTCCAGCGAGCCGCGCAATTCCGGGCACTTAGCCCAATGCGCCGTCCGGCTCTGTCCGCCGTTGTCCATTCCAATCCACCGCGCTAAGGTGGGTATATCGGTGGGCGAATGACAGGCGGCCCGATGGGCGAGGACAGGAAGGCGCACCCGCACAACCGGCTCTCGGCACTTGCGGTGCGTCGCGCAGGGCCGGGCCGGCACGCGGACGGCGGCGGGCTCTATCTCGCGGTGGATGACACAGGCGCGCGGCGGAGGGAGCTGCGAACGACCGTCCACGGCAAGCGCCGGGAGATCGGCCTAGGCCCCGTCTCGCTAGTCCCGTTGGCCGAGGCGCGCGAAACCGCCCGCCGACTTCGCAAGGTGGCGTGGGAAGGCGGCGACCCGATCGCCGAGCGCGACCGCGAGCGGCGCCGCGCCATGACCTTCGAGGATGCGGCCCGGAAGGTTCACGCCGAGCAGATTGAGCCCAACGCGAAGAACGGCAAGCACGTCCGCCAGTGGATCGCGACCCTGGAGGCGCACGCCTTCCCCGTCATCGGCACACGCCCCGTCCACGCCGTCGATCAAGCCGACGTCCTGCGCGTCCTGTCACCGATCTGGACGGAGACGCCCGAGACCGCCCGTGGCATGCGCCAGCGCCTCCGCACCGTGCTCGATTGGGCGCGGACGGCAGGGCACCGCGAGGGCGTGAACACCGTCGAGGGCGTCGAGCGCGGGCTTGCCCGCCAGCGCGCCCGTGTCGAGCACTTCCGCGCGCTGCCTTGGGGCGAGCTGCCTGCGCTGATGCCGCGCATCGAGGCAGTGAGGGGCATGGGCGCGCTGGCGCTGCGCTTCACGATCCTGCCCGCGGCCCGGTCTGGCGAAGTGCGCGGCGCCACCTGGGCTGAGATCGACTGCAAGGCGGCGGTGTGGACGGTCCCGGCCGAGCGCATGAAGGCCGGGCGGGCGCACCGCGTGCCGCTGACGCCCGCCGCGCTCGCGATCCTCGACGCGGCGGCAGCGAAGGCGGTGCGGCCCGAGGCGCTGGTCTTCCCCTCGACCAAGGCCGGCCGGCCGCTCTCGGACATGACCCTCGCGGCGGTGTTGAAGCGCCTCGACGTCCCCGCGACCGTTCACGGCTTTCGCTCGACGTTCCGCGACTGGACTGAGGAAGCGACCGCCTATCCCCACGAAGTGAAAGAAGCCGCGCTCGCGCACGTCGTGGGCGACAAGGCCGAGGCCGCCTATCGGCGAACCGACCTGTTCGAGAAGCGCCGAGCGCTAATGGGCGAGTGGGCAGCGTTCTGCACGAATTAAAGAAAGCAACGACATGAATAAGCATGATGAAGATTCAGTAAATAATGCACTTCGTAAACTTGAGGGAATTACACAAGAGGTGGAGAGAGCTGTAAAGCCACTTTCTGATCTTATGAAAACCAAGCGACAACGGGTAGGTTCACTTGATTTTGAACTAAGCGAGACATTTTGGAGCGCCACTTTTGATTGTGAGGTGATGTTTCCTTGCGATCAGCTGGAAGAGCTTCGCAAAATGCTTGAAAGGAGGGGGCTTCTTCATCTCTATGGAAATCCTCATCTAAATATTCAGCAATATTATGAAGTCATTATGGATGCCTGCAATGCAAATGAAGCAAGTCCTCGTACCGATAGGATAGAGGACGCGGAAGCATGGGTTTTATCAGAAGCCATTTTTTTGCACTGGTGTGCCGTAGATAAGAACTCTGATGGTGATAACGATGATAGTATTAATCCAGATTTCGAGCTAAATTGTCTCATCAGTCTCGGCCGGCTACTTGAATGGTGGCGCTGGCGCCGTGAAGGGCTCGACCGCATGGCGGCCTTTCAACGTAAAGCACAAGAGCAACTGAATACTGATCCTGACGGAAACCGGCGCGCGCACAACGAGCGCCAGCGCACTGCAGCCGAAGCACGGACGCGAGCGGCTCGCGAGATCGCTGCGCGGAAGT
>JBHJHI010000048.1:0-30354 GCA_050330995.1 Paracoccaceae bacterium
ATTCCACCTCGCCGCCGCAGCCCAGAACCTCCGCAAGCTCGCCAAGCTCAGGACAGCGACCGCCTGAGGGCGGTCGTCAGCACCTCACGAGCCGGCCCGCCCGCAATACTTCCCGCGCGACTTTTTCATCGAAATCGGTCAGACCCTCCCTTTCCCAGGCTCGGCGAGGAGCGCCGGCTTCGGAGAGCCGAGCCGACACCCGCCCCCGGGCACCCCGGAAACACGACGAGCGGCGCACCACGAGCGCGCCGCTCGTCCCGGTCCCGAAGGCAATGCGTCCGGACGACGCTCGCGCCCTTAGTTCTTCGCCTTGTCGACCATCCGGTTGGCCGCGATCCAGGGCATCATGCCGCGCAGCTTCTCGCCGACCTGCTCGATCTGGTGGGCGTCGTTGCGCCGGCGCGTCGCCTTGAAGGCGGGCTGGCCGGCGCGGCACTCGGCCATCCAGTCGCGGGTGAAGCGGCCGTACTGGATGTCCTCCAGGATCTTCTTCATCCGCGCCTTGGTCTCGTCGTAGGGCAGCACGCGGGGGCCGGAGACGTACTCGCCGAACTCGGCCGTGTTCGAGATCGAGTAGTTCATGTTGGCGATGCCGCCCTCGTAGATCAGGTCCACGATCAGCTTCACCTCGTGCAGGCACTCGAAATAGGCCATCTCCGGGGCGTAACCGGCCTCGACCAGGGTCTCGAAGCCGCAGCGGATCAGCTCGACCAGACCGCCGCAGAGCACGGCCTGCTCGCCGAACAGATCGGTCTCGCACTCCTCCTGGAAGGTGGTCTCGATGATGCCCGAGCGCCCGCCGCCGATGGCGGAGCAGTAGGCGAGGCCGGTGTCGAGCGCGCGGCCCGAGGCGTCGTTGTCGACGGCGACGAGGCAGGGCACGCCGCCGCCCTTGACGAACTCGCCGCGCACCGTGTGGCCCGGCCCCTTCGGCGCCATCATGATGACGTCCACCGTCGGCTTCGGCTCGATCAGCTTGAAGTGGACGTTGAGCCCGTGCGCGAAGGCGATCGCGGCGCCGTCGCGGAGGTTGTCGTGGATGTGGGCGCGGTAGGTATCGGCCTGAAGCTCGTCGGGCATGCACATCATCACGAGATCGGCCCAGGCGGCCGCCTCGTCGATCGCCATGACGCGCAGCCCCTCGCCCTCGGCCTTCCTGGCCGAGGCCGAGCCGGGGCGTAGCGCGACCACCAGGTTCTCGCAGCCCGAGTCGCGGAGATTGAGCGCGTGCGCGTGACCCTGGCTGCCGTAGCCGACGACGGCGACCTTGCGGTCCTTGATCAGCCCGATGTCGCAGTCGCGGTCGTAGTAGACGCGCATGGCTCTCCCCCCTCGCTCGCGGTGTCCCCGGCCCCGGACGGGCCGCGCGCCCTGCTAGCGGCGCGGCCGGGGCTTGTCCAGCCGAGCCACGGGGTCAGCCCGCGGTGTCGCCGCCCGAGGCCACGCCCGGCTCGATCGGCTCGACCTGGCTCAGCCAGAGCTGCCAGTACTTGCGGGTGCAGATGTTCTGCGGGACCGTGTCCTCGACGTCGGTGGCTAGCCCCTGGCGGATCAGCAACTGCGAGGCGTAGTAGGCGAGGAAGCGCGGCATCTCGGCCGGGCGCACCCCCTGATTGGCCTGGACGTAGCTGAACACCGGGCCCTCGGTCGAGAAGGCGTGGCGCTCCAGCTCGTCGAGGCCGCAGTCGCCCGCCTGCTCGGCGGTGGGCTGCGGCGTGATGCGCAGCGCCCCCTCGTCGGCGACCGAGTTGTCGTAGTCGGTGTCGATCGCGAAGATCACCGACGCCTCGCCGCCGCCCTGGCGGTCGACGTCGATCCAGATCGCCGGCAGGTCCCGCGGCTGGTAGCGCGCCGTCGTCGCGGTGCCGGCAGGATCGGCGGCCGGTGCCTCCGCCGTGCCGGCCCCGTCCCCGGCCTCGGGCGCGTCGAGGCTGAGGCGCGGCGCGGCGCCGGACGCGCCGGCGTCGCCCGATCCCGAGGCCGCGCCCGTGTCGGTCGAGCCCCCGGTCGAGCCTTGCGTCGGGCCCGTCTCCTCGCCCGCGCAGCCGGCGAGGAGGAGCGCCGCGAGGGCGGCCGCCGCGGCCCTCACGTCGAGGCCCCCGCGCCGCGCATCAGCGCCGCGGCGCCGGTGCGGGCGACCTCGACCAGGCCGAGGGGACGCATCAGCTCGACGAAGGCGTCGATCTGCTCGCTGTCGTTGGCTAGTTCGAACACGAAGCTCTCCAGAGTGACGTCGACCACGCGCGCGCCCATCAGCTCGCCGAGGCGCAGCGCCTCGACGCGCTTGTCGCCCTGGCTCGCGACCTTCACGAGCGCCAGTTCCCGCTCCAGGTGCGGCCCGAGCACGGTCAGGTCCGAGACCCCGTGCACCGGCACCATGCGCTCCAGCTGGGCCTTGATCTGCTCGATCACCTGCGGCGTGCCGGTGGTGACGATGGTGATGCGCGAGAGATGGCTCGCGTGGTCGGTCTCGGCCACCGTCAGGCTCTCGATGTTGTAGCCCCGCCCCGAGAACAGCCCGATCACGCGCGCGAGCACGCCGGGCTCGTTGTCGACGAGCACCGCGAGCGTGTGGCGCTCGTGGTCCTGGGGCAGCGTCGAGCGCAGGTTGTAGGCGGACTGCGCCGAGCTGCCGGGCTTGAGGGTCATGGGGCTCAACGCGCGCTCTCCTGCCGGCCTCTCGGACCCGTCTCTAGCCCCTCCGGCGCCGGGTTGGAACCCGCGTGGCGGTCGGACGCGCCGCGCGGTCCGGGCGCTCAGCGCGCGTCTGCCGCCCGCGCGGGCGCCGGCGCGATCAGCGGGTGCAGGACCGCGTCCGCGACGAGGCGCGCGCCGTGCGCGGAGAGGTGGTCGTCGTCGCGGTAGAGAAAGCCCCGCGCGTCCTCGCCGCGGCAGCCCTCCGCGTCGCACAGCGCCTCGGCCGGGCGCGCGACGCTCACGCCCGGGCGGCGCGCGAGGCGGTCGAGCGCGGCCTCGACCCCGGCGTTGCGCGCGGCGTGGCGCCCGGGGGTCGGGCCGGGCCGGGCGGGACGGCCGTACAGGTCGAGCCGGCGCAGCACGCGGGGGACGTTCCAGCCGACCTCGGGCACCCCGGCGAGCAGCACCACCTCGGCACCGGTGGCGCGCAGCGCCGCGACCGTGCGCTCGAGCGCGGCGGCGAAGTCGAAGGGCCGCCCGTCCGTCACGTCGACCGGCCGCGGCGTCCGGCCCCGCTCGCCGGGCGGGCGCGTCCCGGTCGCGACGAGCGCCCAGCGCGCGGCCAGCACCACGCGTTCCGGGCGCGTCTCGCCGATCCAGTCGAGTACGGCGGCGTTGTGCGCGGCGCAGCGGTGCGTCGCGGGCCTGTCGGCGCGGTCGATCCCGAGCAGCGGGGCGCAGGCGGTCTTGGCCACCGCCGCGCCCGGGAGCCCGGCCCCGGCGAGCGTGGCGGCGAAGCCCGGCATCAGCGCGCCGGCGTGGCTGTCGCCCCAGAGCACCGCCCGTGCCGGCCCGGGGCCGAAGGCGCAGCTCCAGCGCCGGTCGGCGCCCGGCGCCCGGACGCGCGGGCAGCTCGTCAGGATGTCGCGCAGCGCGAGCGGCTGCCCGGCGTGGCGCAGCGCCTCGAAGCGGCCCGGCCAGCCCCCGCCCGCGGGCAGCGCGAGGGCGAGCGCGCCCGTGAGTGCGAGCGCGCCGCCGGCGAGGCCGCGCGCGCGGCCCGGCGCGAGGCGGCCCCGCCGGATCGGCGTCTCGACGAAGCGCCAGGTGAGGACGGCGAGGCCGAGCGAGGCCAGCACGCCCCCGGCCGCGGCGAGCGGGCCCGGCGGGGCCACGAGGTAGTAGGAGAGGAAGGCCAGCACCGGCCAGTGCCAGAGATAGAGCGAATAGGACACGAGCCCGAGCCCGCGCATCGGCGCGCTCGCGAGCCGGCGCCCGACCGCGCTCGCGCTTCCCGTCGCGATCAGCAGCGCCGCGCCGAGGCAGGGGGCGAGAGCGGCGGGGCCGGGGAAGGGGGTGCTCGCGTCGTAGAGGACTACCGGCGCGAGCACGAGCGCGAGGCCCGCGACGGCGAGCGCCTCGCGCCGGCGGGCGGGGCCGACGAGCGCGGCCAGCCGCGGCGCGGCGAGGGCGAGGAGCGCGCCGAGGCCGAGTTCCCAGAAGCGGTAGGGCAGGAGGTAGAACGCCGCGCCCGGGTTCCTTGCGAGCGCGAGCGTGCTCATGGCGAAGGAGAGCAGGGCGAGCGCGGCGATCGCGAGGGCGAGGCGGTCGGGCCGGCGGCGCATCACCACCGCGATCAGCGCCGGCAGCACGATGTAGAACTGCTCCTCGACGCCGAGCGACCAGAGGTGCAGGAGCGGCTGCGTCTCCTCCTCGGCCTGGAAGTAGCCGGTCTCGCGGTGGAAGTGGATGTTGGCCACGAACAGCGCGCCGGCCGCGATCTGCCAGCCGAGGGCGTCCAGGTCCCCGGGCAGGTAGAGAAGCCAGCCGGCGGCGGCGGTGGCGGCGATCACGGTCAGGAGCGCGGGTAGCAGCCGCTTGGCCCGGCGCGCGTAGAAGTCGGCGTAGGCGAAGGTGCCGTCGTCGAACGAGCGTTTCAGGATCGCGGTGATCAGGAAGCCCGAGATCACGAAGAACACGTCGACGCCGACGTAGCCCCCCGGCACGGCCTCGGGGAAGAAGTGGTAGAGCACCACGCTCGCCACCGCGACGGCGCGCAGCCCGTCGATCTCGCCGCGATAGCGCATGGCCCCTCCTCGCCCCGGCCCGTCCCGATCCGGGGCGGAAGCCGTAAGGCGCGAGCGGGGCGAAAGCGGGGCGGCGCGGGCAGAGACCCCGCGGCACCCCCGCGCGTTCGCCTCTGTCGAAAGCGGCGAGGGAGCGCGGGGCATGGCACGGATCGCGGTGGTGACGGGCGGCGCGCAGGGCATTGGGCGGGCGACGCTCGCGCGGCTGCGCGCCGAGGGCTGGCGCGTGGCGGCGCTCGACCTCGACGCCGAGGCGCTGGGCGAGATCGAGGGCGAGGGCGTGCTCGCGATCGAGGCCGACGCCGGCTGCGAGGACGCGGTCGCGCGCGCCTTCCGGGCGATCGAGGCGTGGCGGGGCGGCGACGCGCTGGCGCTGCTCGTCAACAACGCCGCGATCGCCGACCCGGTCACGGGGCCGGTCGAGCGCCTGAGCCTCGCCGAGTGGCGCCGGCGCCTCGACGCGAGCCTGACCGCGGCCTTCCTGTGCTCGCGCGCGGCGATCCCGGCCCTGCGCGCGGCGCGGGGCGCGATCGTCAACATCGCCTCGACGCGGGCGGTTCAGTCCGAGCCCGACTGCGAGGCCTACGCCGCCTCGAAGGGGGGCGTCGTGGCGCTGACGCATGCCATGGCGATCAGCCTCGGCCCCGCGATCCGGGTGAACGCGGTGGCGCCGGGCTGGATCGACGTGCGCGCCCACGCCAAGGCGGCCGCGCGGGAGGCGGACGATCTGCGCGGGATCGACCATGCGCAGCACCCGGGCGGCCGGGTCGGGCGGCCCGAGGACGTTGCGGCCGCCGTGCTCTGGCTCGCGGGCGATCAGGCGGGCTTCGTCACCGGGCAGGTGCTGACGCTGGACGGCGGCATGGGGCGCAGGATGATCTACGCCGAGTGAGCGCCGGGGCGCGCGGCCCCGGCGCGGGCGGCGTCAGACCAGTACCGCCCCGCTACTCTCGATCGCGTGCTCGGTCGAGGCCTCGCCCATCAGCATCTCGTTGTGCGCCTTGCCCGACGGGATCATCGGGAAGCAGTTCTCGTGCTTGGTCACGAGGCAGTCCACGACCACCGGCCCGTCGTGCGCCAGCATCGCCTCGATGGTGGCGTCGAGGTCGTCGGGGTGTTCGCAGCGGAGCCCGAGGCAGCCGAAGGCCTCGGCGAGCTTCACGAAGTCGGGCAGCGCCTCGGAGTACGAATGCGAATAGCGCTCGCCGTGCAGGAGCTGCTGCCACTGGCGCACCATGCCGAGGCGCTCGTTGTTGAGGATGAACTGCTTGACCGGCAGCTTGTACTGAACGGCCGTCGACATCTCCTGCATGACCATCATCCACGACGCCTCGCCCGCGACGTTGATCACGAGGCTCTCGGGGTGGGCCACCTGCACGCCGATCGAGGCGGGCAGGCCGTAGCCCATGGTGCCGAGGCCGCCGGAGGTCATCCAGCGGTTCGGGTCCTCGAAGCCGAGGAACTGCGCGGCCCACATCTGGTGCTGGCCGACCTCGGTGCAGACGTAGCGGTCGCGGTGCTTGGTCAGCGCCTCCAGCCGCTCCAGCGCGTGCTGCGGCTTGATCTCCGTGGCCGAGCGGCGGTAGGCGAGGCAACGCTTGGCGCGCCAGCCCTCGATGGTCGACCACCATCCGGCGACGTCGCGCTTCTTCGATCCGCGCTCGCGCCAGATCGCCAGCATCTCTTCCAGCACCTCAGCGCAGTCGCCGATGATGGCGACCTCGACCGGCACGTTCTTGTTGATCGAGGAGGGGTCGATGTCGACGTGGACCTTGCGCGACGCCGGCGAGAAGGCGTCGAGCTTGCCGGTGATGCGGTCGTCGAAGCGCGCGCCGAGACACAGCATCACGTCCGCGCCGTGCATCGCCATGTTGGCCTCGTACGTGCCGTGCATGCCGAGCATCCCGAGCCACGCCGCGCCGGAGGCCGGGTAGGCGCCGAGGCCCATCAGCGTGGACGTCACCGGGAACCCGGTCTCGGCCGCGAGCGCGCGCAGCGCCGCGGTCGCCCTCGGGCCGGCGTTGATGATGCCGCCGCCCGTGTAGAGGATCGGCCGCTCGGCCGCCTCGATCAGGTCGACCGCCGCCTCGAGGCGCGCGCGGTCGCCGCGGGTCCTCGGGCGGTAGCCGTGGTCGCTCGCGCGCGCCTTCGGCGTGTAGGTGCCGGTCGCGAACTGCACGTCCTTCGGGATGTCGACCAGCACCGGACCGGGGCGGCCGTTCACGGCGACGTGGAACGCCTTGTGCAACGTCTCGGACAGCTCGTCGGTGTCGCGCACCAGCCAGTTGTGCTTGGTGCAGGGCCGGGTGATGCCCACCGTGTCGGCCTCCTGGAAGGCGTCGTTGCCGATCATGAAGGTCGGCACCTGCCCCGTGAGCACGATCATCGGGATGCTGTCCATCAGCGCGTCGGTCATGCCGGTGACCGCGTTGGTCGCGCCGGGACCGGAGGTGACCAGCACCACGCCCGGCTTGCCGGTCGAGCGGGCGTAGCCCTCGGCCATGTGGGTCGCGCCCTGCTCGTGGCGCACGAGGACGTGGCGGATGCCCTCGGCCTTGAACAGCTCGTCGTAGATCGGCAGCACCGCGCCGCCGGGGTAGCCGAACACCACCTCGACGCCCTGCTCCTTGAGTACCTCGATGACCATCCGCGCGCCGGTCATCTCGAGCGCGCGGGCCTCGGCCTCGGCGTGGTCGGGGGCGTGGAGGGTGTCGGGCGACATCGGGTCGTCTCCTGGTCGGTGGTCTGGTTCGGTCGGTGGGGCGGATACGAAAACGGCCCCGCGAGGGGGCCGGGACGCGCACGGAAGGGTCGGCGGGGCGATCAGCCCGGCCGGCTCCCGTGCGTGGCGATTACGAGGATCGGCGTCATGGGCGGCCCCGTGGTTGCGATGCCTGAATGACGCGCGCGCGCGGGAGGGTCAAGCGCGAAGCGCGGCCGCATGCGGCGAAATCGTCGCAGGACCGACGCGATCGGTCGTCGGGGGCGGGCCGGGCGCAAGGATCGGTCGGCGGCGGGCCGGGCTTTGTTACGGCGGCGCCGACCGCGGCCCGGCCGGGTCGCGTGCGCCGGATCGTCCTCCCCGCGCGGTCCCGCGACGCCCGGACGCTCAGTCCCGGCCCGGCGCGGCATGGGCGGCGAGCGCGGCGGCGAGGTCGCCCGGCGCGATCCGCCGCCACGAACGGAGACGGTTCCGCATCCAGGTGCGCTGGCGCTTGGCGTAGCGCCGCGTCGCCAGCACCGCCGCGTCGCGGGCCGCCTCCAGACTCAGCCGTCCCTCGACATGGGCGCAGAGTTCGCGGGCGCCGAGCGCGCGCATCCCCGGCAGGGCGTCGCGTGCGGCCGGGTCGGGGAAGCGCCGGGCGACGGCGCGGGCCTCGTCGAGCGCGCCCTCCGCGAGCATGGCGTCGAAGCGCCGGGCGATGGCGGCGTCGAGCGCGGCGGTCGGGGTCTCGACCACCAGGCAGGCGGCGCGGGCCGGGTCGACCAGGGCGGGCGGCGTCTCGGCCTGCCAGGACGCGAGGCCGCGGCCGGTGGCGCGCCACACCTCCCAGGCGCGGAGCACGCGGGCGGGGTTCAGGCGGTCGATCGCGCGCGCGGTGGCGGGGTCCTCGCGCGCGAGCCGGTCGGCGAGGCCGGCGAGGCCGAGGCGGGCGAGGTCGGCCTCGGCCGCGGCGCGGGTCTCGGGCGGCACGGCCGGGACCGGCGCGAGCCCCTCGGTCAGCGCGGTGAAGTAGAGCCCGGTGCCGCCGACGATCACCGCGGGCCGCCCCTCGGCCAGGATCCGCGCCACCGCGCGCAGCCAGTCGCCGGCGGAGGTGGTCCGGTCCAGCGCGAGGTGGCCGTAGAGGCGATGGGGCGCGCGGGCCTCGTCCGCCGCCGAGGGGCGGGCGGTCAGCACCCGCCAGTCAGCGTAGGCCTGCTGGCTGTCGGCGTTGACGATCTCGGCGCCGAGGGCGTCGGCGAGCGCCAGGGCCAGCGCGGACTTGCCGCTGGCGGTGGGGCCGGCGAGGAGGACGGGGGGCATGGTCGGGGGCGGGGGCCGCCGCGTCCCGGCGCGGCGGGCGAGGGCCTAGGAGGTCACCGGCGGGAAGTGGATCGTCGCCGCGGCCCATCGCTCGACCTCGACGCGGTCGATCTCGGGGGCGGCGTCCGAGCCGGTCAGGCGCACCGCGAAGGTCGCCGTCGCGGTGGTCGGGGCCGCGACGAACTCGGTCACCTCGTCGTCCTCGCGGCTCACCTCCACCGCCGTCGCGAGGTCGAGCCGCGCCTCGATGCGGAACAGGGAAGACCCCGCGTCCGGCTGCCCGGCCTCGACGATGTCGTCGTCGCCCCAGCGGAGGCCGGCGACCTCGTAGGCGGTGTCCATGATCGCCTCGCCGCCGCCGAGGGCGTCGCGGTCCACGTCGAGGGGGATGTCGTAGCCGTCGACCGCCTCGCGGAAGGCCTCGGCCATCGCGGCGTGCAGTCTCGATCCGGGGTCGTGGCGGAGATGGCGTCGCATGGCGTCCTCGTCCTTGCCGGGAGGGGGCCGAGGCCCGCTCCGTCCCGTGCGCTGTCCGGCGGGGGCGGGACAGAGTTGGGATATAGGGTGGGTGCGTCGTGTTGGGACGGGGTGGAGGTTAAGAGTCGGCTTGTTGCGGTGAAGCCGTCTTGGGCACAGCATGGGGCATTCCACCATACTAAGCTGCGAGCGCGGCGTCCGGCGACGATGGCTCCGAGAATGCCAAATCCGTGGCGAAGCGGTTTCAGTCCGTCTGTCGTCTAATATCAGGCGAACCCAGTGAAGCGTGGCCTTGCCACGCACCGTGAGGATTACCCCTATTTGTCGATCCACCGCAATGTCCGGTCAGGACGCATGCTGGCGGGATGATGGTAGGCGGTACGTGCCGAGCACGCGCCTATGCTCTATCCCGTCCTACACTTGCCTGTTAACTCCTGCGTAATTCGGTTACTCTCCACAACCGTTTGGTTGGCTAGGAGGTCAAGGGTATGATTCGCTTTATCCCAGTGGCAATCTTGCCCCTCCTTTGCTCGCCATCTTTGTCACAAGGGTTGTCAAAAGAGGTGACCGAAGAAATAACAAATGTTGCTACTGCTATTTGTGGTGATTTTAAGTATGCGGGAAGTAGAACACAAGAGCAAGTGAATGGAAGTGTGCGTGCTAAGCTAGACGGTTTGGCGGGCCGCTTGGTTGACTTGGGCATTGAAGGCGCTGGCTCCATAGATTCCGATAGCTACATTAACGTATTAAGGGGTCATCTGGGCCCGGAGCTAAGAGACATACGCAAATGTAGATTGAAGATATGGGATGACATGAGAGGGGTGATTTCTCTACCAAGCTCGTCTTTCCAAGAGAATCTCGGAGGAAGTAATTTAAATGGCTGGAGTGTATTTTTGCCCAAGGGGCGAACATATCAGTCGGTCTCCAGCTCAGCGCACGGTTATAAGCATTACAATAGCTGCGTTACGCAGATAGCTGCTAATCCTAAAATCGCAGTAGCATCATCAAACGAAAATGTTGGCTCTCCTGTTAGGCTTGGGCCTTTTCAATCAGACGCCGATTTGAACTTTTTCTGTTATAAAATTCGGTATGGAGATTCTTCTCCGCAGAGGCCGCGGACAACTTTTAATGTAATTCCACTTCAAGGAGAAAGATGTCGTTTCAGAATTGAAGTAGAGGATGGGAATCCAATCGGAGACTCAGTAGACTTCAACGATCTTATATTGAATGTAGACTTTTGTCTATAGAATTCAACAGGGCCTATTGAAAGCTGTGTAGCGCGGTGGTATTTCACCGTGCAAACTTCTTATACTTAATCCGCTTAGGCTCCACCGCATCAGGCCCCAACCGCCGAACCTTGTCCTCCTCGTACGCCTGAAAGTTCCCCTCGAACCACTCGACGTGCGCGTCCCCCTCGAACGCGAGGATGTGCGTGCACAGCCGGTCGAGGAAGAACCGATCGTGTGAGATCACCACCGCGCAGCCGGCGAAATTCTCCAGCGCGTCCTCCAGCGCCCGCAGCGTTTCGACGTCGAGGTCGTTGGTCGGCTCATCCAGAAGCAGCACGTTGCCGCCAGACTTCAACAGCTTGGCCAGACGCACCCGGTTGCGCTCGCCGCCCGAGAGCAGCCCCACCTTCTTCTGCTGGTCGCCGCCCTTGAAGTTGAAGGCGCCGACGTAGGCGCGCGACGGCATCTCGGCCTCGCCGAGCTTCAGGACGTCGTTGCCGTCCGAGATCTCTTCCCAGACCGTCTTCTTGTCGTCGAGCGCGTCGCGCGACTGGTCGACGTAAGCGAGCGAGACGGTGTCGCCGAACTCGATCCGCCCCTGGTCGGGGCTCTCGTCGCCGGTCATCATCCGGAAGAGGGTGGACTTGCCCGCCCCGTTCGGGCCGATCACGCCGACGATGCCGCCGGGCGGCAGCGCGAAGTTCAGGTCGTCGATCAACAGGCGGTTGCCGTAGCCTTTGCGCAGTTCCTCGACGTCGATCACCTTCGAGCCCAGACGCGGCCCGTTCGGGATCACGATCTGCGCGCGGCCCACGCGCTCGCGCTCGGACTTCGCGGCCATCTCGTTGTAGGCGTTGATGCGCGCCTTCGACTTGGCCTGACGCGCCTTCGGGCTCTGCCGGATCCACTCCAGCTCGGCGCTCAGGGTGCGCTGACGCGCCTTGTCCTCGCGCGCCTCCTGCTCCAGCCGCTTGGCCTTCTGCTCCAGCCACGAGGAATAGTTGCCCTCGTAGGGGATGCCCCGGCCGCGGTCCAGCTCCAGAATCCAGCCGGTGATGTCGTCGAGGAAGTAGCGGTCGTGGGTCACGATCAGGATCGTGCCCTTGTACTCGATCAGGTGCTGCTGAAGCCACGCCACCGTCTCGGCGTCGAGGTGGTTGGTCGGCTCGTCCAAGAGCAGCATGTCCGGCGCCTCCAAGAGCAGCCGGCAGAGCGCGACGCGGCGCCGCTCGCCGCCCGAGAGCTTCGAGACCTCGGCGAAGTCGTCGGGGCAGCGCAGCGCCTCCATCGCGACGTCGATCTGGCTGTCGAGATCCCACAGGTTCTCGGCGTCGATCTCGTCCTGGAGGGTGGTCATCTCCTCCATCAGCTCGTCGGAGTAGTCCTCCGCGACCTTCATCGCCACTTCGTTGTAGCGGTCGAGCTTGGCCTGCTTGGCCGCGACGCCGAGCATGACGTTGCCGCGCACGTCGAGGCTCTCGTCCAGCTCCGGCTCCTGAGGCTGATAGCCCACGCGCGCGCCCTTGGCGGCCCAGGCCTCGCCCTGGAAGTCCTTGTCCTGGCCGGCCATGATCCGCATCAAGGTCGACTTGCCCGAGCCGTTGACGCCGACCACGCCGATCTTGACGCCGGGCAGGAAGTTCAGGCGGATGTTCTCGAAGCACTTCTTGCCGCCGGGGTGGGTCTTCGAGACGCCGTCCATGTGGTAGACGTACTGGTAGGCGGCCATGGGCGTCCTCCGGCGTGGGGCTGGGATCGCCGCCCGATTAGCCCCTCGGCCGGGTTCATGCAATCGGACGGGTGCCGCTCTCCGGGCGCCGCCCTCGCCTCGCCACCATAGCGTCCGCTGGCGCCGGCAGGCGCGATGGTGGCGAGGCGGAACGGGTCGTTCCGCCCGGCCGTGCGTTGGAGACGCCATGAACGCTCGCCGCCTGTTCCTCCCCGTTGCCGGCGCGGTCTTCCTCGCCTTCGCGGCCGGGCTGGCGTTCGGCGTGGCCGACCTCCCGCCGGTGCCGCAGCTGCGCGAGCACCTGCGCCTGATCCGGGGCGCGTCCGCGACGAGCGACGCGCACGGGCTCACCCTGGCGAAGCGGCACGAGGGCGCGGGCCTCGTCCGGCTGCGCGAGGGGCGCGCGAGCCCGGGGCTCACCCTGCTCCAGCTCACCGAGAAGGGCGGGCACGTCCTGCGCCTCGTCGACCTCGCGGGCGCCACGGTGCGCGAGTGGCCGCTCGACTGGCACGCGCACTGGGACGAGGCCCCGCACGTCGACCCGCCCGAGCGCCTGCCGTCGGACTACCGCGGCTACCACGTCCAGGGCTTCGAGATGGAGCCCGACGGCAGCGGCGTCGCCGTGTTCTCCCACCTCGGCGCGGTGCGCTACGACCGCTGCGGCGGCGTGCTCTGGCGCCTCGACCGCCTCGTCCACCACGCGGTGACGGGCGACGGCGCGGGCGGCTACTGGTTCCCCGACCGCGTCCAGCCCGAGGACGTGCCCGCGCGCTGGCTGCCGTGGGGCAAGACCGCCGACGACCTGCGCCGCGCGATCATCCGCGAGGGCGACGGCATGCTCAACGCGGTGACCCGCGTCGACGCGGAGGGCCGGGTGCTCGCGACGCACCCGATCCTGCCGGCGCTGGAGGCCGCCGGCTTCTACGGGGCGATCGACGCGGGGCTCTCGGCGCGGTGGTGGGACCCGCTGCACCTCAACGACATCGAGATCGTGGACGCCGCGCTCGCCGGGCGCCTGGCCGGTGTCGAGGCGGGCGATCTGCTGCTCTCCATGCGAACGCCGAGCCTGCTCGCGATCGTCGACGACGAGACCGGCGCCGCGCGCTGGTCGGCGCGCGGCGCCTGGGTGCAGCAGCACGATCCCGACGTCGAGCCGGGCGGCACGATCGTGCTGTTCAACAACATGAGCCTGGCCGACGGCCCCTACGTGCCGGAGGCGGAGGCCGAGAGCACCATCCTCGCGCTCGAGCCCGACACCCTGGCCGAGCGCGTCGTGCATCCGCCCGCGGGCGCCGCGCCCTTCCGCAGCGACATCATGGGCACGCACCAGCGTCTGGCGAACGGCAACCGCCTGATCGCCGAGACGCGCCGCGGCCGCGCCTTCGAGGCGACCCCCGAGGGGGAGGTGGTCTGGAGCTACGTGGTCCCCTTCGACGACCGGCGCGCCGGCCTCGTCTACGAGGCCGAGCGGTTCGCGCCCGGCTACTTCGACGAGGACCCGAGGACGTGGCGCTGCGACTGAGGGCCACGGCCGCGGCTCCGTCCGTCGGGGCGCGGCGTCCCCCGGGCGTCCTCAGGGCGTGGCGACGCTCACCCGCGGGCCGATCGCGTCGATCACCTCGCGCGTCTCGTAGAGGAAGGGTCCCGCCTCGACCGGCAGCCCCTCGAAGCAGGTGATCTCGGCGTAGGCGGTGAGCCCGCTGCGCCGCCGCCCGCCGTAGTACGGATACGAGTAGGGCACGAGCGGGAAGCCGAAGCCGAAGCCGAGGCGCACCCGCCCGATCGAGACCAGATCCTCCGGCGCGACGTCCTCGGGCAGATCGGCCGCGCCCACCACGCCGATGCCGATCGAGGGGTTCACGAACAGCCCGTCCCCGATGCCCACGTCGCCGCGGTCGCCCTCGACCGTCTGGCGGCGGTCGACGCGGAAGTAGGGGCACTGCTCGGTCAGCGCGACCTCGGCGGCGCGATAGAGCAGGTAGTCCTCCACCGTCTCGCGCGGCGTCGCGCTGTTGGCGCTGAAGGCGACGCGGTAGCGCCCCGGCGCCAGCGCCGCGTCGGTGTAGCCGCGATCGGAGGCGTCGAGCGGATCGGCGGGCGCGTAGGGCGTGGGCGAGGCGGCGCAGCCGGCGACGACCAGCGCGAGGACGGGCAGGGCGAGGGCGAGGCGCATGGGCGGGCTCCCTGTGATCGGCGGCGCGCGGTCGAGACGCGGAACCAACGCCTCCCCTGTCTAAGCCCGTCGTCGCGCGGGGGCGAGAGCGAAGGCCGCGGCATGTCCGGCCGACGCGGCCGCCCGGCCCGCCACGCCCTAGCGCGGCCGCTCCGCCCGGATGCGGCCGCTCGGCCCGCCGCGCCTTGCGCCGGTCGGGCGACGCCCTAGGCTACCCCGCCCGTGATCCGACGGAGGTTCCATGCGCCCCACGCTCCTCGCCGCCGCCCTCGCGCTCGCCGCCTCGCCCGCCGCGGCGCAGGAGCGGCTGACGCTGGTGCTCGACTGGTTCGTCAATCCCGACCACGGGCCGATCGTGATCGCCGAGGAGCGGGGCTATTTCGCCGACGAGGGGCTGGAGGTGGAGATCGTCGCCCCCGCCGACCCCGCGCAGCCGCCGCGCATGGTCGCCGCCGGCCGCGCCGATCTGGCGGTGAGCTACCAGACCCAGCTTCATCTCCAGGTCGCCGAGGGGCTGCCGGTCGCCTGGGCCGGCACGCTGATCGCGACGCCCCTGAACTGCCTCCTGGTGCTCGCCGACAGCGGCATCGAGAACCCTGGCGATCTGGCGGGCAAGACGGTCGGCTTCTCGGTCGCGGGCGTCGAGGAGGCGCTGCTCGGCGCGATCCTCGAAGAGCACGGCGCCTCGCTCGACGAGGTCGAGCTGGTCAACGTCAACTTCTCGCTCAGCCAGTCGCTGATGACCGGCCGCGTCGACGCGGTGATCGGGGCCTACCGCAACTTCGAGCTGAACCAGCTGGAGATCGAGGGCGAGGAGGGCCGCTGCTTCTACGTCGAGGAGGAGGGGCTGCCCGCCCACGACGAGCTGATCTACGTCGCCCACGCCGAGGACGCCCCGAAGGACGCGATCCGCCGCTTCCTGTCGGCGACCGAGCGGGCGGTGCAGTACATCGTCAACCACCCCGAGGCGGCCTGGGAGACCTTCGCCGCCACCGGCGAGGAGCTCGACGACGAGCTGAACGACCGCGCCTGGGACGACACCATCCCGCGCTTCGCGCTGCGCCCGAGCGCGCGCGACGCGGAGCGCTACGCCCGCTTCGAGCGCTTCCTGGTCGAGCGCGGGCTGGTCGAGACGCCCTCGCCGGTCTCGCGGCTCCTGCTCGATCTCGACGCCGAGTGACCGGGGTCGCGGTCGGTATCACGGTCCGGGGCCGGCTGGTCTTCGAGGGCGAGGGGGCTGAGGGCTGGTCGCTCGGCCCCCTCGCGCTCCCGCTGGGAGCGGGCGCGTGGACGGCGCTGCTCGGCCCCTCTGGCGTCGGCAAGTCGACGCTCCTGCGCCTGCTCGCGGGACTGCCGGCGGGGGGGCGCCTCGACGGCACGATCACGGCGGACGACGGCCGCCCGCTCGCGGGGCGGGTCGCCTACATGGCGCAGACCGACCTGCTGGCACCCTGGCTCGACGTCGAGGGCAACGTCGCCTTGGGCGCGCGGCTGAGGGGCGAGCGGCTCGATCGCGAGCGCGCCCGCGCGATGATCGCGCGCGTCGGCCTCGCCGGGCGCGAGCGCGCGCGCCCGGTCGAGCTGTCGGGCGGCCAGCGCCAGCGCGTCGCCCTCGCGCGCACGCTGATGGAGGACCGCCCCGTGGTGCTGCTCGACGAGCCGTTCTCCGCGCTCGACGCGCGCACGCGCGCCGAGATGCAGGAGCTGGCCTTCGAGGCGCTCGCCGGCCGCACGGTGCTGATCGTCACCCACGACCCGGCCGAGGCGGCGCGGCTCGGCCACGCGGTCTGGCTGATGACCGAGGACGGGCTGGCCGAGGGCGCGCTGCCGGACGTCGCCCCGGTGCGCGTGCCCGAGGCCGAGGACACGCTGCGCGCGCAGGCGCGGCTCCTCGCCCGGCTGCGCGAGCCCCCGCGCGGGACGGCGACGGCATGAGCGCGCCCGGCGCCCCGGACGGGACGCGCGGCGGCGCGGGCGGGCGCGATAGTGCGGACGCGCGTCCGGCGAACGGCGGCCCGGGCACGCGGCGGAGGCATGGCGCCCCGGACGAGCCGGGAGCGCTCGACGAGGCGAACGCGCCGCGAGCGGACGATGGCGCCGACGCCTCGCCATCGGGCGGCGGTGCGGGCGCGTCGCGAACGCGCGACGGGGAGAGAGCGCGGCGGACGCAGGATGGCGCGGGCGCGCGGCGAACGCATGACGCGGAGAGCGTGCGGGCGACGCGCGACGATCCCGGCGCGGCGCGGCACCGGGGCGGGCGCCTGCTCGTGCGTCTCGGCCCCGGCGTCGTCGTCGCGCTCGCGACGCGCGCCGTCTGGCAGGCGGGGGGCTGGCTCTCGGGCGTGACCCCCTTCATCCTGCCGGGGCCGGACCGGGTCGCGAGCGCGCTCTGGGCGAGCCGCGGCGTGATCCTCGACAACGCGACCGTCACCGCGGTCGAGGTGCTGGCCGGCCTCGCGCTCGGCGCGGGCGCCGGGGCGCTGACGGCGCTGCAACTGATGGCCTCGCCGCGCCTCGCGCGCTTCGCGCTGCCGCTCCTCGTTTTCAGCCAGGCGGTGCCCTATTTCGCGCTCGCGCCGATCCTGGTGCTGTGGTTCGGCTACGGCATCGCCTCCAAGGTCGCGATGGCGGTGCTGATCATCTACTTCCCCGTGACCTCCGCCTTCTACGACGGGCTCAGGCGCACCGATCCGGGGCTGATCGACCTCGCCCGCGTGATGGGCGCGCGACCGCGGCAGGTGCTCTTGCGCCTGCGGCTGCCGGCGGCGCTGCCGGCCTTCGCCTCCGGTCTGCGCCTCGCCGCGGTCTACGCGCCGATCGGGGCGGTGATCGGCGAATGGGTCGGCGGCGCCTCGGGCGGGCTCGGCTATCTGATGCTGCTCGCCAACGGGCGCTCGAAGGTCGATCTGATGTTCGCGGCGATGCTGGTGCTCGCGGCCTTCACCGTGGCGCTCTACGTCGGGGTCGATCGGCTCGGCCGCGCGCTCGAAGCCTGGGCGACGGGGCGGGCGGCGGAGGGGCCGGCGCTGTGAGGCGACCGGCCTCGGGCGGACGGCTCTAGGCGGCGCGGTTATCCCGGAGGACGCCGCCCGCGGCGCGACGGGGCAGCCCGAGGAGGGCGAGCGCGCCCGCGAGCAGGGCTACGGGCGCGGGCAGCGGCACGCTCGACGGCCCGGCGTCCGCCAAGGGCGCGGCGAAGCCCAGCTCCGGCACGTCGTCGCGGACGGTCCGCAGCCCGAGCAGCGTGAACGGCCCGTCGAGCGTGACCTCGCGCGCGTAGAGCGCGTCGTCGCCGGGGGCGTCCGGGGCGTAGTCGAGCAGGGTGAGGCTGCCCGTGAGCGAGGTGGACGACAGGCCCCCGCCGGTCGCGACGCGCAGGTTCAGCCGCCTCAGCGCGAAGCCGCCGAGCGGGCCGCACGGGCGGGCGGGGCAGAAGTCGCCCTCGCGGCGCTCCTCGTCGCTGGCCGAGAGGGAGAGGGGATCTTCGGACAGCGCGCCCTCGCGCGCGTTGGTCGCGACGCCGCCGAGGAAGGACAGCTCATTCCCGAGGACGTTGCCGTCGTAGGAGGCGCGGTCGAGGTCGGCGCGCACGGTGTAGCCGAACGGCTCGGCCGCGCGCCCCCCGATCGCGCTGGCGTCGATCAGGGCGTCGATCGACAGCTCCAGGATCGCCGCGCGCGCCGGCGCGGCGGCGGCGAGGACGGCGAGGACGAGAGCGGGCGGGGCGAGGCGGGCGAGCATGGTCGCGATCCTTGTCTCGAACGGGACGGATGCGGTCCGATGCGCCGGACCGGCACGGTGAACGGGGTTCCCCGCGATCTCCGACCGGTCCTTAACCGGGTCTCAACCACTCTATCCTCCCGGAACGGCGTGCCAACGCGTTCGGCCGCCCTCGCCGTCCTTTCCCTCCCCCCGTCCCGTCACGGCACAAACCTGTCCGGGCCATCCCGCGACGGGACGGCCCGAACGGGTGCGCTGCGCCTTCCGACGCCGCCTCGCCTGCGGCAAGGTGGCACCACGCCCGCACCGAGACGGGCCGAAGGAGGGACCGATGCCGATCGTCGCGAGCGAGAGCTGGGAGAGACTGCGCGAGGAGGTGCGCCGCATCGCGCACGAGCGCATGGAGCGCGACGAGGCGACGCGTTTCCTCGAAGGCCTCGACGCCTTCCTCGCGCGCGCCGCCCCCGACGAGCTGGCCGCGATGGGCGCCGAGGGGGTCTACGGCGCGGCGCTCTCGCTCTGGCGCTTCGCCGGCGAGCGCCCCCCCGGCACGGCGCGGCTGCGCGTCTACAACCCGGCGATGGCCGAGCACGGCTGGTCCACGACCCATACCGTGATCGAGATCGTCAACGACGACATGCCCTTCCTGGTCGACAGCCTCACGGTGGCGCTGACCGACGCCGGGCTCGGCATCCACGTGCTGGTCCACCCGCTCGTGCGCGTGCGCCGCGACGGCGCGGGGCGGCGTCTCGCGCTGCTCGGACCCGACGACGACGGCGCCGGGCGGGGCGTCTCCTCGGGACACCCGGCCAAGGGCGACGGCGCGCCGGCCTCCGCCGAGGACGGCGGGGCGCTGCGCGAATCGGTGATCCAGGCGCAGATCGACCGCCTCGGCGACGAGGCGGCGCTGGCGTCGCTGGAGGCGACGCTCTCGGCGATGCTGGGCCACGTCCGCGCCGCGGTCGGGGACTGGCGCGCCATGCTCGCCGAACTCGCGGAGGCGACCGGGGGGCTGCGCACCCGCGCGCCGGCCGCGTTGGCCGAGGACGCGGCCGAGGCGGCCGACTTCCTCGACTGGCTCGCCGACCACCACTTCACCTTCCTCGGCTCGCGCCGCTTCAGCGTCGCGCGCGACGGCTCGGTCGCGCCGGTGGCGCCGCAGGGGCTCGGGCTCCTGGCCGATCCCGACTTCACCTTCATGCGCGACCGAAACGGCGATTACGCGCACTGGACCGAGAGCATGGCAGAGCACCGCGCCGAGGCGGAGCCGGTGATGATCCTGAAGGCCAACCGCCGCTCGGACGTCCACCGCGGCACCCATTTCGACGTGGTCGCGGTCGCCGACTATGACGACGACGGCCGCCACACCGGCGACCGGCTGTTCGTCGGGCTGTTCACCTCGGCCGCCTACAACCGCTCGCCCCACTCGATCCCGCTGCTGCGCGAGAAGGTCGAGCGGGTGATCGCCCGCGCGGGCTTCCGCCCCGCGAGCCACGACGGCAAGGCGCTCGCCAACGTGCTCGAGACCTATCCGCGCGACGAGCTGTTCCAGGCGAGCGAGGCGCAGCTCCTCGAGAACGCGGTCGGCATCCTCCAGCTCGTCACCCGCCCGCGCACGCGGCTGTTCACCCGCCCCGACCGCTTCGCCCGCTTCGTCTCATGCATCGTGTTCGTGCCGCGCGAGCGCTACTCGACGGAACTGCGCGTGCGCCTCGGCGACGTGCTCTGCCAGCGCCTCGACGGGCGGGTGGCCTCCTGGGAGCCCTCCTTCGACATGGAGGCGCTCGCGCGGGTGCACTTCGTGATCGCGCTGAACGCGCGCGCGGTGCCCGACGTCGACGTCGCGAGCCTCGAGCGCGAGATCAAGGAGGCGACACGCTCCTGGACCGACCGCCTCGGCGAGGCGCTGATCGAGCGCGAGGGCGAGCACGCCGGGCGCCGCCTCGCGCGCCGTTTCGCGCGCGCCTTCCCGGCGGGCTACCGCGAGGACGTCCCCGTCCAGGTCGCCGTCGGCGACGTCGCCCGGATCGAGCCGCTGACCGACGCGGCGCCGCTCGCGCTCTACTTCTACCGCCGGCTGGAGGACGACGAGCGCACCGTGCGCTTCAAGCTCTACCGCCGCGGCGCGCCGGTCGAGCTGTCGGAATGCCTGCCGGTGCTCGAGCACATGGGCTTTCGCGTGCTGGCCGAGCACCCCTACCGCGTCGATCTCGACGCCGAGACCTGGGTGCACGACTTCGAGATGCGCAGCCTCGGCGGCATCGCCGTCGACCTCTCGGGGCTGCGCGCCAAGCTGGAGGACGCCTTCGCCGCCGTCTGGGCCAGGCGCGTCGACGACGATCCGCTGAACCGCCTGGTGCTGCTCGCAGGCCTCGACGTGCGGCAGGTGACGATCCTGCGCGCCTACTCGCGCTTCCTGCGGCAGGCCCGTGTCGCCTACTCGATCAGCTACATGGAGGACGCGCTCGCCGAGACGCCGAAGGTCGCGGCCGATCTGGTGGCGCTGTTCGCCGCGCGCTTCGGCCCGGCCGAGGGCGGGCGCGAGGGGGCGCAGGCGCGGCTGGTCGGGCGTATCGAGGACGCGCTCGACGCGGTCGAGAGCCTCGACGTCGACCGCATCCTGCGCCGCTTCCTGAACGCGATCCAGGCGACGCTGCGCACCAACGCCTACCGCGCGGACGCGGAGGGGCGGCCGCTCGACTACCTCTCGTTCAAGTTCGACTGCGCCGCGCTCGAAGAGCTGCCCGAGCCGCGGCCCTGGCGCGAGATCTTCGTCTACGCCCCCTGGGTCGAGGGCGTGCACCTGAGGGGCGGCCCGATCGCGCGCGGGGGCCTTCGCTGGTCGGACCGGCGCGAGGACTACCGCACCGAGGTGCTCGGCCTCGTCAAGGCGCAGCAGGTCAAGAACGCGGTGATCGTCCCCGTCGGCTCCAAGGGCGGCTTCCTGCCGAAGTCGCTGCCCGCGGGCGGCACCCGCGAAGAGGTGCAGGCCGAGGCGGTGCGCTGCTACGAGACGTTCCTCGCCGGCATGCTCGACGTCACCGACAACCTCGTCGACGGCAGCGTCGTGGCCCCCGAGGACGTGGTGCGCCACGACGGCGACGACCCCTACCTGGTGGTCGCGGCCGACAAGGGCACCGCGACCTTCTCGGACTACGCCAACGCGCTGGCCCGCGCGCGGGGCTTCTGGCTCGACGACGCCTTCGCCTCGGGCGGCTCGAACGGCTACGACCACAAGGGCATGGGCATCACCGCCCGCGGCGCCTGGGAGGCGGTCAAGCGCCACTTCCGCGAGCTGGGCCACGACACCCAGTCCGAACCCTTCAGCGTGATCGGCTGCGGCGACATGTCGGGCGACGTGTTCGGCAACGGCATGCTGCTCTCCGAGCAGATCCGCCTCGTCGCCGCCTTCGACCATCGCGACGTCTTCATCGATCCCGACCCGGACCCGGGGCCGAGCTTCGCCGAGCGCCGGCGTCTGTTCGCGATGGGCCGCTCGTCCTGGCGCGACTACGACGAGAGCCTGATCTCGAAGGGCGGTGGCGTGTTCGCGCGCCACGCCAAGTCGGTGACGCTGACGCCCGAGATCAAGCGGCTGACGGGGCTGTCGGAGGATCGCGTCGCGCCCGCGCGCCTGATCCGCGCGCTGATCGCAGCGCCCTGCGACCTGTTCTGGTTCGGCGGCATCGGCACCTACGTCAAGAGCGCGCAGGAGACCCATATCGACGTCGGCGACCGCGCCAACGACGCGGTGCGCATCGACGCGGGCGACATGCGCGCGCGCGTGGTCGGCGAGGGCGCCAACCTCGGCATCACCCAGCGCGCGCGCATCGCGCTCGCGCGCCGCGGCGTCAAGATCAACACCGACGCGGTCGACAACTCCGCCGGCGTCGACTGCTCCGACCACGAGGTCAACATCAAGATCGCGCTCGGCTCGGTGGTCGCCTCGGGCGACATGACCATGAAGCAGCGCAACGCGCTGCTCGCCGAGATGACCGAGGACGTCGCACGCCTGGTGCTGCGCACGAACTACGCCCAGACCCGCGCGATCTCGATGACCGAGGCGCGCGCGCCGATGCTCCGCGACGAGCACGTCCGCCTGATGCGCGCGCTGGAGGCGGAAGGCCGGCTCGACCGCGCCGTCGAGGTGCTGCCCGACGAGGAGACCCTCGCCGAGCGGCGCGACGCCGGCGAGGGGCTGGCGCGGCCGGAACTCGCGGTGCTGCTCGCCTACGCCAAGATCGTGCTGTTCGACGAGGTGCTGGCGACCTCGGTGCCCGACGACGCCCACGTCGGGCGCTTCCTGATGGACTACATGCCCGACGCGCTGTCCGGGCGCTTCCCCGAGGCGGTGCGTGGCCATCGCCTCAGCCGCGAGATCGTGGCGACGGTGCTCGCCAATCTCTGCCTCGACGAATGCGGCATCGCCTTCGTCCACCGCACCCGCGAGGAGACCGGCGCGAGCGTCGGCGAGATCGTCGAGGCCTTCGTGGTCGCGCGCGAGATCCTCGCCGTTGCGGAACTGCGCGCCGAGATCGACGCGCTCGACACGAGGATCGACGCGGGCGTGCAGACCGAGATGCACTGGTGGCTCGCCGACGCGATCGCCGTGCAGGCGGGGGGGCTGCTGAACCGCCCGGCCGCGCTCGACGCCGCGAAGCTGATCGAGACCTACGGCCCCGGCACCCGCACGATCGCCGCGAGCGTCGAGGCGATGCTCTCGGACTTCTCCAAGAGCCGCTACGAGGAGCGCGTCGAGCGGCTGTCCGCCGCCGGCGTGCCCGACGCCCTCGCGCGGCGCGTCTCGGCGCTCGAGTTCATCGGCGGCGCGCTCGACATGGTCGATGCGGCCGAGGCGCAGGGGCGCGACATCGAGGCGGTGGCGCGGACCTATTTCGCCGCCGGCGCCCGCTTCGGCCTCGACTGGCTGCGCGCGACCGCCCGCGGCCTCGAGAGCGCCGACCACTGGGAGAGCCTCGCGGTCGGGCGCCTGATCGGCGATCTGCGCGCGCAGCAGGGCGCGATCGCCGCGGCCGCGCTCGCGCGCGGCGAGGGTACCGAGGGGGCGCGCTGCGTCGAGACCTGGGCCGAGGCCAAGGCCGAGGAGGCCCGCCGCGCCGACCGCCTGGTGGCCGAGATGCAGTCGGGCGGGCCGCTCACGGTGTCGAAGCTCGCGGTGGCGGCCTCGCAGCTCAGGGCGATGGTGTCAGGGTAGGAGGGCGCCCGAGCCTCCCCCGCCGGCGAAGCGGCGCGGTCGCGGCGTCGGGGGGGCGCCCGCCCGTCTCCGGGCCGGAGGGCCACGAGCGCGATCGCGCCGTTCTCGATCTCCAGTTCGCCGAGGCGAACCCCGGCCGCCACTGTCCGGTGATGCAGTTGGCGAGGTCCGCCGCTGTCACGTCGCTCTCTCCCCATCGGTGCCGGGCGGGGCGCTCGGGCGCCGCGGCGGTCCGGCGCGCGCCGTTCGCCCGATCGGCGGGGGTGCCCGGCGCGGGCTAGGTCGTCGCGCGCTCCCGCGACGCTTGGGCGTTTCGTCCGGGCCGGGGAACGCCTCAGAGCCCGCCGCCGAGCACCCAGAGCCAGAAGGTGATCGAGAGCACCGACGTGGCGGTCGCGATCAGGACGGTCGAGGCGGCCACGGGGACCGCGCGATCGTACATCGCCGCGAAGATGTAGCCGTTCACCCCCGTCGGCATCGCCGCGATCAGCACCGCCGCGCGGGTGAAGTCGCTCGGCAGCGCGAACACCTGCGTCGCCAGCACCCAGGCGACCGCCGGATGGGCCAGCGTCGAGAAGGCGGTGGCCATGCCCGCCTCGAACAGCGCAGCCTGCGGGCGATAGCGCGTGAGCACGCCGCCGAGCGCGAACAGCGCCACCGGCAGCCCGGCGCGGGCGAGCAGATCGACCGCCGCCGTCGCGGGCTCGGGGAGCGTCAGGCCGGAGAGGTTGGCCGCGAAGCCCGCGACGATGCCGATGGTGAGCGCGTTGTGGAACATCGCGTCGGCGACGCGCCGGACCGTGGCGCCGAGCCCGGCGCCGTCGCGCCGCGCGAACTCCATCGTGGTGATGCCGACGAGATAGCCGAACGGCGCGTGGAAGGCGATGATCGCGAAGGCGGCCTGCATCACCGCGTCGTCGTAGGCGCGCTCGACGATCGGCAGCCCGAGCAGCACCGAGTTCGAGAACAGGGCACAGAAGCCGACCGCCACCGCCTCGCCGGGGCGGCGGCCGAACAGCTTGCGCGCCGTAAGCGTGGCGAGCGCGAAGGAGACGAGGGCGCCGATGTAGAACGAGGCGAGCAGCCCCGGCTCCAGCGCGCGGGCGAGGTCGAGGTCGTAGATCGCGCGGAACAGCAGCACCGGCACGGCGATGGTGGTCGCGAACTTGACGAGCGCGTCGACGCCCGCGTCCGGGAAGGCGCGGACGCGCACCGCCGCGTAGCCCGCGCCCACCACCAGGAACACGGGCAGGACGATCAGGAACAGCGAGAGGAGCGCGCTCACGCCCCGCCCGGGCTCCGTCCGCCGACGTCGTCCGCGAGCGCGAAGTCGAGCGCCAGCCCGTCGTGCGCGGGGCTGACGTGATCGGGGGTCGCGGCGTCGAGCGAGGCGTAGTCGAGATCGACGTGCAGGTTGGTCAGGTAGGCCCGCCGCGCGCCGGACCGCGCGATCCAGTCGAGCGCGGTCTCGACGTTGGCGTGGCTCTGGTGCGGGCGCCATCGGAGCGCGTCGAGCACCCAGGTGTCGCAGCCCTCGACCGCCGCCCAGGCGTCGTCGGTCATCTCCGAGATGTCGGGGGCGTAGGCGAGCGGGCCGATGCGGAAGCCGAGCGCGCTCGACTGCCCGTGCGGCACCTCGAAGGGGCGGAGCGCGATCGTGCCGCCCGCGCCCTCGATCGCGACCGTCCCCTCGATCCGGCGCAGGTCGAGGATCGGCGGATAGTACGAGCCCTCGGGTGTCTCGAACACGTAGGCGAAGCGGGTGCGGAGGCTCGCCTCGGTCGCGGCGTCCATCCAGGCGGGCAGCCGCTCGCGGCGGTTGAACACCACCATGCGCAGGTCGTCGAGGCCGTGGCAGTGGTCGGCGTGGTCGTGGGTGAAGACCACCGCGTCGAGGAGCCCGTTGCCGGCGTCGATCAGTTGCTCGCGCGTGTCCGGCCCCGCGTCGACCAGCACGGTGGTGCGGCCCCCGGGGTCGAAGCGCTCGACCAGCAGCGCGCAGCGCCGGCGGCGGTTGCGCGGGTCGGCCGGATCGCAGTCGCCCCAGTTCGGCCCGTCGCGCCCGATCCGCGGCACGCCGCCCGAGGAGCCGCAGCCGAGGATCGTGACCCGAAGCGTCGCGGCGTCGGGGGCGGGCCGGGTGTCCATCAGGCCGCCGCCTCCTCGCCGGCCGCGGCGGCCTTGGCGAACAGGCGGTCGAAGTTCGCGGTCGTGGCGCGGGCGAAGGCGTCGAGCGGCAGGCCGAACACCTCGGCGCCCCTGGCCGCGGTCAGCGCGGTGTAGGCCGGCTCGCAGCGCTTGCCGCGATGGGGTTCGGGCGCGAGGTAGGGGCTGTCGGTCTCGACCAGGATGCGATCGAGCGGCGCGTCGGCGAAGATCGCGCGCAGCTCGTGCGAGCGCTTGAACGCCGCGATCCCCGACATCGAGAGATAGAAGCCGAGATCGAGCGCGGTCTCGGCGAGCGCGCGGCCCGACGAGAAGCAGTGCATCACGCACGCATAGGGGGCGGCGCGGTGCTCTTCGGACAGGATGCGCGCCATGTCCTCGTCGGCGTCGCGCGCGTGGATCACGAGCGGCAGGCCGGTGACGCGGGCGGCTTCGATGTGGACGCGCAGGGACGCCTGCTGGAGCGCCTTGGTCTCGGCGGTGTAGTGGTAGTCGAGCCCGGTCTCGCCGATGGCCACGAACTTCGGGTGGGACGACCAGGCGACCAGCGTGTCGACGTCGACCGGCTCGACCTCGCCCGCCTGCATCGGGTGGACGCCGGCGGCGTAGAACACGCCCGGATACTCCTCGGCGATCGCGCGCACCCGCGGCTCGGCGTCCGGGCGCGTGCAGATCGTGACCATGCGCGTAACGCCCGCCCCGGCCGCGCGGGCCACCACCGCCGGTCGGTCGTGGTCGAACGCGGGGAAGTCGAGGTGGCAATGGCTGTCGACCAGCCGGGGCGCGGCCATGGGAGGCTCCCTGTCGGCGGATCCGCGCGTCGCTAGGGGGCGGCCGCGGGGACGGCGAGGCGTGCGCCGGCATCGGCCCAGCTATCTATGACGGTGCGGGCGGGATCAAGGTTCACCCCCCGCGCGTGCGCGCCCCTGGCCTGCATGGCCGCCGCCGCCTCGGCGAGCGCGGGGCCGAGGCGGGGCCGGCCGTCGAGCGCGCGCATCAGCCGCGCTTCCGCGCGGCAGGCGGGGGGCGGCGCGTCGCCGACCGCCGCGCGGGCGAGGCGGGTCAGCAGTATCGGTCCGAGCTCCAGCGCGCGGGCGTAGCGCGTCTCGTTCGCCCGCCCCCCGAGGGAGCCCGCGAGGGCGAGCAGCCGGCGGCGGTCGACGGCGAGATCCGCGGAGAGCAGGCCGCAGAGCTGCTCGTAGAGCGCGAGGCCGCCGCTCGACGCGAGCGCCACGGCGAGGCCGACCGAGCCGGCGGCAAGCTCGGCGAGGCCGCCCGCGTTCTCGACCGGGTTGCCGCTCGCCTCGGCCGCGGCCGCCAGATCGGCCGGGCCGAGCGGCGCGAGCGCGAGCGGGCGGCAGCGCGAGCGGATGGTGGGCAACAGCCCGCCCGGGCGCTGGCAGACCAGCAGGAACACCGTGTCGGCGGGCGGCTCCTCGACCACCTTTAACAGCGCGTTGGCCGCCTGCACCGAGCAGTCGTCGACCGCGTCGACGATCACCGCGCGGCGCCCGCCGTCGGGGGCGGCGTGGGCGAGGAAGGTCGAGATCTCGCGCGCCTGCGCCGCGTCGATCACGGTGCGCACGCGGGTCGGCTTCCTCTCGGCCGGGTCGGGGGCGCGGCGCAGCACGCGCAGCCGCGCCTCGGAGCCGGCGCGGATGCGGCGCATCACCGGGCAGCCTTCGGGCGGCTCCAGCGAGGCGGGGGCTTGCGCTTCGGCGATCAGCGCGCGGGCGGCGCGGTAGGCGAGCGTCGCCTTGCCGACGCCGCGCGGCCCGGTCAGCAGCCACGCCTGCGCGAGCCGCCCCGCGCCCCAGGCCGAGAGGAACGCGGCCTCCGCGCGGGCTTGGCCGAGCAGGCGCGGGGCGGCCGAAGGGTGCGGGCAGCCCGGCTCGCGGTCGGGGGCGAGGGCGTCGTCGGCCTCGCGGCTCATGGCGCGCGCCCCGCCCTGGCCGCCGCGTCCTCGTCGCGCGGGCTTCGTGCCCCGTCGTCCGTCGCCGGCCTCTGGCGGCGCGCTTGATCCGCCGTGCCGGGACGATGCGCCCGATCCGTCGCGCCGGGGCAGCGCGCTCTGCCCGGCGTGCCGGGCGGATGCGTGTGGTCCGTCGCGGCGAGGCGGCGCGCATCGTTTCTCTCGCCGGGGCGGCGCGCGGCGTCCGGCCGGCGCGCTTTCCTCGCCGTCCTCACGTCGCGCCCGGTGTCACGTAGAGGTTCAGCGCCGCCCAGACCCGGCCCGAGACCGTCTCGGCGTCCGCGTCCGCGTCGATCAGGCGGCAGCGGGCGGGGTCGGCCTCGGCGATGGCGCGGTAGGCCGCGGCGAGGTCCGCCTGGAAGTCACGCCCGCGCGCCTCGAAGCGGTCTGCCCGGCCGCGCGCCTCGGCGCGGGCGAGCGCGGCGTCAGGGTCGAGCAGCAGGATCAGCGTGGCGTCGGCCTCGACGCCGATCGCGAGCGCGTGCAGCGCGTCGACGAAGGCACGGGCGTCCCTGTCGCCGCCCTGGTAGGCGCGGGTCGAATCGACGAAGCGGTCGCAGACCACGCTCGTCCCGCGCGCGAGCGCCGGGGCGATCACCCGCTCGACATGGGCGCGCCGCGCCGCCGTGAACAGCAGCGCCTCGGTCCCGGTCGACCAGGGCTCGGCGTCGTCGCCGAGCAGGAGTTCCCGGATCGCCTCGGCGCCGGGCGTGCCGCCGGGCTCGCGGGTCTCGACCACCTCGCGCCCCGCGAGGCGCAGCCGTTCGGCGAGCGCGCGCGCCTGGGTGGTCTTGCCCGCGCCGTCGACGCCTTCGAGCGTGACGAACAGCGACCCCGGCGCCCGCGGCGGCCAGGCGGGCGGGCCGGGCCAGGGGGGCGTCACAGACCCACCGCCCCGAGCGCGCGGGCGGCGAGCAGCTCGGCCGCCGCCTCGACGCGGGCCAGGAACCCGCCCGGCCCGACCGCCTCCGTCGCCACCAGCGGCACGCGCACCGGGTCGAGGCCGGGCACGGCGATCTCGATCTCGCCGAGGTGGTCGCCCGTCGCGATCGGCGCCGGGATCGGGGCGTCGAAGTGCGCCGTCACCCGCGCGCGGGCGAGATCGCCGAGCGGCGCCGTCAGCACTACGTCGCGCGCGGGCGCGAGCGCCACGCGGTCGCGGTCGCCGACCCAGACCTCGTCCTCGACCTCCGGCGCGCCGGCCTTCTGGTTCGTCTCCGTCTCGTAGGCGCGGATGGCCCAGTTCATCAGCCTCTCGGCCTCGCGCGCGCGCTGGGCGGCGCTGTCGAGGCCGGCGAGCACCATCACGACGCGGCGTCCGTCGCGCTCGGCCGAGCCGACGAGCCCGTAGCCCGCGGCTTCGGTGTGGCCGGTCTTGAGCCCGTCGGCGCCCTCGACCGAGCCGAGCAGGGGGTTGCGGTTGCGCTGGGTGATCCCCTCCCAGGTGAACGAGCGCTCGGAATGGATCGCGTAGTACTCGGGGAAGCGCTCGATCACGAGCGAGGCGAGGCGGGCGAGGTCGCGCACGCTCATCTCGTGGCCCTCGGCCGGCCAGCCGGTCGCGTTCTCGAAGTGGGAGTCCTCGAGCCCGAGTTCGGCCGCGCGCGCGTTCATCGCCTCGGCGAAGGCCTCCTCGGTGCCCGCGAGCGCCTCGGCGAGCGCGACCGAGGCGTCGTTGCCCGACTGCACGATCACGCCGTGCAGGAGATCGCGCACCGTCACCAGCCCGCCCTCGCGGACGAACATCTTCGAGCCGCCCATCGCGGCGGCCTTGGCGGAGGTGCGGAAGGTGTCCTCGAGCGAGAGCCGTCCCGACTCCAGCGCCTCGAACACCATGAACAGCGTCATGAGCTTGGACATCGAGGCGGTCGGGCGCGGCTCGTCGGGGTTCTTGGCGAGCAGCACCGCGCCGGAGCCGAGATCCTCGATGAAGGCGGCCCCGGCGGGGGTGGACATCGTCTGCGCGGGGGCAGGGGCCGCGAGCGGGACCAGGGCGAGCGCCAGCGCGGCGGGCGCGGCGCGGCGGCGGGGCGAACGGCGGGCGGATGTCATCGGGCGGTCTCCGGGGAGCGTCGGGGAGGCGCGAGGCTCGCTTGTAGCGCCGCACGGGTGATGCGCCCAGAGCCGCGGAGGGCACCCGGCGTGGCCGACGTCGCGCCCGGCGTCTTCGGTGACGCGATGCCCCCGGACCACACGGCTCCGGCGCGCCGGGCGGCGCCTCAGTCGGCCACCAGCATCACGTCCTCGATGCCGAGACGGGAGAGGCGCGAGAGCGCGGTGCGGCGCGCCTCGGTCGAGCGGTAGGGGCCGACGCGCACGCGCAGCGCCTCGCGGCCGCGAAAGCGCGTCGCCACCGCCTCGGCCGAGAGCCCGTTCACCCGCAGCCGGTCGACCGTGCGCCGCGCGCGGTCGAGATCGGTGTAGCCCCCGACCTGCACGAAGCGTCGCCGGGGGGCGTCGGGGCGCGCCGGGTCGGGCCCGGTCGGGACGGCGCCGCCCGTCTCGGTCGCGGCAGCGATCCCGCCCGTCTCGGTCGCGGCAGCGATCCCGGTCGGCTCGGTCGCGGCGGCGATCCCGGTCTGCTCTGTCGCGGTGGCGGCTTCGGCCGGGGACGGGGACGCCGCGATGGCCTCCGAGGCGACCGCGGCCGGTTCCGGCGCCGTCCCGCCCGGCGCCGGTGGTGCGATCGTCTCGCCGGTGTCCACGGCCTCCGGAGCGGCCCGTGCGGACGCGGCCGCGCCGGCGGTCTCCGGCGCGGCGGCGGTCGCGGCCGGCCGGTCGCCGGACGAGGCGACGGCGGCGTCGCCAGCCACGCCCGGCGCGGCGGAGACGGTGTCCGGCCCGGGGGGAGCGGCGGCGGCCGCCTCGCTCGGCCGGAGGGCGCGCGTCGCCGCGGCGGACCGGGTCTCCGCCGCCGCGTTCGCC
>JBHJHI010000049.1:0-52255 GCA_050330995.1 Paracoccaceae bacterium
GGGCGGCCGGCCGCCTGCTGGCTGCGCGGTGACGCTAACTGAGGGGTTCTAGCGGGGCCTGCGGCGATTCGCTTCGACCGCTTGCGCTACGGGGCGCGCGGCTTTCGCCGCGCGCCCCTCGCGCTCCGCGTCTTCGGAAGAGCTTAGTTGGAGAGCCGCGAGTAGGTCAGCACGCGCGGGTCTTCCTCGGTGATGTAGTCCAGGAACTCGACGTAGACCTCGTCGCGCTGCTCGGGGTGTTCTGTGATCTCGCTCCAGAACACCAGGTTGTCGACCGCACCGGAGTCGCCGTGCATGGTATAGGTCAGCGTCAGGACGTCTTCCTGCTGGATCAGCACCTGCACCTGGTCGTTGTCCTTCAGGTGCGGCACGCCCTTGGCCCACTGCGGCATCCCGATCAGCCAGTCGTCGTGCGGGTTGTCGTCGTCGGGGTCGGCGACATAGAGCTTGCTCTTGTCCTCGGTGCTGCCCTCGACGAGCTCGCCGTCGGCATCGATCGCGACCCACTTGTCCTCGCCGACGGCGAGCTTGCGCAGCGAACGGCTGTTGGAGGGCTTCTCCTTGAGGCCGTCCGAGTCGTTCCACTCGCCGCTCGTGTCGTCCTCGCCGAGCGCGTGCAGCGCGAGGGTGATGCAATCCCACCAGCCCGTCGCCCAGTCGGGGATCGTGTCGTCGAGATCGAGCAGGAGGCGGTTGGCCTCGCCGCAGCCGCCATCGAGGTGCGGGCGCTGCTTGCCGCCCTTGTTCGGGTTGTCGCTGAAGGTGCGGATGGTACCGCCGCCCTCGGTGTCGAACACCACGAGCGAGTGCACGTAGGTCGGCTCCTTGAAGTGGAACACGAAGGTGCCGCCCTTGCCCTCGTCGTCGGGCGTCACCGGATCGCCGTCCTCCGAGATGATCAGGATGTTGCCGCGGCCGGTGTGTTCGAGGTCGGGGTCCTCCTCGGTGCCGGTCGTGGTGTCGAACACCATCGGCGCATTGATGTCGTAGCCGCGTCCGTCATGGCTCTGGATCACGTCGATCCGCACACCCGCGTCGTTCCAGTACGGTTCGGACTTGCGGTCCTGGTAGTTCGACCCACCGAACTTCGAACGCTTGGAGACCACGTCACCGGCGGTGAGCCCGTCGGTTTCGAAGCCGGCGACGAAATAGTCGGAGGAGTTAACCGGGTTCGACAAGAAGACTTCTGCGTAGGCGAGCACCGGCACGTTGGTCGGCATGATCTCGCCCTCGGGGATATCCGAGCAGTCGACGAAGGCCACCTCGATCACGCGGCGGTTGGCGAAGGGGTCCGCGTTCGGGTTGCAGATATCGGCCTTGTCCGCGCCCGACTGCTCCGCGCCGACCGGGTCGATCCAGTCGCGATGCAGCTCGGCCAGGTAGAGCTCGTAGCGCGTCGTCGGCTGCTCGCCCTCGGCGGTCTGCGGGCAGGCGCCATCGTGGGTGATGTCGCAGTAGTTGCCGATCTGCGTCGCGGTCACCGTCGGCGAGACGAACGAGCAGGTGCCGTTCACGAAGCAGGGGTCGATCGGCGACGGCGACGACTGGCTGACCCGGTCGTAGTCGTGGTCGGTACAGGTGTAGAGGTCGCCGGCGATGGTGTTGAGGTCCGAGGAGGCGTTGGTGCTCGACTGCAGGTAGTCGACCAGCTTGTCGTAGACGCCGAAGCGCACGTTCATCCCCGCATGGACCGAGAGGGTGTCCTCGCCTTCCAGCAGCTGATCGCCCATGGCCGAGACGAAGCGCCCGTCGGCGGGCTGGCGGACGGGGTCGTTCAGTGCGAGGCGGCAGGCGAGCACGTCCGGGTCGGTGATGTCGGTGCCGACCGCCGTCTCGCAGGTGCCCTGCGCATCGTCGGCGAGGGTGGTGGCGACGCCGTAGGTGCCGACGCTCCAGTCGCCGTCGCGGCTCTTGGCGAAGCGGATCTGCTGACCGGGTTCGAGATCGGCGAAGGCACCAGTGAAATTGCCATTCTCGTCGGTCTCGGCGCAGATCATCAACGTCTCGTTGATCAAGTCCTCCTCGTTGACGAGATCAGCGCTGGCCCAGGCCGAGAACGAGAAGCCGCGGTCGTAGTACGCTTCCGGGTTCGTGTCCTTGATGGACTCGCCGTCGCCGGGCGCGTTCGACTTCTCGTAGTTGAACATCTGCTGGCGCATGTGCAGAAGCGTGTAGCTCACCTCCCGCGGCTCAGCCAAGACGACGACGTGCTCGGCCTCGGCATCGCTCGCCGCCTCGTAGGTGGAGAGGCTGTCGAACGCGAGCTTGGAACCCCTCGCAGGCGGGGCCTGGCGCAGGAACACGACGTTCTCGGGCTTGATCGCGAAGTCGTCGCCTTCGCGCAGCAGCGGCGAGCGCTTCTCCACCGTGGCCTGCTGCAGCCCGACGCCATCCTCGAGCGCCTCGAACCCGCGGGACGCCGCGTACTCGATCCCCTCGCTGCCGAGCAGCGACAGTGCCCTCGTGCGCGCGCCAGGCTTGCCGTCGAGCTCGCTCGCCATCGCGAGCGCGACGTTGTCGGTGTAGGATTGCATCTGAGTGTGGGCGCTGTAGCCGCGGCCCGTGTCCATCACGAGGCCCATCAGCGTCAGGATGCCGATACTGAGCACCAGCATGAGAAAGGCGATCGCGCCGCGCTCGTCGCCTCGAAAGGTCGTAGTCATGACAGCTCTCCGATCGTAATGCAGCGTGTCGGGCCGGCTCGGCCGCGACGGGCGGCGCCGGTCGGCACCGTGGCCGGGCGCGGAGCCCAGCGGTCGTGAGATCCTCGCCATCAGCACGGCCCGCCCGCGCCAGAAGGAGCGTTCGGCGCCTTCAGATCCTCGCCAAGGGCTGAAGCAGTCGCTTGGCCGAGCGAGGCGCTGCGGCCGTCGTGGCCCCGTCCCCACATGCCGAGCAGCGTAAAGCCGGTGATGGTCGGCGCCGCGCGCGCGGCGATGGTGACGCGCACCTCGGGGATCATCGGTGTGCAGGCGGTGCCGAGCTGGCGATAGACGTACTGGATCGTCACGTCTCCGGTACGCACCATCGGGTGGAAGCGCTGCACCTCGGCCACGATCGCCTCGAAGCCCTCGGCGTCGCAGGAACCGCCGAGGTTCCAACCCTCACAGAACCAGGCGTCGTCGTTCGGGACGATGCAGGCCGACGGGGCGTTGTGCTGATAGCAGGACGGGCCGTTGTCGACGTACAGGGCGCGAACGAGCTGGTTGCGGCGAACCGATCGCGAGGCCGCATCGTAGAAGTCGCTGCCCCGGTAGACCGGCTCGCTGACCGAGGCGATGCGTGCGGCGGTGTGGGCCGCCTTGTCGGCCGCGTTCATCGACCAGAAGGCCAGCACCACGTCGATGTTTACCAGAAACAACGTGAACACCGGCAGGATCATGACGATCGCTTCGACGATTCCGGTACCTCGCGTCTCGCGCAGGAAGCGCCGCATCGTCGGTCGCTCGGAACGACGGATCATCTGCACCGCTCCTCTGTGTTGCCGGCGCGGCGCTCGCTGAGCAGACAGCCTGTGTGGCCGGGCTCGTGGCCGGCGTTGTACCACCGCCCCCGCTCCCGCGCGGTCAGCGTGATCGGGCCCATCAGGTTCTCGACCAGCGAGAGATGATCGACCTCGACCGTCGCCTCGACCTTCATCGTGTAGTACGCTTTGTTGGCGAGGTACTCGCTGCCGGCGAGCTGAAGCGCCTCGGTCTCGACCGTCACCTTGCCGACGTCGACGCCGAGGCGGGACGCGATCAGCGCCTCCGCATCCTCGATGAAGGTGGGATAGGGCGTCGGCGCCGTCAGGCCGTTGGCGCCGATTGTCACCGCCGCGGGGGCGCGCATCAGGATGCGTCCCGCGTCCCGCGTCGCGCTCTCCAGCGTGTCGCGCAGGTTCACGAGCACGCCGTAGTTCGCCGAGATGACGGCCAGCATCACCATCGGCACGATGTTCAACAGAAGTTCGATCGAGGCCGTGCCGCGTTCGCTTCGGCCGAAACGTCGTTCATGATCTCTCGCCATCGTTCGATTACCCTCGACATCAGCGACCCTCCGAGCAGCCCCCTCGGTCGCCTATCGCGATGCCCAAGATCGAACATGATGTCCAATCTAACAAGTAGTAGTCAGGGTCTCTCGCGCGGCGGTTGATGGTTCGCCCGGAGAAGGCGAGAGAGACTAGGCTAATATCAACTACGGGTTGTCTTGAATTCTCTATTCTGGACAGAACGTGGCAGGAAGGGCGAGCGACATGCGGCTCGCCCGATTCGTTCATGGGCGGAACACCTGCGTTTTACGGCCGGATCGCGTCACCGACGGGGCGCGCTCACTCGGTCGGGCAGACGTTCGAGTCGTTGAGCGTCGCGTGTGGGATGACTTCCACGAACCGCGGGTTCACCACCAGGGCCGTGCGCAGCCTGTTCTGCGAGGTGACGATACCGCCGAACGGCGAGTTCCATTCGCCCTCTATCTCGGTCAGGATCACGCTCTTCTGCTCCTTGAGCGTGGGCATGAGGCCGATCGGGATCGTGTCGTCGTCCAGCGGATGGAACGACGACGCGCCCTTCGATCCCTCCCCCTCGTCGGCAAACGACCAGAGCACGCGATACTGTTCGTTCGCGAAGCAGATGCTTGTGATGCGCAGACGCGTGGACGAGATCCTGACCGGCAGCATCTTGTCGCGAAGGGCGGCGAGGTACTGGATATCGACGTCGTCCACAGCGTCGTGCCGGCTCATGATGTCGTTGATCGCGAACGACACCTTGTCGAACTGACTCCCCGCCCGAAACGCCTCGATCGCTTCGATTGCGGCGATCAGGCAGCCCACGAGCATCGGCAGGATGATGACGAACTCGAGCGACATGACACCGTGCGTGTCGCCGAGAAACCGTCCCGATCGCGGATAAGGGCGCATTCTGCTGTTCCCTTCTTTCTCTCAAGGCTCGTTCATGAAGGCGGTATGGGCGGAGATCTGGTAGCCGTTCGAGGGGCTCCCCCTGGAGGCACCGGGCTGGTTCTCGCGCAGGCCGAGACCGATCCCGATCCCCGGCAGGATCGGATCGACGATCACGCAGGCGCGCAGGAA
This sequence comes from Paracoccaceae bacterium, assembly GCA_050330995.1. Lineage (GTDB taxonomy): Bacteria > Pseudomonadota > Alphaproteobacteria > Rhodobacterales > Rhodobacteraceae > Thermohalobaculum. Next base: position 5,069 of record JBHJHI010000049.1, read on the forward strand.
CACGATCTTGTCGCGGCCCGTGCCGCTGAAGGTGATCGTCGGCTCGATCTCGCTGGCGCGGTCGATGCAGTTCGGCGCGTTCCTCGGATAGTCGGCGGCGAGATCCATCTCGACGAGCTCGAGGATGAGATCGCGCTCGCACTTGGCGATGATGGCGGCATGCTCGCAGACCTTCGCCTTGATCCCGTCGTGGCTCAGATCGCCGATCCCGAGGCGAACGTCCCGCGCCGCGATGTCGAGCCCCCGCTCGAGCATGATGGCGCGTGTCGAGTGCCAGCCGACTTCGAAGTAGGCGGACATCATCAGGAACATGACCGGGAACACGACGACGAACTCCAGGACGGCGACCCCGTCCTCTCGCGCCAGGAAGCGTCGGCCTCTCACGAACTTCGAAGTGATCTTGGACATCTTGGACACCGGAAACGTCATTCGGTCAGCGCGAGCGTGCTCAGCTCGGTCGCGATGTTGGCGAAGGCGCTCGCGATATCGAGGTCCTTCACATAGTAGTACGTGGTCGGCGACGTGGCGCAGGTCGACAAAACTTTGTCGGCATCCGAGCCCTTCTCGATGTTGAAGCCGATCGTGTAGACGATGGCCTGCTCGTTCGTCTTCACCGCTTCGCACATATCGACGGTGAAGCTATCGCCGTAGGTGCGATCGACACCGTTCACATCCTTGCGAGTGGCGCCGCCCTCTTCGTCGTCGATCCGTACCTTCTTATGTCTGTAGAGATCGATTCCGAAGTAGTAATAGAGAAGCTCGAGAGCGAACGGATTACCGAAGATGTTGGCGCCCCACCTCTCATAGGCGTCTTCGTCGATATATTGACTCCTCGTGTTGTTGCCGTCGGACATCAAGACGACGACCTTCTTCGTGCGCGCGCCGTCCCAGTCACGCGGCCAGCCGGAGAAGCCGACGCTGAGATCACCGTTGGAAATCATCGTGTCGACGACCGCCCTCGCACTGGGATCGAGCAAGGTGGCGGCCCACCTCATGCCGTAGTAGGAGGCCGTCCAGTTCTCCGGTGTCATGCCCTCGATCATCGCCTTCAGCGCGACCTTGTCATTGGAGAACGGGAAGATCGCATTGTTCGATGCCGGGCACCCATAGACCGCCTTCCCATCGATATAGTTATCGAAGAAGTGCTGGTATTGTGTCCGATCCACCTCGATCGAGAACGAGGTGTTGTTCCAATTTCCCATGTATCCGGAATATTTTATACAATTCGAGTAATCATGATCGCTCTCCGTGATATATAGGTCGGCCATGAAATCCGGCAGATTGACCTGAGAGGAGTAAGGGACGATCGAGATCAGCACCTGATTGTTCCGATCGGACAGGGCCTGCTCGACGAAGTTCTTCGCCGCCTCCTTCACATCGTCGAGCTTGGTGTTCCCCGGGTTCACGTTCGAGGGATCGGTCATCGAGTAGGACACGTCGAGCACGAGCACGATCTCGGTGATGCCGAACGCCTGGGCGGCGGCGCTGCGCGTCGGCACCAGCAGTTCGGAAATGCCGGCCATGTTCAGGAACGTCGCTTCGAGATCGACGTCGGCGCTCGCGGAGATCGAGCGGCCCATGCCCGCGGTGAAGCGCTTGACCTCCACCTTCGGCGAGCGGGAGGGATGCGCTCGCGAGACCATGTATTCCTCGATCACGACCTTCGCGTCCGCCGCCGTCGCCACGTCGTTCGCGAGGTTGGCCGCGGCCAGCACCCCGCGATCGAGGCCGTTCTGCAGGTCGGCACGCTCCCTGTCGTGGCGCACGAAGTCGATCGACATGCCGACGAACAGTGCCAGGAACAGGAACCAGACCAGCACGAGCATGACGACCGTGCCGCGTTCGTCCGCGGCGAACGATCGGTCGCGATCACATGGCCGGATAAACCCGCCCCGCCGATCGCCTTGGTGGATCGGCAACTCTCGGTAGCACATTCTGGGCACCCTCGCGCAGTAAGACAAAGGTCTACGGACCGCCTACTTACCGAAGATCGGGGCGAATGTTGGGGAAAACTGAAGCATTTCTTGTTCCAGGGACACAACCAATAGTAGATCGAGAGCAATGATCACTCTTGGTTAGTTGATCGCGCTCATAACGGCGAAGCGGGACCGTCGCGGTCGTCGGCGGCGCACGGCTCGCGACAGGGGACGAGGGCCCGCCGGTTGACAGCCGGCCGCCCGCCGCCAGCTTCCACCGCGCGATACGGGGCGGAAGGGCCATGGCACTGAACGACCAGAGCATCTACGAGACCGGCTGGTGGGACGGCGACAAGCGCTGGCTGCGGACCCTTCGCAACATGGTGCCGGCGCGGCTGCGCCACTTCGAGCGCGAGATCGAGGGCTGGCAGGGCCGCGACGCGCTCGACCTCGGCTGCGGCGGCGGCTTTCTCGCCGAGGCGCTCGTCGAGCGCGGCGCGCGCGTCACCGGGCTCGACCCGTCCGAGGGCGCGATCGAGAGCGCCCGCACGCATGCCCGGGAGGCCGGTCTCGACATCCGCTACGACGTCGGTCCCGGCGAGGCGATGCCCTATGCCGACGACAGCTTCGACCTCGTGCTCTCGGTCGACGTGCTGGAGCACGTCTCCAGCCTCGACGCTACGCTCGACGAGGTGCGCCGCGTGCTGCGCCCGGGCGGCGTGTTCTGCTTCGATACGATCAACCGCAACCCGGTCGCCCGCCTCGCGGTGATCACGGCCGCCGAGGACGTGCTCGGCCTGTTGCCGAAGGGCACGCACGACCCCTCGATGTTCATCAAGCCGGCCGAGCTTCGAGGCATGCTGGAGGCCCGCGGCTTCGCGGTGCGCCCGTTCAAGGGGCTCGCGCCGACCGGGCTGAACCGCCGGCTCGACCCGACCTTCGGGGTGATCCCGCTGACCGCCATCATCTACGTCGGCACCGCCCGGCTCGGCGAGGACGCGTGAGCGCCCTCGCGCCGGAGAACGTCTGGGACTACCCCCGCCCGCCGCGGCTGGAGCCGGTGCCCGAACGCCTGCTGGTGCGTCACGGCGGCGAGACGGTGGCCGAGACCACCGCCGGCTATCGCGTGCTCGAGACCTCGCATCCGCCGACCTACTATTTCCCGCCGATCGACGTGCGGGCCGACCTGGTGCCCGCGCGCGGCGCGACGTTCTGCGAGTTCAAGGGCCGCGCGGCCTACGTCGACGTCCTGGTCGCCGGTCCACGCCTCCCGCGTGCGGCCTGGTGCTACCCGGACCCGGTGCCGGCCTTTCGCACGATCGCGGGCTATTTCTGCTTCTACCCCTCGCGTTTCGAGGAATGCCGGGTCGGCGACATGGTCGCGACCGCGCAGGCGAGCGACTTCTACGGCGGCTGGGTGACGGCGAACCTGTCGGGGCCGTTCAAGGGGCCGCCCGGCACGATGGGATGGTGAGCCGCCCTTCGGGCGGACGCCGCCGAGGCACCTTCCGGGTGAGCGCCGGCAGGGTTCAGTAGCCGGTCATCTCCAGGTAGCCCACGCCCTCGTGGCTGCCGTCGAAGCGGATCGGACCTTCCCAGTAGTCGAACGACACGTCCATCCAGGCGCGCGGATTGACCGCCTCGGTCTCGATCGCGAGGCCCTTCGAGGGGATGGCGATCGACCAGGCGGTCGGCACCGAGCGCCCCGCGACCTCGGTCTCGGCGAGGGGGGCCATCTCGATCCGGCCCGGCTTCAGCGCCTCGGAGGTGCCGTCGGCCGAGAGCCAGTTGCCGGTGACGTAGGCGCCCTCGGCGTCGCGCAGGCGGTAGAGCATCAGCGCCGTGTCGCGGCTCAGGCGCAGGGCGAACCAGTCCCAGCCCTCCTGGCCGTCGGCGAGCGGCTGGCTCGACCACTCGCGGTCGAGCCACGCCTTGCCCGTCACCTCGATCTCGCGGCCGTCGACCACGATCGTGCCCGAGGCGTCGAGGAAGGGCATCGAGTAGTAGTAGGACGCCTGCCCCTTCTCGGATTTGACGCTGTAGCCGCCCTCGCCCTCCAGCACGGGCGGCGCGTAGGCGTCGAGTTCGAGATCGTAGGCGAAGCCCTCGCTGCGCGCCGACAGCGCGAGCGGTGAGAACGCCGCGCCCGTGCTCGCGAAGCGCCAGTCGTCGAGCCGGGCCGCGAACGGACCCGTCGAGACCCCCGCCTGCCCGACGCCGCCGCGGGCGAAGCGCTCGGCGGCGCGGTGCGCGTCCGGCGTGGTCACCGCGGCGTGCGCCATCCAGAACTGCGGGCTGGTCCAGCCGTCGTCGTCCTCCGGTTCGGCCGGCGACAGCGCCGAGCGGAACAGCGTCCACTGCAACCCGTAGGGCGTGCCGTCGGGGCCGCGGAGGTTGGCGGTGACGTACCACCACTCGATCCGGAAATCGGGATGGGCGCCGTGGTCCGCGAGAAAGACGAAATCGCGCCCCGGCACGACCTCGGCGTAGCCCTCCTCGACCTCGGCGCCGAGGCCGGCATAGCCCTGCGCGCCCGCGGCGAACGGCGTCAGCGCCACCGCGAGGACGACGGCGAGACGCCTCAACGCGCCTGCGCGAACACCGCGACGAGACGGGCGGGCGCCATGCGCACGAGGCGCCACATCGGCAGCGCCGTCGCGAGGGCGGCGACCGCGAGCGCGCGCGCGATCAGCCGCGCCCAGTCGAGCGGGAACAGATGCAGCGGCAGGCGCCATCCGAAGGCCTCCACGTTGACGATGGTTAGAAGCAGCCACGCGATCGCGAGCCCGAGCGGCAGCGCGCAGAGCGCGGTCACGAGCGCGAGGCTGACGGTCTTGGCCAGCTCCAGCCCCCCGAGCTGCGCGCGCGTGAGCCCCATCGCCCAGACCGGCGCGAGCTGGGGCAGGCGCAGCCCCGCGAGCGTGACCAGCGAGGTCAGCAGCGCCACGCCCGCCACGCCGAGCGTCAGCGTGTTGAGCGCGCCGGTCACCACGAAGGTGCGCTCGAAGATCGAGAGCGACAGCTCCTGGATCGAGCGCTGGTCGCGCAGCTGATCGAGGCCGAGGCCGAAGCGCTCGCCCATGGCGTCGATCACCCGGCGCCGCTCGCCGTCCTCGATCCTGAGCCCGTAGCTCAGCCGCTCGACACCCGGAAAGCGGCCGGTCAGCTGGTCGACCGCGATGCGCACCTGTCCCTTGGGGTTGCCGTAGTCGGCGTAGACGCCGGCGACCTCGACCGGCCATTCACCCGAGGGCGTCGGCAGCGCGAGCGTGTCGCCGATGTCGAGATCGAGGCGGTAGTGCATCTGCTCGGAGATCAGCACCGCCCGGCCGGCGAACAGACGGTCCCAGAGGTCCGGGGCGGCGTCGATGAGCGGCCAGGTCTCGCGATAGAGCGGATCGTCCTCGACGCCGAACACCTCGACCGGCCAGCCGTCGATCGCCGTCTCGGCCGACCAGTTCGGCAGCACTGCCTTCACCGCCGGCTCGTCGTCGAGCCACGCCAGTAGCCGGTCCGCCTCCGCCTCGTCTTCGGCGCGCATGTAGGCGTCGGCGCCGAGGCGGTCCTCGATCCAGTCGGTGAAGGTGACACGGAAGCTGCCGACCATGGTGCCGACGCCGATGTTGACCCCGAGCGCCAGGAGCAGCGCCATCAGGGCGAGCGAGAGGCCACCGATCTGCTGGCGCCCGTCCGCCCAGAACCAGCGCGCGAGCCCGGGGCGCGCGATCCGCTCGGCGAGGCCGATGACGGTGGCGAGCACCAGCGGCAGCGCGAGCGCGGCGGCGACCGTGATGCCGGCCAGCATGGCGAAGCCCGCCGTCAGCCCGCCGAGCACGACCGGCAGGAGCGCGGTGACGACGGCGACGGCGAGCGCGAGCAGGCCCTGGCGGTTCAGCCACCGGCGCTGGTCCTCGGCCCAGGCCTGCGCTCCCGCGCCCGCGAGCACGGGCAGGCGGTAGGCGCGCCAGAGGCTCTGCCCGGCCGCGGCCAGCGCGCCCGCGACCGCCATCACGAGCCCGGCGAGGAACCAGGCCGGCCGGATCGCGAGGACCGAGCCGACCTCGGCGCCGTAGAGCCCGCGCACCGAGGCAGCGACATCGGGCAGCAGCCAGGCCGCGATCAGGTAGCCGCCGACCAGCCCGAGCGTGCCGGCGACCAGCGCGATCGCCAGGATCTCGGCCAGCAGCGCGCCGGCGAGCGTGCGCGCGGCGATCCCGCAAGCGCGCAGCGTGCGGAACATCACGCGGCGCTGCTCGAAGGCGAGCCCGATCGCCGCGTGGACGATGAAGAGCCCGACCACGAAGGACAGAAGGCCGAAGGCGGTCAGGTTCATGTGGAAGCTGCGCGTGAGGCGGTCGAGGTCCTCCGAGGTGCGCGGCTCGACCAGGCGCAGCCGGTCCCCGGCCACTTCGGCGAGCGGCGTACGCGGGCCCTCGCGATCCCCGAGCAGCACGTAGGACAGCCGGCCGTCCATTCCGAGGAGCCTCTGGGCGACGCCGATGTCGACCACGACCGCCCCGCCCGCGACCGTCGGGACGCGGGCCAGGGGCGGCAGTCGCCCGCCGTTCGCGAGACGCGGCTCCTCCCCCGGCGTCACGCCGAGCCGGTCGAGCGTCGAGGGCGCGGCGAGCGCCCGGAAGGGGGGGCGCACGAAAGCCGCGAAGCCCGCCCCGTCGCCGCCCTCCATCCCGCTGCCCTGCGGGTCGCCGAGCGAGACGCCGGCCTCCTCGGGCAGCGACAGGGGCTCGACGCCGAGCAGCCGGACGGTCTCGCCCGCGATCTCCACCTCGCCCTCGACCACCGGGCTCACCGGCCAGCCGGCGCGGCGCAGATCGACCCAGAGCGACTGCCCGATGCTGTCCGCCCCGGAGGGCACGAGCCGCGCCGCACCGCCGCCGACCGCCTCGGCCGCGCGGTCGTAGGAGGCGCGCGCCTCGGCGTTGAGCGCCTGCACCCCGGACCAGAGCGCGGTCGCGGCCGCGAGGCCGATCAGCAGGGCGGCGAGCTGGACGGGGTTGCGCCGCCAGTGGCTCGCCATCGCGGCGAGCACCGGGGCGAGCGGCGCGCGCGTCCCGGCGCTCACGCCGCGCGCGCCCGTCGCGCCAGCCGGCCGCGGCTCAGGTGCACCGCGTCGTCGAGCCGGCCGGCGAGCGCGGGTGAATGGGTGACCATCAGGAAGGCGCAGCCGGTCTCGGCCACGAGATCCAGCACCAGGCTCATGACCTCGTCGGCGGTATGCTCGTCGAGGTTGCCGGTCGGCTCGTCGGCGAGCAGGAGCGCGGGCTTCGCCGCGAGCGCGCGCCCGATCGCCAGGCGCTGCTGCTGGCCGCCCGAGAGCTGCTCGGGATAGCGATCGAGCGCGTCCGCGAGCCCGAGCCGGCGCGCGAGCGTCGCGGCCCAGTCGGCGTCGAGCCGGCGCGCGAGCCGCGCCTCGAACTCCAGATTGTCGCCGACCGTCAGCGAGGGGACGAGGTTGTACTGCTGGAACACGATGCCGAGCCGAGTGCGGCGCATCTCGGCCCGGGCGCGCTCGCCCATGGCGGCGATGTCGGCGCCCTCGATCGCGATCGTGCCGGCATCGGCGGTGTCGAGGCCGGCGACGAGGTGCAGGAGCGTCGACTTGCCCGAGCCGCTCTCGCCGGTCAGCGCGAGCGAGGCGCCGCGCGCGAGCGCGAGGTCGACGCCGGCCAGGACGTCGAGCCGGCCCTGCGGCGTGTCATAGCCCTTGGTGAGCCCCCGGATGTCGAGAAACGCGCTCATGCGCACAGCCTGCCTTGTCCGATCCGCCTCGTGCGATCCGAAGGCACATGGCCCGTCCCGCAGGGGCGGCAAGCGCGACGGGGCGTCCGCTGCGCGCCTCTGGCGCAGGCTCAGATTAGGCCGACGGCGCGGCGGATCTCCTCGCGGCGCAGGGACACCTCCTGGCCCGCGTGCTCTGTGCCGGCCTCGCCGCAGAGCCAGAGGATCGCGCGCGCGGGCCACTCGGGGGGAATGTGGTCGGACCAGTCGAGCTGGCTGACCGGCCCCACGCCCGAGGCCTTGATGACGCGCTGCATCTCGGTCGCGACCGTGCCGGGGCTGAGGCCGATCGCGCGGATGCCGTGCGGACCGGCCTCCTTGTCGACCATGCGCGTCAGCATCGCGAGGCCCGCTTTCGAGGTGCAGTAGGCCGACCAGCCGTCGAGCGGGTTCGAGGCGGCGCCCGAGGAGATGTTGACGATCGTGCCGCGCCCGCGGGCGGTCATGCCGGGCAGCGCGCGGCGGATCGCGCGATAGGGACCCTTGAGGTTGATGTCGATCGCGAGGGTCCAGGCCTCGGCGTCGGTCCCGGCGAGTGGCCCGATCGGCTCGATCACGCCGGCGTTGTTGACGAGCACGTCGAGGGGGCCGAGCCCTTCGGCCATGGCGACGGCGGCGTCCACGTCCTCGGCCTCGGCCATGTCGCAGACCACCGGCTCGGCGTGCCCGCCCTCGGCGCGGATCGCGTCGGCCGTGGCCTCGATCGCCTCCGTCGAGCGGGCGGCGAGCACGACCGTGGCGCCGGCGGCGGCGAGAGTGCGCGCGGTCGCCTCGCCGATGCCCCGGCTCGCGCCGGTGACGAGCGCGACCCGCCCGCTGAGATCGATCTCCGCCATGGGCCTGCCTCGCGACTGGAGTTCGGTGGTGGATCGGATACTAGCGCCTCGCCGCGCTCCGGCCATCGGCCGAAGGCACGCGACGGGCGCGCGCACGAACCCGCGCGCGCCCGTCGCGTGAGATCTGCCATGCCGTCCGGCGACGGCTCGCGGCCTCGGCTCGAGTGGCCGACACGCTCAAGGGACACGACACGCCACCGACGACGCCACATATCCCTCGGTTGCCGGCGGCTTCCCTTACGCAACATCAGCCAGTTTGTATCAGGGATTCACGGTGCGTGCCAACGGCCGTCCGGAATGTCCCGAAGTGGTACTAACTGCTCCCGCCGAGCGGCGTCGGATCGCGCCCGGACGGGGCGGACCCGGCGATGGGCCTCAAGGCGCGAGCCAGCGCACGAGCGCGGAGGCCCCCCAGCCCGCGGCGAGGGCGACGGCCACGGAAGCGAGGCCGTAGAGCACCGCGCTCTCGCGGGCGAAGGCGTCGATCAGGCGCTCGAGGCCCACCTTGCGCACCTCGATGGTCGTGCGGTCGTGGTCGATCACCGCGCGCTCGCGCATGAGGAACACCCGCGCCTCGTAGGCGCCCTCGGTCACGTCGGCGGGCAGCGCGACCCTGGTCTCGAACAGCGTGCCCTCTATCAGCGTGACGCCCCGCGGGTGCTCGTTGTAGAGCCCGTCGTCGCGGCGCAGCCGCGCGAGCGCCGCGCGGTAGGTGTCGCGCTCGGCGCCGAGCCAGTCGGGCGCGTCGATCAGCCGGATCGCGCTGTCGAGGCGGATGCGGTGGCGCAGGTCGTCAGTATAGCTCAGGATCTCGTCGAGCGGACGGGTCGAGGCGACGGCGTAGAAGCTCGGCGCGGCGTCGATCTCGACGCCGGGGCCATTGACCCAGATGCCGAACACGCGCTCCTTCTGGCGGATCGTGACTGGGCGCGACGGGCCGGTCAGCGCCACGATGACGTCGAGCGGACCTTCGGGCGCGGGCGCCTCGCGTCGGATCGCGCCGTAGATGAAGATCTCCGAGCCGGTGAAGCCGGTGGTGATCGCCACGTTGGTCTGGCTGAGCCGCGCGAGCACGCGCTCGCCCTCGATCGCCGCCTCCGCGCCTTCGGGCGCGAGGGGCGAGGGTCCTTCGCGCTCGCCCTGCCCGGCCGCCGCGCCCGGCACGGCGAGCGCGAGCGCGAGGAGGGCGCGCCCGAGGGCGCGAAGGGCGCCGCGCCGCGTCATGGCGCGACGGGGTCGATGACAAAGGGCTCGGCCGGCGGGCGCAGGAGGTCGAAGCCGAGCTTGAGGCAGACCGCGAGCACGAGCGCGGCGAGGGCCACGCGCAGCACCTCCGGGCGGGTGCGCGCGCCGAACCGGGCGCCGGCCTGGGCGCCGAACACGCCGCCCACGATCAGCATGAGCGCGAGCAGCATGTCGACGGTCTGGTTGGCGACAGCGTGGGCGAGGGTGGTGAAGCCGGCGACGAAGAGGATCTGGAACAGCGAGGTGCCGACCACGACGTTGGTGGCCATGCCGAGCAGGTAGATCATCGCCGGCACCATGATGAAGCCGCCGCCCACCCCCATGATCGCCGCGAGCAGCCCGACCGCGGCCCCGATGGCGAGGGGCGGCAGCGCGCTGATGTAGAGGTTGGACTGGCGGAACCGCATCCTGAGCGGCAGGCCGTGGATCCAGCGGTGGCGCTTGCGCGGCTGGCGGCGCGCGCGTCCCGGGCGGCCGGCGCGCCGCAGCGCCCCGACCGACTCGACCAGCATCAGCGCGCCGATCGCGCCGAGGAACACGACGTAGGCGAGCGAGACTACCAGTTCGACCTGCCCGATCTCGCGCAGGTAGGCGAACAGCCGCACGCCCGCGAGCGAGCCGACCAGACCGCCCGCGAGCAGCACCGCGCCCATGCGGTAGTCCACCGTGCGCCGCCGGCGGTGGGTCAGGAAGCCCGAGAACGAGGCGGCGGCGATCTGGTTGGCGCCGGTGGCGACCGCGACCGCCGGCGGGATGCCGACCAGGATCAGCGCCGGCGTCATCAGAAAGCCGCCACCGACGCCGAACAGTCCCGACAGAAGCCCGATCGCCGTGCCGAGCCCGAGGATCAGCAGCGCGTCGACCGACACCTCGGCGATCGGCAGGTAGACGGTCATGCGCGCTCGAGCCCCATACCTTACGGTCTAGCCCGGCCGCGGGCGACGGGCCAGACCGCGAGCCCCGCCGGGCCCCCGCGCCCGCTCCGGTGCCCGCGCGGTGAACAGCGTCACCGCGTAGCGCCGGCGCACCCGGCCGCCGAAGTCCTCGCGCGCGAGGCGTCCGACCGCCTCCAGAAGCCGACGCCGCGCGTCGGGCGCGAGCGCGCGCACCGGCGAGAAGCTCGCGTAGAGGGCCGCGAGCGCGGTCGCGTCCTGCTCGACCGTCCAGGCCAGGCGGTGGTGGCGCACGCGCTCGAAGCCGGCCGCGCCGAGCCGGCGGCAGCCGCGCGCCTCGCTCGGTGGGCCGGCCCCCTGACGTCGGCGCAACTCGTGCCCTGACGCCGCCTCGGCCCAGAACGGGGCGAGCGCGCGGGCGAAGGCGTCCGGCCCGTCGGGGTCGGCATGGACCGCGTACCAGAGCGCGACGCCGCCGCCCGGCGCCAGCATGGCGCGCAGCCGCCCGAGCGCCGCCGCCGGCTCGGCGACCCAGTGAAAGGCGCTCGCGGCGACGGCGAGGTCGTAGCCGCGGCCGGGGTTCGCCGTCTCGAAACGCGCGATCTCGCGGGTGACGCGGTCGAGCCCGACGAGGCGCGCGGCCATGCGCGGGTCGGGCTCGACCGCGTGGACCGAAGTCGCGCCCCGGGCGAGCAATACGCGGGTCGCGCGGCCGGTGCCCGCGCCGATCTCCAGCACCCGCGCGCCCGCGATCGGCCCGGCCTCGGCCGCGACGGCGTCGTAGAGCGCGGCCGGCTCGTCGGGCCGCCCCGCGTCGTAGCCGGCCGCGTCGAGGCCGAAGTCCTCGCCAAGGGGAACGCGGCCGAAGTCCTCGCCGAGAGGGACATGGCCGACGTCCTCGCCGAGGCGCATGGGGCCGACGTCCCCGCCCGGCCGCGAGGAGCCGGAGCGATCGCCCGCGACGGCACGGTCCGTCCCCTCGCCGTCCGGGGACGCGGCGCCCCGGCTCTCGCCCCGCCCGCTCAGCGGTCGTCGCCGGCGGTGCCGGTCGGGCGCAGCGCCTCTGCCTCGATCACGTCGAGGTTGGCGCGCGACGCGGCGCCGAGGGCGTGGCGCTCAGCCTCGGTGGGCGCGCGGCCCTCGGACAGGTCGGGCATCCGCACCGTCACCTCGCGATGGGCGAAGCGGATGCCTTCGCGGTCGAACAGCTCGCGGATCTCAGCGTAGACGCGCTTGCGCGTCACCCACTGATCGCCAGGGCGCGTCATGAACTTGACCCGCACGATCATCGCCGAGTCCTCCATCTGGATCACGCCCTGCGACTTCAGCGGCTGGAGGAACAGGTGGCCGACCTCAGGGTCCTCGATCAGCCGTTGGCCGAGCTTCTTGATCAGCTTGCGCACCCGCTCGACGTCGGTGTCGTAGGTCAGGCGCAGCGGCAGCTTCATCATCACCCAGTCGCGCGAGAAGTTGGTCAGGAACTGCACCTCGCCGAAGGGGATGGTGTGCAGCATGCCGAGGTGATGGCGCAGCTGGAACGAGCGCACCGAGATGCGCTCGACCGTGCCCTTGACCGATCCGACGTCGATGTACTCGCCCTTGCGGAAGGCGTCGTCGATCAGGAAGAACGCGCCCGAGATCACGTCGCGCACGAGCGTCTGCGCGCCGAAGCCGATCGCGAGGCCGACGATGCCCGCGCCCGCGAACAGGGGGGCGACGTTGACGCCGATCTCGACGGCGAGCAGCAGCGCCACGCTGACGCCGATGACGCCGAGCACGAAGTTTCGCACGAGCGGCAGCAGGGTGGCGAGGCGCGACTGCCCCGCGCCGCCGCCCTCGCCTTCGAGGATCGCGCCCGATGCGTCGTCCTCGGCGCCCTCCTCGGCGATGCGCCGGTCGAGCCAGATGCGCGCGGCGTGGAAAAGGACGTAGCCGACGAAGGCGATCTCGATCGCGTCCCAGAGCGCGCCCGAGAGCATGGCGTCGGTGAACACCGCCTCGCCGCCCCAGAGCCAGAAGGCGAGGCGCAGTCCCGCGCCGATCGCGAGCAGGCTCGCCACCCGTCGGCCGAGGTCCTCGAAGCTCGTCATCCGGGTGGCGCGTCCCGGCTCGGGCGCGGGCCGCGGTACCGGGCCGCCGGCCTCCTCCTCGGCGTCCGCGTCCGGCTCCCCGTCGCCGTCGATGCGCCGGCCCACCTCCGGGTCGGGCTCGGCCAGAGGCTCGCCGAGGACGACCCGCCGACGCCGTCCCACCACGAGGCGCTCGACCGCGTAGACGACCGCCGCGTAGACCACCATCGCGAGCGCGAGCACCGCGAAGGGCGCCATGATCCGTTCGGGGCCGGCCGGCACGCCCATCACCAGGCGCACCGCCAGATCGCCCCAGGTGAGCGCGAGGGCGGCGAGCGCGAGCGGCCCCCAGCCGAACGCCACCGCCCAGGCGAGCCAGGACACCCCCGCCTCCGGCGTGCGCCCGCCGAGCAGGGCGCGCGTGATCGCGCGGCGGCAAACCCAGAGCGCGAGGCCGGACACCGCCGTCGCCGCGAGCGTCGCCGCGAGGGCGACGATCGCGACGACTTCGCCCTCGGCCCCGATCGCGCGGGTCCAGCGCGAGAAGGCCACGGCGAGCACCGCGACCACGGTGGCGGCGGCGAGCCAGTGGTAGAGCGTGCGCGCCGCGCGGTCGTCGAGCGCGGGCAGGCGGTAATCGGCGAGGTAGGGCGCGAGCGCCATGCGCCAGAAGGTGTGGCCGAGCAGGATCGTGCCGTAGCTCGCGAACACGGCGATCACGGTGGCGAGCGTCGGCTTGTCGCCGGCGTGGAAGGCCACGCCGGCGCTGGTGGCCACGACGAGCGTCAGGGCGACCGACGCCGCGGTGAGACCGAACCGCAGCGCCAGCACCGGCAGCTTGTCGCGGTAGCCACGGGGCTCGGGGCGCTGGAGCCTGACCACCACCGGGCGCGCGACGAAGGCCAGGAACAGCTCCGAGACCGCGCGGCCGAGCACCAGGAGCAGCGCCGCGAACACCGCGACGCCGAGGAACTGCGAGGGATGCCCCCCCGGGCTCGCCTCGGCGACGGCCGCGCCGAGCGCGCCGGGCACCTCGGGCACCTGCGCCGCGAGACGCCGCAGGCGGGCGCGGAACACCGAGACCCCGTCGTCGATCATCCCGAGCGAGCTCGGCGCCTCGGAGCCGGCGGCGAAGCGGTCGTAGGCCTCGGCACCGGGCGCCTCCGCCTCGCGGTAGGACGGGGCCGGCCGTTCGGCCTCGTCCGCCGAAGCGGATCCAGAAGCGGCCTCCGAAGCGGACGGGGCGAACAGCGTGCGCGGGTCGATCCCCTGCGCGTCCGCCCCGGAGCCCGCCCCGAAGGTCACGAGCGCGAGGAGCGCGAGCCGGAGCCCCGCCATCGCTCGCCGCCAGCCGATCACGCCGCCCTCCCTCGACCGTGACGCCGGCGAGCGTCCCTCGGGGGACCTCCCGGCCCTGTCGACATGGCGCAGCGCACGATCGCGGGCAACCCGCGATCGCGGGCCGGGCGCGGCGGGGCGATCACATCGCCGCGTCCGCGACCTCGTTCGCGGCCGCGAGCCTTGTTGGCGCGCCGCCGGTTGCGCTAGGGCGAGGAGGAAGCACGGATCGCGGGAGCGCGGGCATGCGGATCGAGCGCGGCGCGGCGCGCCCCGGCCTCCGGGCGCTGCTCTACAGTCACGACACCTTCGGCCTCGGCCATCTGCGTCGCTCGCGCACCGTCGCGACCGCGCTGGTCGAGGGCCTGCCCGACGCCTCGGCGCTGATCGTCACCGGCTCGCCGATCGCGGGGCGCTTCGACTTCCCTCCCCGTGTCGACCACGTCCGCCTGCCCGGCGTCGTCAAGCAGGCGGACGGGCGCTACACCGCCTCCAGCCTCACGCTCGACATCGACGCGATGGCGCGGCTCCGGGGCGCGGTGATCGAGGCGGCCGCGGCCGAGTTCGCCCCCGACCTCGTGATCGTCGACAAGGAGCCCTGGGGGTTTCGCCACGAGCTGGCGCCGAGCCTCGCGCGGCTGAAGGCGCAGGGGGCCCGCTTGGTACTCGGCCTGCGCGATGTGCTCGACGAGGAGGACGCGCTCGCGCGCGAGTGGGAGCGCAAGGGCGCGCTGGAGGCGATCGAGCGCCTCTACGACGAGATCTGGGTCTACGGCGACGCCGAGGTGCATCGCCCCCTCGCCGGCCTCGGCCTCTCGGCGCGGATGGAGGCGCGCACGGTCTACGCCGGCTACCTCCGCCGCGAGAGCCCCGACTGGCCGGCCGCCCCGGAGGGCGAGGAACCCGAGGCGCCTTACGTCCTCGTGACCACCGGCGGCGGCGGCGACGGCGCGGCGCTGGTCGACTGGGTGATCCGCGCCTACGAGGCCGACGCGCGCCTCGCGCCGCTCGCCTACGTGGTCTACGGGCCGTTCCTGGCCGCGCACCACCGCGCCGAGTTCGACGCCCGCGTCACCGCCCTCGGCGGGCGGGTGGTCGCGATCGGCTTCACCTCGCGGCTGGAGCGGCTGATGGAGCGCGCCGCGGGCGTCGTCGCCATGGGCGGCTACAATACCTTCTGCGAGATCCTCTCGGCCGACCGGCCGGCGGTGATCGTGCCGCGCACCAGGCCGCGGCGCGAGCAGCTGATCCGCGCCCTCGCGGCCGAGCGCCTCGGTCTCGCGCGGATGCTGACGCCCGAGCGCGACGGCTTCGAGGCCGCCACCATGGCCCGCGCTATCCGCGCGCTCGCCGATCAGCCGGCGCCGAGCGCGGCGGGGCGCGACCTGCTCGGCGGGCTCGACGCGGTGGTCGCGCGGGCCGCTTGTCCGCGCCGGTCCTTCGCGGCCGCCGGCGAATGAGCGCCCTCCGCCCCGAGGCGTCGCCCCGTTCGCCGGGGCGGGCGCCGCCCTCCGGCGTTCCGCTCGCCGTGGTGGTCAAGGGCTACCCGCGCCTGTCCGAGACCTTCGTCGCCCAGGAGCTGGCGGGGCTCGAGGCGCGCGGGCTCGCCTTCGAGATCTGGTCGCTGCGCGCGCCCTACGACGACGCGGTCCATCCGATCCACCGGCGCATCCGCGCACGGGCGCGCTATCTGCCCGAGTATCTGCACCACGCGCCGCTGCGGGTGCTGCGCGGCCTCGCGCGCTGCCTCGCCCGGCCGGCCGGTCTCGCGCGCGCGGGGGCGGCCTTCCTGCGCGATCTCGCCCGAGACCGGTCGGTGAACAGGGTGCGCCGCTTCGGCCAGGCGCTGGTGCTCGCGGCCGAGCTGCCGGAGGCGACGCGGTTTCTCTACGTCCACTTCCTGCACACGCCGGCCTCGGTCGCGCGCTATGCCGGGCTGATCCGCGGCCTCGGCTGGGGCGTCTCGGCGCACGCCAAGGACATCTGGACCACGCCCGAGCGCGAGATATCGATCAAGCTCGCCGAGGCCCGCTTCGCCGTCACCTGCACCCGTGCCGGCGCCGAGCGGCTGCGCGCCCTCGCCCCCGCGCCGGAGCGCGTCGCGCGCGCCTATCACGGGCTGGACCTCGCCGAGCTGCCGCCCCCCGCCCCGCGTGCGCGGGCGCCCGCACCGTTCCGGCTGGTCTCGGTCGGCCGGCTGGTGGCCAAGAAGGGCTACGACGACCTGCTCGCGGCCCTCGCGCGGCTGCCGGGGGATCTCGACTGGCGGCTCGTCCACGTCGGCGGCGGCGATCTCGCCCGCGCGATGGCCGGGAAGGCGCGCCGGCTCGGGCTCGCCGGGCGGATCGACTGGTGCGGCAAGCAGCCGCGCGAGGCGGTGGTCGCAGCCCTCGACGAGGCCGATCTGTTCGTGCTGCCGGCGAAGGAGGCGCCGGGCGGCGACCGTGACGGACTGCCGAACGTGCTGATGGAGGCCGCGGCGCGGCGCGTCGCGATCCTGGCGACCGACTGGGCGGCGATCCCGGAGTTCGTCCGCCACGACCGCGAGGGCTGGCTGGTGCCGCCCGAACGGCCCGACCGGCTCGCCGAGGCGATCGTCGCGCTCGCGGCGGATCCCGACCGACGCGCCCGGCTCGCCGAGGCCGCCAGCGCCCGCCTCGGGGCCGAATTAGGCCCCGAGGCGGGGCTCGACCTGATCGAGCGATGTCTGCGCGACGCGCTGGACGAAGCCGACGCCGTACCGGTCCCGGCCGGTCCGCTCGCGGCGATGGAGGCGCCATGAGCCCCCTCGCCGGGCGTACGGTCGCCTTCTGCGCGCCGATGAAGCCGCCCGATCATCCCGTGGCCTCGGGCGACCGCACGATCGCGCGGCTCGTGCTCGCCGCGCTGGCGCGCGCCGGCGCCCGGCCGGTAATCGCCTCGCGCCTGCGCACGCTCGATACCGCCGGGAACGCCGCGGCGCAGGCGCGGCTCTGCGACGAGGCCTCCGCGGAGGTCGAGCGCCTCGTCGACGCCCGCGCGCACGGCGCGGCCCTCTGGCTGAGCTATCACTGCCACTACAAGGCGCCCGACCTGATCGGTCCCGAGGTCGCGCGCCGGCTCGGGCTGGCTTACGCGATCGTCGAGCCCTCGCTGTCGCCGCGCCGGCTGAGCGGCCCCTGGGCCGGCTTCGCCCGCGCCGCCGTCGACGCCTGCGCACGGGCCGATCGGCTGTTCTGGACCACGCCGCGCGACCGCCCGGCGCTGGAGGCCGCCGGGCACGGCGCGCGAATGGTCGAGCTGCCCCCCTTCCTCGATCTCGGGCCCCGGCCCGCGGAGCTCGGCCGACCGGCCAGGGCGCCGCTGCGGCTGGTGACGGTCGCGATGATGCGCCCCGGCGACAAGGTCGAGAGCTATCGCCGCCTCGCCGCCGGCCTCATGCGGCTCGAAGCCGACTGGCGGCTCGACGCGATCGGCGACGGCCCGGCGCGCGAGGCGGTCGTAACGAGGCTCGCCCCCTTCGGCGCCCGCGTGCGGCTACGCGGCGTGCAGGACGCAGGGGCGGTGCGCCGGGCGATGGAGGCGGCCGATCTCCTGGTCTGGCCGGGCGTCGGCGAGGGGGTCGGGCTCGTCTGGCTGGAAGCCGCCGCCGCCGGCCTGCCGGTCGGCGCCGAGTACGGGCCGGCGGCGCGCACGGTGGTCCTCGGCGGCCGGCGCGCCGCGCCGGACGACCCGGACGCGCTCGCCGCGGCGATCCGCGCCGCCGCCGCCGGGCGGGCCGCGCTGTCGACGCTCGCGCGCACGCGTGCGGAGGCCCGCCACGGGCTCGACGCGGCCGCCGCGACTCTCTCCTCGGCGCTCGGCCCGCTCGTCGCCGCCGAGGCGCGGGCATGACCCGGATCGCGCTCCTGCGTCATTTTCCAACCGACTGGAACGGCGAGCGGCGGCTCCAGGGCCGGATCGACCGACCTCTGACCGAGGCTTCGCGCGCCCGCCTCGCCACCCTCGCGCTGCCCGCTCCCTGGGACACGGCCGATCTCGTCGCCTCGACGCTCGCGCGCGCGGGCGAGACGGCGGCGCTCCTCGCGGCCGCCCACGGACGACCGCCGGAAGCGGTGCGCCGCGATGATCGGCTGGTCGAGGTTTCCTGGGGCGATTGGGAAGGGCGCGCGATCGAGACGATGCCTGTCGATCCCGCGACCGGCCGGCTGGCGCCTTACGCGCTCGGCTGGGAAGATCACCCGCCGAACGGCGAGAGCCTGGGCGATGCCCTCGCCCGTGTGCGCCCTGCCTTGGCCGCGCTCGACGAGCCGACCGTGGTGGTCACGCACAAGGCGCTGATGCGCGCGGTGCTGCGCGAGGCGCACGGCCATCGCCCCGACATCGGCGAGATCGAGATCAAGCGCGGCCGGCTTTATCCCCTGACGATCGGACCCGGCGGCACGGCGTGCGACCCGGAGCCTGCCGCGCGGCTCGTCGCACGATGACGCGCGCGACGAAGACCCTGTGATGACGCGCGCAACGGAGCTTCGTCGGTGACGTGCGTGCGCGGGACCTCGCGATGACGCGCGCGAATCGTCCGATGGTCCGGATCGCCTTCCTCGTCACCTCGCTCTCTGGCAGCGGGCACCTCGTGCGCACCCTCGCGCTCGCGCGCGCCACACAGGCGGCAGGGGCCGTGGTACGAGTGATCTCGGGCGGGCGAGCGCTCGATCATCGGGCGGCGGACGACGTCGAGGTCGTCCCCCTGCCACCGCTCGTCGTCCACGGCCGGGACTTCACGACCCCGCGCGACGCCGCGGGCCGCGCGGCCGACGCCGCCTATCTCGCCGCGCGCGCCGAGGCCGCCGCTGCTGCGGTCACGGCCTTCGCGCCGGACGTCCTCGTCACCGAGACCTGGCCGCTCGGGCGCCGCCGCCTTACGGCCGAGTTCGAGGCGGCGATCGCGGCGGCGCGCGCGGTGCAGCCCGGCGTCCGCCTCGCAGCCTCGGTGCGCGACCTGCCCGAGCCGCCCTCGCGCCCCGGACGCCTCACGGAGGCGGCCGCGCGGCTCGCCGGCTTCGAGCGCCTGCTGGTCCACGGCGATCCAAGCTTCGTCATCCTCGACGCGACCTGGCCGCTGCCGGCGGGGACGGTGCCGCTCGCCTACACCGGCTACGTCGCCGGGACCGCACCGACGCCCCTGCCGAGGGGCGAAGAGGTGCTGGTCGGCGTCGGCGGCGGCGACACGGGGCGGCGGCTCCTCGACCTTGCCGTCGCGGCGGCGGCGCGCTCGACGCGCTGCTGGCGACTGCGCGTCGGCGGTGCGGACGCGGGCGCGGTCGCGGCACGGCTCGGGGCCGGCGCGCCGGCGCACTGCATCGTGGAGCCCGCGGGCGCCGACTGGCCCGACCGGCTCGCCGCCGCGGCCGCGGCGGTGACGCTAGCGGGCTACAACACCGCCGTCGAGCTGGCGCAGGCGGCGACGCCGGCGCTGGTGGGCCCCGACGAGACCGGCGGCCAGCGCGAACAGGCCGCGCGCGCGCGGCTCATGGCCGGCTGGCCGGGGATCGAGATCACCGCTCTCGACCGGCTCGACGCCCCCGCCCTGGCGGCGCGGGCGGACGCGCTCGCAGCGGCGCCGCGTCGCCCGCCCCCTGTGCTCGACACGGACGGCGCGGCGCGGACGGCCGCGCTGCTCCTCGCCCTCGCCCTGGAACCCGCCGCATGAGCGCCCCGCATCGGCTGCACGACACCGAGGCGACGATCGCGCGGCTGCGCGCGATCACCGAAGCCGTCCGCCTCGACCCGCGCTTCCTGCACGACGATCGCTCGCGCGCCTGGATCGCGGCCGAGACCGCCGGCCTCGGCCGGGTGCTCGACGTCGGCGAGGGGATGCGCGGCGCGCTCGCGGGCCGGGCGGGCGTCGAGACGCTGGATCTGAACGACGTCGAGGACGCGCACGACCGGCTGACCCGCCCCGACCTGCTCGGCGACGTCTGCCAGCCCTTCCCCGACTGGATGCACGAACGCTACGACGCGGTGATCGCGCTCGCGATCCTGGAGCACGTCTACGACCCCCCGGCGGCGGTGGCGAACTTCCGAGCCTGCCTGGCGCCTGGCGGGCGGCTGTTTCTCTACGTTCCCTGGATGTGGCGCTACCACGCTCCGAAGAGCCTGATCTTCCAGGACTACCAGCGCTTCTCGCGCGACGGGCTCGCCTACCTGCTGCGCGACTTCGAGGACGTCACGCTCTATCCGATCCGGGGGAAGTACGCGGCGATCGCCAACATGCTGCGGTGGTGGAAGCCGGTGGTCGAGCGCCGCCTCGGCGGCCGGCTCGGGCAACTGCTCGACGCGCGCGTCCCGGCGCGGCGGAACGCGCTGCAGGCGTCGGGCTACATCGCCGCGGCCCGCAAGCCGGGCTGAGGCCGCCGAGCGCGATCCGCCCGGCGTGCCGCGAGGATCGAAAGAGGCGCGCGCCCGAACGACAGTCCGGAGCGCCGCCTGACTGGCCCTGGATCGGGTCTGGCGCTCTAGAGGTTCATCCTCGCGTGTCTTCGTGACGTCCGAGCGTTCCGCTCGGGCGGGACAGGCACTCTGGCGCGGCTCAGCCGCCCTGCCCGGCCGTCCCGCCGGCGCCCCCGCTCCCGGACGGCTCGGCGCCTTCCTCCGCCTCGATCGGGCCGGGCTCCAGCGTGTCGCTCTCCAGCGTGCCGCCGCCGACCTCCTCTAGGACGTCGTCGCCCATCGGCTGGAGCGCCCGCTCGGCCTCCTCGACCGCCTCCTCGGCGGCCTCCAGCTCCTCCTCGACGCTGGCGCGGGTCTGCTCGGTGGCCTCGTCGGCCGATTGCCCGCCGACGTTCGAGCCCGAATCGATCCCTGCCGGATCGCTCCCGTCCCCGCCGGACACTTCGCCCCGCCTGACCTGGTCGTCGTCCGCACCGCCGGACGCCCGAGCATCGTCCGCACCATCGGACGCCGGAGCATCGTCCGCACCGCCGGAGGCCGAAGGGGTGTCCGTGCCGCCGGACGTCGAGCCGGCTGGCGCGTCGCCCGTGGCGGGCTCGGAAGAATCGAGCTCCACCCCGTCCTGCGCCCAGACGGGCGCGGCGAGCACGAGCGCGAAGGCGGCGGCGAGGGTCGGGCGGCGCATGGCGGTCCTCCGGGTTCTCCGCCCGATCAACCATCGACGGGGCGTCGAGGTTCGGCCCCGCCGCGCCGGACGGCCCGCTCCCCGCCGCTTCGCTCAGGCGTAGGGATCGAGCGCGTCGCGCAGCGCGTCGCCGACGAAGCTGAAGGCGAGCACCGTCAGCACCACCGGCGCCATCGGCCAGAGCAGCCACGGGTACAGCTCCACCGCCGAGAGGTTGCGCGCGTCCTCCAGCATCATCCCCCAAGAGACCGCCGGCGGGCGCAGGCCGAGCCCGAGGAAGGAGAGCGCCGTCTCGCCGAGGATCATCGCCGGGATCGAGAGCGAGGCGGAGGCGATGAGGTGGGACATGAAGTTGGGCGTCATGTGCCGCCAGATGACCCGACCCGGCCCCGCCCCCATCAGCTCGGCCGCGCGCACGTAGTCCTCCTCGCGAAGCGCGAGGAACTTCGAGCGCACCGCGCGCGCGAGGCCGGGCCAGTCCAGGAGCCCGAGGATGATCGAAATCACGAAGAACACCGCGATCGGCGACCAGGTCACCGGCACCGCGGCCGAGAGCGCGAGCCAGATCGGAAGCTCCGGCAGCGAGCGGAACACCTCGATCGCGCGGCTGACGGCGCCGTCGACGAGCCCGCCGAAGTACCCCGCGAGGCCGCCGAGCAGGAGGCCGATCGCGAAGCTGACCGCGACGCCGATCAGCCCGATGGTGAGCGAGAGCCGCGCGCCGTAGACGAGGCGCGAGAGGATGTCGCGTCCGAGCCGGTCGGAGCCGAGCAGGAACAAGTCGCCCCCTTCCGGCGGACAGATCAGCCGGAAGCTGCCGCCCGTCAGGCGAAACAGCGGGTTGACCATCAGCCCGTCGTCGAAGGGCTCGCCGCAGGTGGTCAGCACCGGGACGGGCAAGGGCCGCGAGTAATCGGTCTCGGCGCGCACGAGCCCGGTCTCGGGGTCGTAGACGGTCGCTGTCGGATAGGTGTGCAGCCCGACGTACTCGCCTTCGTGGAACCAGTAGAGCCCCTGGGGCGGCGCGTAGACGGCGTCCTCGTCGAACGTGTTTGGCAGATAGGGGACCAGCATCTCGGCGAAGGGAAGAGCCGCGTAGGCGAGCGCCAGGAAGGCGAGGCTGACCACGCCGAGGCGATGGCGGCGGAAGCGCCGCCAGATCAGCACGCTGGTGGGCGCGGCGAGATCGGCGCGATCGAGCACCCCGCGCTCGGCCGTCGCGTCGTGGTCGCGCCGCTCGTCGACCCAATGGTCGTGCCGGGTCTCGCCGCGGGGCAGATCGACCATCTCAGCGCGCCCCGAGCCGGATGCGCGGGTCGAGGACCGCGAGCAGCAGATCCGAGATCAGCATGCCCACGAGCGTCAGCGCCGAGACGAACAGCAGGATGAAGCCCGACATGAAGATGTCTTGAGACTTCAGGGACTGCAGCAGGATCGGCCCCAGTGTCGGCAGGCTCATCACCACCGAGATCATCACCGAGCCGGACACGAGCTGCGGCGCGAGGTTGCCGATGTCGGCGACGAAGGGATTGAGCGCCATGCGTAGCGGATAGCGCACCACCCGCTCGGCCCCCGGCACGCCGCGCGCCTTGGCGGTCTCGACGTAGGGCTTGCGCAGCTCGTCCATCAGGTTGGCGCGCAGCCGCCGCATGACGGCGGCGGCGGCCGAGGTGCCGATCACGATGGTCGGCACGATCAGGTGGGTCAGGATCGAGCCGAGCTTGCCCCAGCTCATCGGCTCGCCCTCGTACTCGCGCGCCATCAGCCCGCCCACGGGGATGTCGAAGTACCGCGCGCCGTAGAACAGCATGATGAGGGCTAGCAGGAAGTTCGGCGTGGCGAGGCCGATGTAGCCGAGGAACGAGGCGACGTAGTCCACCGCCGTGTTGGCCCGCACCGCGGCGATGGTGCCCAAGGGGAGCGCGACGAAGTAGACGAACAGGAGCGCGGCCAGATTGACCAGCACGGTCAGCCAGGCGAGTTCGCCGACCACCTCGGCGACGGGGCGGTCGAGTTCGAACGACCAGCCGAGGTTGCCCTGCACGAGCCCGTAGTAGCCGTCCGGCCCCGGCCAGACGCCGATCCAGATCAGGTACTGCTCCCAGAGGGGGCGGTCGAGCGCGTACTCGGCCATCAGGGCGCGCGCCTTGTCGACGCCCGCGGCCTGTCCGGTCGCCTGCAGCTCGGCGATCTGGTTGGAGATGTAGTTGCCGGGCGGCAGGTTGATGATGACGAAGACCAGGACCGAGATCGCGACCAGCGTCAGCGCCATGGTGGCCAGACGCCAGACGAGATAGCGGATCATCGCGCCTCGTCCCCGAGATCGGCCCGGCGGCCTTCCGTCCCGGCGGTGGTGGCGTCCTCGAACCAGAACTCGTCCATGCGGTGGATGCCCATCTGGGCGCCTGGGTCCCAGGTGTAGAGCGCGTCGGCGGGGACGTTGCGCAGACGCGCGTCGGCGACCACCGGCTGCGGCGCGCGCGCGACGGTGCCGATCACGAACACTTCGCGCGCATGGATGTCGAGCATCTCGCGCCAGGCCTCGGCGCGGACGTCCTCCGAGCCGGAGGTCTTCCAGCGATCGTAGAGGTCCATCAGCCGGTACGCCGCGTCGAGGTCCGGTTTCTCGCCGACCTCGCCCTTGGTCTCGTAGTACTGCCCCCACATCGGCCAAGAATAAGTGGCCTGCGACACGGGGGCCAGTTCGTTCGGGATCGCATCCGCCGTCGGGATGCCGTTGTTCCAGCCCCACCAGGCGACCATCATCGCCTGGCCCGAATAAGCGCGGCGTCGCATGATGTCGCGGTCCTGCGCCTTGACCAGGAGCCGGATGCCGGCGCGCGCCCAGGTGGCCGCCACGATCTCGAGCGCGTCCGAGACCTCGGTGCGCTCGCCGGCGGTCTCGATCACCACCTCCATCGGGCGGCCGTCCGGCAGCAGCCGCGTGCCGGCGCCGTTACGTGTCGTGAGACCCATCGCGTCGAGCAGGCGGTTGGCCTCGTCCAGATCGAAGCGGGCGAAGGCGGTGGCCTCGGAGGGGTCGTGGAACGGGCTCTCCTCCAGCGCGGCGACGGCGCGCTCCTCGGCGAGGCCGAAGTAGAGCACCTTGTTGATCGCGCGCCGCGAGATCGCGAGGGAGAGAGCGCGGCGGAAGCGGCGGTCGCGCATGACCTCGCGCCAGACCGGATCGGCGTAGTTCAAGTTGGGGTAGATCGCGACCTCGTTGGCCGCGCCCGAACGCCAGAGGTGGGTGACGTAGCCGTGGCGCTCGGCGCCCTTGGTCAGCACCGGCGCCTCGGCGAAGGAGAGCCCGCGCCCCTGCAGGTCGGCCTGGCCGAGCGACGCCTTCGCCGCGATCAGCCCGGCGGCCGCGATCTCCATCTCGACGCGGTCGACGTAAGGGAGCTGGCGTCCCTCGGCGTCGACGCGGTGATAATAGGGATTGCGTTCCAGCACGTAGCGCTGGTTGTTCTTCGGCGAGGTGTTCACCCAGGGTTGCAGCAGCGGCAGGTCCGGGTTGTCGAACTTGTACATCGAGTCGCGCCGGTTGTGCAGCTGCGCCCAGTTGCGGGCGTTCTCGGCGCGCATGACCGGCTTGATCTCTTCCATGGGCGTGTGATCCGCATGGAAGCGCTTCATGTAGTGCGACGGCAGGTAGATGTAGATCGGCCGCGCCTGAGCCAGCATCGGCAGGAAACGCGGGTTCGGCTTCGACCACGTGTAGCGCACGGTGTGGTCGTCGATCACCGCGAAGCGCGGCTTCTCGCCCTCGACCAGCATCTCGACCGGCGGGCCGGTCGGCGAGATCTCCTCGTTGTTGGCGCAGTCCTCCCACCAGTAGCGGAAATCCTCGGCGGTGAAGGGCGCGCCGTCCGACCACTTGTGCCCGCGCCTCAGGTGCAGCGTCACCGCACGCCCGTCCTCGGAGACGGTGACGTCGCGCAGCAGGTCGGGGCGAAGCGCGTAGTCCACGTCGTAGCCGACGAGACGGGCGTAGCCCCAGACCGCCATGTAACGCACGTCCTTGGCGCGGCTGACGAACATGGTGATCGTGCCGCCGTGGCGGCCGGGCGTGCGCCCGCGCGCAGCGAGGTCGACGTCGAACGGCTCGTCCGGCAGCCGCTCGGCGACGGGCGGCAGCTCGCCGCGCTCGACCCGTTTAGCGAGCGAGGGGGTCTCGACCGGCGCGGCGAGGCCCGAGACTGGCAGCGCGGCGAGCGCCACGGCGAGGAGGGAGGCGATCGAGCGTCTCATGCCGCGCACCGTACCCGATGGCCTGGGCCGACTTCCACGAGGTCGGGCGCCGCGTCGCCCTGGTAGCGGTAGGGCTCGGGCCAGCGCTCGGGCTCGCCGGCGCCCTCGGCGACGAGGCGCAGGTCGAGGCGGTGCTCGGGCGCGGGCGAGGCGGCGATCAGCGCGCGGGTGTAGGGATGGCGCGGGTCGTGGAAGATCGCCTCGGCCGAGCCCTGCTCGACCACCCGGCCGCGGCGCATCACCATCACGCGGTCGGCGAGGCGGGCGACCACGGCGAGGTCGTGGCTGATGAACAGGTAGGTGAGGCCGAGATCGCGCTTCAGCTCGTCGAGAAGCCGCAGCACGTCGGCCTGCACGCTGACGTCGAGCGCCGAGGTCGGCTCGTCGCAGACCAGAAGCTCGGGTTCGAGCGCGAGCGCGCGCGCGATCGCGACGCGCTGGCGCTGCCCGCCGGAAAAGGCGTTCGGGAAGCGCCCGAGCTGATGGCGCGACAGCCCGACGCGCTCCATCAGGTGCGCCGCCCGGTCGCGCCGCTCGGCGTGGGTGCCGACGTCGTGGATCTCTAGAGGCTCGGTCAGGATGTCCTGGACCGGCATCCTGGGCGAGAGCGCGCCGAACGGGTCCTGGAACACCATCTGCGCATGGCGGCGGAAGCGGCGCAGCCCCTCGCCGTCGAGCGCGAGCACGTCCCAGCGCTCGCCCCCCTTCGGCGCGAAGCGCACCGAGGCGCCGGGGTCGGGGGCCTCGGCGCGCAGCACCAGCTTGGCGACGGTCGACTTGCCCGAGCCGGATTCGCCGACCACCGCGAGCGTCTCGCCGCGCTCCAGATCGAGCGAGACGTCGGCGAGCGCCACCGTGGCCGCACCGCGCCGGCCGAAGGTCGTGCGCCGCGGCGGGTAGGTCTTCGACAGCCCCTCGACGCTCAGGATCGGGTCGTCCCGACGGCCGCGATGGGAGGCGCAACGCTCGGGCACGGCCGGCGCGGCCTCGATCAGCCGGCGGGTATAGGCGTGGCGCGGCGCGCCGATCACCGCGTCCACGGGTCCGCGCTCGACGATGCGGCCGCGGCGCATCACGGCGACGCGGTCGGCGACGTTGGCGACCACGCCGAGGTCGTGGGTGACGAGCAGCACCGAGAGCCCCCGCTCGTGCGCGAGGCGCTTCAGCAGCGAGAGCACCACCGCCTGCGTGGTCACGTCGAGGGCGGTGGTCGGCTCGTCGGCGATCACGAGCCGGGGCCGCCCGACGATCGCCATGGCGATCATCGCGCGCTGGCGAAGCCCGCCCGACAGCTCGAAGGGATAGGCGCGCCAGACCCGCTCGGCGTCGGGGCAGCCGACCTCCGCGAGCGTGGCGAGCGTGGCCTCGCGCGCCTCCGAACGCGAGGCGCCGTGGACGCGCAGCACCTCGGCGATCTGGCGCCCGGTGGTGTGCAGCGCCGAGAAGGCGCTGAGCGGCTCCTGGAAGATCATCGCGATCTCGGTGCCGCGCCGGCGGCGCAGCGCCGAGGAGGACATCGCGAGCAGATCCCGGGTCCCGTCCTCGAAGCGCATGGGCGCGCAGCCGCCCCCGACCACGGCGCCGGGCGGCAGGAGGCCCATCAGCGCCTTGCCGGTCAGCGTCTTGCCCGACCCCGATTCGCCGACCAGCGCCAGCGTCTCGCCTTCGGCGACGCTGAAGGAGGCGTCGTCGATCACCACGCCTTCGCCCGCGCGCGCGCCGAACCGCACGGTCAGCCCCTCGACGGACAGGAGCGCGTCGCTCATCGGCGGGCTCGACCCACGGCACTCCCTCTCAGACCGGGCGGCACGGCCCCTCGACCTGGCGCATCGTCGTCCTTTTATCAGCGCGACCGCGCCGGAGGCCACCTTTTTTCGGACCAAGGATCACGCATGAGACAGCGCCCCGTCGCGCCGGAAGGCGCGCGTCGCCCCGTCGCGCCGGAGGGCGCGCATGGATCCACGGCGCCGGAGGGCGCG
Source organism: Paracoccaceae bacterium (assembly GCA_050330995.1). Classification (GTDB taxonomy): domain Bacteria; phylum Pseudomonadota; class Alphaproteobacteria; order Rhodobacterales; family Rhodobacteraceae; genus Thermohalobaculum. The sequence continues at coordinate 32,512 of JBHJHI010000049.1, forward strand.
CACGGCTCCACAGCGCCGGAGGGCGCGCACCGCCTTGCGGCATCGGAAGACGCGTCCTGATGGCCGACGGCGCGCTCGCCCCCCTGCCCGAGCCCTTCGCCGGCTGGTTCGCCGCTCGCGGCTGGCGGCCCCACCCCCACCAGATCACGATGCTGGAGAGCGCGTCGCCCGCCACGCTGCTGATCGCGCCGACCGGGGCGGGCAAGACGCTGGCGGGCTTCCTGCCCTCGCTGGTCGATCTCGCGGGCTCCGGACGCCCGGACCACGGGTTGCACACGCTCTACGTCTCGCCGCTGAAGGCGCTCGCCGCCGACATCCGGCGCAACCTCGAGCGCCCGGTCGAGGAGATGGCGCTGCGCGTCACCATCGGCGACCGTACCGGCGACACCAAGCAGTCCGCGCGCCAGCGCCAGAGGCGCCACCCGCCCGACATCCTGCTGACCACGCCCGAGAGCCTCGCGCTGATGCTGTCGTGGGAGGACGCGCCCCGGCTGTTCTCGACGCTTTCGCGCGTGGTGGTGGACGAGGTGCACGCCCTTGCCGGGACCAAGCGCGGCGACCAGCTCGCGCTCGGCCTCGCCCGTCTCGGCACGCTCGCGCCGGGGCGCCGGCTCGCCGCGCTCTCGGCGACGGTGGACGCGCCGCAAGATATCGCCGACTGGCTCGCGCCGGGCGCCTGCGAGACGGTGTTCGCCGACCCCGGCCCGCCCCCCGACATCTCGATCCTGGGCGAGGCGGGCGATCCGCCCTGGGCCGGCTTCGGCGGGCGCTACGCCGCGCGCGCGATCCTGCGGCGGATCGCCGAGCACCGCACCACCATCCTGTTCGTCAACACCCGCGCCCAGGCCGAACTGTTCTTCCAGGCGCTCTGGGAGGCCAACGACGACCACTTGCCGATCGGGCTGCACCACGGCTCGCTCGGACTCGACGCGCGCCACCGCGTCGAGGCGGCGATGGCCGCGGGCGAGCTTCGCGCGGTGGTCGCGACCTCCTCGCTCGATCTCGGGCTCGACTGGGGCGACGTCGATCTGGTGATCCAGGTCGGCGCGCCGAAGCAGGTCAAGAAGCTGGTCCAGCGCATCGGCCGCGCCAACCACCGCTACGACGCGCCGTCGAAGGCGATCATGGTGCCCTCGAACCGCATGGAGGTGATCGAGTGCCGCGCGGCCCTCGACGCCGTCCTGAGCGGCCACCTCGACGGCGAGGCGCTGCCAGCGGGCACGCTCGACACGCTCTGCCAGCACGTCTGTCTCGTCGCCTGCGCCGGGCCCTTCGAGGCGGACGGGCTTTACCGCGAGATCCGCCGCGCCGGGCCGTACCGCGGCCTCTCGCGCGCGGACTTCGACCGCGTGCTCGATTTCTGCGCCACCGGGGGCTACGCGCTCCGCGCCTACGATCAGTGGAAGCGGCTGATCGAGCGCCCGGCCGGCGTCTTCTCGCTCCGCGACCCGCGCACGGCGCAGCGGCTGCGCATGAACGTCGGCACCATCGTCCAGCCCGAGACGCTTCAGGTGCGGATGGGCAAGCGCGGCGCCGGCCCGCGCATCGGCGAAGTCGAGGAGTCCTTCGCCTCGACCCTGCGGCCGGGCGACGCCTTCCTGATCGGCGGGCAGGTGGTGCGCTACGACCGCATGCACGAGCTGACGGTCGAGGTCTCGCCCGGCGGGCGCGAGCCGCGCATCGTGCAGTTCTGGGGCGCCAAGATGGCGACCACGGTGGCGCTCGCACACCGGGTGATGCAGCGGATCGCGACGCCTGCCGCTTGGGCCGACCTGCCGCCGGCGGTGCGCGCCTGGCTCGACCTGCAGCGCCGCCGCTCGAGGCTGCCCGAGCCGGACCGGCTGCTGGTCGAGACCTTCCCGCGGCGCGGGCGCTGGCACCTCGCGCTCTACCCCTTCGCGGGCTTCCACGCCGACCAGACGCTGGGGCTTTTGCTGTCCAAGGTCATGGAGGAAGAGGGCTTCGGCCCGCTGGGCTTCGTCTCGACCGACTACGCGGTCATGCTCTGGAGCCTGAAGCCGGTGACCGATCCCGCGCGGCTCCTTTCGCCCGAGCGGCTGATGGCCGGCGCCGAGGCCTGGCTCGGCGAGAGCGAGCTGACGAAGCGCACCTTCCGCATGGTCGCGACCGTAGCCGGGCTGATCGAGCGCCAGAGCCCCGGACGGCGCAAGACCGGACGACAGCAGACGTTCTCCAGCGGCATCCTCTACGACACGCTGCGCCGCTACGACCCCGACCACCTGATCCTCGACATCACCCGGCGCGAGGCGATGCGCGGTCTCGTCGACTTCGCGCGCGTCGAGGAGATGCTCGCGCGCATCGAGGGGCGGATCGACCATCTAGCGCTGGAGCGCGCCTCGCCGCTCGCGGTGCCGCTGCTGCTCGTGCGCGGCCGGGTGCCGATCAAGGGCGGCGCGGCCGAGGACGTGCTGCTGGAGGAGGAAGCGGCGATGCTGGCGGAACTGGACGCGACCACCTGACCCGGACGATCACACCCAGCCCAGGCGAACTAGTACGAGAAAGCCGATCGCAGCGCTGAAGCCGATCGCCCAGAACAGCGTCGCATTGTGCTTGAAAGGACTACTTGCGAAAAAATCTCTCCGATTCCAATCACAATGATACCCGATACTGCTATCGGATAGCATCGATTTCTCTACTCTCTCCATGTAATTGAACACGTCCACGATAAGATAACCAATCCAGATGCTACGAAGCCAGCCAAGGAGCATGATCGTCACTGGCAGGACCGCGAGCGTGATGCGCGCCTCGGCCCGGGCCTGCATGAGATTGGTCACGACGAAGGCGGCGATGGTTCCCGAGGCCGCTACGCAAAGCCTTTCCGTGAGAATTATCTGAGCGAAATGGTCGTTGACCCGCCGCGACAGGATCGAGCTCTCCTGTAGGAAGTATTGCCTGTCGAAGTCCGCTTGTTCCTTCATGTCCACAGCTCCCGATATCGAAATCACGAACGGACCCGGAGAAATGCGGCAGACGGCCGATAGGGCCCGTGACATATAGTAGTCGATTTCGATGCGATGGACATCGATGACGAAGGCATGTCGACGGGCGAATCGGTTGGTTAAAATACGGCGTCGCGGGGCGGTCGGGGGGGCTCGATCGAGCGAACGTCCCGCGCGCGCCGGGGAGCCCAGCGGCCAACCGCCCGCTCGTCAGACCCCCGCTGGAATGTTGGACGGATCGCGCGCGACGCCCTTGGGCGCGGTCAGCGCCTTCCACTGCGACAGCGCCTTGGCGGCCGAGGGGAACGGCGGGCGCGGCACGAAGCGCCCACGTCCCGGCTGGGGCTGGCTGTTGCGGCCCCAGGCCCAGACCACCTCGCCGCGGCTCAGCGTGTAGCGCGCCTGCGCCGTCACCTCGACCCCCTCGAACACGTTGTAGTCGATGATCGACTTCTGGTTCGAGGCGGCGATGGTCTTCGAGATCGTCGGGTCCCAGACGACCAGATCGGCGTCGGCGCCGGGCACGATCGCGCCCTTCTTCGGGTAGACGTTCAGGATCTTGGCGATGTTGGTCGAGGTGACGGCGACGAACTCCTCTGGCGTCAGCCGTCCCGTCTCGACGCCGCGGGTCCAGAGCACGGCGAGGCGGTCCTCGGTGCCGCCCGTCCCGTTCGGGATCTTGCGGAAGTCGCCGACCCCCATGCGCTTCTGCTCGGTGGTGAAGGCGCAATGGTCGGTGGCCACGACCTGCAGTGAGCCGGCGGCGAGGCCGGCCCAGAGCCCGTCCTGGTGGTCCTTCGAGCGGAACGGCGGGCTCATGACCCGGCGCGCGGCGTAGTCCCAGTCCTTGTCGAAGTACTCGCCCTCGTCGAGCACGAGGTGCTGGATCAGCGGCTCGCCGTAGACGCGCATCCCCTTCTGGCGCGCGCGCCGGATCGCCTCGTGCGCCTGCTCGCAGCTCACATGAACGATGTAGACCGGGCAGCCGGCGGCGTCGGCGATCATGATGGCGCGGTTGGCGGCCTCGCCCTCGACCTCCGGAGGGCGCGAGAAGGCGTGGCCCTCGGGGCCGGTCGCGCCTTCGGCCATGAACTTCTCCTGGAGCGCGGCCACCACGTCGCCGTTCTCGGCGTGCACGAGCGGCAGCGCGCCCAGCTCGGCGCAGCGCCGGAACGAGGCGAACATCTCGTCGTCCTCGATCATCAGCGCGCCCTTGTAGGCCATGAAGTGCTTGAAGGTGTTGACCCCCATCTCCACGACCTTGGCCATCTCGTCGAAGACGGTCTCGGACCACGAGGTGATGGCGCAATGATAGCCGAGGTCGACGCTGATCTGCGGCCCGGACTTGCGGTGCCAGTCGTTCACCGCGTTGACGAGCGAGCCGTCTGCGCCCGGCAGCACGAAGTCGACCAGCATGGTGGTGCCGCCCGAGGCGGCGGCGAAGGTGCCGCTCTCGAAAGTCTCGGCCGCGTTCGTGCCCATGAAGGGCATCTCGAAGTGGGTGTGCGGGTCGATGCCGCCGGGGATGACGTAGGCGCCGGTCGCGTCGACGGTCTCGTCGCCCGAGAGGTTCTCGCCGACCGCGGCGATGGTCTCGCCGTCGATCAGGACGTCGGCCTGCCACTGACGGTCGGCGGTGACGACGATGCCGCCCTTGATGACTTTGGTCATGGGTTCTGTCCCTTGCGATGGCTCTCTGTGGCTCCGCCGCTGATGCGCCGCGGTCCCGTCACGCTTCGGGCGTCCTCGATATGCGAGACAGACACGATCGAGCCCCATCGGAGATCACCGAGAATGTCATTGCACGCCCGTCCCTTGGTCCTGGCCACACTGCTCGCGCTCGCCGGCTGCGTCACGCCGAAGCCGCCGCCCGAAATCCCGGGGCGCATCACGGCGGTCGAGGCGCGTCGGGACACGGCCGGCGCCGCCATCTTCTCCATACCCGATCTGACCGCCGTCGCCGCCGAGGACGGCTACGTCTACAAGGCGCGACCGCACAGCCCGGTGAAGCCCGACCGCGCCTTCGTCCTCGCAGCCAAGGCGCTCGAGGCGAAGAACGCCGAGTTCTCGGCCCATGTGCAGCGCGGCGACGTCCATGCCCGTGCCGGCGATCGCTTCCTCGACCGCTTCGCCGACGGTTGCCTGGCGGCCGCCGAGGACATCGCGGCCGGGCGCACCGTGTCCTACCGGATCGCCCGGCAGGCCACGGTCGCGCCGGACGCTCCCGAGGCGACCCTGAGGCTGGACGTGGACTTGGCGGAAATCGGCGAGATCGAGCAGAAGACCCGCAGCAGCCTGGCGGGCAAGCTCGGCGTCGCGATGATCCAGCTCCTCGGAAGCAACGATCCGATAACGAGGGTGCGCGGTCGGGCGACACTGGTCGAGACCGCGACGGGACGCACGCTGATCTCGACCCCGTTTCACACCGGCGCCGCGTCGAAGAACGACAGCCTGTTCCGCTCCGAGGATCTGACGCTCATCTGCCGGCGGATGCTGCCGGTCCTCGCCCGCTGACGAACGCCGGACGTCGATGAGCCCGCCGGTCCCCGTGGCCGGCGCGGCCCTCACCCCACCACCTCGATCACCGCGTGGGCCAGCACGTTGATCCCCTTCTCCGTCCCTTCCGGTACGATCGCGCGTCTCAGACGGCGTAGCCGAGCGCGCCGAGGTCGATGCCGATGCGCTCGGACAGCGCCCGGTTCGAGGCGCGGTAATAGTCGCCGAGCGCGGCGCGGATCGTGGCGCGCACCTTCCGCTTGGACGTCTCCTGCATCGACGCCGGCGTCACGCGATCGACCCAGTAGCCAAGGCGGCTCGGCCGCACGATCGGGAACTGGCCCTGCCAGCGCGTCTCGGCCGTCACGAAGCGGTTCGCCTGTCGCTGGACGGCGTAGGCGAGGTAGGTGGAGGCGGGGTTGACGACCTCGCGCGCCCGCGTCGTGTCGACCGGGCTCCAGGCGAAGCCGGTACGCTCGCGCATCATGGCGACGAAGCCGTCGGGGTTCGGGGCCGCCCACTCCAGCGGAGAGACGATGACCCGGCCTTCGCCGAACACCTCTTCGTACAGCTCGATCGCCTTGAGGTAGTCGAAGTGGTCGCGCTGCAGGATCGGGCTCCAGAGACGCCCCTCGTCGCCGGCCGGCCGGGCGAGGAAGTCCTCCAGGCTCGCCACCCCGCCGCCGCGCACGTAGTGCCCGTAGCTCGACGCCACCACGGCGTCCTGCTCGCGGACGCTCAGGAGCACCATCGCCCCGGGAAAGATCTCGGCCATGCGTCGCGCCGCCATCCACCGCACGAAGCGCGAGTTCCAGGGCAGCGCCGCGAGGATCTCGTCTCCGAGGACCAGCGGCAGGCTACGGCTCTCGGCCTCCTCGATCAGCGGCGCGAAGTCGGCCCGCGTGCGTTCCACGCTGTAGTCGTAGACGTCGGAGACGACGAAGTTGCCCCGCAGGATGCGCCGGTCCTCGCTGTAGACGAAATCCTTGCCGGCGTTGGGACGGAACACGTTGTCCTGCAGCCAGGTCGTGCCGGTCTTGTGCAGACCGACGTGAATGACCACCGGGCAGCGCAGGTCTCGGACGGCAGCCGGCGTCTCGCCACCGACCGCGTCGACGACCGCCTCGTCGTACGACGTCACCGCTCTCTCCCCGTCAGGCATGGCCCGCCCCGTCCGGACCGCGGTGCTGCGTAAAGGGGGTGGTGGAGGGCGTCAATCGAGCGCGGCCGGCCCCGGCCCTCGCCCGGCGTCGCGTCGCGCCGTGCGGGGACGGGTCGGCGTCCGGGTCTCGCCGCGACCCGCGGCCGAACCGGAAGGCCGGCCGGGGCACCGGACGCGGCGTCGCTCCGGGGGCGCCTCGCCCGCGACGCGCTGTCCCAGCGATGCCGGGGGCGCCTTTCACGCCACGATCTCCGCCGCCTCGATCACCGCGTGGGCCAGCACGTTGGTGCCCTTCTCCGCCCACTCGGGCGTGATCGCCTCGGCCTCGTTGTGGCTGAGCCCGTCCTCGCAGGGGCACATCACCATCGCGGTCGGCGCGACGCGGTTGATCCAGCAGGCGTCGTGGCCCGCGCCCGAGACGATGTCGCGGTGGCTGTAGCCCAGGCGCTCGGCGGCGCGGCGCACCATCGCCACGCAGCCCTCGTCGAAGGCGGGCGGGTCGAACTGGCCGACGATCTCGCTCTCGAAGCCGAGGCCGATCTCCTCGCAGAGCCGGGGCGCGGTCTTCGTGAAGCGGTCGTACATGCGCAGCAGCACGTCGAGGTCGTGGCTGCGAAAGTCGACGGTGCAGACCACCCGCCCCGGAATGATGTTGCGCGAGTTCGGATGGACGTCGATGTGCCCGATCGCACCGACCGCCGGCTGCTCGTCCATGGCGATCTCGTGGACCAGCTCGATCACCCGCGCGAGCCCGCGCCCGGCGTCGCGGCGCATCGGCATCGGCGTCGAGCCGGTGTGGCTCTCCTTGCCGGTGATGGCGCACTGGACCCAGCGAAGCCCCTGGCCGTGGGTCACGACGCCGATGTCGATTCCTTCGGCCTCCAGGATCGGCCCCTGCTCGATGTGCAACTCGAAGAAGGCGGCCATCTCGCGCGCGCCCACCTCCTCCTCGCCGGCCCAGCCGATGCGGGCGAGTTCGTCGCCGAACGTCTTGCCGGCCGCGTCGCGGCGGTCGTAGGCCCAGTCGAGCGCGTGCACGCCCGCGAACACGCCCGAGGCCAGCATGGCCGGGGGGAAGCGGGTACCCTCCTCGTTGGTCCTGTTGACCACCACGATCGGGCGCCGGGTGCGGACGCCGAGATCGTCGAGCGTGCGCACGATCTCGAGCGCGCCGAGCACGCCGAGCACGCCGTCGTAGCGCCCGCCCGTGGGCTGGGTGTCGAGGTGGCTGCCGACGTAGACCGGAGCCGCGTCGGGGGCGGTGCCCTCGCGGCGCGCGAACATGGTGCCCATGCGGTCGACGCCCATGCTGAGCCCCGCCGCCTCGCACCAGCCCTGAAACAGCGCGCGCCCCTCGGCGTCGGCGTCGGTCAGGGTCTGGCGGTTGTTGCCCCCCGCGACGCCGGGGCCGATCTCGGCCATGGCCATCAGGCTGTCCCAGAGCCGCGCGCCGTCGATCTTGAGGTTGTCGCCGATCGCCGCCGTCGTCATGCGCGCCTCCGGTCTCTCTCAGAGCCCCCCGACGCTATCGGACGCGGAGGGGCGGTCAAGGCTCGATCCGTCCCGCCTGCCCGCCGAGGCGGCGGCGCATCGCGAGTGACGACGCGGCAAGCAACCACCTGCCGCGCCCTGCGGCAGTCTCACTCGGCGGCGAGACGGCTCGGGTTGTTCGGATGGCCCGTCCAGTCGGCGTGTTCGGCCGCGACGCGCTCGCCCGTGCGCTCGTCGACGGCGCCCGCGGCGAGGCGCTCCATGGTGATGCAGCCCTCGACCGGGCAGACGTTGACGCAGAGGTTGCAGGCGACGCACTCGGCGTCGATCACCTCGAACACGCGGCCGGGCTTCATCGCGATCGCCTGGTGCGAGGTGTCCTCGCAGGCGGCGTAGCAGCGCCCGCACTTGATGCAGAGGTCCTGGTCGATCCGCGCCTTGGTCACGTAGTTGAGGTTCAGGTGCTGCCAGTCGGTGACGTTGGGCACCGCGCGGCCGGTGATGGCGGCGAGGTCCGGGTGGCCCTTCTCGTCCATCCAGGCGCCGAGATCGCGGGCGAGTTCGGACACGATCTTGAAGCCGTAGGTCATCGCCGCGGTGCAGACCTGCACGTTCCCCGCGCCGAGCGCCATGAACTCGGCCGCGTCGCGCCAGGTGGTGATGCCGCCGATGCCGGAGATCGGCATCCCCGCGGTCTCCGGATCGCGCGCGATCTCGGCCACCATGTTGAGCGCGATGGGCTTCACGGCGGGGCCGCAGTAGCCGCCGTGGGTGCCCTTGCCGTCGATCATCGGCTCGGGCGAGAAGTCGTCGAGGTTCACGCCGGTGATCGAGTTCACCGTGTTGATCAGCGACACCGCGTCGGCACCGCCGCGCTTGGCCGCCCGCGCCGGGCCGCGGATGTCGGTGACGTTCGGCGTCAGCTTCACGATCACCGGCATCCGACTGTGCGCCTTGCACCAGCGCGTGACCATCTCGACGTAATCGGGCACCTGCCCCACCGCCGAGCCCATGCCGCGCTCGGACATGCCGTGCGGGCAGCCGAAGTTCAGCTCCACCCCGTCGGCGCCGGTCTCTTCCACCCTTGCCAGGATGTCGGCCCAGACGTCCTCCTCGCAGGGGACCATCAGCGAGACGATCATGGCGCGGTCGGGCCAGTCGCGCTTGACCGCCTTGATCTCGTCGAGGTTGGTCTGGAGCGGCCGGTCTGTGATCAGCTCGATGTTGTTCATCCCGAGCACGCGACGGTCGGTGCCGTGGACCACGCCGTAGCGCGGCCCGTTGACGTTGACGATGTGGGGGTCGGTCCCGAGCGTCTTCCAGACCACGCCGCCCCAGCCGGCGCGGAAGGCGCGCTCGACGTTGTACTTCTTGTCGGTCGGCGGCGCGGAGGCGAGCCAGAACGGGTTCGGCGATCGGATGCCGAGGAAGTCGCTGCGGATATCGGCCATGGTGTTATCTCTTCAATGCCTCGACATCGACCCGAGCCTCGACAAGGCGCCGTTCGGCTGCCTCGACGGTCGCCTCGTCAAAGCGTTCGCGGTGTTGGAGGACAATCGCTTCCGCTGTGAGTTCGGGCGCGTCCAATCGCATGAGCATGTCGAACCCCTCAGACGGGCGAGACGATGTTACCAAGTCAATTACCATCTGATGGACACCGACTCGGCCTATTTTCTGGCGGGTGCGCGAAAGTCGGATAGTCTTGCCGCGTTCCTCACGCAACATTTCCTCCGTCGCATGGATCGAGGTTCAAAAATGATGCTCTAGCGTACCCGGCTCTTCCTGTGGCAAAAGATCAACCAAACGTCTAAAAGCGGCTTTCGCCACGAGTAGCGAACCCTCGCGTTGAGCATTCTCCATAAGTTTGCGGACCTTCACCGGATCAGTTTGTGCTTCAAGCGTTGCAAGAGCCTTCACCTCTTTTGGAGAAGGTGCGATCGTTTCTTCTGTCATTCCGCCGCTTTCGCTATCGTCAATGTTCGGTGAATGCTCTCCGCCGCATCCCGCCCCTGCGCCACCGCCGTCACCGTCAGATCCTCGCCGGCCGCCACGCAGTCGCCCGCCGCCCAGACGCCGGCGCGCGAGGTGCGCCCCTCGGCGTCCACCGCGATCCGGCCGCCCGTCAGCTCGATGCCCTCGGGCGCGCCGTCGAGCGTCTGGCCGATCGCCTTCAGCACCTGGTCGGCCGCGAGGCGGAAGGTCTCGCCCGTGCCCACGGGCCGGCCGTCCAGGCCCGGCTCGGTGTACTCAAACTCGACGGCGAGCGTGCCGTTCGCGCGCACCGCCACGGGCTGCGCCCAGTAGCGGAAGGCGACCCCGGCGGCGGCCGCGTGCTCGCGCTCGTAGTCGGAGGCCGGCATCGCCTCCGGCCCGCGACGGTAGACGATGGTGACCGTCTCGGCCCCCAGCAGCTTCGACTGCACGGCCGCGTCGATCGCCGTCATGCCGCCGCCGATCACCACCACCTCGCGCCCGACCGGCAGCGTGGCGAGGTCGGCCGACTGGCGCAGATCGGCGATGAAGTCGACCGCCGCGCCGACGCCCTCGACCGCCTCGCCCTCCGCGGCGAGCGCGTTGACGCCGGAGAGCCCCACGGCGAGCAGCACCGCGGCGAACTCGGCCGCGAGCGCGTCGAGCGTCAGCTCGCGCCCGAGCGCCCGGTCGGCGCGCCACTCGATCCCGCCGATGCCCACGAGCCAGTCGACCTCGCGGCGCGCGAAGTCGTCGGTCGTCTTGTAGGCGGCGATGCCGTACTCGTTCAGCCCGCCCGGCTTCGGCCGCGCGTCGAACAGCACGACGTCGTGGCCGTGCATTGCCAGGCGATGCGCCGCCGCCAGCCCGGCCGGCCCGGCGCCGACCACCGCCACGCGTCGCCCCGTCGGCTCGGCCCGCGCGTAGGGCTGCGGGCGCGCCATCGCCGCGTCGGTGGCGTAGCGCTGAAGGCGGCCGATCTGGACCGGCTCGCCCTCGGCCGCCTCGCGCACGCAGGCCTCCTCGCAGAGCGTCTCGGTCGGGCAGACGCGCGCGCACATGCCGCCGAGGATGTTCTGGTCGAAGATGGTGCGCGCCGCCTCGGCCGGCCGGCCGGCGGCGATCTGTCGGATGAACAGCGGTATGTCGATCGCCGTCGGGCAGGCCGTGACGCAGGGCGCATCATGGCAGAAGTAGCAGCGATCGGCCGCCACCACCGCCTCGTGCGGCGACAGCGGCGGCGTGTGGTCGGCGAAGGCGTGGGCCAGTGCCTCGGCCGGCAGCCGCCCCGGTGCGATGCCGGGGGTGCGCAAGGCGCGCGCAGGGGGGGTATCGGGCATGCTCATGGAGAAGACGGTGACCGACGGCTGCGCGTTTCGCAATCACGAAGCGCGTCGCCGGCACGACAACGCGGCCCCGATCCGGTCGAGCGAAGAGGCACCGTCGCGGCCGGGTCCCCGATCCGGGCGGTCGGCGCGTCGAGGCCGGCCACGCGCGGCGCCCTGATGCCTTAGCAAGCCGAGGTGGCGCGGGACGATGCGCCCGCCCCGATCCGCGAACCATGTGCCGCGCTTGGCCGAACGGGACCGCCTCCGACACGACAACCGCCATATCGACCGCTTCGAACCGGAGACCGGGCGGATCGCACGCCGGGAGGGCCGGGAACGACAGCGGCGAGCGGCCGCTAGGGCGGCTCTTCGACCCGAGCGAAACGCTCGATCGTTGCGGAAACGCGTGAGAGGCGACGAGCCGTAGCCGTGGATCCGATCGGATCGAACGGCCCTTCGGCCCGTCATGGGCCGGAGGGTCGAGGCGCGGCCAGCCGAGCGGCGACCGCCTCGGGCGTGATCGCCTCGACGTCTTCCGAACCCGTGCGCCGCGCCGCGGCGGCGAGAGCGCCGGCTAGGCCATCGGGCGCATCGTGAGCGGGGCCCAGCTCGGCTTCCCACGCGGAACCGGCCGCCGCCTCGCCGCAAAGCGGGGCGAACACCGCCACGAAACGCTCGCGCGTCATCGAGGACGGCCGTTCGCGGCGCTCGGGCGGGTGCGTCGCGATCCAATGGCGGGCGATGTCGAGGCGGGTGGCGAACCATACGTCTTCGTGCGCGCGAGCGTGGTCGAGGAAGCGACGCAGCGCCGCCGTGCGTCCCGGCCGCCCGGCGAGGCGGCAGTGAAGGCCGATCGACATCATCTTCGGCGCGCCGTCCTGCCCTTCGGCGTAGAGTTCGTCGAAGCTGTCGCGGAGATAGGCGAGGAACTGATCGCCCGAGTTGAAGCCCTGGGGCATCGCGAAGCGCATGTCGTTGGCGTCGAGAGTGTAGGGCACCACAAGCTGGGCGCGCTCGCCCGCCTCGGCCCAGTAGGGCAGATCGTCGGCGTAGCTGTCGGCGACGTAGGCGAAGCCGCCCTCCTCGGCCGCCAGCCGCAGCGTGTTCATCGAGCAGCGCCCGGTGTACCAGCCGTGCGGACGCTCGCCGGTGATCTCGGCGTGCAGCCGGATCGCCTCCGCCATCTGGCGACGCTCCTCTGCCTCGTCCATCTCGGCGTACTCGATCCACTTGAGCGCATGGCTCGCGATTTCCCAGCCGGCATCGCGCATCGCCGCGACCTGTGCCGGACCGCGCGCGAGGGCGGCGGCGACGCCGAACACGGTGACGGGAACGCGATAGGCCGCCAGCAACCGGTGGAGCCGCCAGAAGCCGGCGCGGGCGCCGTACTCGTAGAGCGTCTCCATGTTCCGGTGACGCCGGCCCGGCCAGAGCTGGGCGCCGACGATCTCGGACAGGAAGGCCTCCGAGGCCGGGTCGCCGTGGAGGACGCAGTTCTCGGCCCCCTCCTCGTAGTTCACCACGATCTGCACCGCGATCCGCGCCCCTCCCGGCCACTGCGGGTCGGGCGGGCGCTGCCCGTGCCCGTGCAGATCGCGCGGGTAGCGCGGCGGCGTGCCCAGTGGGTCCATCAGCCGAGCTCCAGGGTGGCGACGCCGAAGGTGCGCCCGAGGTCCTGCCGCGGCGCCGGCCCACGCCACATCCGCGCCGTCTCGAAGGAGGGCGCGAGGCCGTGGCGTTCGGCCATCGCGACGGCGGCGGCGTTCGGCTCGGGGACGTCGAGACTGAGCGGGGCGCCCTCGGCGCGGGCGGCGAGGTCGAGCAGGATCGCCTCGGCCTCGGCTTCGGAGGGCGCGACCAACGGGCCGATCTTGAAACCCTCGCGACAGGCCCGGATCACCCCGAGCCCGACGACCCGGCCGTCGCGGAGGAACACGCGGGCGTGGCGGCTCTCGGCACCCGTCAACCAGTCGCGCATGAAGGCCGCGCGGTCGAAGCCGGTCACGTCGCGATCGAGGGCCAGGACCTCGTCCAGATGCTCGGACGCGAGCGGCACGGTCGCCCCGGCGGCCGGCGCCGCGATCGTCCCGGTGAAGCGCATCGTGGCGTGGCTGCGCACGAAGCCGGAGCGGGCGTAGTTCGCCTGTTGCGCCGGCACGCCGTCGAGCCCGACCATCGCGGGGGCGAGCCGCGCCATGCCCTCGTGCCAGAGCGCGAGGCCATGGCCCCGTCCGCGGTGCCCCGGCGCGCAGATGAACAGTCCGAGGAAGGCCACGCCGTCGCCGAAGCGCACGATCGACAGGCTCGCGACCGGCGCGCCGTCGAGCGCCGCGACCAGGAAGCCGTCGGGGTCGGCCGCGTGGAAGGCCGCGGCGTCGTCGAGGCCAGGGTTCCAGCCTTCCGCCGCGGCGAGGTCGAGCGCCCAGTCCAGATCGGGCCGGATCATCGTGCGGACGTCGAGGCTCATGCCCCGGCCCCGATCGGCCGGCGCGGGGGCGCGTAACCGCCGCGCTTCGAGGTCGAGAGCCCGAGCCCGACGAGCGTCGCCGCGAGCCCGACGCCCGCGGCGATGCCCTCGACCACCGGCACGCCGGTCTCCTCGCTCAGCCGCTCGGCGAGCCAGGCCATGCCGGCGCAGCCGAGCACCAGGACGTCGGCGCCGTCCGTCTCGACCGCGGCCTCCGCCTCGCGCCGGATCGCGTCGAGCGCGGCCTTCGAGCGGGCGGCGATCTCCAGCACCGGGACCCCGGCGGCGCGGAGCCCGGCACAGCGCGCGGCGAGGCCGTAGCGCTCGAGGTTCGCGCGCAGCACCGGGAGCGCGGCGGGCATCGAGGTGACGACGCCGAAGCGCTCGCCGACGAGCGTCGCGACGTGGGCCGCCGCCTCGCCGATGCCGACCACCGGCGCGCGCGCCACCGAGCGCGCGGCGTCGAGGCCGGTGTCGTCGAAGCAGGCGATCACATGGGCCGCCACGCCCTCCGCGTCGGCCCCGGCGATGCGGCCGAGCAGCCCCGGCACGGCGAGCGCGCCGTCGACGTGCCCCTCGATCGAGGGCGGGCCGTCCGGGTTGCCGCTGGCGACGATCTCGACGCCTGCCGGCGCGCTCGCGCGGGCGGCCGCGGCGATCGCCTCGGTCATCGGCCCCGAGGCGTTCGGGTTGACGACGTGGATCGCCGTCATGACTGCGCGCGGCCGCCCCGTGCGCGGCCTCTGCGCAACAGGTTGGCGAGTGTCAGCGCGAGGCCGACGAGCAGGAGCGAGCCGCCCGAGGTGGCGGTCCCGAGCGCGTAGATCTCGGGATCGGTCACCGTGGTGGTCTTGGCGGCGAGCTGCATCGGCAGCGTGTTCTGCGAGCCCATCACCTGGCTCGACCGCGCGAGTTCGTCCCAACTGAGCGTGAAGCCGAACACGGCGACGCCGATCAGGAAGGGCGCGATGATCGGCAGCGTGACGTGGCGAAACGTCTGCCAGGGCGAGGCGCCGAGATCGCGCGCAGCCTCCTCGTAGGCCGGGTCGAAGCGGTTGAACACCGCGAACATGATCAGGAGGCCGAAGGGCAGCGTCCAGGTCAGGTGCGCGCCGAGGCCGGAGGTGAAGGGCCCGAGCGCGGTGGTGAAGCCGCGCTGGATCTCGCGGATCGAGAAGGCGTTGCCCACGTCCTTGATCGCGTCGTCGATCAGCCGGAACTCGAGCGCGAGCCCGAGCGAGACCACGATCGACGGCACGATCAGCGAGGCGATGGCGGTGTAGAGAAGCGCCGTCGAGCCGAGGAACCGGCGGCGGAACGCCATGCCGGCGAGAACCGAGATCACCACCGTCAGCACCATCACCAGAAGCGCCAGCTTCAGGCTGCGCCAGGCGGCGGCGTCGACGGCGACCTGACCGCCGCCCTCGAACAGACGCTCGAACCAGTGCAGCGACGCCCCGTTCATCGGGAAGGTCAGCCCGCCCTGCGGCCCCTGGAAGCTCAGCACCAGGATCGAGATCATCGGGCCGTAGAGAAACAGCACGAACAGCGCGAAGAAGCCTGCGAGCGCGTAGTACGTCCGGCTCCGCTTCTCGCCGGCCCTCATAGCTCTCGCCTGATATCGACGACGCGAAGCAGCATCGCGACGCCCGCGAGCACGGCGACGAGCAGCACCACGGCGTTGGCGGCGGCGAGCGGGAACTGCAGGAACTGCATCTGGGTCTGGATCACCTTGCCGACGCTCGCGATCTGCTGGCCGCCCATGATGCCGATGGTCAGGAAGTCGCCCATCACGATGGTCACGACGAAGATCGAGCCGATCAGGATGCCGGGCCGGGCGAGCGGCAGGATCACCGCCGTCAGCGTCTGGAAGCCCGACGCGCCGCTGTCGCGCGCCGCTTCGATCAGCGAGCGGTCGATCCGCATCAGCGAGTTGAAGATCGGCACCACCATGAACAGCGTGTAGAGATGCACCAGCGCCAGCACCACCGCGAAATCGGAGTAGAGCAGCCATTCGAGCGGCGTGTCGACCACCCCCATCGCCACCAGCGTCTGGTTCACCAGCCCGTTGCGCCCGAGGAGCGGGATCCACGAGATCATACGGATCACGATCGAGGTCCAGAACGGGATGGTGCACAGAAGAAAGCAGGCGACCTGCCACTTCAACGAGTGGACGTGGAACGCGAGGAAGTAGGCGACGGTGAAGCCGATCGTCAGCGTCGCCGCCCAGACGATCAGGCAGAACTTCAGCGTCGAGAGATAGGTGGCGAAGGTGGTGCAGAGACCCGGCAGCCGGTCGAGGCAGCCGTGGAACATGTCGGCGTAGTTCCGCGCGGTGAAGGCCGGCTCGATCGAGTACTGCGTGTACTCCCAGAAGCTCACCACGATGGTGGCCGCGAGCGGCACCACGAAGAACACGAGGAACACGAGCGCCATGGGCAGCGCCTGCCAGTAGGGCGCGAGCGACGAGCCCTCGCGCGAGGCGCGGCCCTTGCGGGCCACGGCGAGGGTCCTGGCGAGCGGACCGGAAGCGGCGGCCTCGCTCACGCCGCGATGAACTCGTTCCACTTGCGGACCATGTACTGGTTCTCGTCCATGACTGCGTTCCAGCAGGCGACGCCGCCCATGCGCTCCTCGTAGGAGCCGCCGTCGCGCACGGCGCCCGCCTCTTCGAGCTGGCGCCCGTCGGGGGCCATGATCGCCTGCTCGGCCGCCGCGCCCTCGTACCAGTAGGCCCACTCGTAAGGCTCCAGATACTCGCGCGTGGTCTCCAGCACGGCCGGGTAATAGCCCTGCCGCGAGAGATGCGCGCCGGCCCAGCCGGAGAGGAACCAGTTGATGAACTCGTAGGCCGCGTCCTCCTTGCGCCCGTCGATCGAGCGCGGCAGGCCGAAGCCCGAGGCCCAGGCGCGGTAGCCCTCCTGAAGCGGCTGGTAGACGCAGGGAATGCCCTGGGTGCGCACGGCCGTGACGGCGGGCGACCACATCGACTGGATCACCACCTCGCCCGAGGCCATGAGATTCACGCTCTCCTGGAAGTTCGACCAGAAGGCGCGGAACTGCCCGGCACGCTTGGCCTCGATCAGGGCCGCGATGGTCTGGTCGATCTCCTCGCGGGTCTGGTTGCCCTTGTCGCCGTACTGGATGTCGCCGCGGGCCTCGAGCGCCATCGCCGCGTCCATGATGCCGATCGAGGGGATGTTCAGGATCGCGGCCTTGCCCGCGAAGTCGGGATCGAGGAGCGAGGCCCAGGACGTGATCTCCTTGTCGATCAGGTCGGGGCGGATGCCGAGCGTGTCGGCGTTGTAGGTGGTCGGGATCAGGGTGATCCACTGCGTCGGCTCGCCGGCGAAGGCGGTGCCGAACTGGTCCTCCAGATAGAGCACCTCGTGCGGCGCGGTGCCGTCCCAGCCGACCTTCTCGCCATCCACGGTGCCCTCGCGGATCACCGAGACGATGTCGTCCGAGCGCTCGATCCGGCTCGCGTCCATGCCCATCAGGTTGCCCGACGGGATCAGGTTCGGCATCGAGAAGTATTCGCTGTCCACCAGATCGAAGCTGTTCGGCTGGGTGATCACCCGGCGCGCCACCTCGTCTGTGTTGACGGCGATGTACTCGATCTCGATGCCGAGATCTTCCGACGCCTTGGCGGCGATCGCGGGCGACTGGTTCACCGCCGTGGAGAGATAGCGCAGCCGCACCGGCTCCTGCGCGTGCACGAAGGGCGCGGGAAAGCTCGACGCCGCGCCGAGCGCTGCCGAGGACGCGAGGAAACGGCGGCGGGTTGTCTTCGCCATGGGAACACCTCTCTGGTCGTGGGTCGTCATGCGTCGCGCGCGAGCGGGTGCGCGGCCTCCGCGCTCCAGCCGACCGTGACGGCCGCGCCGGTCTCGAAGGGCCGTGCGAAGAAGGCACGGTCGCTCATCACCGCCGAGAGCGCCTCGCCGGCCTCGGTGTCGAGCGCGACCAGCACGTCCGAGCCGCGATATTCGATCTCGCGCACCGTCGCGCGGCGCGAGGGACCGCCCCCCGGCGCGGCGTCCTCCGTGGCGACCGTCAGGTCGTCGGTCCTGAGCGCGATCGCGCGGCCCTGGTCCTCGACCACGTTGTGCCCGCCGATGAAGCGCGCGACAAAGGGGGTGGCGGGGCGCTCGAAGATCTCGCGCGGATGAGCGGCCTGCACGATCCGCCCCTCATTCATCACCACGGCGAGGTCGGCGAGCGCCATCGCCTCGTCCTGGGAATGGGTGACGTGGACGAAGGTGATGCCGGTCTCGCGCTGCAGGCGCTTCAGCTCCGAGCGCATCCGCACCCGCAGGAACGGGTCGAGCGCGGACAGCGGCTCGTCGAGCAGCAGCACCGAGGGCTCGGTCATCAGCGCGCGGGCGAGCGCCACGCGCTGCTGCTGCCCGCCGGAGAGCTGGTTCGGCCGCCGCGCCGCGTAGTCGCGCATCGAGACGAGGTCGAGCATCCCGAGCGCCCGCTCGCGCCGCTCGGCCCTGGCCACGCCCTTCATACGCAAGGAGAACGCCACGTTCTCGACCGCGTCGAGATGGGGAAACAGCGCGTAGGACTGGAACATCATCGCCGTGCCGCGCGCGGCGGGCGGATCGTCGTTGACCACGCGCGCGCCGATCACGACGTCGCCCTCGCTCACGCTCTCGTGGCCGGCGATCATGCGCAGCGTCGAGGTCTTGCCGCAGCCCGACGGTCCGAGCAGGCAGCAGTAGCGCCCGGCCTCAATCTTCAGGTCGATGCCGTCCACGGCGACGGTGTCGCCGTAGCGCTTGGTCACCGAGGCGAGTTCGACCGACTGGGCGCGCATTGATCGTCTCCGGGTCAACCGCCCGCGGGCTGTCAGCCCCTGAATACGGCAGAGATGTGGCGGGACGCAATCGAGATCGCCGGAAAAGCAGGCAGACGCTCGCCGATTCCGCAACCCTGCGCGCGGCATGGGCAGACCTTGAACGGACGCTGGGCATTCGAGGTCGATGCAGCGTCGGCCTCGGCCCGCCTTGATCGCGGCGCCCGGCTCTGCTTGCCTCCGAGCCTTCAGCCCCATCGAGACACGCCATGACGCGACGCTACGCGACCCCGCCCGGCGGCCTGCCCGGCCCGACGGCGCTGACCACCGATACCGCCGTCTTCACCGAGGCCTACGCGGTGATCCCGCGCGGCGCGCTTCGCGACATCGTCGCGAGCCGGCTGCCGCACTGGCGCGCCAGCCGCGCCTGGGTGCTCGCGCGTCCCCTGTCCGGCTTCGCCGAGACCTTCGCCGAGACCATCGTCGAGATCGCGCCGGGCGGGGGCTGCGACACCCCAGAGGCCGAACCCGAGGCCGAGAGCGCGCTGTTCGTGCTCGACGGCCGGCTCGCGCTGACGCTCGACGGCGCGGGCCACGACCTCGCCCCCGGCGGCTTCGCCTACCTCGCCCCCGGCGCGGACTGGCGCGTCGAGACGCCCGATGGCGCCTGCCTCGTCTGGATCAGGCGGCGCCATCTGCGCGTGGCGGGGCTCGGCCCGCCCGACAGCTTCGTCACGGCGGAGACCGCACACGAGCCGGAGCCGATGCCGGGCTTCGGCGACGCCTGGACCACCACGCGCTTCATGGACCCCGAGGACCTGCGCCACGACATGCACGTCACCGTCGTCGGCTTCGCGCCGGGCGGCGCGATCCCCTTCGCCGAGACCCACGTGATGGAGCACGGGCTCTACGTGCTGGAAGGCAAGGCGGTCTACCGGCTGAACCGCGACTGGGTGGAGGGCGAAGCCGGGGACTTCATGTGGCTGCGCGCGTTCTGTCCGCAGGCCTGCTACGCCGGCGGGCCGGGGCCGTTCCGGTACCTGCTTTACAAGGACGTGAACCGCC
>JBHJHI010000050.1:0-8089 GCA_050330995.1 Paracoccaceae bacterium
GGGGGCGCCGGCCGCGGCGCCCGCCGACGGTGCGCCTGCCGCCCGCGAGGAGAGCGCGACGGCGTCGGCCGTCGGGGTGCGTGACGCGGCCGCCGCGACCTCCCGCAGCGCCGCCGCCGCGGCCGCGACGTCGGCCTCGGCCCAGAGGAAGCGGCGATCGGCGTAGTGGCGCGTCCAGTCGCGGCAGGGGACCATGGCGTAGCCGACAGGTCGGTAGGCGGGATAGGCGCGGGCGTACTCGGCGTTGGCGGACCAGTCGGTCGCCACGACCGGCGTGCCGAGCGAGAGCATCTCGTGGACGAGCAGCCCGTAGCCCTCGGCGCGGTGCAGCGAGACGAGCACGTCCGCCGCGCGCTGAAGCCCGGCGAGGGTGGCGGCGTCGAGGAAGTCCTCGACCACGATCACGTTGGAGGCCCGCCCGATCATCTCGGCCAGCTCCTCGCGCACCACCGCGGTGCGCCGCGACAGGCGGATCTTCAGCACCAGCACCCGCTCGGGGTCGTCGCCGAAGGCGCGTTGCCAGGCGGCGACGTGCGCCCAGGGGTTCTTGCGCGCGGGGCAGCTGCGGCAGTCCATCACCGCGAGGCCGAGGAAGGCGCGCTCGGGCACGCCGAAGGCCGCGCGGTCGAAGGGCGTGCCGAGCGGCGGGGGCGAGACCGCGTGCGGGCGGATCGTCACCGGCACGTCGGCCCCGGCCGCGAGGATCGGTGCGGCGCTGTAGGCCGAGGGCGTCCAGATCTCGTGGACGACGTCGAAGGCGAAGCGCCACTCGTTCGACAGCACCGGCGTCTCCCAGACCCAGAGACCGACCCGCCAGGCCTCGGCCACGCGCGCGGGCGGCAGCCGCGTGAGCGCGGCGGCGTAGGTGTCGGGCGCGGAGAGCAGGTAGAGCCGGCCCACGACCGGGCCGTCGTGGACGCGCGGCCCGCCCCCGGCGCCGTGGGCGGGGCCGATGTCGACCACCTCGAGCGCGGGGTGCTCGGCGCGGAGCCGCGCGAGTTCGTAGAGCGCCGCGCGCGAGAGGCCGTTGTCGCCCGAGAAGTCGCCGAGCGCGAGCGCCACGCCCTCCGCGCGGGGCGCGGCCGCCTTGGCCCAGGGCGCGCAGGCCGCCTCGTTGCGCTTGCGCCAGCGCCGTCGCCTGAGCGGCATGCGCACCGTCCGCCAGAGCGCGCCCGGCCCGAGCCGGCGGCGCACCCGCGGCCAGCGCCTGAACGGGGCCTCCGGGTCGTCGTGCGCGCTCATGGACGGTGCGCGAGGAAGAGCGTGAACGAGAAGCGCCGATCGCCCGGCATCAGGTCGTCGGGCACGGCTTCCACGGGCGCGAGCCCGGCGCGGGCGAGGCGCTCGAACACGGCGCGCTGGGGCAGGACGTGCATCTCCATCGCGCCGGGCGCGGTGCGGTCGGCCTCCACGCTGTAGGCGTAGCCCTCGATCCGGGTCGCGACCTGGAACAGCGCGATCCCCCCCGGCGCGAGCCGGTCGAAGAGGCGCGACAGGATCGCGGCCTGGAGCGGCGGCGGGTTATGCTGGAGCACGAGGCGCGAGTAGAGAAAGCCGTAAGGTTCGAGCGCATCGAGATCGGCGAGCGCGCCGACGCGGCGACAGGCGGTGTTGGCGCGCCCCGCGAGCGCGGCCTCGGCGTGCGCGAGGTGGGGCGCCGAGACGTCGAGCGCGGTAACGCGGCGAAAGCGGTCGGCGAGCCGGGTCGTCACCCGCCCCACGCCCGCGCCGTACTCGACGCAGTCGAGCCCGGCCGGGTCGACCTCGGGAAAGCGCGCGAGCGCGCGGTCGACGAGGCGGGCGTCGCCCTCGGCGGTGGCGGCGAAGACCTCGCGGTTGTCGTCGAGCCGATCGGGCGCGAAGGCGTCGAAGGTCAGCACCGACCAGTGCGCGCGCTCGCCCATGCCCGCCCAGGCGCCGGCGACGCGCGACCAGAGCGCGTCGAGCACGGCGCCGTCGGCCTCCGTCTCGACCACGGCCGGCGCCGCGAGCGGCGCGTTCCCGACGAGCGCGTCCGCCGGCGCCGTGCGCGCCTGGTGGAAGAGATCGGTGAATTCCGGCGAGGCGAGGATGGAGCGGCGCAGCGCGGCCTCGTTCGCGAGCCCCATGTGGTAGCGCACCGCCGCCTCGTTCTCGGGCGCGCGGCCGAGCAGCCAGTGGAACGCGGCTTCGACCCGTTCGCGTGCGATCATCTCTTCGTCCCTGCGATCGGCGCCCTTGCGATCGGCGCTCGGGGTGCGCCGGCCGTGCCTCGTCTGCGTAGGCGGGGCGTTATCATTGTAGGGCGACTATCGCACGCCCTCAGCGCCACGGCCATGCGAGCGGTGCGGTCCGGAAACGAGACGGTGGCGCCGGACGGTGGCGGGGCGTCAGCCCCTGGGCGTCGCGCCGCCGCGTCGCGGCAGCGTCGGCACGGCGACGAGGCGCAGGCCGCTCTGTTCGAGGATGGCGAACGCCTCGGCGAGGTTCATCGAGCCGCCGCCGTGCAGCGAGCGCACCTTGACCCGGTCGTCGCCCATGAGGCGCAGCGCCCCCGCGACCTCGGCCGCGACGCCGGTCTCGAGCGCGTCGTTCAACAGCAGGAGGTTGATCCTCTGCGCCTCGCGCTCGTCCGCTTCCTCGTCGCGTTGCTGCATGACGCTCTTTCCAGGGCGAATCGTTGCTCATATTAGCCTCGCCTCGACCGATTTCCTACGGCTAATTCACGAGGCCGACCGATAACGCGCGAAGCGCCGCCGGCCTGTCCGGCCGGCGGCGCGCGATCGTGGAACCCGGCGAGGCGGGGGCTCTGGGGCGGGGGCTAAGCGGGTCGCCGCGGGCAGGGCGTCGTCCTCCACGGCCGCGAACAGCGCGCCGTTCGCCTCGGCG
Source organism: Paracoccaceae bacterium (assembly GCA_050330995.1). Lineage (GTDB taxonomy): Bacteria > Pseudomonadota > Alphaproteobacteria > Rhodobacterales > Rhodobacteraceae > Thermohalobaculum. The sequence continues at coordinate 2,869 of JBHJHI010000050.1, forward strand.
CTGTCGCGGTAGGCGGGGTGGCCCATCAGCCGCTCGTGGCAGGCATCGAGGTGGCGCGTCGGCACCTGCGGGAACAGGTGGTGGATCAGGTGGTAGCAGTCGTTGCGCGGGAACACGATCGCGCGCAGCCACTTCGGCACCACCATGTTGCGCGAGGCGGCGAGTTCGTCGTCCTGCCCGACGAGGCCGCCGTGGTCGATGCAGTCGGTCCAGTAGTTGATCGCCGTGTAGGCGAGCACGTAGGGCGCCCACACCAGGATCGCGGCCTCGATCGGCGCCAGCGCCACGAGAAGGACGGCGGCGGCCACGAGCCCGATCCTCGCCGCGCGCCAGCCCGCGCCGTCCGCGCCCGAGAGGTTCGGCCGGCAGTAGTACGGGACGTGCATCCCGGTGAACGGCGTCAGCGCGTGGCGCAGGATCGTGCGCGGCGTCAACGGCTCCTCCAGACGGAAGCGCTGGATCGCCTTGAAATCCTCATCATGCTCGTAATCGCCGACATGCGCATGATGGCTCATGTGCTCGATTCGGTAGTGATGGAAGGACTTCAGGATCAGCGTGCTGCACAGCCTGCCGAAAAATACGTTGTCCTCCCGGCTCAAGGAAAAGCTAAAATGAGAACACTCATGGACGATGTTGTTGAGGCCGCGGTAACGGGTACCGATCAGCAGGACTATGAGTACGAGCGCGATACCCTCGGCTGTGCTTACCCCGTCTTGCAGGAGGTGCCACCCCAGTCCGACACCAAAAAGCATCTGAAGAATGTAGGATGTGACGATCGCGTTGCAGGCTCGGCGCGTACTGCCGTCGAGCGATCGGAATTCGCGAATGTAGTGCTGTCGGAGGCTCTTCCCGGACATCGGCCACTCCCCTTATTGGCGGATAACAGAGCCGCTACGGCCAAGCCGGGGAAGAGGAAAGCGAAAAGCTCTGGTAATGTATTAGAAGAAATGATTGCACAATTAGCATTTATAATGATAAGTGCCTTGGAAAAGAGCGTTTTGCCCGCAAACTGTCCTATCCGATGACAATCCGCTTAACGGCGGATGAAGGAACGCTAATGAAACGGTGAGAGTCCTTGCGCTTCGATTATCCCCTGCTCGAAGCCCTCGCAGCCGTCGTACGCGAGGGAACCTTCGAGGCCGCCGCTCGCACGCTGAACATCACGCAATCCGCGGTCAGCCAGCGCGTGAAGCTCCTGGAGGAGAAGACCGGCGCGGTCCTGATCCGGCGGGGGCGCCCCTGCGTGCCGACCGAGCAGGGCATGAAGCTCTATCGCCACATCGACCAGGTGCAGCTCCTGGAGCACGAGCTGGAGAAGGCGGTGCTCGGCCTCGACGAGAGCCGGCGGTCGCTGCCCGTCTCGATCCGCATGGCCGTCAACGCCGACAGCCTCGCGATCTGGTTCGCCGAGGTGGTCGCCCGCGCGGGGCAGAAGCTCAGGATCAGCTTCGACATCGTCCCCGACGACCAGGAGCACACCGCGAGCCGGCTGCGCTCGGGCGAGGCGCTCGCCGCCGTGACGGCCGAGGCCGAGCCGGTCCAGGGCTGTCGGCGGATCTCGCTCGGGAGCATGGAGTACGTCGCCGTCGCGAGCCCGCGCTTCGTCCAGGCCCGCCTTCCCGACGGGATCGACTTCGAGGCCGTCCTCGCCGCGCCGGTGGTCTTCTTCGACCGCAAGGACATGCTCCAGGAGCAGTGGCTCCTGGCGGCCTTCGGGCGCACCGGGGTGATGCGCTGCCACTACGTGCCCTCGTTCCAGGGCTATCTCTCGGCCTGCCTGCTCGGCTGCGGCTGGGGCCTCGTGCCGCGCCCGACCGTCGACGACTACCTGCGCGCGGGCACGCTCGTCGACCTGACGCCCGGCTTCGCGGTGCCGGTCGCGCTCTACTGGCAGGCGAGCGTGCGCGAGAGCGAGGTCATGCGCGATCTCGCCGCGATCGTGGTCGACGTCGCCAAGAAGTACCTGCGCGGGAGCTGAGGCAGCGGCGCGAGCCGCGCCGACGGGCGAGTGGCCGCGGCCGTCCGGAGCCCGCCGCGCCACGGCTCAGGGCAGCCGGGCGAGCGCCTCGAACAACCGCCGGCGCAGGCCCGGCGCGTCGGCCGAGACCGCGACTTCGATCGCCCGTCCCCCCTCGGCCGGGCGGGTGCGCCCGACCGCCTCGCCCTCCGTCTCGCCCGCGACCGCGAGAGCGGCCGTCTCCAGTCGGTCCGGGTCCGCGGCGGCGAGCACGGCGACGGGGTCGTGCAGGTAGCAGCCCGAGAAGCCGCGGGTGCGCGCGTGGAAGCCCGCGTAGAAGGCGAAGGCCTGCCGCAGGAACGCGCCCGAGCGGGGCACGCGCTCGGCGAGGGGCGCGAGATCCTCGGCGTAGAGGCGCACCGTCTCGGTGACGTCGAGGCCGACGAGGGTCACCGGCCAGGGCGCGGCGAGCACCCGCGCGGCGGCGTGGGGGTCCTGCCAGACGTTGGCCTCGGCGTGGGGGGTGACGTTGCCCGGATGGCGCAGGCTGCCGCCCATGACGACCACGCGCGCGACGTCCCCGGCGATCGCCGGGTGCGCGTCGAGGGCTCGGGCGAGATTGGTGAGCGGGCCGACCGCGACCACCACCAGCCGCCCGCGGTGCGCCGCCGCCGTCTCGGCGAGGTAGGCCGCCGCCTCGCGCGGATCGGGCCGCGCCGCGGGCGCGGGCAGCACTGCCTCGCCGAGGCCCTGCGCGCCGGGGACGAAGTCCGGGTGCGGCGCCGGCTCGCGCGCGAGCGGACGGGCCGCGCCCCCGGCGACCGGCACCGAGGCCCCGGCCAGCTCGACGAGCTGCAGCGCGTTGCGCGTCGCGGTCGCCACGGAGACGTTGCCGAACACGGTGGTGAGCCCCACGAGGTCGATGCCCGGATCGCCGATCGCCGCCAGGATCGCCATCGCGTCGTCGATGCCCGGATCGGTGTCGATCACCACCGGCAGGGGCGCGCTCATCGGCCGTCCCCCCGCAGCATCGCCTCGGCCTCCGCGCGCGTCGGCGCCGCCTCGCCCGCGCCCGCGCGCGTGACCGACACCGCCGCGGCGGCGTTGGCGAGCGCGAGCGCGGCGGCGGGCTCCATCCCCTCGTCTAGCGCCGCGAGCAGGACGCCGAGCAGGCAATCGCCCGCGCCCGTGGTGTCGACCGCCTCGACCGCATGGCCCTCGACGCGGATCTCGCGCCCCTCCGCGTAGAGGCTCGCGCCCGCTCGCCCGTGGGTGACGAGGGCGAGGCCGACCGGCAGCGCCTCGGGCGCGGCGCCGAGACGGTCGGCGAGCGCGCGCGCCTCCACGGCGTTCAGCGCGAGGAGATCGGTATGGTCGAGCACCGCCGCGCAGTCCCCGGCGACGAAGGGGGCGGCGGCGTGCGCGGTCCTGAGCCCGCGCGCGCGGGCGGCGGCCATGGCCTCGGCCACGGCCGAGGTCTCGTTCTGGGTAAGCAGCCAGTCGCCCGGCCGCGCGGTCGCGAGCGCGCGCTCGACGTCGTCCGCGCCGAGGCCGCGGTTGGCGCCCGGATGGATCACGATCCGGTTCTCGCCCGAGGGCTCGACCAGGATCACCGCGTGTCCGCTCGCCGCCTCGCGCACGGCGACGCCCTCGACGTCGATCCCGGCGGCGGCGAGGCGGTCGCGCGCCCAGGCCCCGTCCGGCCCGACCGCGCCGACGAGGCGGACGCGCGCCCCCGCGCGGGCCGCCGCGATCGCCTGGTTGGCGCCCTTGCCGCCGAGGTGGACGTCGTAGCCCTCGGCCGCCAGCGTCTCGCCCGCCGCCGGCGCGTGGTCGACGCGGTAGACGCGGTCGAGGTTGATCGAGCCGAGACAGACGATCGCCATGAACCCCCCGCGCGTGTGTCGGCCCCAGTCTCGGCCGCAGGGCCGCGCCGTCAAGCGCGCCCGGCCGTGGCGGTGGCCGCTAGCCGCCCCTCGAGGCGCCCCGCTCGGTCGAGAAGGGGCGCGCCGACGGGCGGCCCGCCAACCCGACGCAGGGGCGCCCGAGACGCCTGCGGCAGCGACGACGCCGACCCGATGCGCATCGAGAAGAACGCCCGCTCCCGTACCTTCGACGGCTTCGAGCGCGCCGTCTCCGGGCTCGCGCCGACCCGCCCCGCGTGCGGCGTGCGCGTGATGGGCCATCATGGCGCCGACCGAGACGGCGCGAGCGACTGCTGCCTGCACAGCAGGCCGAGGGCCCGCCGTCCGCGCGGACGCCTACACCGCGCCTTAAGCCGGGGCGTGCCTCTCTCGGCGCCGTAGGAAGCGTCCCCGGAGAGCGGCCCCCGATGATCGCGCGCGCGCATACCGTCGCCTTCCTCGGCGTCGAGGCGAGGCCCGTCGAGGTGCAGTGCGCGCTCTCGCCGGGCCTGCCCTGCTTCGCGGTGGTAGGCCTGCCCGACAAGGCGGTCTCCGAGAGCCGCGAGCGGGTGCGCGCCGCACTCTCGGCGATCGGGCTCGCGCTGCCGGCGGGGCGGATCACCGTCAACCTCTCGCCGGCCGACCTGCCGAAGTCGGGCAGCCACTTCGACCTGCCGATCGCGCTCGCGATCATGGCCGCCACCGGCGCGCTGCCGCGCTCGGAGGTCGATCGCTGGGTGTCGCTCGGCGAGCTGTCGCTCGACGGCGAGGTGCGCGCGGTGCAGGGGGCGCTGCCGGCCGCGTTGCTCGCGGCCGCCTCCGACAAGGCGCTGGTCTGCGCCGCGGGCTCCGGGGCGGAAGCCGCCTGGGTCGGCGGCTGCGAGGTGGTGGCCCCCCCCTCGCTCCTCTCGCTCGTCGCCCACGTGCGCGGCGAGGCGGTGATGGCCGCCCCCGCGCCGGGCCTCGTCGCGCCGTGCCGCGCGTCGGGCGATCTCGCCGACGTCAAGGGCCAGGAGGGCGCGCGCCGCGCGCTGGAGGTGGCCGCGGCCGGCGAGCACAACCTCCTGATGGTGTCAACGATCTACCCCGGACCCCGACGCTCGGACGTCCGCGTAGAGATGGCGGTGGGCTCGATCTCCCTTGCCTACATCTCCCGGATGCTCGACAGCGACCCGACCACAGGCCTTCCGCCAGAGCCCTCGGCACGGGTGCGGATCTTCTACGGCGCGGGCTCTGGGAAGCCTCGGGTGCGCGAGGGGGACGCCCTGCTCTGACGACGTGCGGGCCGGTGGGGCCGGGGTGTGATCCTGCTGGTGTGGTGATCGGGGCCGGGGCACGGGGGGGAACGAGCGGTGCGGCT
>JBHJHI010000051.1:0-28863 GCA_050330995.1 Paracoccaceae bacterium
CTACGGCGGCTCGAAGGAGCGCGTGGTCGAGAGCATCCACGAGGCCCGCTTCGGCGTGATGCCGCCCTGGGCCGGCCGCCTCGACGAGGCCGAGATCAAGCAGGTGGCGATCTACGTCCACTCGCTCGGCGGCGGAGAGTAGCGCCCGCGGAATCCCGGTCCCGCCAGCGATCCCCGTCGGGATCCCGGGCCCGCCGACGAGCTCCATGGGGCCCCGGTCCCGTCGACTATCTCCGGGAGGCGCGCGCCTCGACGGCCCGGACGCGCGCGCGTCCGGGCCGTTCCACGATGTCGCACCCCGCGCGCGCCGCGCTTGATCCCGATCAACGCGCGCCGGGGCGATCTCGGCGATCACCCGGTCCATCGCGGCGGCCCCCTCGGGCCGCGCGCGGCCGCGAGGACGGGGACGATGGCGGATATCGTGGACGACCAAGCGCTCTATGCCTCGCGCACCCAGGTGTTCCCGAAGGCGGTGCGCGGCTTCTACCGCCGGCTGAAGTGGATCGTGATGGGCGTCACCCTCGCGATCTACTACGTCACCCCCTGGCTGCGCTGGGACCGTGGCCCGGAGATGCCGGACCAGGCCGTGCTGGTCGACCTCGCGGGGCGGCGCTTCTTCTTCTTCTGGATCGAGATCTGGCCGCAGGAATTCTACTACGTCGCGGGCCTCCTGATCATGGCCGGGCTCGGGCTGTTCCTCGTGACCTCGGTGGTCGGCCGGGCCTGGTGCGGCTACGCCTGCCCCCAGACCGTCTGGGTCGATCTCTACCAGCACGTCGAACGCTGGATCGACGGCGACCGCAACGCGCAGTGGCGGCTCTGGCACCGCCCGTGGGACAGCGAGAAGATCCGCCGCCGCGCGGCCAAATGGGCGATCTGGCTGGCGATCGCCATGGCCACGGGCGGCGCCTGGATCTTCTACTTCGCCGACGCGCCGACCCTGTTCGTCGGGCTGTTCACCGGCGAGGCGCCCGCCGTCGCCTACGTCACCGTCGCGATCCTGACGGCGACCACCTTCGTGCTCGGCGGCTTCATGCGCGAGCAGGTCTGCATCTACATGTGCCCCTGGCCGCGCATCCAGGGCGCGATGCTCGACGCCGACTCGCTGGTGGTGACCTACAAGGACTGGCGCGGCGAGCCGCGGGGCAAGCACCGCAAGCGCCATCACGAGGCCGCGCGCGAGTCCGGCGCCGCCGGGCCGAGGATGGGCTACCGGCCGCCCGGCCCGCCTCAGCCCGGCCAGCCGAGAGCCGCGCTCGACGCGACCGTGCCGGGGCGCCGGGCGAGCGGCGGCCCCTTCCTCGGCGACTGCATCGACTGCAACGCCTGCGTCAACGTCTGCCCCACCGGCTACGACATCCGCGAGGGCCAGGGCATCGGCTGCAACACCAGCGAGCACAGCATCGACCCCAGCGACGAGATCATGGCGAAGATCGGCAAGCCGCGCGGGCTGATCGACTACTGCACCGAAGGCGACGCGGCGCGCGAACGGACCGGCCTCGCGCCCGTGCCGGCGTGGCGCAAGATCCTGCGCCCGCGCACCGCGCTCTACTTCGCGCTCTGGTCGGCGATCGGGCTCGCCATGCTGGTCTCGCTGTCGCTGCGCGCCGAGATCGGCCTCTCGGTCGCGCCCGAGCGCAACCCGGTCTACACCACGCTCGCCGACGGGCGGGTCCGCGACGGCTACGACCTCAAGATCCAGAACATGACCGACCGCGGCGCCGCCTTCCGCGTCGGCGTCGAGGCGCCCTACCCGCTCGACGTCGAGCTGCAGGGCATGGCCGGGCGCACCGTCGAGGTCGGCGCGAACGCGCAGCGGCGCATCAAGCTGTTCCTGACCACCGAACCCGGCGCCGCCACGCCCGAGCGCTTCGACGTCACCGTCCGGGTCGAGAACCTCGGGACCGGCGAGACCACCGCGTACGAGACCACCTTCAGAGGACCCCCCGATGCCGGACCGTGAGACGACGCGCACGCTGGAGGGCCGCCACGTGCTGGCCATCACGCTGACCGCCTTCGCCACCATTGTCACCGCCAACATGGCGCTGGTGGTCGCCGCGACCGGCAGCTTCCCCGGCACCGTGGTCGAGGACGCCTACGTCGCGGGCGTCGGCTGGGACGACCGCGTCGCGGCGCAGGACGCGCTCGGCTGGCGCGTCGGCGCGCGCCATACCCCGGACGGCCGCCTCGCCGTCGCGGTCGAGGACGCCGCGGGCGCGCCGGTGCGCGGCCTGGTCGTCGATGCGATGGTCGGCCGCCCGGCGCGGGCCGGGACCGACCGGGCGGTGACGCTGAGGCGCGAGGGCGATCTGCATATCGCCGCCCTCGACCTCGCCCCCGGCCTCTGGCGCGTCGCGCTCTCGATCGAGGGCGGCACGGCGCCTTACGCGGCGGTCGCCGAGATCGTCGTGCCGAAGGCGCGTCGTGGGGAAACGCCGAAAGCGCGGGGCGAAGAGATGACGGAGGCACGCGACTGATGCCCCGCGATCTCGTCCCGCCCGCGGGCGGCTGCTGTCCCGCCGGCGACGCCGTGGCCCTCTCGCTGAACGCGGGGTCCCTCGGAAACGCTGGCGACGCCGCGCCCGCGCTCGGCCGCTTCGTCGAGCCGGAAGGCGCGGGCCGCGCGCGCCTCGACCTGATGGTGCCGAGCATCCACTGCGCCGCCTGCCTCGGCGCCATTGAGCGCGGCGTCGGCGCGCTCGACGGGGTCGCGAGCGCGCGGGTGCATCTCGGCCTGCGCCGGCTCTCGGTGCTGTTCGACCCCGCCCGGCTCGCGCCCGAGGCGATCCTGTCGGCCCTCGACGGGCTCGGCCACGAGGGACGGCCCTACGACGCCGCCGCCCTCGCGGGCATCGAGCGCGACGAGGTCGGGCGCGACCTGCTCGCCCGCCTCGGCGTCGCCGGCTTCGCGACCATGAACGTGATGCTGATGTCGGTCGCGGTCTGGGCCGGGGCCGAGGACGCGACGCGCGATCTGCTGCACTGGGTCTCGGCGCTGGTCGCGCTTCCGGCGATCGCCTTCGCCGGCCAGCCGTTCTTCCGCTCGGGCTCGCGCGCGCTCGCGGCCGGGCGGCTGACCATGGACGTGCCGATCTCGCTCGCGGTGCTGCTGGCCGCCGGGGTCTCGCTCTACGAGACCGCGATTTCGGGCCACCACGCCTATTTCGACGCCGGGATCAGTCTCGTGTTCTTCCTGCTGATCGGGCGCTATCTCGACCATCGCACGCGGGCCAGGGCGCGCTCGGCCGCGGCCGAGCTGTCTGCGCTCGCCGCGCGCTCGGCCACGCTGGTACGCGCCGACGGCACCCGCGTCGGCATGGCGATCGAGGACGTGGCCCCCGGCTATCGCCTCGCGGTCGCGCCGGGCGAGCGGGTGCCGGCCGACGGCACCGTGGTCGCGGGACGCTCGGACCTCGACCGATCCATGGTCACCGGCGAGAGCGTGCCGGAGGCGATCGGGCCGGGCTCGGCGGTCCACGCCGGCATGACCAACCTCTCGGGCGCGATCGAGATCGCGGGCACGGCGACGGGCGAGGGCACGGTGCTCGCCGAGATCGCGCGCCTCGTCGAAGCCGCCGAGCGGGGCCGCACCCGCATGGAGGCCTGGGCCGACGCGGCCGCGCGCCACTACGCCTGGTCGGTGCACGCGGTCGCGATGCTGGCGCTCGCGGGCTGGCTCGTCGCCACGGGCGGCGACGTCCACGCTTCGATCACGATCGCCGCAGCGGTGCTGATCATCACCTGCCCCTGCGCGCTCGGCCTCGCGGTGCCGGCGGTGCACACGGTCGCCTCGGGGCGGCTGTTCCGGCGCGGCATCCTGCTGAAGGACGGCCGGGCGTTGGAGGCGCTGACCGGGATCGACACGGTGGTCTTCGACAAGACCGGCACGCTGACGACCGGGCGGCCGCGCCTCGTCGACGACGGCCGCGCCGACGATCTCGCCTGGTCGGTCGCCGCGGCGCTGGCGCGGGCCTCGTCGCATCCGCTGGCGCGCGCGCTGGCCGAGGCGGCGCAGACGCGCGGCGTGGTGCCGGCCGCGATCGAGGACGCGCGCGAGGTGCCGGGCGCGGGCGTCGAGGCGGTATTCGCGGGCGATCCCGTCAAGCTCGGCCGCCCCGACTGGGTCAAGCCCGCCGGCGGCTGCGCGGATTGCAAGAACAAGGGCTGCGTCGGCGCGATCTGGGCGGGTCTGCTCGCCGTGGACGAGCGCTCGGGCGTCGCGCTCAGGATCGGCAAGGCCGAACCGGTCGCCTTCGCTTTCGAGGACGAGCTGCGCGAGGACGCGGCCGAGACGGTCGCGGCGCTGAAGGCGCGCGGCCTTTCGGTCACGCTGCTCTCGGGCGACGCCGAGGGCGCGGTCGCGCGCGCGGCGAAGGCCGCCGGGATCGACGACTGGCGCTCGGGCATGCGGCCCGAAGCCAAGCTCGCCGCGCTCGACGCCCTGGCCGCCGGGGGCCGGCGGGTGCTGATGGTCGGCGACGGCATCAACGACGCGCCGGCGCTGGCGGCGGCGGCGGCCTCGATGTCGCCGGTGGCGGCCGCCGACGTCAGCCGCGCGGCCGCGGGCCTCGTGTTCACCGGCGCGCGTCTCGGGGCGGTGGTCGAGGCTATCGACACCGCCGCGACGGCGGCGGCGCGGGCGCGGCAGAACTTCGCGATGGCCGCGATCTACAACCTCGTGGCCGTGCCGGTCGCGCTCGCGGGCTTCGTGACGCCGCTGGTGGCCGCGCTCGCGATGTCGGGCTCGTCGATCGCGGTGATGGCGAACGCGCTGCGCGGCGGCGGGCGCGCCCCCGAGAACGCGCCGACGCCCGGAAAGGACATCGCATGAGCATCCTCGGCCTCCTGATCCCCGCCTCGCTGTTCCTCGGCGGGCTCGGCCTCGCGGCCTTCCTGTGGTCGCTCAAGTCGGACCAGTGGTCCGATCCCGAGGGCGACGCCGCGCGCGTCCTGTTCGGCGGCCACGACGACCGGCCGCGCGACTAGCCACTCGGCGGCGCGGTTGCCGCGAGGCGTCGCGCCCTAGCTTCCGGGTTCCGATCCGACCGGAAGGAGAGACCCCATGGCCACCCCGTTCGACCCGCGCCCCGTCCTCGGCGGCGCCTTCGCCCTCGCCCTGGCCGCGACCCCCGCGCTCGCGCAGGAGGAGGACGAGGTCATGCAGCTGCCCGACAGCCAGATCGGCAAGTACGCCGCCTTCGCCAAGCTCGAATCGAACCTCGCCGAGATCACCGCCGGCACGCTGATGAGCCGCCTGATGGGCGAGGACGCCGATGCCGCCGAGGTCGACGACCCGTCGGAGGACATCGAGGCGGCCGAGTCGTACGTCGAGCAGCTCGACGGCATGGACCTGACCGACGCCGAGCGCGAGGCGCTCGACACTTTCAAGGCCGGCTGGTCCGAGCTGATGGAGACGCGCGAGGAGATCGTCGGCGCCGGCGAGGTCTCGAACGAGCGGCTGATGGCGTTCTGGAAGCAGGTCAACGAGCTCGACGAGGCGACCGACGGCGTGCTCGAGGCCATCGTCTCCGGCGACGAGGGCGGCGGCGCCTGACCGCCCCCGCGACGACGGCGCCCCGCCGCCCGACGGCGGCGGGGCGGGACGATCAGGCGCTCTCGCGCCGCCCCGCCGGCTCGCCGCGCTCGGGGTCCGGGATGGTCTCGGCCTTCGCCGCCCAGGCCTCGCGCTGGTCCTTCAGCGTCTTCATGTCGATCACCGAGCGGAACTTCTGGTCGCCCTGCTCCAGCCGGTGCAGCACGGCGTTGACGTCGTCGATGCCGACCACCTCGACCTCCGAGCGGATGCCGTGCCTGGCGCAGAAGTCGAGCACCTCCTGCGTGCGCTCGATGCCGCCGATCAACGAACCCGCGAGCGAGATGCGGTGGAACACCATCGGCGCCGGCACGAAGGCGGGGAAGCCGATCATGTTGCCGAGCAGCATGACCGTCGAGCGCGGGCGCATCAGCGACAGGTACGGATCGAGCGGGTGCTCGACCGGGATGGTGTCGACGAGCGCGTCGAGCGTCATCGCCTCGCGCGCCATCTGATCCTCGTCCTCGGTGACGATGACGTGGTCGGCGCCGAGGGCGCGGGCGGCCTCGGCCTTGTCGGCCTTGCGCGTCAGCGCCACCACCTCGGCGCCCATGGCCTTGGCGATCTGGATGGCCATGTGCCCGAGCCCGCCGATGCCGGCGACGCCGACGCGCTTGCCCGGCCCGACGCCGTGGCGGACCATCGGGTCGTAGACGGTGATGCCGGCGCAGAGGATCGGCGCGGCCTCCTGCGGCTCGATCGCGTCCGGGATGCGCAGCACGAACTCCTCGCGCACGACGATGCCGTCGGAGTAGCCGCCGTAGGTGTTGGAGCCGTCGGGGATCTTGGTGCCGTTGTAGGTCAGCGTCGCCGACTTCGGCCCCTCGCAGTACTGCTCGTCGCCCTCGCGGCAGGGCGTGCAGGTCTGGCACGAGTTGACCATGCAGCCGACACCGACCGTGTCGCCGACGGCGAAGCGGCGCACGCCCTCTCCGACGCTCGTGACCGTGCCGACGATCTCGTGGCCGGGGATGCAGGGGTAGTTGGTGTTGCCCCAGTCGTTGCGCGCCTGGTGCAGGTCGCTGTGGCAGATGCCGCAGTGGGTGATCTCGATCGCGACCTCGCCCGCGTCGGGGTCGCGCCGCTCGAAGGCGACGGGTCCGAGATCGCGGTCGGCCGCCCGGGTACCCATGGCGTAGGTCTTCATGGCGCTCTCCTGTGACGTCGTTCCCGGCCCGGACAACGGACGCGGCCCGCGGGACGTTTCGCAGTCGCACAAAAAGGCGGACCCGCGCATTTTCCGTAGCGCGAGCGACGATGGCGCGCAGGGGCCTGTCCTGGACGCCGCCCGTGGCGCATTATCCTTGCGACAGACGCGAGTCATGGGGACTCGCGCCCGCCCGCAAGAGGAGACTGCCGATGCGTGCCGTCTGGTCCTTCGCCGTCTTCGTGCTCGCCTTCCTCACGGCCCCCCGCCGGCGCTCCTGACGCCTCAGGGCGACCAGTCGGGGGCGAGCACCGGCCGCGGGCCGCCGAGGCGGCCCGCGATCATCGTCACGAGCCCGCGCACGTCCGCGGCGACCGCGTCCGGGTCCGCGCCGGCGAGCGGGAGCACGCTCAGCACTCGCGCCGAGGCGACGGCGGGGTCGAGCCGGCCTGCGTCGAGGGCGGCGAGCGTCTCGCCCGCGTGCTGATAGCCGAAGGCGAGGCAGGCGGGGGCGAGCCACACGCGGTCGAAGAAGCCGTCCTCGCGCGCGTTCGCGAAGCCCGACGCCGCCGCGAAGCGCGACAGCGCCTCCGGCGCGACGGCCGGCTCCTCCCCGGCGGCGAGCGAGGCGAGCGCGCCGGCCGTGCCGGCGTCGAACGGCGGCGCCAGATGCCAGGGCGGCGCGTCCTCCCCCTCCCGCGCCGCGAGCGGCACGAGCGGCAGCGAGAGACGCAGCGCCTCGTGCGCGTCGACGGGGGAGAGCCAGGCCTCGATCGCGACCACGCGCGGCGCGCCGCCGGGCGGGCGGCCCGCCGCCGCGGCGGCGGACGGGGCGAACAGATCGCCGAGGCGCCGCCAGCGCGGGCGCTCGTCCTCGTCGAGCCGCGCGACGGGGGGCGAGACCGCGATCGTCTCCGGGCCGCTCACCGCCGGCGCGGCTTGGCGACGGTGTTCCAGAAGACGTCCTCGCGCGAGGGCTTCTCGTTGCGTCCCCGCTCGGCGTCGGCCGGGTCGATGCCGCGGGCGCGCAGCTCGGCGTCGCGCTCGCGCGAGCGGCGGAGGCTGTGGAGCTGATACCAGCAGAAGCCGAGGATGCCGCCGAAGAACATCAGGATCTCGATCACGCCATACATCGCGGTGCTCATCGCTCCCCCGTCGGTTGCGTCTCGCCACCGAGTTGGCCCCGCCGCCACCGGCGGCAACCCCGAAACACGCCGCCGGTGGCAGTGAGCCCGAAGCGCGCCGCCGGTGTCGGCGAACCCGGAACGCGCAGCCGGTGGCGGCGAGCTCGGCCTCAGCTCTCGAAGCGCGTCTCGCCGCGGCGGTGGGGGTCGAAGGCGAGGTCGAGGTGGACCGGCTGGTGCGCGCGCTGCGCGCAGCCCGAGCGCGGGCAGAGCCGGCAGTTGATGCCGATCGGCGTCGCGAGCCCGGCCTCGCCGAGGCGGAAGGCGTGCGCGTAGGTGATCTCGCGCGCGAACTCCATGGCGGTGCCGAGGCAGACGGCGAGGCGGTTGTCCTGGGTCTGGCGGCTGAGCACGGGGCGGTCGACCGTGCGGTTGATCGTGAAGTAGCGCGAGCCGTCGGGCATCTCGACGAACTGCGGCAGGATGCGGCCGGGCTGGCGGAAGCAGAGGTGCACGTCGAGGCGCGGGCAGGCGCCGCCGTACTGCGCGAGGTGGAAGCTGGTCGCGTTGAAGCGCTTGGTGACGTTGCCGGCCTTGTCGATGCGCATGAAGAAGAACGGCACGCCCGATCGCCCCTCGCGCCCGAGCGTGGTCAGGCGGTGGCAGACCTGCTCGAAGCTGACGCCGAAGGCGGCGGCGAGGTGGTCGATGTCGTAGGCGTGCGCCTCGGCCTCGCGCAGGAACGCCTCGTAGGGCATCAGCACCGCGGCCGCCCAGTAGTTGGCGAGCTCCACGCGCAGCCGCCCCCGCGCGCGCTCGGCGCCGACGCGCGCGCCCTCGATCAGGGCGTCGATCGTCGCCTCGTGCTCGATCAGCCCGAGCAGATGGGCGAGCTGGAACACCCGGTTCTGGTAGTCGAGCCCCTGGCTGAGGAACACCCTTCCTTCGGTGCGGTCGTAGTAGCGCAGCGCGTTCGGCAGCGCGGCGACCGGCACCACCTCGACCGAGATGGCGTGGCGGTGGTCGAGACGGCGCTTGAAGCTGTTGTAGGCGTTGTCGGGCTCGATGTCGGCGTCGGCGCGGAACGCCTCGGCCGCCGCCTCCAGCGTCGGGAAGTGGTTGCGATAGCCCCGGAACAGGTCGTGCACCGCCGCCTCCGGCGCGGGGCCGACCACGCCGCGCGCGACCGCCTCGCCCCCGCCCGTGGCCGAGAGCAGCCGCTCGGTCAGCGCGCGGTGCGCCTTGTGCAGCGTGGTCAGGCAATCCACCAGCGCGGGCGCGTGGTCGAGCGCGGCGCGCAGCTCCTCGATGTCGGGCCGGCGGCCAGCGAAGATCGGGTCCTGCACGAGTGCCCGCAGATCGGCGAGGCGGGTGGGGCCGTCCTCGGCGATCATCTCGCGCCAGTCGACGCCGTAGACCTCGGAGAGGCGCATCAGCACCTGCACCGAGAGCGAGCGCTGGTTGTTCTCGAGCAGGTTCACGTAGGCCGCCGAGAGCCCGAGGGCGCGGGCCATCTCGGCCTGGGTCTGCTTGTGCTCGCGCCGGAGCTGGCGCAGCCGCGGCCCGACGAAGTTCTTGCGCCCGCGCTCGGCCGACGCCCCCCCCGCGGACGCGCCCCCCGTCGTCCTCGCCGCGTCGCCCGGACCGACCATCGCCGGCTCCTTTACAAGAATAACCGTTGAAAATCCTGTCATACACAAACTCGACACGGCAACCCGGTTTCGCTGGCCGAGCCCGAGGGGCCGCGCTTAGTCCTCCCCGCACAGGACGCGCGGGACGGCGAGCCCGCGCCAACAGGAGGAGACGAGCCCCATGAAGAACGGTATCAAGCATCTCTATATTCCGGGGCCGACCAACGTTCCCGAGCGCGTGCGCCGCGCCATGAACGTGCCGATGGAGGACATGCGCGCCCCCGACTTCCCCGAGCTGACGCTGCCGCTGTTCGAGGGCCTGAAGCGCTGCTTCCGCAACGAGGGCGGGCGCGTGTTCATGTACCCCGGCTCCGGCACCGGCGCCTGGGAGGCCGCGATCGGGAACACGCTGTCGCCCGGCGACAAGGTGCTGATGAGCCGCTTCGGCCAGTTCAGCCACCTCTGGGTCGACATGTGCGAGCGCTTCGGCCTCGACGTCCACGTCGTCGAGTGCGAGTGGGGCACGGGCGTGCCGGCCGAGGAGTACGGCCGCATCCTGGAGGCCGACAAGAACCGCGAGATCAAGGCGGTGTTCGCCACGCAGAACGAGACCGCCACCGGCGTCGGCTCCGACATCCCGGCCGTGCGCGCGGCGATGGACGCCTGCGACCACCCGGCGCTCCTGATGGTCGACGGCGTCTCCTCGATCGCCTCGGTCGACTTCCGCCAGGACGAGTGGGGCGTCGACTGCGCGGTCGCGGGCAGCCAGAAGGGCTTCATGCTGCCCGCCGGCCTCGGCCTGCTCGGCGTCAGCGAGAAGGCGCTGGAGGCGCGGCACTCGGCCAGGCTGCCGCGCACCTACTTCTCGTTCGACGACATGATCAAGATGAACGACAACGGCTTCTTCCCCTACACGCCGCCGACGCAGCTGTTCCACGGCCTGCGCGAGGCGATCGCGATGCTGGAGGAGGAAGGCCTCGACAACGTCTTCGCCCGCCACCACCGCCTCGCCGAGGGCGTGCGCCGCGCCGTGGACGCCTGGGGCCTGAAGCTGGTCGCGACCGGGCCGAAGTGGCACTCCGACACCGTCTCGGCGATCTACGTCCCCGAGGACGTCGACGCGCGCGACGTGATCGCGACGGGCTACAAGAAGTACAACATCTCCTTCGGCTCGGGCCTCGCCAAGCTCGCCGGCCGCGTGTTCCGTATCGGCCACCTCGGCGATCTGAACGAGGGGATGTGCCTGACCGCGCTCGGCCTCGCCGAGATGAGCCTGCGCGAGGCGGGCTACCCGGTCGTGCTCGGCTCGGGCGTCGCCGCGGCGCAGGCGTACTACCTCGACGACGCCGCGCAGGGCGTGGCGCAGGCGGCCGAGTAAGCGTCCGGCGGGCGGAGGACCGCGAGGCGAACGGGGGCGAGGCGCCGGGCCGCGGCGTCTCGTCGGCGTTGTGCGTTGACCGGGGGTCGGGCAAGAGGGCGATCATGCGGATCGCCCATTTCCTCGTCGGCACCCAGGACGGCGGCGCCGAGGAGTTCCTCCTCAATCTCGCCGCCGCCCAGGCCGAGGCGGGCGACGACGTGCTGCTCATCGTCGGCCCGAACGAGAGCCGGCTCGCCCGCATCCGCGCGGCCGGCCTCGACTACGAGGTGCTGACCTTTGGCGGCGTCGGCCAGGACCTCGCCGACCGCTGGCGGCTGAGGCGCATCCTGCGCCGCTTCCGCCCCCACGTCCTGCAGTCCTGGATGAACCGCGCGGGGCGGCGCACCCGGCGCGGCCCCTACGTCGCGATCGGCCGGCTCGGCGGCTACTACCCCGTACGCCACTACCGCCAGTGCGAGCACCTGGTCGCCAACACGCCGGCGATCCTCGACCACGTGCTGGCCTCGGGCTGGCCGGAGGAGCAGGCGCACCTCATCACCAACTTCACGACGCTCACCCCCGCGCCGGCGGTCGGTCGCGCGAGCCTCGACACGCCCGAGGCCGCGCGGGTGGTGCTGGCGCTCGGACGGCTGCACCAGTCGAAGGGGTTCGACCGCCTGATCGACGCCATGGCCACCCTGCCGGAGGCTTACGTGCTCTGGCTCGGCGGCGCCGGCGTCGAGGGCGAGGCGCTCGCCGCGCGGGCGCGCGGTCTCGGCGTCGAGGCGCGCGTGCGCTTCCTCGGCTGGCGGCACGACGCGGCCGCGCTCTACGCCGCGGCCGACGTCTACGCCATGACCTCGCTCGACGAGCCGCTCGGCAACGTGGTGCTGGAGGCCTTCGCCGCCGGCCTGCCGGTCGTGGCCACGCGCTCGCGTGGGCCGTCGTGGATCATCACCGACGGCGAGGACGGGCTCCTGGTCGAGCCGGAGGCGGACGCGCTCGCGCGCGCCATCCGGCGCGCGGTCGAGGACCGCGCGCTCGCCGACCGGCTGGTCTCGGGCGGACGCGCGACGCTGGAGGCGCGCTTCTCGAAGCTGGCCGTGGTGCGCCAGTACCGCGCCCTCTACGAGAGGACCTGGCACGCCAAGTTCGGCGCGCTCGAGTTGTCCTGACCCGCGCTCCCGCACCGGGTCGCGGGTCGGTTTCGCTCCGCGGCCGGTCGCGAGCTTCGTCTTGTCGGCGGGTCACGACGGCAATGGCTTCAGACTGACCCACGAGGCCGCGTCGTCACGGCACGACCGGGGCGGGCGCGTCCGCCGGAGCGTCCACCCGGCCCGACCGACCCGGCCGGGCGCCGCGAAGACGCGCGGGAGCACCATCCCGGAGCGCACGACCCGATCCCGTCGGCCCGGAGGGGAAGCGCCGGTGAAAGCATCGAGCGCCGGAACCGCCGAGAGGGCGGTCGCCTTCGCCAAGGCGCCGCCGCGGGCGGGCACCACGCCGTTCGACCCCGGTCCTTCGGCACGCATCCGCAGGGCTTCTCGCTCGGCGAGCTCGATCCGCGGATGACGCGCTGCCGGGAGGCCGAGCGCCACCCGATCGGCGGCGATGTCGGCCTCCGCTCACCGACCCCGCGCCACCGCGTGGAGGCGATGGGCCAGGGCCTCCCCCCTCACGCCGTCGAGCATGGAGAAGATCGCCCACTACGCGCCAGGGCCTCGCACCCGCCTCGACGGGCGCTGGCACTGCGAGTCGCCCGAGCGCGACCTGAAAACATTCGAGCGCTTCGCCGGCGAGCGCGACCGCCCCTACCGCCTCGGCGTGGCCTCGACCGAGGCCCCGGGCACCCGATTCCCGCGCGGATCGGCGGCACTCGAGAGATCGTCGAGGATCGCGCAGTCGGGCCGCTCGTCGCCGTGGCAGCGCGCGATCAGCGCGCCGAGCTGGTCGCGCAGCCGCACGAGTTCGGCGATCTTGTCCTCGACCCGCGCGAGGTGCTCGCCCGCGAGCGCGCGCACGTCCGCGCTCGTGCGGCCCCGGTCGGCCCGGAGCGAGAGCAGCGCGCGGCATTCCTCGACCGAGAAGCCGAGCGCACGGGCGCGGGCGAGGAAGGCGAGCGCCTCGACCTCGCCGGGCGCGAAGGCGCGGTAGCCGTTGGCGCGCCGCGCCGGACGCACGAGGCCGATCTCCTCGTAGTAGCGGATGGTCTTGACCGAGAGCCCGCTTCGCGCGGCCGCCGCGCCGATGTCGAGGGCGGGAGCGTCCGTGGGGTCGGGGTTCGGGACGGGCATGGCGTCCTCCGAAAGTGACGGGTTTCCCTCGGCTTGAGCCCTGCCGCCACGGCGGGGTCAAGCGTCCGCCTTGACCTTCCAGCGACTGGAGACTGCATCTCCGCCCTAGCCGAACGACGGAGACGATCCCATGCCCGACAGCGCCCCCGCCGAGACCCTCGTGCGCGACCCGGTCTGCGCGATGACGATCGATCCACGCGCCGACAAGCCGGCCCACGCGCACGACGGCGAGACCTTCCGCTTCTGCTCGGAGCGCTGCCGCGAGCGCTTCGCCGCCGATCCCGAGGCCTGGCGCACCGCGCGAGACCCGGTCTGCGGCATGACGGTCGAGCGCGCGAGCGCCGGCCACGTCGCCAAGCACGCGGGCGAGCGGTTCTTCTTCTGCTCCGCGCGCTGCCGCGAGCGCTTCGAGGCCGACCCCGACGCCTTCCTCGGCGACCGCCCCGAGCCAGCGCCGGCGCCGCCGGGCACCAAGTACATCTGTCCGATGGACCCCGAGGTGGTGCGCGACCACCCCGACGACTGCCCGATCTGCGGCATGGCGCTGGAGCCGATGACGCCGAGCCTCGACGACGGGCCGAACCCGGAGCTGGTCGACTTCCGCCGCCGCCTCCGGATCGGCGCGCCGCTCGCCGCGGCGGTGTTCGTGCTGGAGATGGGCAGCCATCTCGGCGTGCCGTTCGAGGACTGGCTCGGACCCTGGCTCCACGTCTGGCTGCAGGCCGCGCTGGCCACGCCGGTGGTCGTCTGGGTCGGCGCGCCGTTCTTCAGGCGCGGCTGGTCCTCGATCGTCAACTGCGCGCCGAACATGTGGACGCTGATCGCGATCGGCACCGGCGCGGCCTTCGCCTACAGCTGGGCCGCGCTGCTGGCGCCGGGCCTTCTGCCCGCCTCGATCGCAGGGGAGGGCGCGCCGCCGGTCTACTTCGAGGCCGCCGCCGTCATCGTCGTGCTGGTCCTGGTCGGCCAGGTGATGGAGCTGTCCGCGCGCGAGCGCACCGGCGACGCGATCCGCTCGCTCCTGACGCTGGCGCCGAAGCGGGCGCGGCGGGTCTCCGGGGACGCCGAGGAGGACGTCGACCTCGACGCCGTCACGGTTGGCGATCGCCTGCGCGTGCGCCCCGGCGAGAGCGTGCCGGTCGACGGGACCGTCGCCGAGGGCCGCTCGTCGGTCGACGAGAGCCTGCTGACCGGCGAGGCGCTGCCGGTGGAGAAGGCGCCGGGCGACAGGGTGACGGGCGGCACGCTCAACAAGGCCGGCTCCTTCGTGATGGAGGCCGGCGCCGTGGGCTCGGAGACCACGCTCTCGCGCATCGTCTCGCTGGTGGCGAGCGCGCAGCGGAGCCGCGCCCCGATCCAGGGGCTCGCCGACCGGGTGGCGGCGTGGTTCGTGCCCACGGTCGTCGCCGTCGCCGTCCTCGCCTTCGGGGCCTGGCTCGCGTTCGGCCCCGACCCCGCCTTCGCCTACGCCCTGCTCGCCGCGGTCAGCGTGCTGATCATCGCCTGCCCCTGCGCGCTCGGGCTGGCCACGCCGATGGCGATCATGGTCGCGACGGGACGCGGCGCCAAGGCGGGGGTGCTGGTGCGCGACGCCGAGGCGCTGGAGCGCCTCGCCCGCGTCGACTGCCTCGTGATCGACAAGACCGGCACGCTGACCGAAGGCCGCCCGCGGCTGACCGAGGTGGTAGCCACGGAGGGGGGCGAGGACGATCTCCTGGCGCTGGCCGCGAGCCTGGAGCGCGGCTCCGAGCACCCGCTCGCCGAGGCGATCGTCGGCGCCGCGCGCGAGCGGGGTCTGGATCTCCGCGAGGCCGAGGGTTTCGAGGCGATCACGGGCCGCGGCGTGACCGGCCGCGTCGACGGGCGCGACCTGCGTCTCGGCAACCGCGCGATGATGGAAGGGCTCGACCTCGGCGATCTCGACGCCCGCGCCGAGGCGCTGGAGGGCGAGGGCGCGACGGCGATGTTCCTCGCCGTGGACGGCCGCGTGGCCGGCCTCGTCGCGGTCGCCGACCCCGTGAAGGACACCGCCGCCGAGGCCGTGCGCGCGCTGCACGAGGCCGGGCTGCGCGTGGTCATGGCCACCGGCGACAGCCCCCGCACGGCGGAGGCGGTCGCGCGCCGGCGCGGGATCGACGAGGTGCGCGCGGGCGTCTCGCCGGAGGACAAGGCCGCGCTCGTCGCCGAGCTTCGGGCCGAGGGGCTGTCGGTCGCGGTGGCTGGCGACGGCGTGAACGACGCCCCCGCCCTCGCCGCCTCGGACGTCGGCATCGCCATGGGCACCGGCGCCGACGTCGCGGTCGAGAGCGCGGGCGTCACGCTCACCCGCGGCGATCTCTCGCGGCTCGTGCACGCGCGCCGGCTGGCCGGGGCGACGATGACGAACATCCGCCAGAACCTGGTTCTAGCCTTCGTCTACAACGCCGCCGGCGTGCCGGTGGCGGCGGGCGCGCTCTATCCGCTGATCGGCGTCACGCTCTCGCCGATGCTAGCGGCGGCGGCGATGAGCCTGTCCTCGGTCTCGGTGATCGCGAACGCGCTGCGCCTCGGGCGGCTGAGGCTCGGCGCCTAGGGCGCCGTCCGACCAGTCGGGCCGAACGCCGCAGGAGCCGGTTCGGAGCCCGCGCGGACGCGCGCCTCCGATCGCACGGCGCCGGGATGACGGGAGGGGCGGCCCGACTCGCTCCTCTGGCCCTCTGCCCTTCTCAGCGCGCCGCCATCGCCGCGTGCTCGCGCAGCACCTCGCGCAGGTCGCGATCCACCCGGCGGGCGAGCGAGACGTAGACGAGGGCGACGTTGGTGCGCTCGCGCACCATGGCGCCCGGAAACGGCAGGTAGGCGAGTTCGCGCGTGCCGAAGCCGGGGCTCGCGGTGCCGACCTGCCAGGCGGTGGTCGCGACCACGTCGACGAGCTTCAAGGACGGCCCGCCCGCCTCGTCCGCGATCTCGAAGGGAATGCCGGTGAGCCGCAGGTAGGCCGTCTTGTCGGCCGCCTGACGAAAGCCGTCGAGGAACTGCTCGGCGAGCGCCGCCAGCGCCTCCGAGCCGTCGTCGCCGTGGAGGTGGCTCGCGAGGTGCTCGCCATGGGCGTGGTTATGGCCCGGCCCGTGGGCGTGGTCGTGGCCGTGCGCGCGCGCGCCGCCCGGACCATGGCCGCCCTGCCCCGCCTCCGTGCCGGCGCCGTGATGGTCATGCGCCACGCGACCACCTCCGGCCCTGGAACTCGCCGGCCGGGATGGCGACCGGCTTGTCGATCAGCGCCTTGTGCTTGCCCATCACGCCGGCCGCGACCATGGAGCCCAGCACGTCGACGATCACCCGCACGCCCATCAGCGCGGTGATCTCGGAGGTGTCGTAGGGCGGCGAGACCTCGACCAGCTCCAGGCCGCAGAGCCCCTCGGCCGCCACCTTGGAGGCGAGCGCCAGCGCCTCGCGCGGCAGGAAGCCGCCCGGCTCCGGCCAGCCCGTGCCCGGCACGAAGCCGCAGTCGATGCTGTCGATGTCGAAGGACATGTAGACCATGTCCGCGCCGTCCCAGGCCATCTCCAGCGCCATCTCGGCGGTCCTGTCGATCCCCATCCGCTCCATGTCGGACATGGTGATGATGTTGGTCTCGCGCCGCCTCGCCTCGGCCACCGCGTCGCGCGGCACCTGCCAGCCGCCGATGCCGACCTGCACGAGGTTCTTGGCCGGCACGTTCGGCAGGTTGGTGGCGTGGAACCACGGTGTCGTGTGCATCCGCTCGGCCAGGTCCTTCTCCTGGATGTCGGCGTGGCGGGCGAAGTGCACGATGCCGATGGTCTTGGAGGTGCACTCGGCGATGCCCCTCACCGTCGGGAAGCCGATCGAGTGGTCGCCGCCGAGGATGATCGGCATCGATCCGGACGAGAACACGTGCGCGCAGGCGCGGCTGATCTGGTCGAAGGTCTTCTCTATGTTGGCGGGGATGGTGAACACGTCGCCCGCGGCGCAGAGCGTCATCTGCTCGCGCAGGTCCACCGCCATCTCGTAGTTGTAGGGCGTGTAGAGCGCCGAGATCTTGCGGATGCCCTGCGGCCCGAAGCGGGTGCCGGGGCGGTAGGTGGTGCCGCCGTCGAACGGCGCGCCGAGCACGCAGGCGTCGTAGCGGCCGACCTCCGAGACGTCCTCGGTGTAGGGCGCCTTCAGGAAGGTGTTGATGCCGGCGTAGTGCGGCAGCTCGCCGCGCGCGAAGGTCGGGATCATCCGATCCTCGAGGCTGTCGGCGCCGGTGAGGCCCATACGCAGCGCCCAGGCGCGTTCCCTGTCCCACTCGGTGGTCGGGATCTCGCCCTCGGCCGTCATCGCCTTCCAGCCCTGGAGCTTGGTGAGGTCGGGGTGGTGGCGGCGCCGCGCCCGCGCCGGCGCGGCGCCCGAGAGCGGGCCGGGGTAGAAGGCGGCGGGCCTGTGGGACAGGCGGCTAGGACGGGGCATCGGCGGTCTCCCTGGCGGCGAGGCAGGCGAACGGCGCGGGGCGCTGGAACGGCACGCCCCCGTCGCGCGCGTCGAAATCGTAGGTGACGGTGGCGCCGTAGGCGGTCGGGTCCTGCGGGTCGTGGCGCACCTTGTCGAACACCACGACGCGGTCGGCCAGCTTGAAGGCCTCGGCGAGGTCGTGGGTGACCATGAACACGGTCATCGCGGCCTCGGCGCGCAACTCGGCGAGGAAGTCGTGCATCGACCCCCTGGTCCCCGGATCGAGCGCGCCGAACGGCTTGTCAAGCAGCAGCACCCGCGGGCGCGCGGCGAGCGCCTGGGCGATGGCGAGGCGCTGCTGCTGGCCGCCCGAGAGCGTGTGCGGCCAGGCGCGGGCGACGTGGTCGAGGCCGATGCGCGCCAGCGTGGCGTCGGCGCGCTCCAGGGCCGCCCGGCGCGCGCCGCCCCAGAGCCGGCCGAAGGGCCGGGCGAAGGCCTCGGCCGCGACCAGGTTCTCGCGCACGCTGAGGTGGGGAAACACCGAATAGCGCTGGAACACGACGCCGCGCTCGGGGCCGGGCTCGGCCGCGGGCGGGCGGCCGTCCACGCGGATCGCGCCGCGATCGGGCGGCTCCTCGCCGAGCATCAGGCGCAGGAAGGTGGACTTGCCGCAGCCCGAGGCGCCGACGATGGCGACGAAGGCGCCCTCCCCGGCCGAGAGCGAGACCCGCTCCAGCACCGGGCGGCCGGCGTAGCCGTGGAACACCCCCTCGACGGCGACGAAGCTCCCCCGCCCGCTCACGGCACGGCCCAGGGATAGAGCCGGCGCGAGAGGGCGGCGAGCAGGCGGTCGATCGCGAAGGCGAGCAGCGTGATCCAGGCGACGTAGGTCAGGATCACGTCCATCGCGAGGTAGCGCCGCACGAGGAAGATGCGGTAGCCGAGCCCGGCCTCGGCCGCGATCGCCTCGGCGGCGATCAGGAACAGCCAGGCCGGCCCGAGCCCGAGGCGCACCGCCGCGACGAGCCGCGGCATCAACTGCGGCAGCACGACGCGGAGCGCGACCACGGCGGAGGAGGCGCCGAGCGTCTGCGCCTTGACGATCGTCTCGCGCGGGATCTCGGCCGCGCGGCTCGCGAGGTCGCGGGTCATCACCGGCGCGATGCCGATCACCACGAGCGCGACCTTGGCGGTCTCGCCGAGGCCGAAGGCCAGGAACAGGATCGGCAGCACCGCGAGCGGGGGCACGAGCGAGAGCGCCGAGACGAACGGCCCGAGCCCGGCCGCCGTCGCCGGCAGCGTGCCGATCGCGAGCCCGAGCGAGAGCGCGAGGGCAGCGGCGATCGCCACCCCCGCACCAAGGCGCCCGAGGCTCGCGGCGGTGTCGGCCCAGAGGGTGATCTCGCCGGTGCGCCGCGACGGCTCGGTCGCGAGCCGCCCGGCCGTCTCGGCGATCGCCGGCAGCGAGGGGAGCAGGCGATCCTGCGGGTTCTCGGCGCGGCGGATGTCGGTGGCGACGACGTAGGCGAGGAGGGCGGCGAGGAACGGCAGCGCCGCGAGGGCGGCGCGGGCGAGGCGTCCCGGGCGGCGGTTGATCCAGCGCCGGGGCCGGGGCGGGCGCGCGGCCGGGGCGGCGGACGCCGCCTCGCCGCGCGGGCGTTCGTCGTCGCGGGCGGCGGGCGCGTCCATGGCGCCGGTTCGCAGGGTCTCGGCCATCGTGCCTCGCGGCCCTCGGAGCGCTAGTACTGTCGGCGCGGCGCGCTCGGCGCAACGCTCCGGGCCCGTGTC
The DNA here is from genome assembly GCA_050330995.1 of Paracoccaceae bacterium. GTDB lineage: Bacteria > Pseudomonadota > Alphaproteobacteria > Rhodobacterales > Rhodobacteraceae > Thermohalobaculum. The sequence continues at coordinate 19,372 of JBHJHI010000051.1, forward strand.
GGGCCGAACGGCGCCCCCGTCCGTCTCAGTCCGCCGACAGCTCGCCGTCGGCCGCTAGGCGCATGTACTCGCTCGTGAAGCGGAAGTTGACGTTGTCGGGATTGCCGATGACCGAGCCGTCCGGGTACTCGATGCCGACGAAATCGGCCGAGGGCGCGCCCTCGCCGAGAATGCCGTGCTCGAACAGGAACTCGGCCACGTACTGCATGGTCTCCTTGAGCTTCGGGTTCTCGACGAAGGTGACGGCGTCGGCGGGGGCGTAGAACATCTCGGTGGTGGCGAGCTGGCTCATGTAGCCCTCGAGATCGGTGCCCGCGGCCTCGGCCATCGCCGTCAGCGCCTCTTCGTCGCCCTGCTGCATCAACCCGATGGTCTCGTACCAGGCGCCGACGAGGGCGCGGCCGAAGGCGGGATTGGCCTCCAGCGTCTCGGTGTTGACCACCATGAGATCGATGATCTCGCCCGGGATGTCGGCGCTGTCGTAGACGCGGTTGGCGCCGCCCATGTCGAGGATGGTCTGCACCAGCGGGTTCCAGGTGACGGCGACCTCGACCTCGGGCGTCTGCCAGGCGCCGACCATGTCGGCGTCGGAGGTGTTGACCACGCCCGAGAGGTCGCGCTCGGCCAGCCCGTTCTCGTCGAGCGCGCGGGCGAGCAGGTAGTGGCTGACCGACAGCTCGACCAGATGGACTGACTTGCCCTCGAGGCTCGCCACGTCCTCGCCGCGCTTGGTCAGGATCGCGTCGTTGCCGTTCGAGTAGTCGCCGACGATCAGCGCGGTGGTGTCGACGCCGCCGCCGGCCGGGATCGACAGCGTGTCCATGTTGGTGGCCGACACGCCGTCGAAGGCGCCGGCCGTGTATTGATTGATGCTCTCGATGTAGTCGTTGATCTGGACGACCTCGATCGAGATGCCCTCCTTCTCGGCGTGGCGGTCGATGATGCCGCTCTCGGCCATGTAGCCCCACGGCATCCAGCCGACGTAGATCGACCAGGCGACGCGGAAGCTGTCCTTCTCCTGCGCGGGGGCGGGCGTGGCGGCGAGGACGGGGGCCGCGAGGGCCAGCAGGATGGCGGCGTCGAGGCGGGTCATGCTCTCTCCTCGTCCCGCCGGACGCGTGGCGCGGGCCGCGGAGGGCGGGACGACAGGCTCCGCGACGGTCGGTCGGCGATCTGGGCAGTGACCTCCCGGGCTTTTGCCCCGCCGTGTGCCCGGGCGCGCCCGGGTGACGCCTCTCGGACCGGACGCCGCGCCGCGAAGGCCCGGCCGGAACCCTAGGCATCCTGCCGCCCCGGCTCATGCAGAGGGCGTGCCAGCTCCCGGCCAGAAGAGGCGCCGGCCTGCCGGAGGCGCGCCGCGTCGACATCGGCGAGGTGCCGCCCCGCGGCGCACCGATCGCCGACTCCACGGCGGGAGCGCGCCAATGCCCGAAGAAGCGCCATTTGCCGCGAAAACGGGCAGCGACAGGCGGCCTCCGCCCGCCTCGCCGATCGCGCCGCGACGACCGGTCGGGGCGTCGAGCGCGAGACCGAGCGGACGGGGTCGCGCCCGGCACCGCTCCCGTCGCGGCGCCTACCCGCCGCGTCGCCGGCTGGTCGCGTCCATCGCGCCGTCCCGCCTGAGGCTGCCCGTCGCGGCGCCGTGAACGCGCTCGATGCGCGCGATCGGGGACACCACCGGCTCGATGCCGAGGGACGAGACGCTCGTGCGCGTCGCTCGGAGGACGCGGCCGGGACGTCGACGCCGTCGCCTCCCGGCCCTAGCTTCCCGCCCCATGAAGTACAGCACACGCAAGCGCCTCGCGCTCGTCGTCCTCGTCGTCGGCCTGCCGCTCTACATCGCCGTGGCGGCGGTGGTGCTGTCGCTGTTCGAACGACCGAACATCTGGGTGGAGCTGGCGATCTACGTCGCCCTCGGCATCGCCTGGGTGCTGCCCTTCCGCGCGCTGTTCCGCGGCACCGCCCGTCCCGACCCCGAGGACGGCGACGACGCCTAGCGGTTCGACCGCGACGGGCCGAACCAGCGGCCTTCCCAGTGGCCGCTCGCCCCCCGAGATCCCGCGAAGGACCGCCTCGTTCCCGAGCGGACCGGCCCGGGGCGCAGGCATCCCGACCGATCCACCAGGGCCCCGACCGCGGCCGGGCGCCTCGCTCGTCGAAGCCGGAAGTGCCTCAGTCCTCGAAGTACTCCGCCGCGCGCGCCATCTCGACGTCCGAGAGCGAGAAGCTGTCTGAGGCATGCTGCACGATCACCCCGTCGCGCACCAGCTTGCCGAAGGCGCGCACGCGCACCGTCAGGTTGCGCACCACCTCGCCGGGGATCTGGTCGAGCACCCGCCAGGCGTCGCGGCGCGTGAACCGCGGCTTCTTCTCCTCGAAGGTGAGGAAGGCGCAGGCGCAGACGATCTGCTCGTCGGGCTGGCGCGCGTTCATCTTCCACGACAGCGCCTGCGGCGTCAGCGGCGGCTTCGGCCGTCCGCGCGGGCGGACTTCCTCGTCCAGCCGCTGCGAGAGCGAGGCGCGCAGGGGCGGCTCGTCGTCATCGTCGGCGAACAGGCTCGACACGGGAGCGGAACGGCGCGGCGCGGCGGGTTCCGGCTCGGGGTCGGGGGCGAGCAGCAACGGCGGCTCGTCGTCCGCCTCGACCGTGGCGAACAGGCTCTCGGCGGGCGCGCCCGGCGCCGGCACGGGAGCGATGGCCTCGTCGGGCGCCGCCGCGGGCGTCTCCTCCCAGCCGCCCGCGAAACGCGTGGCGCGGCCACGCCGCGAGGCGGGCTCGGCCACGGACGTCAGGGCCGCGCTCTCCAGCGCGCGCCGGATCTCGCTCGCCTCCGGCTCGGGCCGGGACGGCCCGGGTTCGTCGGTCTCGACCGCGCCCTCCTCGGACAGCGGCGCGACGGTGACGATGAAGCCCGGCACCGCGGCGAGCCGCTCCGGCGCGAGCCCGCTCTCGCGCGCGGCCGCGGCAAGCGCGCGCTCGGCGGCCGCCTCGTCGAGGTGCGGCCCCGACGCCGGCGCCTCGCGCGCCACGTCGATCAGGCGCGCGAGAACCGCGGCCGGATCGTCGAACCCCTGAATGGAACACGCGAACTCGCCGATACGCACATCGACGCGCCTGAGCCGCTCGCCCATCGCCCGTCCCCCTCGATCGTGCCATCCCCCAACGGGAACGGACGCTGGCCGATCGCTCCCGTCCGGTCAAGCGCATGCAACCGGGGGGCGAGCGCGCACACGCCCGCCGCGCAATCGGCCCGGAACGAACCGGCCCGGCCGATCGACGGCAATCCAGCCCCCACGTTCGACCGCCGCTCCGGCACGAGTCCTCGCCGTCCCTCGCCGCGAGGACCGCCCGCCTCTCCCTCCGGACGCCTCGCCGGAACCCGCCGGGCCGGACCGGCCGGCGGTCCGGCGCGTTGACCGGGCCGGCCCGGCGGCCGAGGGTGACGCGATGATCCTGTTCGAGAGCGAGGGGCCGGTGGTGCTGGCGGGCGGCGGCGCGCTCTCGGCGGAGGCGCTCGCCCGGGCACGCGCGCGCGCCGGTCCGATCGTGGCCGCCGACGGCGCGGCCGACCGGCTCCTCGCCCTGGACGCGCGCCCCGACGCGGTGATCGGCGATCTCGACAGCCTGGACGACGCCGGGGGCTGGGCCGCGCGCGGCGTCGCGGTGCATCGCCTCGACGAGCAGGACACCACCGACTTCGAGAAATGCCTCTACGCCACGCGCGCGCCGCTCTATCTCGCGGGCGGCTTCACGGGCCGGCGGCTCGACCACGGCCTCGCGGTGCTGAACGCGATGGCGCGCCGGCCCGACAAGCGGGTGATCCTGGTCGGCGAGTCGGAGATCGTGCTGGCCGCGCCCGCGGGGCGTCGGCTCGACCTCGCCCTCGCGCCCGGCGCGACGGTCTCGGTGTTCCCGATGGCCGAGGTCGCCTGCGCGCCCTCGCGCGGGCTCGAATGGCCGCTCGACGAGCTGGTGCTCGCCCCCTCGGGGCGGATCGGCACCTCGAACCGGGCCACGGGGCCGGTGTCGCTCGCCTTCGAGGGGCCGGGGGCGATGCTGCTGCTGCCGCCCGAGGCGCTCGACGAGGCGATCGCGGCGCTGGAGCGTCCGACCTGACCGAGACGACCGGGGGTCGCGGGCGCGCGGAGGACCGGATACTCGGGGCGCGTGGCCCGGCCGGGCCGGAGCGCTTCGCCCTCTTGATGCGAACGCTTCGCATTCACATCTACCAGACGAAGAGCGACGGAGGACCCCGCCCGATGACCACGCAATCGAACACCGTCTCGAACAGCGACCGCACCGCCCTGTTCTGGCGCGGCGGCTACATGGTGCTGTTTCTTCTGGTGCTCAGCGTGATGCCGACGGTCTACACGTTGCTCGCCGTGGTGCAGTTCCTGTCGATGCTGGTGATGCGCGAGACCAACCCGCAGATCGCCGCGTTCGGTGCAGGCTTCGCCGAGTGGATGCGCGACACCACGCGCTTCCTGACCGGGGCGAGCGAGCACAGGCCCTGGCCGTTCTCGCCCTGGACCACCGGCGCGCGCGACTGAGCGAGGAGGGAGGAACGCGAGGGGCCGCGGCCCCTCAGACCATCTCTTCGGTCAGCACGAACACGCCGTTCTCCAGGAAGGGCTCGATGGCCTCGCGGTTCTCCATGCTGTCGGCGAAGAACGACAGCATGTCGGCGCGGTCGAACTGCTCCGTCTGGAACTGATCGAGCCAGAAGGCGCGGCCCTCGGCGTCGGCCTCGCGGCCGAGCACGTTCTGGTAGAGCGCGTCGATGAAGGCGTCGTCCTCGACCTCGCCCTCGGCGCCGAAGTTCTCGGCGAACTCCTCGCTCTCGGCGAAGGCGGTCGCGGTCGCGTCCTCGCCGAACCCCTCTTCCAGTTCGTTGACCCAGAAGCGCAGCCCCGCCTCGTCGGGCGTGCGCGCGAAGGTGGCCGCGTAGAGGCGGTAGGCGAGGTCGATGTTCCCGGCCGAGCCGGGAAGGTCGAGCACCAGCGTGCCGTCGGCGAAATCGACCCGCTCGATCTCGGCGAGCGCGTCCGCACCGTCCTCGACTAGGACGACCAGCGCCTGCTCGCCGTCCTCGTCGGCCATCACGACCGCGGCGTCGGCGAAGGCGGTGTCGCGATAGAGCGCGGTGTCGGTGCCGGCGCCGCCGACGAGCACGTCGTCGCCGCCGCCGCCGTCGATCATGTCGTCGCCGTCGAGACCGACGAGCGTGTCGTCCTCGCCGCTGCCCTCGATCGTGTCGTCGCCGCCGAGCGCCCGCGCCAGCAGCCCGGCGCCGTCGTTGGCGAGAAAGAACGCGGACAACTCCGTCAGAGGCAGCGAGACCTCGTTCACCGCGAGCGCCCGCGTGCCGTCCACGAAGTACTCGATCGCCGTCACGGTGCCGCCGGTCGCCTGGACCGCGTCCAGGGAGAAGCCGGTGCCGAGAAAGACGACGGTGCCGTCGTCGTAGACGAGATCGATCCGCTCCGCCGACGCGTTGACGATCGTGCCGCCGTCGAGATCGAGGAAGCCGTCGTCTTGGAAGTCTACCCCGGAAAAAGCGGTTACTTGTGCCATTGCGAACCCCGCGGAAAGGCTACTCGTTGGTCACGGCGACTTGCTCGTCACAATAGTGTCTCAATCGTGACGACGAAGACCCGCCATGCGCGTCATAGTTGAGTGCGGCGGTGAAGACAAGCACCGGACATCGGCGCGCTCGACCTGATCCGGCGGCGCGCTCAGCATTGCGCGACGTTGACGGCGAGGCCGCCAAGCGAGGTCTCCTTGTACTTCTCGCTCATGTCGCGCCCGGTGTCGCGCATGGTCCTGATGCAGGCGTCGAGCGAGACGATGTGCTCGCCGTCGCCCCTGAGTGCCAGCGAGGCGGCCGCGACCGCCTTGATCGCGCCGAGGCCGTTGCGCTCGATGCAGGGCACCTGCACGAGCCCGGCCAAGGGGTCGCAGGTCATGCCGAGATGGTGCTCGAGCGCGATCTCGGCGGCGTTCTCGACCTGCGTCGCGCTGCCGCCCAGGGCCGCGCAGAGGCCGGCGGCGGCCATGGCCGAGGCCGAGCCGACCTCGGCCTGGCAGCCGCACTCGGCGCCCGAGATCGAGGCGTTGTGCTTGACGAGCCCGCCGACCGCCGCCCCGGTCAGGAACATCTCGTGGAGGCCCGCGTGCGTCGCGCCGACCACATGGTCGCGGTAGTAGCGGCAGACGGCCGGGAACACGCCGGCCGCGCCGTTGGTGGGGGCGGTCACCACCTGCCCCCCGGCCGCGTTCTCCTCGTTGACGGCCATGGCGTAGGCCGAGAGCCAGTCGTTCGCGACGTGCGGCTGCTGCGCGTTCATGCCCCGCTCGTCGCTGAGCGACGCCGCGATCCGCGCGGCGCGGCGGCGGACCCCCAGCCCGCCCGGCAGCGTGCCCTCGGCCGCGAGGCCGCGGTCGATGCACCGATCCATCACGCCCCAGATCCGCTCGATCCCGGCGTCGAGCGCGGCGCGGCTCATCCGCGTCTCCTCGTTGGCGCGCTTCATGGCCGCGATCGAGAGGCCCGAGGTCCGCGCCATCGCCAGCATCTCCTCGGCGGTGGCGAAGGGGAAGGGCACGTCCTCGCCCTCGGGCGAGGCGCCGGCGTCCCGCGCGCTCGCGCAGGCGGCGAGTTCGGCTTCGGTCTGCACGAAGCCGCCGCCGACCGAGAAATAGGTCTCGCGAAGCCGCAGGTGGCCGCCCTCGTCGTAGGCCGAGAGCACGAGACCGTTGGTGTGACCGGCGAGCGGGGGGCCGTAGTCGAACACGAGATCGGCGTCCGGGTCGAAGGCGAGACGGCCGAGGTCCGCCACCTCGATCGCCTTCTCCTCGCGCAGTCGTTCCTCGGCCGCGTCGGCCGCGCTGCGGTCGAAGTCGTGCGCGACGAAGCCCATGAGGCCGAGCATCGCCGCGCGGTCGGTGGCGTGCCCGCGCCCGGTGTGCGCGAGGCTGCCGTGCAGCCGCACCCCGAGCCGCGCCGCCGGCCCCGCGCCGGGGATCGGCTCGGCGGTGCGCAGCGCGTCGAGGAAGCGTCCGGCCGCCACCATCGGCCCGATGGTGTGGCTCGACGAGGGGCCGATGCCGATCTTGAAGACGTCGAACAGGCTCAGGAACATCGCTCGCTCCGCAGGCTATGTCGCGAGCCTGCCCCTTCGCGGCCGCACACGCCAGCCCGCGGGCGCCGCTCCGCGATCCGCGGGCGACGGTCGCGGGCCGCGGTCCCTCCGCCCCTGCCGGGACGGCCGCGCCGTCGCGGGAGGGGGCGCGGGCGTCGGACCGGCCGGGCGACGGCGCCCTTCAAGCCGGCGCCGATCCGGGATAGGCGGCGCGCCGGGACAGGAACGGGGGACGGCCATGGCCGGGCAGGGTTCGGACGACGTGACGCGCGCGCGCCGCGCGGTGGCCGAAGCGGCGGTGGCGATGGTCGAGGACGGCATGCGCCTCGGCCTCGGGACCGGCTCGACGGCGGCGCTGTTCGTCGACGCCCTCGGCGCGCGCGTGGCCGAGGGCCTGACGGTGACGGGCGTGCCGACCTCGGCGGCGACCGCCGAGCAGGCCGGGCGGCTCGGCATCCCGCTCGCGTCCCTCGACGACCTCGCGCCGCTCGACGTCACCTTCGACGGCGCCGACGAGATCGACGGCGCGCTCGGGCTGATCAAGGGCGGCGGCGGCGCGCTGCTCCGCGAGAAGCTCGTCGCGAGCGCGTCGCGGCGCCTGGTGGTGCTCGGCGACTGGAACAAGCGGGTCGAGACCCTCGGCCGCTTCGCCCTGCCGGTCGAGATCGTGCGCTTCGGCGCGGGCACAACCGAGGCGGCGATCCGGGGCGTGCTCGACGCGCAGGGCCTCTCGGGCGCGGTCGTGCGCCGCACGCGGGACGGCGCGGCCTTCGTCACCGACGAGGGCCACGAGATCGTCGATCTGCACCTCGGCCGCATCTCCGAGCCGGCCTGGCTCGCCGACGCGCTCGTCGCCGTGCCGGGCGTGGTCGAGACCGGGCTGTTCCTCGGCCTCGCCTCGACGGCGCTGATCGGCCGGCCCGACGGGACGGTCGAGACCCTCGGGCGCTGATCGCGCGGCCTCGCGGCGGCGTGTTTGGCCCATCCGCGCCCTGGCTTATCTGCCGCCCCAGCGATCGCATGGCCCCGGGAGCTCCTCATGGACTTCGACTACGACCTCTTCGTCATCGGCGGCGGCTCGGGGGGCGTGCGCGCGGCGCGCATGGCCGCGCAGGCCGGGGCGCGCGTGGCGATCGCCGAGGACTACCGCTTCGGCGGCACCTGCGTGATCCGCGGCTGCATCCCGAAGAAGCTGCTGGTCTACGCCTCGCAGTTCGCCGAGGCCTTCGAGGACGCCGAGGGCTACGGCTGGACGGTGGGCGAGCGCACGCACTCCTGGGACCGCTTGCGCGAGGCCAAGGAACGCGAGATCACCCGCCTGCAGGGGCTCTACCACAGGAACGTCTCGGCCGCGGGCGCCGAGGTGTTCGAGGCCCGCGCGACGCTCAGGGACCCGCACACGGTGGCGCTCGCCGACGGGCGCGAGGTCTCGGCCAAGTACGTCCTGGTCGCCACCGGCGGGCACCCGCGCGTGCCCGAGTTCCCCGGCCACGAGCTGGCCATCACGTCGGACGACATCTTCGACCTCGAGGAGTTCCCGCGGCGGATCGCGATCCTCGGCGGCGGCTACATCGCCTGCGAGTTCGCCTTCATCATGAACGGGCTCGGGGCGGAGGTGACGCTCGCCTACCGCGGCGAGCGCATCCTGCGCACCTTCGACTACGACCTCTCCGACCACGCGATGGAGGCGATGCGCGAGAAGGGCATCGATCTCAGGCTCCACGCCGACATCGGCTCGGTCGAGCGGACCGACGGGGGGCTGCGCGTGAGCCTCGGCGACGGCTCCGACGCGACGGTCGACTGCGTGCTCGCCGCGACCGGCCGCCAGCCCTCGACCGGGGGCCTCGGGCTGGAGGAGATCGGCGTGCGCCTGCGCAAGAACGGCGCGGTCGAGGTGGACGCGTATTCGCGGTCGAGCCTGCCGAACGTCTACGCGATCGGCGACGTCGCGGGCCAGCCGATGCTCGCGCACAAGGGCAGCAAGGAGGGACTCGTGGCGGCTGGTGTGATCGCGGGCAAGCCCGAGGAGTACGACGTGCGCTGCGTGCCTGCGGTGATCTTCACCTCGCCCGAGATGGCCTCGGTCGGGTTGCTCGAGGAGCAGGCGGAGGAGCAGGGCCACGAGGTCGCGACGGGGCAATTCCCCTTCGCCGCGTCCGGCCGAGCGATGAGCCTGCTCGAGACCGAGGGCTTCGTGAAGGTCGTCTCCGACGCCCGGACCGACGAGGTGCGCGGCGTGCACATGGTCGGCCCCGAGGTGACGGAGCTGATCGCGGAAGCGGCCCTCGCGATCGAGATGGGGGCGACGACCGAGGACGTCGCACGCACGATCCACGCCCACCCGACCCT
>JBHJHI010000052.1:0-11659 GCA_050330995.1 Paracoccaceae bacterium
CGCGCTCGACCCGACGCCGCCGGCGCCGCGCCCGCCGTCGCCGCCCTGGCCGCCCCGGCCGCCGGTGCCCCCCTGACCGCCGTCGCCGGGCAGCCCGTCGACCGCCGCGCCGACCGCGCTGTCGATCAGCACGAGCGAGCCGCGCGAATCGTTGAGCACGCCCCCGACCGCGAGCGCGCCGGTCTCGCCGACGCCGCCCTCGCCCCCGTCTCCGCCGACGCCGCCGTCCTCGCCGTTGCGCCCGGTCCTGAGCGAGCCGTCGCGGCCGCGGCCGCCGGCGGCGCCGTCGACGCCGGGCTCGCCCTGCGCGCCGTCGAGGCCGACCGCGACCGAGCGGTCGATCAGCGTGCGCACCAGCGTCAGGTTGCCCGCGTTGTCGATCGAGCCCACCGCCCGCTCGCCCGCGTCGAAGCCGCCGACGAGCGAGAGCCCGTCCAGCTCGACCACCGCGCGGTCCTCGATCTCGAAGTGCTTGGTGCGCCCGCGCCCGTCGATCGTGACGTCGAACAGCCCGTCGTCGTCGCGGTCGCCGTCGATGGTCAGCCGCTGCGCGCCCGACAGCGCGAGCGGCGCGTCGATCCGGACGCTCTCCAGCCCCTCGGCGAAGACGATGGTGTCGGCGCCGGCCGCGCTCTCGGCGGCGGCGACGGCCTCGCGCAGCGAGAGCCGGCCGTCGTTGGCCTCGACCACGTCCTGGCCCGTGTCGACGACGAATAGCGCCATGATCAGATGTCCCCCTTCGATCCGGCTCCTCGCCGGCCTTCCGAGCGCGCGCGGCCCCTCGCGCCGGCGCTCGCCGGCGTCCCTCTTTCGGACGCCGTTGGCGCGTCACGAAGGCGAGATCATGACCGAGGGCGGCGCGATCGTGGCGAATTCGTGTCGAAGACGATCGTCGCCCCTCCGGAGGGGGTCAGTCGCCGCCCGAGCGCTTGCGGCAGTAGAGCTCCAGCCGGTGCGAGACCACCTCGTAGCCGAGCCGGCGCGCGATCTCCTTCTGGAGCCGCTCGATCTCGGGCGAGGCGAACTCGACCACCTCGTGGCTGTCGAGGTCGATGATGTGGTCGTGATGCGGCGCATCGGCCGTCTCGAACCGCGCGGGCGCGCCCTCGAAGGCGTGGCGCTGCACGACGCCCTTGTCCTCCAGCACCGAGAGCGTGCGGTAGACGGTGGCGAGCGAGACCGAGGCGTCGAGCGTCTGCGCGCGGCGGTGCAGCTCGGTCGCGTCCGGGTGGTCGTCCGCCTCGCCGAGCACCTGCAGGAGCGCCATGCGCTGACGGGTGAGCCGCACGCCTTCCGAGCGCAGCGCCTCCTCCATCTGCTTCGCGCGCTCGCTCGTGTCCTCTTCGCTCATGGCGCGCGACCATAACCGGCAGCCCCACGCCCGCAAGGGCGCAGGGACGAACCCGCCCGCGAGGGTGCGAGGACGGCCCCGTGCCCGGCAGGGACACCGGTGCCGTTGCCAGTTGCAATTCGTTCTCGACTGCATTGACTTTCCGCGAGCGCGTCTCAAATTCGGGGACGCCATCGCTTCACGCCAGGAGAATGCGCGTGCGCCCGATCGACCGAAGAGCCCTCCTCGCCGGCGCGGCCGCCCTCGCCGCCGCCGGCGCCGCCCGCGCGGCCGCGCCCCTCGGCGTGGTCGCCACCACCGGCATGATCGCCGACGCCGCGCGCCGCGTCGGCGCCGATCGCGTCGCGGTCGAGGCGCTGATGGGGCCGGGGGTCGATCCGCACGCCTTCCGCCAGACCCGCACCGACATCGTCGCGATGACCCGCGCCGACCTCGTGCTCTGGCACGGGCTCTATCTGGAGGCGCAGATGGAGGACTTCCTGCACCGCCTCGGCGAGCGCGGGGCGGTCGTCGCGGTCGCCGAGGGCCTGCCGCGCGAGCGGCTGGTCGCCCACGAGGACTACGCGGGCCGCTTCGACCCGCACGTCTGGATGGACCCCGAGCTCTGGGCCCTGGTGGTGGATCGCGTCGCGGACGCGCTCGCCGGGGCGCGCCCCGAGGCCGGGGCCGACTTCCGCGCGAACGCGGAGGCCTACCGCGCCGAGATCGCCCGGCTCGACGCCTACGCCTCCGAGGTGCTCGCCACCGTCCCCGACGGCGCGCGCGTGCTGGTGACCGCGCACGACGCCTTCAACTACTTCGGCCGCGCCTACGGCTTCGAGGTGGTCGGCATCCAGGGGATCTCGACGCAGTCCGAGGCCGGGCTCGCGCGCATCGAGGCGCTGGTCGATCTCCTGGTCGAGCGCGGCGTCGGCGCGGTGTTCGTGGAAAGCTCGGTCTCCGAGCGCAACGTCCGCGCGCTGGTCGAGGGGGCCCGCGCCCGCGGCCACGAGGTCGTGGTGGGGGGCGAGCTGTTCTCGGACGCCATGGGGCCGAGCGGCACCTACGAGGGCACCTACCTCGGCATGATCGACCACAACGTCACCACCATCGCCCGCGCGCTCGGCGGGCAAGCGCCGGCGCGCGGCCTCGACGGCCGCCTCGCCGCCCTGTGAGGACCACGATGACCCCCGCGACGAGCCCCGCCGATCTCTCCCTCGCCGCCGTCGACGGCACGGCGGTCGCGCCCGCCGCCCTGCCGGCGGACAGCCCGCTCGCGATCCGCGGCCTCAGCGTCGTCTACGCCGAGCGCCCGGCGGTGTTCTCGCTCGACGCCACCTTCCCCGCGGGCGCGCTGTCCGCGATCGTCGGGCCGAACGGGGCGGGCAAGTCGACGCTCCTGAAGGCTGCGCTCGGCATCGTGCCGCGGCTCTCGGGCGAGGTGAGCGTCTTCGGCGAGCCGCTCGCCCGCGCCCGGCCGCGCATCGCCTACGTCCCCCAGCGCGCCAGCGTCGACTGGGACTTCCCCGTGCGCGCGATCGACGTGGTCGCCCAGGGGCTCTACCGCGAGCTCGGCCTGTTCGGCCGCATGCGCGCGTGTCACCTGGACCGCGCCCGCGCCTGCCTCGACCGCGTCGGCATGGAGGGCTTCGCCGAGCGCCAGATCGGCCGGCTCTCGGGCGGGCAGCAGCAGCGGGTGTTCCTCGCGCGCGCGCTGGCGCAGGGGGCGGATCTCTACCTGCTCGACGAGCCCTTCGCCGGCGTGGACGCGGCGACCGAGCGCGCGATCGTGGGCGTCCTGCGCGAGCTGCGCGCCGAGGGCCGCTCGGTGGTCGCCGTCCACCACGACCTCGCGACGGTGGGCGCGTACTTCGACCACCTGCTCCTGATCAACACGCGGCGCATCGCCGAGGGGCCCGTGGCGACGACCTTCACCGAGGAGAACCTCCAGGCGACCTACGGCGGCCGGCTCGCCGAGGCGCATCTGGCCGAGCTGTCGCGGGGACGCGGCTGAGGCGATGGAGCGCCTCCTCGACGCGCTGACCCTCCAGGCGGGCTACAACGCCGCGCTCGTCGCGGTCGGCGCCGCGCTCCTCGGCGCCGCCGCCGGCATGGGCGGCAGCTTCCTGTTCCTGCGCAAGCGCGCTCTCGTCGCCGACGCCGTCGCGCACGCGACCCTGCCGGGCATCGCGCTCGCCTTCGTGGTCATGGCCGCCCTCGGCGGCTCGGGCCGCGCGCTGCCGGGGCTGCTCGCGGGCGCGGCGCTGAGCGCCGTGGCCGGCTTCTTCCTGGTCGAGTGGATCGCGCGGCGCACCCGGCTCGGCGAGGACGCGGCGATCGGCGCGGTGCTCTCGGTGTTCTTCGGCCTCGGCATCGTCGGGCTGACGGTGATCCAGAACCTCGACATGGGCCGCCAAGCGGGGCTCGAGGACTTCCTGCTCGGCGCGACTGCGGGGATGCTGTTCGAGGACGCGGTGGTGATCGCGGCGGGCGGGGCGCTGATCGTGGCCGTCACGCTCGCGCTCAGGCGGCCGATGACGCTGGTCGCCTTCGACCCCGGGTACGCGGCCGCGAGCGGCTGGAGCCTGCGCGCGGTCGACCTCGCGATGATGGGCCTCGTCGCCGGGGTCACCGTGGTCGGGCTCAAGATCGTCGGCCTCGTGCTGATCGTGGCGCTCCTGGTGATCCCGCCCGTCACCGCGCGGTTCTGGACCGAGGCCGCGCACGCGGTGGTCTGGATCGCAGCAGCCTTCGGCGCGCTCGCGGGCTATCTGGGCGCCGCCGTCTCGGCATCGGCCCCGGCGCTGCCCACGGGGCCGATCGTGGTGCTGGTCGCGACCGCGCTGTTCGCCCTCTCGCTCCTGTTCGCCCCCGCGCGCGGCGTGCTCGCCGCGGCGCTCGCCGCGCGGCGCTTCCGCGCCCGCGTCCATCGTCGCCAGGGGCTGCTCGCGCTCGCCCACGGCGAGCCGATCCGCGAGCGGCTGACGCTGCGCCTGCTCGCCCGTGAGGGGCTGGTGCGCGCGGACGGCGTCGCGACCGAGGCCGGCCGCGCCGAGGCCGCGCGCGCGCGCCTCGACGAGCGGCGCTGGGCGGCGCTGCGCGCCGAGCGCGCCGGCGGCGCCGTCTCCGAGCGCGACGACGGCCTGACCCCGATCGACACCGTGCTGACGGCCGACGAGATCGCCGAGATCGACCGCCGCCTCGGCGGCCCCCGCGCCGTTGAGGCGTCGTGATGGGCGCCGAGTTCGTGCAGCTCTCGCTCGCGCCGATGCTGATCGGGCTGTTCGCCGCGGTCGCCTGCGCGCTGCCGGGCAACTTCCTGGTGCTGCGCCGGCAGGCGCGGGTCGGCGACGCGATCAGCCACGTGGTCCTGCCCGGCATCGTCGGCGCCTTCCTCGTGACCGGGGTGATCGCCTCGGGGCCGATGATGCTCGGCGCCGCCGTGGCGGCGGTGGTCGCGGTCGCGCTGATCGAGGCGGTGCGGCGCCTCGGCCGGATCGAGCCCGGCGCGGCGATGGGCGTGGTCTTCACCGCGATGTTCGCCGCCGGCGTGCTGCTCCTGGAGCGCACCGACACCTCGGGCGTCCACCTCGACGTCGAGCACGCGCTGATGGGCAATCTGGAGAGCCTGATCTGGTTCGACGCGACCGGCTGGGGCTCGCTGTTGGACCCCGCCGCGCTCGCCGGCCTGCCGCCCGAGCTCGGCCGCATGGCCGCGGTCTGCCTCGTGGTGGCGGGGCTGACCTGGGCGTTCTGGCGCCCGCTCGCGATCGCGACCTTCGACGAGGGCTTCGCCGAGAGCCTCGGCCTCCCCGTGCGCGCGCTCGGCATCGGCTTGGTGGTCACGGCGGCGCTGGCGGCGGTCGCCGCCTTCGACGCGGTCGGCTCGATCGTGCCGATCGCGATGTTCGTCTGCCCCCCGGCGGCGGCGCGGCTGATGACCGACCGGCTGGCCGCGCAGGTCTGGTGGTCGCTGGGCTTCGCCGCGCTCTCGGCCGTGCTCGGCTACGCGCTGGCGGGCTACGCGCCGCTCTGGCTGGGGCTCCACGACGCGGTCAGTGCTGCGGGGATGATCGCGACGGTGGCGGGGGCGGTGCTGGGGGTGGCGTGTCTGGTCGGGCCGTGTCGCCACCGTGCGGGCATGGACCGCGGCGAGGGGTGAGGCGCGGCGAGCCGCCGGGCGAGCGCGCGCGACGTCTCGCCGTCGGGCGCTCGCGGGCGCTGCTCTCCCGTCGACGCGCGCGTTACGGGCGCCGGCCGTTCCGGTCGGGCCGACGGCCGGGTTCTCGGGGCCGAACGGGCGCGTCGCGCGCCGAGGCGGTCGCGGGCGGCGGGAGCGCTCCCCGGCCCGGGCGTACGCTCGCGGGTCGCGCGAGCGTGCGGGACGGGAAGCCGGAGCGCCGGACCGAAGGGGCCGGGCGCTTCGGGGTCGATCCGATCCGTCACGCCCCCGGGCCGAGCGCCCGGCGCGCGCGGTCTGCCCCCGCCGCTCCGGCGCGTGCGGCGGAGGGGAGGGCGGGCCGGTGCCACGTCGCGACGAGCCAGGCGCGCAGCCGTCCGAGGCGGCGCTCGATCAGCGCCGCGAAGACCAGCCCGACGGCCACCGAGCCGGCGAAGAGCGCGAGGTCGCGCCCGGGCGCGGCCTCGGGCAGGACGGCGTCCAGAAGGTGGAGCGCCGGGTAATGCGTGACGTAGATCGAGAAGCTCGCTCCGGCGAGCCAGCGGATCGAGGGCCACTCGCCCGCGTGGCCATGCAGCAGCCGGGCCATGCCGATCAGGTGCGCCGTCGCCAGGGCGCCGACGATCGCGTTCCAGACGACCTCGTCGGAGAAGAACAGGATCGCCCTCGGATGGACCGGCGCGCTCGCGATCATGGTCAGCAGGTAGAGCAGACGCGGCAGCTCGATCGCCAGCGCCAGCACGTAGAGGAGCGGCGCGCCGAGCGCGAGCGCGAGCGCCCATCCCTTCGCCAGCCGCGCGATCGCCCCGCCCCGGAGCCGCCGCCAGAGCCACACGCCCATCAGCCACGCCGGCATCAGCAGTAGCACCTGCGGCCCGGCGAGCAGGGCGACGAGGGCGAGCGCGCCGGCGCGGCGCCAACCGCTCGCGAACGCCGCGGCGGCGAACATCGCGTAGTAGGCCGCCTCGTAGCTCAGCGACCAGAGCGGGCCGTTGGTGCCGAGGCGCAGCCGTTCGGGAAAGGCCCACTCGTTGGTGAAGCTGAGCCCGCGCGCGAGCAGCTCCCAGAGCGGTAGCGGGTTGTGGAAGGCGGCCGGATAGGCGGACGGGTCGATCGCCACGCCGACGCGGTCGAACGCGAAGGTGAGCACGAGCGCGGGCAGCAGCACCGACCACAGCCGCGTCAGGCGGTTGAAGGCGAAGCGCCCGAGCGTCGCGTCGCGCTCGGCGGCGTAGGCGATCACCACGCCCGACAGCACGAAGAACAGGATCACCGCGTCGCTGCCGACGTTCCACTCGCGCAGCACGATGTAGTCGCCGCGGGTGAAGCGCGGGTAGGCGAGGTGCGACAGCACGACCACGATCGCCGCGAAGGCGCGGAGCGCGTCGAGCCAGAGCGAGACGCCGCGGTCCATGACGACGGGCGCGCTCACGACGCGCGCTCGCGCCCGGTGCCGGTCGGACCGCCGGCCGCGGCTGGCGTCGCCGCGCGCCCGCGCCGGCGACGAAGCTCCCGCCCCGCCTTGACGAAGGGCTGGACCAGGGCGGCGTAGAGCGTCGGATGGGGCTGCTCGACCCGCCGGCCCTTCGCGTCGGCGAGGCCGAAGGCCAGCGTCTCGTGGCGCGCGGGGACGTAGAGCGTGCCGAACATCCAGTCCCAGAAGGCGAACACCTCGCCATAGTTCTTGTTGTAGTGACGCGGATCGATCGAGTGATGGATCTGGTGCTGCGCCGGGGAGATGAAGACGTGCTCCAGCACGCGGCCGTAGCTGAGCCAGACGTGGCTGTGGCGCAGGTTGGCGCCGATCAGGTTGAACAGGACGTAGCCGGCGTTGGCGCCGCCGATGGTCAGGATGTCGATGCGGCCGACCAGTGCCCAGAGCATGGCGCCCTGTACGGCGCCTACGATCACGCTGTAGATCAGATTGCGAATGACGATGAAGGCCGGATGGTTGCGGTAGGCGGTCAGCGGCGTCATCACCTCGGCCGAGTGATGCACGGCGTGGAAGTGCCAGAGCGTGCGCCATTCGTGGTGGATGTAGTGCGCCCAGTACTTGCAGAAGTCGAGGGCGAGAACCATCACGACGGTGGCGAGCAGGGTGACGCCCCAGCCGTTCCCCGCGCTGTCGTGGATCGCGCCGACGGTCTTGCCGAGCAGGACCTGCACGAAGACGGCCACGAACGGCGTGAACAGCAGGGCGCCGAAGAAGCCGGTCGCCGCGACCACGGTGTTGAACAGGAACAGCTTGGCGTCGACGAGGTTCGAGCGGTGCGCGTAGACCGCGCGCGGGAACAGCCACGCCGCCCAGGACTGCGGCCGCCCGCGCCAGAGCCAGAGCCCGCTCGCCAGTACGACGGTCGCGACCAGATAGGTCAGCGCCAGTCGCGCCTCCAGCCCGAAGACATAGCCGTGCGCCGCCCGTCCCAGCGCGTCGGCCCAGTTCGATAGCCTGTCGAGCACGCGACGCCTCCCTTCCCCGTGCCGGGAAGGATGGGCGCCGAAGCGGGCGGGACTGTGTCGGTCGTGCGGCGCCGACCGGACGCCCCGCTCACTCCGCCTCGAACCCCAGCGTCTCCGGCCGGAACCGATAGTGCGCGGAACAAAACTGGCAGTCGGCCGTGACCTCGCCGTCCTCGGTGGTCATCGTCTCGATGTCCTTGGCCGAGTAGATCGAGAGCGCCTCGCGCACCTTCTCGGCCGAGCAGGTGCAGCCGAAGGCGACCGGCTGCGCGGCGTAGACCCGCGGGGTCTCCTCGTGGAAGAGGCGCAAGAGCAGCCGTTCGGGGCCGACCAGCGGGCCGATCAGCTCGTAGGTCTCGACCGAGCCGAGCAGGATGGTCGAGCGGTTCCAGTCCTCCTCGCGCGAGCCCATGGCCGCGACGTCGTCGGCGGTCATCAGCCCCGCCTCGCCCGAAGGCGCGTCCGGCACGCGGCCGCCCTCGTCGGGCATCTGCTGGAGCATGACACCGCCGGCGCGCCAGGCCCGCTCGCCGCCCGGCTCCTGCGTCTCGGCCGCCTCGATGTGGAAGCGCGTCGCGAGCTGCTCGCTTTGCGCGAAGTAGGTTTCGGCCGAGGCCGAGAGCGAGCCGCCCGAAAGCGGCGTCACCCCCTGGTAGGGCGTCATCCCCGGGCCCTGGTCGATGGTCATGCCGAACACGCCCTGGCCGAGGAGCGAGAAGGCGTCGCCGCGGAAGCTCGCCACGTCGCCGCGGTCGAAGCTCGCGTAGGCGCGCAGCCGCGCCGTCTCCCCCTCGGCCCGCGGCGCGAACCAGTCGGTCGCGATCAGGCGCATCGGCCCGTCGCCGCGCACCTGCAGCGAGAAGCGCCAGCGCAGCTTCACGGTCTGGCCGATCAGCGCGGTCAGCACCACCGCCTCGGCCACCAGCCCGGCGACGGGGGCGGGGTAGCGGTGTCGCGTCAGGATGCGGTCGAGCGTGGCGTCGACGCGCGCGACCCGCCCGCGCATCGAGGTGCGGTCGAGCTGGAAGGGCAGGACGCTGTCGTCGCCCTGATGGGCGGGCGCGTCGTTGTCGCGGGACGGATCGGGGGTGTCGTGGGGATCGGCCATGGGGTCGATCTAGCCCCGACGTCGCGGGGCGAAAACCCTGGCCCCGCCACTTCCCCGGCGCCCGTCGCCGTGGCATCACCCCCGCCATGCTGCCCCGCATCGGCGAGCCCTGGCGCCAGGACGCCCCCTACCGCGACCGGCCCGGCGTCTACGCGGTGATCCGCGAGGCGGGCGGGCGGCTGCTCTGCGTCGATCAGGACGGCGAGTGGCAGTTGCCGGGCGGGGGCATCGACCCCGGCGAGAGCCCGCTCCGGGCGCTGCACCGCGAGGTGATGGAGGAGACCGGCTGGCGCATCGCGCCGGTGCGGCTGGTGGCGCGGTTCCAGCGCTACGTCTTCATGCCCGACTACGGCTGGTGGGTGCGCAAGGTGCAGGCGATCTACCTCGCCGACGCGGTGCGCGCGCACGGGGCGCCGCTGGAGGCGGGGCACCGACCGATCCGGCTCGCGCCCGCCGAGGCGGCGGCCTCGCTCGGGATCGAGGGCGACCGGCGGGTGGTCGCGCGCCTGATCGCACGCAGGCTCGTGTAGCGCACCTGATCACGCGTGGGCTGGTGTAGCGCGCCCAGTCGAGCGCCGGCTCGTGTGGCGCGTTCGATCGGGCGGGCGTCGCTGCGCGTCTGGACGGGTGCGAGGCGCGGGCGGGCCGTCGAGGGAACGGCGGCGCGCCCGGGCGTGGGCCGGGCACGCGAAGGGCGGACGCCGCGGCGCCCGCCCGCCCGGGCGAGGCCGTGGGGCCTCAGTTCTGCTCGCGGTTGTCCTCGGAGAGGCCGGTCTCGCTCGCGCCCGGCTGGCTCGGGTCGGCGCCGGCGCCGCCCGACTGCTCGCGGGTCAGGTCGCTGTCGCCGCCGAGCGGGCCGTCCTCGCCGCGCATGCCGGCCTGGGCGCGGTCGTAGGCGCTCGCCTCCTCGGCCGACCACTCGCCGTCGCGGTCGAGGTCGTGGGCCTCGTACATCGCGCGGGTGTACTCGTCCGGCGTGATGGTGCCGTCCTCGTCGTAGTCGAAGCGGGCGAAGCTGGCGTCGGCATCGAAGTTCTCGGTGAACTCGTCCTGGCTGACCATGCCGTCGCCGTCGGTGTCGAAGTCGGCGGCGGACTCGTAGTTGGGGTCCTGCGGGCTGGCCATCGTGCCGTCCTCGTCCGTGGTCTGGGCGAGGGCCAGGCCGCTCGTCAGCATGAGCGCGCAGGCGGTGGTGGTGAGAAGCGTCCGCATGGGAACCTCCTGGGAAACGTTGCCTTGGGCCGGCGGGAAAGCGCTCGGCCGTTGTGGGGCGGGGAACGTGCCCGGTGTCGCGCGGTTCGACAAAACTGTCACAAGTTTTTAACAGAAACGGTCAAGTGGGCGCGACCGCAGGCCGCAACGAAAGGCGGGCGAGGCGGCGCCGGGGCCGGCCCGGGCGCCTCGGTCCCGCGACCGGCCGACCCCGGGGCGGGGCGGCGGGCGCCGCGATCCGGGGGCCGCGCATCCGATCCGGGGCCCGCCCCATGGCGCGGGCGCGCGACGCCGGTCCGGGGTGGGCATCGACGCCGCGACCCCGCACGGAGACCTCCGGATGGCCGACAGGAATACCGCCTGCTACGCCGCGCGGCACGTCCCCGAAGCGCACGTGCCGCGCGGGCCGCTCGGCGAGAACGCGGCGCTCGACCGGGCGGCCGGGCTGATGATGGCCGAGCTGGAGCGCCTCGCCGAGGAGCACCGCCGCCTGAAGGCCGAGATCGACGCGCTGGGGCTCTGCTGGCGCAGCGTCCACGCCGCCGCCGAGCAGGCGATGGAGACCCTGCCGGCCGAGGCCCGCCGCCCCTTCGCCGCGCGCATCGCCCGCGCGCTGCGGGGGCGGTTCCGCGACAACGGGGGCAAGCGCCGTCCCGACACCCGCGCCGAGGCGGTGCGCTGGTTCCTGATGTACGCCGAGCAGCGGGTGTTTCGCGCGGCCGAGGTCACGCAATGGCTGAACGCGCACGACTGGCCGACCACGCCGAAGGAGACGGCCTCGACGCTGAAGGAGCTGGTGGGGCAGGGCTACGCCGTGCGGGTGAAGCACGGGAGCTACCGGCCGGTCTATGCGCACCCGGTGTTGTTGGAGTTGCAGACGCGGATGTTGGATGGGTGAGGGTATGTCCATGCGGCGACGCTGTACGGGGTTCTCGATGTTGCGCTATCCAACGAAGTTGGGTTAGATCAAAGTAGGTGACATGCGGAGGCTAACAGTTCAGTATGTGAAAGCTTGGAGCCTCTCAAAGCGCAAATCATAGTATTGAATGCGCAGTAATAGCTAGGTAATTCGGAAGCTATAAAAGATCAGACCAATGATGCAGTGCTTCTTTGCTGATTTTGATCATCGGATTGGTTGTTACGTAGTGACAGCTAGAGCAACGTACGGCTGGTATCTTGAAAAAACTTCAGGAGCAGAAGAGAACTTAGAAATACAAAGGGGCATTATATCGTAACTCCTCACGTGGTTGGCATTCCGGCTTGATCCGAGGGGTGGGGTGTGGGTCATGGTCCGTATGCCTCGCCTGCCTCGCTATCAGCTGACCGACGCCGAGAAGGACGCGCTCCTAGAGCGCCAGTCGCGGCTGAT
>JBHJHI010000053.1:0-89302 GCA_050330995.1 Paracoccaceae bacterium
CGGGCTCGGGCGTGTTCGGCCACGGGCACACCTGTCTCGCCCATCCGGTCGCGGCCGCGGCGGGCCTCGCGGTGCTGCGGGCGCTGACGGGCCGCGATCTCGTCGGCCGCTCGGCCGAGATGGGCGCGCGCCTCGCGGCCGCGCTCGCGGGCGAGGCGGCGCCCATCGCGGCCTTCGCGCCCTGACCCGCGCCGGTTCGCGCGAAACTTCGCTCCAGAGTGGAACTTCCCCGAAAGTTTCGCCCGACGGGTCTGGACCCGTCGCGAAAGGCTGACACTGTTGTCGCGCCCTGCTAGGGATCGCCCGACGTAGGGAGGACGAGGCTCGTCGCCGTTCGCGCGAGGGCTCCGGCCAATACCATAGAGGACGGCCCGTTCACGGCCCAACCTTTCCGGGAGAGGATCACGATGACCGACACGACGAACGCCTCGCGCCGCTCTTTCCTCCGCGGCGGTCTGGTGGCGGGCGGTGCGGCGGCCGCCACGCTGGCGGCGCCTCAGGTGAGCCGCGCGCAGACCATGACGATCCGCATGCAGGGCGCCTGGCCAGACGCCAACGTGTTCTCCGACTTCGCCAAGCAGTACGTCGATCGCGTCAACGCCATGTCGGGCGGGCGCATGAACATCGAGTACCTGCCCGACGGCGCCGTGGTGAAGGCTTTCCAGATCCAGGACGCGGTCGCCGACGGCGTGCTGGACGCGGGCCACCACGTCACCGCCTACTGGTACGGCAAGAACAAGGCCGCCTCGCTGTTCGGCACCGGCCCGGTGTTCGGCACCGACGCCAGCCAGATCCTCGCCTGGATCCAGTACGGCGGCGGCAAGGAGCTGTATCGCGAGCTGATCCAGGACATCCTGGGGCTCAACGTCGTCGGCTTCTTCGCGATGCCGATGCCGGCGCAGCCGCTCGGCTGGTTCAACGAGCACGTGACCTCGGTCGACCAGATGCAGGGCCTCAAGTACCGCACGGTCGGCCTCGCCACCGACATCATGCAGGGCATGGGCCTCTCGGTCGCGCAGCTCCCGGGCGGCGAGATCGTGCCGGCTCTGGAGCGCGGCGTGATCGACGCCTTCGAGTTCAACAACCCGACCTCGGACCGTCAGTTCGGCGCGCAGGACGTCTCCAAGCACTACCACCTGTCGTCGTACCACCAGGCGGCCGAGTCCTTCGAGATCATCTTCAATGGCGACCTGTTCAACGGCCTCAGCGACGAGCAGAAGGCGATCCTCGAATACGCGGCCGAGGCGGCGAACACCGCCAACTACGGCCTCGCGATGGACCGCTACTCGAACGACCTCGCCGAGATGCGCGACGAGGCCGGGGTCAACGTCTACCGCACCGACGACTCGATCCTGCAGGCGCAGCTCGACAGCTGGGACCAGACGATGGAAGGGCTGATGGAGGACGAGTTCTTCGCCCGCGTGGTGGAGAGCATGAAGTCCTGGTCGGAGCGCGTCGGCTACTACTCGCTGCTGAACCAGCCGGACTACCGCCTGGCCTACAACCACTACTTCCCGAACAAGCTGCCGAGCTGATCGGTCGGCAGCCGCATGAGCCGGCCGGGGGCGTCCGCGCCCCCGGCCCCGCCACGTCATGCCGGGGACTGCGATGATCGCCGCCATCCACCTGATCGACCGCTTCTGCGCCTGGTTCGGCAAGGCCTTCGCCTGGTGCATCGTCATCATGACCTTCGGCGTCGCCTTCGAGGTGTTCTCGCGCTACCTGTTCGGGCGGCCGACGTCCTGGGCGTTCGACATCAGCTACATGATGTACGGCACGCTGTTCATGATGGGCGGCGCCTACGCGCTCGCCACCGACGCGCACGTCCGCGGCGATTTTCTCTACAGGCTGTGGAAGCCGCAGACCCAGGCCCGGGTCGAACTGGTTCTCTACTTCCTGTTCTTCTTCCCCGGCATCCTCGCGCTGGTGTTCGCCGGCTGGAAGTACGCCTCGCGCTCGATTCGCTTCGAGGAAGTGAGCGTGATGTCGCCGGCCGGCGTGCCGATCTTCCAGTTCAAGGTGATCATCGTCGCCGCCGGCGTGCTGCTGCTCCTGCAGGGCGCCGCGCAGGTGATGCGCTGCCTGCACTGCATCCGCACCGGCACCTGGCTCGCGCACGAGGAGGACGTGGAGGAGCTGGAGGACAAGATGCTGCGCGAGGCCGAGGAGAAGGGCCTCGGCGCCGGCGCCTCCAAGAACCCGGCGGGCGGGCAGAACGTCACCGAGCCGATCGCGCGCGATGCCGAGCGCCACCGCCCCGACTGACCCCGCGCCCCGACCGCTCACGCCCGGACCGACCGCGCCGCGATAACGAGAACAGAAGGCAGCCCGCGCCGATGACCGAACCGCAGATCGCGATCCTGATGCTGGTGCTGTTCATCTGCACCATCTTCCTCGGCTTCCCCGTCGCCTTCACGCTCATGGCGATCGCGGTGATCTTCGGCTATTATGCCTACTTCGATCCCGCGCGGCAGTGGCGCTCCTACGACTTCCTGCCCGAGGACGCCGGCACCTTCGAGACGATCGGCGCCTATCTGCAGGGCTTCCTGAACAACCGGATCTTCGACCTGTTCGTCAACCAGACCTATTCGGTCATGTCGAACGACGTGCTGACCGCGATCCCGCTGTTTCTGTTCATGGGCTACGTGGTCGAGCGCGCCAACATCGTCACGCGGCTGTTCGACACGCTCTACGTCACCGCCAAGCGCCTGCCGGGCGCGATGGCGGTTGCGGCGCTCGCCACCTGCGCGCTGTTCGCGACCGCGACGGGCATCATCGGCGCGGTGGTCACGCTGATGGGGATGCTGGCGCTGCCCTCGATGCTGCGCGCGCGCTACGACACCTCCTTCGCCTCGGGCGTGATCTGCGCGGGCGGCTGCCTCGGCATCCTGATCCCGCCGTCGATCATGCTGATCGTCTACGCGGCGACCTCGAACGTCTCGATCGTGCAGCTCTATGCCGCCGCGCTGTTCCCGGGCTTCATGCTCGCGGGGCTCTACATGGTCTACGTGGTCGGGCGCGCGACGCTGCAACCCGCGCTCGCGCCGAAGCCGCCGGAGGAGGAGACCGAGCACCTCTCGGCGGCGCGGGTGGCGCTGATGCTCGTGACCTCCTTCTTCCCGCTCGCGGTGCTGATCCTCTCGGTGCTCGGCGCCATCCTGTTCGGCCTCGCCACGCCCTCTGAAGCCGCCTCGCTCGGCGCGCTCGGCGGGCTGATCCTCGCCATCGCCTACCGCTCGCTCACCTGGGATCGCCTCCGCGAGAGCGTCTATCTGACCATGCGCACCTCGGCGATGGTCTGCTGGATGTTCGTCGGTAGCTGGACCTTCGCCTCGGTGTTCTCCTACCTCGGCGGCGAGCGCCTGATCGAGGAGTTCGTGCTCGGCCTCGACCTCACGCCGCTTCAGTTCCTGATCATGGCGCAGGTGATCATCTTCCTGCTCGGCTGGCCGCTCGAATGGTCGGAGATCATCATCATCTTCGTGCCGATCTTCCTGCCGCTGTTGCCGGCGTTCGACGTCGATCCGCTGTTCTTCGGCATCCTGATCGCGCTGAACCTGCAGACCTCGTTCCTGACGCCGCCGATGGCGATGGCCGCCTACTACCTCAAGGGGGTGGCGCCACCGGGCGTGGAGCTGAACGCGATCTTCAAGGGCGTGATGCCGTTCCTGGTGCTGGTGCTGATCGCCATGGTCGCGGTCTACAACTTCCCCGGCATCTACCTCTGGCTGCCGACGGCGATCTATGGCTGACGCCCTCTCGCCCGACCCGGCCGACCTGACCGCGCGCGAGGCGATCTCGGCCATGGCTGACGGACGGCTCACCGCCGCCGCCCTGACCGACGCCTGCCTCGCGCGCATCGAGGCGCACGACAGCCGCCTCGGCGCCTTCGTTCATGTCGACGCCGCTGGCGCGCGCCGCGCCGCCAAGGCCACGGACGAACGGCGCCGCCGCGGCCTGCCGCGCCTGCCCCTCGACGGCGTGCCGGTCGGCGTCAAGGACATCGTCGACGTCGCGGGGATGCCCTGCGCCTGGGGCTCGCCCCTGGTCGAGGGCCGCCGCCCGCGCGCCGACAGCACCGTCGCCGCCCGGCTGCGCGCGGCCGGCGCGGTGATCGTGGGCAAGACCACCACCACCGAGTTCGCGGGCTACCCGCCGGCCGCGACGCTGAACCCGCGCGCAGAGAGCCGCACACCCGGCGGCTCCTCGGCCGGCTCGGCCGCGGCCGTCGCCGCCGGCCTCGTGCCGCTCGCGGTCGCGACCCAGACCAACGGCTCGGTGATCCGCCCCGCCGCCTTCTGCGGCGCGATGGGCTACAAGCCGTCCTTCGGCACGGTGGCGCGCACCGGGGTCATGCCCTTCGCCCCCTCGGTCGATCACGTCGGGCTGATCGCGCGCTCGGTGGACGACCTCGCGCTGCTCGAACACCTCGCCGGCCCCGACGGCGGCGACCCGGACGCCCTGCCCCACGGCCTGCCGCTCGTCGGCACGGCGTCGAGCGCGCCGCCGCTCGCCCCGGTGCTCGGCTTCTTCGAAGGCCCCGCCTGGGGCGAGGCGGCGCCCGGCACGGCCGAGGCCTTCGCCGAGCTGAGCGCGGCGATCCCCGGCATCCGCCACATCGCCACGCCCCCGGCGCTCGGCGAGACCGCGACGCTGCTGCGCCGGCTGATGTGCGCCGAGGGCGCCCACCACCTCGGCGCCTACATGGACCGCGACCGCGAGCGGGTGCATCCGATCCTCTGCGAGATGTTCGAGGAAGGCCGCCGCCTCCCGGCGACCGACTACCTCGCCGCGCGCGCGACGCGGCTCGGCCTGCGCGCCGCCTTCGGCGCGATCTTCGAGGAGGTCGACGCGCTCGTGACGCCGGCCACCCCCGGCGAGGCGCCGTCGCGCGAGACCACCGGCAGCCCGGCCTTCTGCTCGCTCTGGTCCTACACCGGGCTTCCGGCCGTCACCCTGCCGCTGCTCGCCGGCCCGGACGGGCTGCCGCTCGGCGTGCAGCTCGTCGGCCCCCACGGCGACGACGCGCGGCTCCTGCGCACCGCGCGCTGGCTCGTGCGCCGCCTCAGCGAGGACGCCCCATGATCGTCGACGTCGCCTTCGCCGTCCTCGCGCTCGCGGGGCTCGGCACGTTCCTCTACATCATCATCGACTTCGTCACCGCCACCGAGATCGCCCTGGCGGTGGTGTTCGTGATCGGCTTCGCCATGGCCGCCTACGATTTCTTTCGCGCCATCCGCGCCGGACGGGACAAGGGCGGCCACGATGGCTAGGCCGCGCCTCCTGATCACGCGGCGCCTGACCGACGCGGTGCACGAGCGCGCGGCGCGCGACTACGAGGTCGAGCTGAACCTGGAGGACCGGGTGTTCGCCCGGGACGAGCTGATCGACAGGCTCCAGGGCTTCGACGCGGTGCTGCCCTGCCACTCCGAGCGCTTCGACGCCGAGACGATCGCGGCGCTGCCGGACCGTCTGCGCGTGATCGCCAACCACTCGGTCGGCGTCGATCACGTCGATCTCGACGCCGCCCGCGCCCGCGGCGTGATCGTCACCAACACCCCCGACGTGCTGTCCGACGCCACCGCCGAGATCGCGATCCTCCTGATGCTCGGCGCCGCGCGGCGCGCGGGCGAGGGCCACAACCTCGTGCGCGACGGGCGCTGGGACTTCTGGTCGCCGGCCTTCATGGTGGGCGTGCAGGTCACGGGCAAGCGCTTCGGCGTGGTCGGCATGGGCCGCGTCGGCCGGGTGACGGCCGAGCGCGCCCGGGGCTTCGGCATGGAGATCCACTACCACAACCGCCGCCCCGTGGAGGGCGCGGACGCGATCTATCACGAGACGCTCGAAAGCCTTCTCGGCGCGGTCGACGTGCTCTCGCTGCACTGCCCGGCCGGCCCCGCGACCGCGGGGCTCATGAACGCCGGGACCTTCGCGATGATGAAGCCGGGCGCGATCCTCGTGAACACCGCGCGCGGCGCGCTGGTCGACGAGGGCGCGCTCCACGACGCGCTGACCTCCGGCCGCCTGTTCGCGGCCGGCCTCGACGTCTTCCGCGACGAGCCCGGCGGCAACCCGCGCCTCGCGGCGCTACCCAACGTCTTCCTGATGCCCCACATCGGCTCGGCCACCTTCGACACCCGCGACGCCATGGGCTTTCGCGCGCTCGACAACCTCGACGCGGTGTTCGCCGGACGCGAGGCGGGGGACCGGGTCGCCTGAACCCCTTCGCCCGAGCCTGACAATCCCGAGCGAAACACTAAGGGATATTGCCTCCCTACCCTCCCCCGCGCTATGACGGGGGCGAGGGCGAAGCCATCGGCACCGCGCCGAGAGCCACGGCCGCTGACCGCGACGGAGGATCGGGGCGAGGCATGGCGAGCATCACGGAGAGCGAGAGAAGAGCCGGGCGCAGCGGGGCCGAGCCGGCCGGCGCGCCGGTGGTCGACACCGCCGAGCTGCTGGGCGCG
This sequence comes from Paracoccaceae bacterium, assembly GCA_050330995.1. GTDB lineage: Bacteria > Pseudomonadota > Alphaproteobacteria > Rhodobacterales > Rhodobacteraceae > Thermohalobaculum. The sequence continues at coordinate 6,468 of JBHJHI010000053.1, forward strand.
GACGGGCGGCTGTGCATCCGCCACGCGGGCGCGCTCTATCTCCTGCGCGTCACCCGCGCGGGCAAGCTGATCCTGACCAAGTGAGCGGCCCGTCCTTCGCCGCCCCGCCCCCCTCGCTGCCTGCGAGCAAGCGCTTCGAGGACCTGGACTGCGCCGGGCGGCTGCTCGTCGTCACCATGCGGCGCTGGCTCGACGGGCCGGAGGCGCAGGCCGAGGTCTGGAGCGGTCTCAGGGCCGCGCTCGGTGCGGCGTCGGCGCGGCGCGTCCTCGCCGCCTTCGAGCGCTGGCTGAGCGCGATCGCCGCCGCGCCGCGCCGCCCGCTGCGCCGCCACGCCGCCTGCTGCCCCTGTCTCGGCGACGACGAGGCCCGCCTCGCCGCCCTCGTCGCGGCGGCCGGGAGCGGTCGCAGCGCCACCGCGCGCGAGCTCGCCGGGGCGCTGGTCGAGCCCGAGGCGACCGACGATCTCCTCGCCGCGGCCGAGGCGCTCGGCGCGACGCTCGCGGCGCTGCTCGACGAGGCCGGCCACGGGCCCTGCGCCTGCCGGCCTTCCGCCGCGCCGGCGCGTCTGCACTGAGCCGGCCGCCCGGGCATCCGGACGGGCCGCCGGCGGGGTCGACCCCGCCGACGGTGTCGCGACGGCCGCTCGCCCCGCGGCGATGGTGCCCCAACGGCGTCTTCCAGCCTGACCGGAACGGTTAGGCGTCGCGAAAACGCTTGGAGACAACACGCCAGAGCGCCAGACCCGATCCGGTCGGGTCTGGCGCTCCAGGGCGGGGCCGACCCCGCCGCCGTCAGTTCGGCAGATCGCCGACCACGCCCTCGACGAAGTAGTCCATCCCGAGCATCGCCTCGTCCGAGGGCGTCTCGCCCTCGGCCACGCGGGTCTCGCCGTCTCGGTCGACCACTGGACCCGCGAAGGGGTGGATCTCGCCGGCGGTCAGCGCGGCTTCGGTCTCGCGCGCCATCGCGGCGGTCTCCTCGGGCATGTTCTGGTAGGGCGCCATCTTCACCATGCCCTCTTCGAGCCCGTGCCAGACGTCGTGCGCCTGCCACTCGCCGTCGAGCGCCTGGCCGGCGCGCTCGACGTAGTAGGGCGCCCAGTCGTCGATGATCGCGGTCAGCTGCACGTTCGGCGCGAAGCGGGCCATGTCCGAGGCCTGACCGAACGCCTTGACGCCCGCCTGCTCGGCGGCCTGGAGGGCGGCGGGGCTGTCGGTGTGCTGCATGATGATGTCGGCGCCCTGGTTGATCAGCGCGCGCGCGGCGTCGGCCTCCTTGCCCGGATCGTACCAGGTATTGACCCAGACCACCTGCGTCTCGACCTCCGGGTTGACCGAGCGCGCCGCCAAGGTGGCCGCGTTGATGCCGCGGATGACCTCGGGGATCGGGAACGAGGCGATGTAGCCGATGGTGTTCGTCTCGGTCAGCTCGCCCGCGATCTTCCCGATGATGTGGCGGCCCTGGTAGAACCGCGCCGAATAGGTCGCGACGTTGTCGGCCTGCTTGTAGCCGGTGGCGTGCTCGAAGCGCACGTCCGGGAACTGCTTCGCCACCTCGATGGTCGGGTCCATGAAGCCGAACGAGGTGGTGAAGATCAGCCCGTGGCCCGAGGACGCGAGCTGGCGGATCACCCGCTCGGCGTCCGGCCCCTCGGAGACGCTCTCGACGAAGGTGGTCTCGACCCGGTCGCCGTAGGCCGCCTCGATCGCCTGTCGGCCCTGGTCGTGCTGGTAGGTCCAGCCGTGGTCGCCTACGGGGCCGACGTAGACGAAGCCGACCTTGAGCGGCTCGTCCTGGGCGACGGCGGGGGTCGTGGCGAGGGCGAGCGCCGACGCGGCGAGGGCGAGGAGGGGGCGGCGGATCATGGGCGGTCTCCCGAGGCTCGTGGCTCGGCCCTGACTGCCCGTTCGCCACCCGGCGTGCAAGTTGCCGAAGGGCAGGGCGGCGGAAATTCCGTCGGACGGCGATTGCCCGTTTCTTGGGCGGATCGCGCTCCGGCACGTGCATGACGCCGCGGTAATTCCGGCCGGGGCCGGAACGCCCCTGCCCCCGAGGCGTCTTTCGCAGAGGAACGACCGGAGGACGCGCATGAGCGAGAGCGCCGCGACGAGCGGGGAGGCCGCGCGCGGGCGCGAGGCCACCTGCCCGAGAGAGATGACCAACAAGGGCTGGCGCGACATCGCCTGGCGCGTCTACGAGGGCGTGACCTACGACAACCTCAACGTCGTCTCCGCCGGCGTCGCCTTCTTCGCGCTGCTGTCGATCTTCCCGGCCGTGGCGCTCTTGGTCTCGATCGCGGGCTTCTTCCTCGACCAGCAGATGGTCGCGACCCACATCCGCGATCTGACGCAGCTGATGCCGCCCAACGCCGCCAGCATCATCCAGGGCCAGGCCGAGGGGGTCGCCCAGAGTTCGTCCTCGGCGGTGCAGTTCAGCTTCTGGGTCAGCCTGCTCATCACGCTGTTCTTCGCCTCCAGCGCGATCCGCAACCTGATGGACGGCATGAACGTCGCCTACGGCGAGAAGGAGCGGCGCATGATCGTGGTCAAGTACCTCGTGGCGCTGCTGCTGACCTTCGTGCTGATCGTCGGCATCCTGGTCGCGATCATCGGGCTCGTGATCGTGCCGGTGGTGCTGAAGTTCGTCGGCCTCGGCGGCACGGTCGATCTGCTGCTCTCGCTCGCGCGCTGGCCGCTGCTCGCCGCCCTGATGATCGGCGCGCTCGCGCTCGTCTACCGCTTCGGCCCCTCGCGGCGTCAGCCGCGCTGGCGCTGGATCACGCCGGGCGCGATCCTCGCCACGGTGCTGTGGCTGCTCGGCTCGATCGGCTTCTCGTACTACGTCTCGAACTTCGGCAGCTACAACGAGACCTACGGCTCGATCGGCGGCGTAGTGATCCTTCTTCTGTGGTTCTACCTCACCGCCTTCGTGATCCTGCTCGGCGCCGAGCTGAACGCCGAGATGGAGCACCAGACCTCGGTCGACAGCACCGTCGGCGCCGACCGCCCGATGGGCGAGCGCGACGCGCACAAGGCGGACACGGTCGCGGAGGTGCCCTGAGAGAAGCGCCCCGCGGCGCGGCGATGGCCCGCGCCCGTCGGCGACGCCGGGCCGCGGGGGGTTCAGGGAAGCGGACGCGAGCGCCCCTCGTCCGAGATCGCGACGTAGGTGAAGGTGGCCCGCGTGACGCGGAGATGGTCGCCCGAGGGCTGGCGCGTGATCCAGGCCTCGACGCCGACCGTCATCGAGCTGCGCCCCTCGCGGACGATGCCGGCGTGGATCGTGACCACGTCGCCGACCCACACCGGCCTCAGGAACTGCATGCCCTCGACCGCGACGGTCGCCACGCGCCCGCGCGCGCGGCGGCGCGCGAGCACCGAGCCGCCGAGGTCCATCTGCGCCATCAGCCAGCCGCCGAAGATGTCGCCGTTGGCGTTGGTGTCGGCCGGCATCGCCAGCGTCTGCAGGGCGATCTCGCCGGCGGGATCGTCCCCTGCGTCCGCGCTCACGGCTTCGGCCTCTCGGTCGTGCCGGGCACGGCCGTGTCGAGCCCGAGCGCGTCCATGATCCGGCCCATGCGCGCGGCGAACTCGGACTGCGGGCCTTCCTTCAGGAAGCGCTCGGCCTCGGCGGCGAGCGCGGCCTCGTCGTGGGCGAGGCGCTCGACCGCGACCCAGCGCGACCAGTCGTCGAGCGGGTCCCACACCGGCTCGTCGAGCCGGCAGTTCGGCAGCCGCCAGTGGAAGGTCGGTCGCGGCGAGTTCTTCTGCCCCGGCAGCAGGCTCTCGACCAGATCGGCGTCGATCGTGGCGAAGATCGGCAGCATGTCGAGTTCGTAGTCGCGCGAAGGGTTGAAGGACAGGTGGTCGCGGATGAGCCGTTCCTCGTCGGGCTCGTAGTCGGGCGCGAGGATGTGATGGGCGTAGGCGATCGGGAAGGGGTCGATGTAGCTCTGCACCTGACGGATGGTGGCGAGGCGGCTCTCGCGGCGCAGCCACTGCGACAGGATCACGTAGGCGCGCAGCATCCTGAGCAGGTAGGGCGCGTCGAGCGAGACCGCCTCGACGTTAAGATGCATGCCGAAGCCCGCGAAGGCCGAGTGCGCGGTGCCGCGCGCGCCGGCCGCGGCGAGCGCATGGCACAGCCCGTTCATCAGCCCGAGGTCGTGCCAGGGCACGGGCGGCGCCACGATCTCGACGGGCATCACCTGCCCCGCGACCGCCGCGACCGCGCCCGCGATCCGCACGTCGAGGCCCTCGCGCCACTCGGGCGGCACGTCGCCCAAGTGTTCGGCAACGAAGTCGGGATGCGACCAGCGCGCGTCCAGCTCGACCCGGAACGCGCCGTGCGCGGGGCTCTCGACCACGTATTCCTGCGCCGAGATCGTCCGGACCTCGCCCCCGATCGTCCCGGCGAGCACCCGCGCGGCCGTGGCCGCGTCGAGGCCGCCGAACTCGATCTCGACGCCGACCCGGCGCTCGGCATGGCCGACGCCGCGGCGGACGGGGGGTTCTGCGGGCATCGGGGTCTGTTCGGGCGTCGCCGTCATGGTCGTCCTCTCGGGGCGCTGTGGTCGGGGGCGCTGTCGCCAGAGTGCTGTCGTCCGGCCTGTCGTGGGGGGCCTGTCGTCGGGGCCTGTCGTCGGGGCGCGGCCATCCTATCATCCTATCGGCGATGAGAGGCGACCCGACCGACGACCCCGAGAGCGGACCAGCGGGCTGGCCGGTCTGCGCGCTCTGCGGCCGCCCCGTGCCGCCCCACGCCAAGCAGTCGGTGCATCATCTGGTTCCGAAGCTGAAGGGGGGCGCCAAGGGCGAGACGGTGCGGCTCCACCAGATCTGCCACAACGAGATCCACGCCTGCCTCTCCGAGGCGGAACTGGCCCGCGCGTACGACACGCCCGAGAAGCTGCGCGCCCACCCCCGTCTCGCCCGCTTCGTCGCCTGGGTCGCCAAGAAGGACCCCGCCTTCCACAGCCGCAGCGTGCGCCCGGCGCGGCGGCGGCGCTGAGGACGCCGTGGGGGCTTGCCGCCCGCCCGCGTTCTGCTAACGCCCGCCCCGATCGCAGACGAGAAAGCCCTCCCCATGAGCGAGCCCCCGACCCAGAGAAGCGTCCTGCTCACCGGCTGCTCCTCGGGCATCGGCCACCATGCCGCCCACGCGCTGAAGGCGCGCGGCTGGCGGGTGTTCGCGACCTGCCGCCGCTCGGAGGACGCCGAGCGGCTGGCGCTCGAAGGGCTGGAGAGCTGGGCGCTCGACCTCGCCGACCCGGCCTCGATCGCCGCCGGCACGGACCGCGCGCTCGAGCGCACCGGGGGGACGCTCGACGCGCTGTTCAACAACGGCGCCTACGCCATACCGGGCGCGGTCGAGGACCTGCCGACCGAGGCGCTCCGCGCGATCTTTGAGACCAACTTCTTCGGCTGGCACGAGACGACGCGGCGCGTGCTGAAGGCGATGCGCGCCCAGGGGCACGGGCGGATCGTGCAGAACTCCTCGGTGCTCGGCTTCGTCGGGCTCAGGATGCGCGGCTCCTACTGCGCGACCAAGTTCGCGCTGGAGGGCTACACCGACGTGCTGCGTCTGGAGCTGAAGGGCTCGGACATCCACGTGGCCCTCCTGGAGCCTGGCCCGATCCGCACCCGGTTCCGCCAGAACTCGCAGTGGCACTACGAGCGCTGGATCGACCGCGACGCGAGCCACTGGGCGCGCTTCTACCGCGAGACGGTCGAGCCGCGGCTCTACGCGCCCGAGAGCGACACGCGCGATCCGGGCGAGCTCGACTGCGACGCGACCACCGCGCGGGTGATCCACGCGCTGGAGAGCCCGCGGCCGCGCCCGCACTACCCGGTGACCACGCCCACCTGGGCGATGGCGGCGATGAAGCGGGTGCTGCCCGCGCGCGCCTTCGACGCCTTCGCCGGCCGGATCTGACGCCGGCCCGCGATGCGGGGCATCGGTCCCCTCGCCCGGCGATGCGGAGCGTCCGCCCCCGCGACGCGGGGCATCTGTCCCTGCCCCGCACGCCATGCTAGGCGGCTCCCATGAGCGATATCCTCAGCGTCGCGACGGTGGGCGCCTGCGTCGTCGTCCTGATCGTCCTCGCCGTCGGCCTCGGCGGCTTCGGCTCGGGACGGGCCTCGCCGAACTTCTCCAACAGGATGATGCGGTGGCGCATCGTCGCGCAGGCGGTCGCGCTCGTGCTGCTGATCGCCTTCGCGGTCGCGAGCCAGATGGGAGGCTGAGCCATGGTCGTGCTCAACAAGATCTACACCCGCACGGGCGATGCCGGCGAGACCGCGCTCGGCGACGGCACGCGCGTGGCCAAGCACTCGGCGCGGCCCACCGCCTACGGCACGGTGGACGAGCTGAACGCGGCGCTCGGCCTCGCGCGCCTCAATGCCGAGGGCGAGATGGCCGAGGCGATCGCGCGCATCCAGAACGACCTGTTCGACCTCGGCGCCGATCTCTGCACCCCCAATATGGAGAAGGACGGCGAGCGCGAGTACGAGCCGCTGCGCATGATCCCCGCCCAGACCGAGCGGCTGGAGCGCGAGATCGACGCGATGAACGAGCGGCTCGAACCCCTGCGCTCGTTCATCCTGCCCGGCGGCACGCCGCTCGCGGCGCACCTCCACGTCGCGCGCACCGTCTGCCGGCGCGCCGAGCGGCTGACGATCGCGCTCTCGGCCGAGGCAGGGGTGAACGAGGCGGCGCTCAAGTACCTGAACCGCCTGTCGGACTGGTTCTTCGTCGCCTCGCGCATCGCCAACGACGAGGGGCGCGGCGACGTGCTCTGGGTGCCGGGCAAGAACCGCTGAGGGCGCGACCGGGCGTCGCGTCACGCACCCGCGCGGCCAGAGGCGTTGACGGCGCGGGCGGGAACGACGATCGGTGCGGCGCGCCCCGTCAGCGAAGAGGCCGCGCCATGCCGTCGCGTATCGCCGTGTCGTCCGCGTTGGTCGTCGCCATCGGCGTCGCGCTCGCCGCGCCCGCCACCGCCGCCCCGGACGACGGCACCCGCGCGATCGGCCCGACCGATGCGGCGCCGCGCCTCGTCGCCGCGCCCCCCGAGCGCCCGGCCCGCCGCTTCGCCGAGATGACCAAGGCGCGTCCGATCTGCGCGCTGATCGAGGCGGCGGCCGAGACGCACGGGCTGCCGAAGGACTTCTTCGCCCGCCTGATCTGGCGCGAGAGCCGCTTCGACGTGCGCGCGCTCTCGCCGGTCGGCGCGCAGGGCATCGCGCAGTTCATGCCGGCCACGGCCAAGCTCGTCGGCCTCGCCGCCCCCTGGGACCCGGTGCAGGCGATCCCGGCCTCGGCCGCGCACCTCGCCGATCTGCGGGAGGAACTCGGCAACTGGGGACTCGCCGCGGCGGGCTACAACGCGGGCAGCGGCCGGGTCTGGTCGTGGCTCGCCGGCCGCTCGGGGCTGCCCTACGAGACGCTGGCCTACGTCCAGGGCATCACCGGCGAGCCGGCCGAGACCTTCCGCGAGCGCGACCGCGAGCCGAAGGCCCGCCCGCTCGCCGAAGGCGCGCGCTTCCTCGACGCCTGCTCGGCGCTGCCGGTGATGAAGACCCGCGCGAGCCCGGTCGTGCGCAAGCTCTGGGGCGTGCAGGTCGCGGGCAACATCGACCGCGGCCGGGCGGTGCGCCAGTTCTCGCGCCTGAAGCGCCGCTTCGGGCCGGTCTGGGGCGGGCAAGCGCATCAGGTGGTGGCGGTGCGCGGCCCGCGCGGGCGCCGCCCGCTCTGGTCGGTGCAGATCGGCTTCGACAGCCGCCGCCCGGCCGACCGGCTCTGCGCGCGGCTCAAGCTCGTCGGGGCCGCCTGCCTCGTGCGCAAGAACTGAGGGCTCAGCGATCGAGCCAGACGGAGGGGGCGCGCGCCTGCCAGCCGGCCGTCTCCAACTCCGGCGTCTCGCTCTCGGCCTCGGGCCAGCCGAGGCAGAGATAGCCCGTCAGCCGCCAGTGCGCGGGCACGTCGAGCGCCGCCGTCACCGTCGCGGGATCGAGGATCGAGACCCAGCCGAGCCCGAGACCCCATGCACGGGCGGCGAGCCAGAGGGTGTGGATCGCCATGACGGTCGAGTAGTCGAGCGTCTCGGGCATGGTGGCGCGGCCGAGCCCGCGTCCCTCGGCGGGCTCGGGATCGGTGAAGACGGCGAGGTGCACCGGCGCCTCGTCGAGCCCCGCGAGCTTCAGCGCCCGGTAGTCCTCGGCCGCCCGCCCCGCGTAGGTCCGCGCGGCCGCGGCGTTGGCCGCCTCGAAGCTCGCGCGCACCCGCGCGCGGCGGGCCGGGTCGGCGACGCGCACGAAGCGCCAGGGCCGGCTGTTGCCGACCGAGGGGGCGAGATCGACCGACGCCTCGACCGCGGCGAGAACACGTGGCTCGACCGGGTCGGTGCGGAAACGCCGCACGTCGCGGCGACGCCGCAGGATGTCGTCGAGATGGCGCCGGTGCGCCTCGCCGAGCGGGTCCGCCGCCATCGCTCCCCCCTGCCGAGCCCGCCCCCGGCCTACCCCGACCGGGGGCGGGAGGCCAGATCAGTACCAGAACCCCGCGCGACGGTAGCGTGGCGGCGCGAGCGGACGCGCCGGCCAGGGCTCGGCCCGCCCCGGAGGCGCGAGGACGGGGCGCGGCGGCGGCGCGAGGGCGCGCAGCCGCGCGATGCGCTCGCCGCTCGGGGGGTGGGTGCGCAGGAGCGAGGGCTCCGGCGTGCGCCGGCCCGGCATCAGCAGGTCCTCCCAGAGCCGCCCCGTGCGCCGCTCCAGCTTCGCGAGCGCCGAGGCGAGGCCGCCCGGGTCGCCGGTCAGCTCGGCCGCACCGCGGTCGGCCTCGAACTCGCGCGAGCGCGAGAGGGCGAGCTGAAGCAGGTTCACCGCCCCCGGCGCCAGGATCAGGAGCGCGACGCTGAGGAGCGGCGGGTGCGCCATGCCCATGACGGCGAGCGGCAGCGACACCACCAGAGCCACCTGCCCCGCGAGCGAGGCGAAGGCGGTGACCCGACCCGTGGCGTCGGCCAGCGCCATCAGCCAGAGGTCGCGGTGCGCGATGTGGCTGACCTCGTGAGCGAGGACGCCGGCCAGCTCGCGCTCGTCCACGAGGCGCAGCATGCCGTCGCTGACCGCGACCACGCTGTCCTCGGGCGCGCCCACCGCGAAGGCGTGCGGCACCGAACTCGGCACGTACCAGAGCGCGGGCGCGCGCGGCAGCCCGGCGCGGCGCGCGAGCGCGTCGACGAGCGCGACCCCGAGCGGGAAGCGCCGCGCGTCGAGCGGGCGGGCGCGGTAGGCGCGCAGGAGCAGGCCCTTCGGCGCGCGTGGCGCCGCGCCGGCGGCGAGCGCGAGCACCACGAGCGCCGCGAGCCCGCCGACGGGCCCGAGGGCGAGCGCCGCGGCGGCGAAGCCGATCGCGGCCATCGCCGCGATCAGCAGGACCGCGTGGGCCAGGTTGCGCCGCGCGTGTTCCCGGCTCGCCCGCATCGTCGCCCTCCGCCCCGAACGCCGCCGCGTCGACGCTCGCGCCTGCCCGCGCGTCGTTTTCGCCCGGTGCCGTTGCCCTACCTCGGGATATGTCCCATGCGGGAGGCAGGGCGACGCCGCTTCGGCGTGCCGGAGAGGAGAACGCGATGAAGGTGTTGGTGCCGGTCAAGCGCGTGATCGACTACAACGTGAAGGTCCGCGTGAAGTCGGACAACTCGGGCGTCGATCTCGCCAACGTGAAGATGTCGATGAACCCCTTCTGCGAGATCGCGGTCGAGGAGGCGATCCGGCTGAAGGAGAAGGGCGCGGTCTCGGAGGTCGTCGCGGTGTCGATCGGCGTGGCCAAGGCGCAGGAGACGCTCAGGACCGCGCTCGCCATGGGCGCCGACCGCGCGATCCTGGTCGAGGCGACATCGAGCCCTGAGGACGACGTCGAGCCGCTCACGGCCGCCAAGCTGCTGAAGGCGGTGGTCGAGGCGGAGGCGCCGAAGCTCGTGCTCATGGCCAAGCAGGAGATCGACAACGATCTCGCCGCCACCGGCCAGATGCTCGCGGCGCTGCTCGGCTGGTCCCAGGCGACGCAGGCCTCCGAGATCGCGATCGAGGGCGAGGAGGCGATCGTCACCCGTGAGGTCGACGGCGGTCTCCAGACGCTGCGGGTGTCGCTGCCCGCGGTGGTGACGGCGGATCTCAGGCTCAACGAGCCGCGCTACGCCTCGCTGCCCAACATCATGAAGGCCAAGAAGAAGCCGCTCGAGACCAAGACGCCCGCCGACCTCGGCGTCGAGGTGGCGCCGCGGCTCGCGGTGGTCGAGGTCACCGAGCCGCCGGCGCGACAGGCCGGCGTCAAGGTCGAGACGGTCGACGAACTGGTGACGAAGCTCAAGGACGAGGCGGGGGTGATCTGATGGCCGTTCTGCTGATTGCCGAGGTCAAGAAGGGCGCGCTCGCCCTGGACCCGACCGCCAAGGCCGTGGCCGCGGCCCGCGCGCTCGGCGAGGTGACGGTGCTCTCGGCCTCCGAGGGCTGCCACGACGACGCGAGCGCGGAGGCGGCGAAGATCGAGGGCGTGGCCAAGGTGCTCTGCGCGGACGATCCGGTCTACGCCCATCACCTGGCCGAGCCGCTCGCCGATCTGATCGTGCGCCTCGCGCCGGACTACGACCACATCGTCGCCCCGGCCACGGTGGCGATGAAGAACGTGCTGCCGCGCGTCGCCGCGCTCCTCGACGTCATGGCGCTGACCGACGTGCAGGAGATCGTGGACGAGAGCACGTTCAAGCGCCCGATCTACGCCGGCAACGCGATCCAGACCGTCAAGCTCGAAGACCGTCCGAAGGTGCTGACGATCCGCACCGCCTCGTTCCAGGCCGCGGGGTCGCAGGAGGCCGCGCCGATCGAGAGCATCGAGGCGGCGGGCGATCCGGGGCTGTCGAAGTGGGTCGAGGACCGCGTGGTCGAGAGCGACCGCCCCCAGCTCGGCTCGGCCAAGATCGTGATCTCGGGCGGGCGCGCCATGGGCTCCCAGGAGAACTTCGCGCTGATCGAGAAGGTCGCCGACCGCCTCGGCGCCGCGACCGGCGCCTCGCGCGCGGCGGTGGATTCGGGCTACGCGCCCAACGACTGGCAGGTCGGCCAGACCGGCAAGGTGGTCGCGCCCGATCTCTACATCGCCGTCGGCATCTCGGGCGCGATCCAGCACCTCGCCGGCATGAAGGACAGCAAGGTGATCGTCGCGATCAACAAGGACGAGGACGCGCCGAGCTTCCAGGTCGCCGACTACGGCCTCGTGGGCGATCTGTTCGAGGTGCTGCCGGAGCTGGAGAAAAAGCTCGGCTGACGCCAAGCGGGGTCCGGGCGCCGGCCCGGACCTTCCGCGTCCCGTCAGGCCGCCGCGGCCGCCCGCGCCTCGATGGCGGCGAGCGAGCGGGCCGCGACCCAGCCGGTCCGGTCCCCGGGGTCGTCGAGGAACCGCGCGACGATCTCGGACCATTCCGTGCCGAAGTAGAGCGCGGCGTGCGCCGCCTCGGTCGCGGCGCAGAGCCGGGCGTAGAGCGCCGCGTCGTCCATCAGCGAGGCGAGCCGCGCGGCGAGCGCCCCCGGATCGGCGGCGCGGAACAGGAGCGCGCCCCCGCCGGCCGCGAGCCGCTCGGCGAAGGCCGGATGGTCGGAGGCGACGAGCGGCGTGCGCGCGGCCAGCGCCTCGTAGAGCGTGTTCGGCATCCCCTCGGGGTAGTCGTGGCGCGAGGGCACCGCCACGGCGTCGGCCGCGGCCATCCGCGCGCGCACCTCGCCGTGGCCGACGAGGCCGAGGAACTCGACCCGATCGGCGATCCCGCCCGCGGCGGCGGTAGCGCGCCACGCCTCGGCGTCGCCGCCGCCCGCGAGGGCCAGGCGGACGTCGCGGCCCTCGCGGGCGAGGCGGGACACCGCCTCCAGGAGATCGCCCACCCCCTTCGACGCCGACAGCGCGCCGGCGTAGAACACCGAGAGACGCGCCGGATCGCGCCGGCGCGTCTCGCGCAGCGGCGCGACCGCGAGCGGCAGACGCTCGCGCGGGACGACCCGGCTCGCCGGATAGCCGAGCGCGCGCACGACCGAGCGCGAGGCGGCGAGGTTGTGGTTGGCGACGCAGGGGAAGACCGTCGACGCGAGCACGCGGCGCAGCCGCAGGTTGCGCCACACCGCGCGCAGGTCGCCGTTCTGGAAGAAGTCGGCGAAATCGAGCAGCGTCGGCACGCCGTTCGCGGCCGCCCAGCGCATCGCCTGCCGGTTCGGCGTGCGGCAGACCATCAGATCGGGCGCCTCGGCGTCGAGCAGCGGCGCGAGACGGGCGTAGTCCTCGGCATCGGCGCGGTCGATGCCGCCGCCGTGCAGCCCGTCGGCGAGCGTCTCGCGCCCGACCGGGGCGCCGATGCAGAGCGTCGTCACCTCGAAGCGCCCGGCGAGGCGCGCGACGTAGTCGACCGAGTGGCGCTGGTCGCGGTAGGTCTCCGGCCCGCCCTCGGCGGAGCGCCGCCAAGCGCCGACGTAGTCGCCGTACTGGAAGAACAGAAGCCGCCTCGCCATGCCCCGCCTTGCGTCCATGCGCCCCCGACGGGCTCGTCCCTAGCCGCTCGCCCGCGGCGGCGCAACGCCGCGCCGGCGGCCGCACGACCCGGCCGCGAGCGGCGTTCGCGCTCCGGCCGCCGTGGCTCCTGCGCGCTGGCGGTTGAACAGGGCGCGCGCGGCGGAATACTTGCGCGCTAGGCGAGGACGGCCGGGGGCCGGCGAAGGGATGGGGAAGAGCATGACGATCCAGCGCGTGGGCGTGGTCGGCGCCGGTCAGATGGGCTGGGGCATCGCGCAGGTGTTCGCCCAGTCCGGCTTCGAGGTCGCGCTCCACGACATCGACCCGGCCGCCGTCGAGCGCGCGCGCGCGCGCATCGCCAAGGGCCTCGGGCGCCTGGTCGAGCGCGGCAAGCTCGACGAGAGCGCGCGCGACGCGGCGCTCGGCCGGATCGGCGAGGCGCGCGACGTCGCCGAGATCGCGGGCTGCGATCTCGTGATCGAGGCCGCGACCGAGAAGGAGTCGGTCAAGGAGAAGATCTTCGAGAGCCTCCTGCCCCACCTCGCCGACCACACCATCCTGACGACCAACACCTCCTCGATCTCGATCACGCGCCTCGCCTCGCGCACCGACCGGCCCGAGCGGTTCATGGGGTTCCACTTCATGAACCCCGTGCCGGCGATGCAGCTCGTGGAACTCGTGCGCGGCATCGCCACCGACGACACCACCTTCCGGACGGTGCGCGAGCTGGTGTTCGCGATCGGCAAGATCCCGGCCAACGCCGAGGACTTCCCCGCCTTCATCGTCAACCGCGTGCTGCTGCCGATGATCAACGAGGCGATCTACACGCTCTACGAGGGCGTCGGTACGGTCGACAGCATCGACACGGCGATGAAGCTCGGCGCCAACCACCCGATGGGGCCCTTGGCGCTGGCCGATTTCATCGGCCTCGACACGTGTCTGGCGATCATGAACGTGCTGCACGACGGCTTGGCTGACACCAAGTACCGCCCCTGCCCGCTCTTGGTGAAGTACGTCGAGGCCGGCTGGCTCGGGCGCAAGTCGGGCCGCGGCTTCTACGACTACCGCGGCGACGAGCCGGTGCCGACGCGATGACGAACGCGCAGGCGAATGCGCGATGACGGACGCACAGGCAGGTGCGCGGTGACGAACGCGCAGGCAGGCGCGCGATGAGCGAACCGGAGACGAGGAGCGGCGCGCCGCGCCTCTACGTCGATGCCGACGCCTGCCCCGTGCGCCCGGAGTGCCTGCGCGTGGCCGAACGCCACGGCGTCGAGGCCGTGCTCGTCTCGAACGGCGGCATCCGGCCCTCGGCCCATCCCGGCGCGCGGGTGGTCGTCGTCGACCAGGGCGCGGACGCGGCCGACCGCTGGATCGCCGACCGGACGCGGCCGGGCGACGTCTGCGTCACGGCCGACATCGTGCTCGCCGACCGGGTGGTCAAGCCCGGCGCGCGGGTCTTGAAGCCGAACGGCGAGGCGCTGACGCCGGCCAACATCGGCCAGGCGCTCGCGATGCGCGACCTGATGGCCGATCTCCGCGCCGCCGCGCCCCTCGCGGCGGGCGGGGGCGGGCGGGCCTTCTCGAAGGCCGACCGCTCGCGCTTCCTCGACGCGCTCGACCGGGCGCTGCGCGCGGCGGCGCGGGACGGCCGGGACGCCTGAGACGCGCCCGTCCGGCCCGAGCGTTCCGCCCGGCCCCCGGAGACGCTCAGGTCGCGTCCTCGTCGCGGCGCGGGACGCTCCTCATGCGGTAGGCCTCCTCGGCGTCGGCCTTGAGGCGGCGGCCCTCGCGGATCATCCGCTCGCCGCGCTCGACGCGCTCGCGGCCGTCCTCGATCAGCGCCTCGCCGTCCTCGATCATCTCCTGGCCTCGCTCCCATTGCCGGCCGAGCGCGGCGGTGGCGTCGCCTTCGCCGCGAAGGCGCGAGCCGAAGCTCGGCTCGCCCTGCTCGGCACAGGCGGCGAGCGCGAGCGCGGCGAGGGCGCAGAACGCGGTGCTGCGGATCATGGATGCCTCCCTGGATGGCGGGAGGCGCGACCTAGCGCCGAACGCCGAGAGGTGAAGCGCCCTTTCGCGGCGCTAATTATGCGCGAGGCGGCAACCGTCCTTTTCGCCCCGCCCGATGCCGCCCCGCCGTCCGCGATGCTAGATCTCCGCTCACCGAGGCGCAGACCGCGCCCGCCCCGTGACGGAGAGCCCCCATGAGAGCCCCCACCACGCGCTTCGCCGCCTCCGCGAGCGTTCTCGCCGCCCTCCTCGCCGCCCCCGCGCTCGCCGCCGAGCCCTGGGCGCTCGACAAGAGCCACGCGGCGATCACCTTCGAGGTCAGCCACCTCGGCTTCTCGACCGTGCACGGCGTGTTCCGCGAGATGGACGCCGACATCCGCTTCGACCCCGAGGCGGTCGAGGACACCGAGGTCAGCTTCGTCGTCCAGGCCGACAGTATCGACACCTTCTGGGCCAAGCGCGACGAGCACCTGAAGAACGCGGACTTCTTCAACGTCGAGGAGCACCCCGAGATCACCTTCACCTCGACCAGCGTCACGCCGACCGGCGACGAGACCGCCGAGGTGAAGGGCGAGCTGACCATGCTCGGCGAGACCCGGCCCGTGACCTTCGAGGCCGAGCTGAACAAGCTCGCCCCCTCGCCGATCACCCAGAAGCGGACGGCCGGCTTCACCATCACCGGCGAGATCGACCGCACCGAGTTCGGCATGGGCTACGGCGCGCCGGCGATCAGCGCGGTGATCCCGGTGCGCATCGACCTCGAGATCACGCCCGCGCCGGCGTCCTGAGGCACGGCGCCGTGGGCGGACGGGTCCTGCTCGCGCTCGCGCTCGCCGCCACCCCGGCGGGCGCGGGCGACTGGGTGGTCGACCCGGACGCCTCGCGGATCGCGTTCGGCTTCACGGTGATGGGCGCGCCGGGCGAGGGCACCTTCGAGCGCTACGGCGGGCGGCTCTCGTTCGACCCCGGGACGCCGACCGCGACGGCCTCGATGCTCTTCGCGGTCGAGACCGCGAGCCTCGACGTCGGCAACGCCGTCGCCGAGGCGCTCGCCCGCTCGGGGCCCTACTTCGACGCGGACGACCATCCGCTGGCGACATGGCGGCTCGACCGGCTGACCGCGCTCGGCGATGATCGCTACCGCGCCGAGGGCACGGCCACCGTCAAGGGACGCACCCACCCGCTCGCGACCGAGCTTCGGGTCCGAGAGGTAGACGGGCGGCTCGTCGCGACCGGTTCGCTCGACGTCGACCGGCGCGACTTCGGCATCGGCACCGGCACGCTGTCCTCGCTCGCGCCGGTGGGCACCGAGGTGAGCGTGGAGTTCGCGCTGGTGGCGCGGCCGGCATCCGAGGAGGAGATACGATGAGCCTGTCCGACACGACCCGCCACGACGCCGCCCCCGGCGAGGACGCCGCCTGGCGGCTGACCAACACCCGCGCGGGCTGGGGCCTCGTCCACCGTGCGCTGCACTGGGGAATCGCGGGGCTGATCGCCTTCCAGCTCGGCCTCGGGCTCTGGATGGCGAACGCCGTGGACGACCTCTACGCCCGCTTCGACTACACCCAGGTCCACAAGTCCTTCGGCTTCGTGGTGTTCGCGCTGGCGCTCGCGCGCATCGGCTGGCGGCTCGCCAACCCGGTGCCGCGCCCGCCCGCCATGCCGCGCTGGCAAGCGCGCGCCTCGGCCACCTCTCACCTCGCGCTCTACGCGCTCACCACCCTCCTGCCGGTCTCGGGCTGGCTGATGGCCTCGGCCTCGCCCTTGCAGGACCTCTACGGCATCGAGAACCGGGTGTTCGGCCTGTTCGCCCTGCCCGACCCGTTCGTGCCGGGCTCGGACGCGCTCGACCGGGTGCTGAAGGCGGTGCACTTCTGGAGCGCGATGGGCCTCGTGGCGATCCTCGGGGTGCACATCGCCGCCGCGCTCAAGCACCAGTTCGTCGATCGCGACGGCCTGCTGAAGCGGATGATCGCCGGGCGGGGGTGAGCGGGACGGTCGGCGCGCGTGCCGCTCGCGGCCGTCGCCCGATGGGTCGGTCCGGCCGCGCGACGCCTCGCCGGCCTCGTGGGATCGGGGCTCGCGACGGTGCGATATCCGAACCGACCCGCGACCCGCCGTCTGGGCATCTCGACGCCCCGTTCCGTCGGCGGCTAGGATCGCATCCCCGCTTCGCGATCCGACAGGACCCCCGATGTCTGCACGCTCCGTCGCCGCCCACGCCCTCGCGGGCCTCGCCTGTCTCGCCGCCGTGACGACGCCCGCCGCGGCCTCGCCGGTCCTGGCCGGCACCTACGACTCGTTCCTCGTCTTCGGCGACAGTCTGAGCGATCCGGGCAACCTGTTCGCGGCGACGGCGGGGGCCGTGCCGGCCTCGCCGCCCTACGCCCAGGGGCGCTTCTCGAACGGGCCGGTCTGGGCCGAGATCATCGCCGAGGACTTCGGGCCGGGGCGCCGCTACAATACCGCCTTCGGCGGCGCGCTCGCGACCACGAACGCCGACACGATCCCCGACCTCGGCCTCCAGCTCGGCGGCTTCCTCGCGGGCACGCCGCCCCTGCCGACGATCGCGCCGATCACGCCGGGCGATCGGCCGCTCGCGGCCATCTGGGCGGGCTCGAACGACATCTTCGGCGCGCTCGCGAGCGATCCGGCGCAAGCCGTCGCGGCGGCCGAGGCGGCCGCCGGCGCCGTCGCGGACGGGCTCGACGACCTCCAGGCCGCGGGCGGCGTGGCCGACTTCCTGGTGTTCAACGTCCCCGACCTCGGGCTGACACCGCGGGTCGAGGGCACGCCCGGCCAGCCCATCGCCTCGGCCGCGTCCGACGCCTTCGACGCGACGCTGCGTGCGCTCGCCCCCGCGCCGGGGCGCGAGGTGACGATCGTGGACGTCCTCGGCCTCAGCCGCGCCCTCGAAGCCGACCCGGGCGCCTTCGGCGTCAGCAACACGGACGAGCCCTGCGTCGTGCCGCTCGGCGGCGCCTCCGGCTTCGGGCCGTTCGACATCCTCTGCGACAGCGAGGCGGATTTCGCCGCACGCGCCTTCTTCGACCGCATTCACCCCAACGCGGTGATCCAGACGGCGATCGCGGGGGCCGCGGTCGACGCGCTGGTGCCGATCCCGGCGACGCTGCTGCTGCTCGGGGGGGCGGTGGTGGTCCTCGGCCTCGCGAGGCGCCGGCAGCGCTGAGACGGGACACGCCGGGGGCGCGGCCGATCCGCGCCCCGCTGGTCCGACACCGGCGGCTCGTCTAGGCTCGCCTCTCCGAGCCAGCGGGAGGACGCCATGGCCGACGACAGGCTGACCAACGCGCAGGTGCGCGATCTCGAAGCCCTGCTGCACCCCAACTCCGACCTCGTGCGGCTGCGCGAGCGCGGCGCCCATTCGATCGCCTCCGGCTCGGGCGTCCACGTCACCGACGAGAGCGGACGGCGCTACATCGAGGCCATGTCGGGGCTCTGGTGCTGCGGGCTCGGCTTCGACGAGCCGGAGCTGGTCGAGGCCGCGGCCGAGCAGATGGCGCGGCTGCCCTACTATCACCTGTTCGGCGGGCGCACGCACGAGCCGGCGATCGAGCTGGCCGAAGCGATCAAGGACCTGTTCCCCGAGCCGATGGCGCGGGTGTTCTACGCCTCCTCGGGCTCCGAGGCGAACGACACCCAGATCAAGGCGATCTGGTACTACAACAACGCGCGCGGCCTGCCCCGGAAGAAGAAGATCGTCTCGCGCCGCAAGGGCTACCACGGGGTCACGCTCGCGACCGCCTCGCTGACCGGGATCGCGCTCAACCACGACGGCTTCGACCTGCCGCTCGGCTTCGCGCGCCACACCACCACGCCGCACTTCTGGCGCGAGGGGCGGGACGGCGAGGACGAGGCCGCCTTCTGCGCGCGCCTCGCCGCCGACCTCGACGCGCTGATCGAGGCGGAAGGCCCCGAGACCGTCGCCGCCTTCATCGCCGAGCCGGTGATGGGCGCGGGCGGCGTGATCGTGCCGCCCGAGGGCTACTTCGCCGCCATCCAGCCGGTGCTGGAGCGCCACGACGTCGTGCTGATCGACGACGAGGTGATCTGCGGCTTCGGCCGCACCGGCACCTGGTTCGGCGCCGAGACGATGGGGATGCGCCCCGACACGGTGTCGATGGCCAAGCAGCTCACCTCTGCCTACGTGCCGCTCTCAGCGGTCGCCTTGAGGCGCGAGATCGCCGAAGCGGTCGAGGCCGAGGCCGCGCGGCGTCCCGCCTTCGGCCACGGCTTCACCTACGGCGGCCATCCCGTCGGCTGCGCGGTCGCGCTGAAGGCGATCGAGATCTATCGCCGCCGCGACATCCCCGGCCACGTCGCGCGGATCGCGCCCGCCTTCCAGCAGGGCTTGCGCGCCCATGCCGAGCATCCGCTGGTCGGCGAGGCGCGGGGCGTCGGCCTCCTCGGCGCGCTGGAGCTCTCGCCCGACCGCGAGGCGCGCGCCACCTTCGCCGAGCCCGGCAAGGTCGGCCCGCGCTTCGCCGAGGAGATGCTGGAGCGCGGCGTGCTGGTGCGCGCGCTCGGCGACACGGTCGCCTTCTGCCCGCCGATGGTGATCGACGAGGCGGGGGTCGAGGAGATGCTGGCCCCCCTCGGCGCCGCGCTCGACGCCACGCTCGACTGGGCCCGCGCCGAGGGGCGCATGACGCCGGCCTGAGCCATCGGCCACGGCCCTGCCCGCATTCCGCCCTATTTCGGCCCATATCGCGTCGAAGTTGTGGCATCGGGCGGACCCTCGCCTACACTGCTCCGACGGCGGGCGCATCGCGTCCGCCCTCGTGTTCGGGCAGCAGGCGAGGCGGTCGATGCGCAACGGGTCACGGGTCGGGGAGATCGCGGAAGGCCGCGGGCTCGCGCTCGCCTTCCTCTCGGGGCTCGCGGCCGGGCTCGGCTACGTCTCGCTCGACCGCTGGGACCCCTACGCGCTCCTGACCCCCGAGGTGGGCCTCGGCCTCGTCGGGATCGGCGCGGTCGGCGCCTTCCTCTCGGTGGTCGCGCGCCTGCCGCGGCTCTCGGACGGGCACGCGGGGCTCCTCGCCATGGCGCTCGGCGTCGCCATCCTCGGCCTCGACGAGCTGCGCGACGAGGACTGGGTCGGCGGCCCGCCGGCCGAGGAGCGCCAGATGGAGCGCAAGTTCGAGCGCATGCTCGCCCCGGGCGTCGGCACGCTCGACACCGCGCCGGTCCACGGAGCGATCGCGACGGCGCCACGCGTCGGCTGAGCCCCCGGCGCGGCCGCGCGGACGCCCGGCGGTTCGAACCACCGGATCTCCGCGGCGGATTGCGTCTTCGAGGTTTCGCGGGGGTCGTCTCCATCGTGACGGCGTGGCCGGGGACGCAGGCGTTCCGGTCGATCCGCGTGGCTCGTCCTCGGGCGCCCCGCGCGGCCGGGGGCATATCCGCCATGACCGGCACGCCTCGTCCCCGCGCTTGCCACGGGGCTGGCCGGGCGCCATCTCCCGCGGCCGGGCCACGCGCCGCGCCCGGCGTTCCCGCGAGAGGCTCCCTTGTCCGTCGGCACCGACGACCGCCCGCTGTTCGGCATCGCGCTCAAGCTCGCCTCGGTCGCGGTGCTGCTGGCGATGGCGAGCCTCGTGAAGACCGCGCGCGAGACCATGCCGCCCGGCGAGGTGGTGTTCTTCCGCTCGCTGTTCGCGATCCCGCCGATCCTGGCCTGGCTCTGGTGGCGCGGCGAGCTCGCTGACGGCCTCCGGGTCCGCGCGCCCCGGCTACACCTCTGGCGCGGGCTGATGGGCGGCACGGCGATGGGGCTGATCTTCACCGCGCTCGGGCTGATTCCGTTGCCCGAGGTCACGGCGATCGGCTTCGCCGCGCCGGTCCTGGTCACGGTGTTCGCGGCCCTCTTCCTCGGCGAGCGCCTCCGGATCTGGCGGATCTCGGCGGTCGCGGTCGGGCTCGTCGGCGTCATGGTGATGCTGGCGCCGCGGCTCTCGGCGGCGGGCGGGGCGAGCACGCCGGACGAGACGTCGGGCGCGCTCGCCATGCTCGGCGCGACGGTGCTGATGGCGGGCGCGATCTGCATGGTCCGCCGTCTGGTCGCGACCGACGAATCGGCCGCGATCGTGTTCTGGTTCTCGGTGATCTGCACCGGGCTCTCGCTCGTGACCCTGCCGTTCGGCTGGGCCGTGCCCTCTGGCGCGGTGCTCGGCGCGATGGTGCTGGCCGGCCTCGCCGGGGGCATCGGGCAGATCCTCCTGACCGAGGCCTACCGCCACGCCGACGCCGGGGTGATCTCGCCGTTCGAGTACGCCTCGCTGGTGATGGCGCTGGCGGTCGGCTGGGCGGTGTTCGGCGAGACCGCGCGGCCGGCGGTGCTGGCGGGCGCGGCGCTCGTGATCGCCGCGGGCCTGGTGATCGCCTGGCGCGAGAGCCGGACGCGGGCGGCGGTGGGGGCCCCGCGGCCGGCCGGAGGCGCGGGGTGAGGGCCGGTCGACCTGCTGTAGACCCGACTACGGCGCGAACGCCTCCCCCCGCCAGTCGAACAGCCGCCCCGACTGCTCCGGCCCGAGCCGCGACAGCACGCCGAGCAGGTGTTCCGCCGCCTCGTCCGGCTCGAACAGGTCCTCCTCCTTCACGAAGCCGCGGAAGGGCTCGGACAGCTCGGTCTTCACCGTGCCGGGCTGGAGGCCGGTGATCACCAGCTCGCGCCGGCGCCGCCCCTCCTCGATCGCGAGGCAGGTCAGGATCTGGTTCAGCGCCGCCTTCGAGGCGCGGTAGCTGTACCAGCCGCCCGCCTTGTTGTCCGAGATCGAGCCGACCCGCGCCGAGAGCGCGGCGAACACCGCCGGTTCGCGGCGCGGGATCAGGGGCAGGAAGTGCTTGGCCACGAGCGCGGGGCCCGTGGCGTTGATGGCGTAGGAGCGGGCGAAGCCCGCCGCCGTCAGGTCGCGCCAGGTCTTCTCGGGGAAGTGGTCGTCCGCGTGCAGCAGGCCGACCGCGCAGATCACGAGACGCAGCCCGGCGTCCTCGCCGATCGCGCCCGCGGCCGCCTCGATGCTCGCCTCGTCGGTCACGTCGATCCGGCCGGGAACCACGCCCTCGGCCTCTGGCACCCGTCCGGAGCGCGAGAGGGCGTGGACGCGGCCGATGCCGTCGAGGCCCGCGAGCGCGCGCACGAAGGCCTGGCCGAGCCCGCCGGAGGCGCCGATCACCGCCGCGTCGACGGGGCGGCCCAGATGGGAGAAGTCGATCATGGCGGCCGAAGTGCGCCGCCCGGCCGAGCGGTCAAGCGCGGCTGATCGGCTGCCGTGTCCTGGCCGCGCATCGCGGCGCCTCGACCCGTCGCGGGGCGCGCGTCCCCGTCACGTCGCGGGACGAGCCTCCACGAAGGCCCAGGCCGCGTCCTCCTCGCCCGGATCGAAGGTGCGCGCGTCAATCGGCGCGATCTTGTCGTTCGCCTCGATCATCCGCCGCGCGATCTCGGGCGCGCCGACGACCGCGTAGCGCCCGACGCGGGCGGGCGAGCGGAACTGCGCGCGCAGCCCCTCGAGCGAGAAGCCCGCGACCGCGTCGCCCGGACCGCCGAAGTCGTGCAGGATCAGGAGCATCCGGATCGGCTCGTCGTGGCGGTCGAACGCCTCGTTCATGGTGCGCGCGAGGTCGGCCATCTCGTCGGTACCGACGCCGCCCTCGATGCGGAAGGCGTAGACGCGCTCGTCGCTCGCGGGGATCTGTCGGATGGCGTCGGTCGTCAGCATGGCGCGGCCTCGCAGGGGGTTGGCGACGGGGCAACCGCCGCCCCGGCATCCCGGTTTCGTTCGCGCCCGCGCCACCTCGCGTCAGGGGGGCGGTTCAGCGCCCGCGCCAGACCGGCGTGCGCTTGGACAGGAACGCCTCCATCCCCTCGCGGAAATCCTCGGAGAGATAGCACATCGTCACCAGATCGGCGTCCTCGGCCGCGGGGCCGTCGGTCATGACGCGGCGCAGCCCCTCCTTGGTCGCGCGCATGGTCAGCGGCGCGTGCTCGGCCATCACGCCTGCGAGGCGGCGCGCCTCGGCCATCACCGCGTCGGCGTCGGCGAGCACCCGGGCGACGAGGCCGATGCGCTCGGCCTCGGCCGCCTCGATCAACCGCGCGGTCAGCAGGATCTCGCGGGTGCGGCCGTGGCCGAGCAGGGTGGCGAGGCGGGCGAGCGAGTCGGTGGAGAGGCAGTTGCCGAGCGTGCGCGCGATCGGGAAGCCGAAGCGCAGCCGCTCGTCGGCAAGGCGGATGTCGCAGGCGGCCGCGATCGCGGCCCCGCCGCCGGTGCAGGCCCCGGCGATCGCGGCGATGGTCGGCACCGGGCAGCGCTCGATCGCGTCGAACACCGCGCTCATGCGCTTCTCGTAGCCGAGCGCGTCCTCGGCGGTCTCGAAGGCGCGGAACTGCGTCATGTCGGTGCCGGCGGCGAAGGCGCGCCCGCCCGCCCCGGCGACGATCAGCGCGTGGACCGAGCCGTCGGTCGGCATCGAGCGGCAGATGTCGGCCAGCCCCTCGTACATCGCGAAGGTGAGCGCGTTGCGGCTCTGGGGCCGGTTGAAGGTGACGACGGCCACGCCGTCCTCGACCTGGTGGATCAGCTCGTCCATGAACCCTCCCTGCGGCCGGTCTCGCGGATCGCCGGCGCTCGCGCCGCCCAAGGGCACGGCCCGACGGCCTCCGGTCAACCCCGTCGGCGCCCCCTCTGGCAGGTCGGCTCGACGTCTTCGTCGTCGTAGGCCGTTGGCGGAGAAGAGGCCGCGATCGAGCGCGGTGCGAAAACCGACCCGCGACCGGCGCCCCCGGCGGGTCGGTTCGACGCCCGTGCGGGCGCTGACATGCCGTGGCCGGACGACGACGCGGGACGAACCGACCGGCGGGGCCTGCCTCCATCGGCGGAACCGGGCTTTCGCGCCGGTGGTTCGCAGGGCACGGATCGGGACACGGGCGGGGTTGTCGCAGGCGGCATCGTGCTTACGATCGCGCTGCAACATGGCGGGTCTCGCCCGGCACCGCACCGCCATCGTACCGGCCGCGGGCCGGATGCCGCCCCGGCCGCCGGCCGGATCGCCAAGACGCATAAGGGGACGCGCTCCCATGGCCGACATCATCGCCGAGCCCGACGCGGCCGCGCTCGACGCCCTCGCCCGCGGCGAGCACGCCGACCCGTTCGCCCTCCTCGGGCCGCACCGCACGCCGGCGGGCTGGCGCGTCATGGCGATCGTGCCGGGCGCGGAGGCCGTCTCGCTCACCGGCCGGGCCGGCGACACCATCGCCGAGATGCACGCGGCCGGCCCGGACGGGCTCTGGCGCGCCGATCTGGACGACCATCCCGGCGCCTACCGCTTCACGGCCCGGCGCGGCGGCGACGTCTGGCGGGTCGAGGACCCCTACCGTTTCGGCCCGATCATGGGCGAGCAGGACGAGCACTATATCGCCGAGGGCACGCACAAGCGGCTCTGGCGGGTGCTCGGCGCGCACGTGACGGCGATGGACGGCGAGCCGGGCGTCGCCTTCGCGGTCTGGGCGCCCTCGGCCAGGCGCGTCTCGGTGGTCGGCGACTTCAACGACTGGGACGGGCGGCGCCACGTCATGCGCTGGCGCGGCTCGACCGGCTGCGCCGAGATCTTCGTGCCCGGCCTCGGCGACGGCACGCGCTACAAGTACGAGATCCTGGGCGCCGACGGCGAGGTGCATCTCAAGGCCGATCCGGTCGGCTTCGGCGCCGACCACCCGCCCGACAACGCCTCGATCGTGCGCGACCTCTCGGGCCACGACTGGGCCGACGGCGCGTGGATGGACGCCCGCGCCGCCTCGCACCGCGTCGACGCCCCGGTCAGCGTCTACGAGGTGCACCTCGGCTCGTGGCAGAGGCGCGCGGACGGTGGGCGCCTCGGCTGGGACGAGCTGGCCGAGCGGCTGGTGCCCTACGCCGCCGAGATGGGCTTCACCCATCTCGAGCTGATGCCGGTCTCGGAGTTCCCGTTCGACGGCTCCTGGGGCTACCAGCCGGTCGGGCTGTTCGCGCCGACCTCGCGCTTCGGCCGGCCCGAAGGCTTCAAGCGCTTCGTGGACGCGGCGCACCGCGCCGGGCTCGGCGTGATCCTCGACTGGGTGGTCGGCCACTTCCCGACCGACCCCCATGGCCTCGGCCGCTTCGACGGCACCGCGCTCTACGAGCACGCCGACCCGCGCGAGGGTTTCCACAAGGACTGGAACACGCTGATCTACAACTACGGCCGGCCGACGGTGCAGAACTACCTGGTCTCGAACGCGCTCTACTGGCTGGAGGAGTTCCACGCCGACGGGCTGCGCGTCGACGCGGTCGCCTCGATGCTCTATCGCGACTACTCGCGCTCGGACGGCGAATGGGTGGCGAACAAGTACGGCGGACGCGAGAACCTGGAGGCGATCGAGTTCCTGCAGCGCACCAACCGCGAGGTCTACGGCGCGCACGAGGGCGCGGTGACGGTGGCCGAGGAATCGACCGCCTGGCCGGGCGTGTCGCGCCCGGTTCACGACGGCGGGCTCGGCTTCGGCTTCAAGTGGAACATGGGCTGGATGAACGACACGCTTCGCTACATGCAGGAAGCGCACGAGCATCGCCGCCACCACCACGACAAGATGACCTTCGGGCTGCACTACGCCTTCAGCGAGAACTTCGTACTGCCGCTCAGCCACGACGAGGTGGTGCACGGCAAGGGCTCGCTGATCGGGCGGATGCCGGGCGACGACTGGCAGCGCCACGCGAACCTGCGCGCGTACTACGGCTTCATGTGGGGCCATCCGGGCAAGAAGCTCCTGTTCATGGGCGGGGAACTCGCGCAGGAAGCCGAGTGGAACCACGACGCCGGCCTCGACTGGCAGGGCGCCGACGGGTCGCTGAAGCGGGGCGTGCGCCGGCTGGTCGCCGATCTGAACCGGCTCTACCGCGACACCCCGGCGCTCCACGCGCGCGACTGCGATCCCTCGGGCTTCGAGTGGGTCGACGGCGGGGCGAACGAGGCCTCGGTGCTGGCTTGGCTCCGCCATGGCCCCGAGGGGACGCCACCGGTGCTCTGCCTCTACAACTTCAGCCATGTCGAGCACGCCGACTGGCGCTTCGGCGTACCCCACGCCGGGCGCTGGGAGGAGGTGCTCAACACCGACGCCGAGATCTACGGCGGCTCGGGGCGGGGCAACATGGGCGGCTCGGACACGGTCGACGAGCCGACCCACGGCAAGCCGCACGCCGTGACCGCGACACTGCCGCCGCTTTCGGCCGTGTTCTTCCGCTATCGGCCGGGCTGAGGCCCGAGCCGCCGACACGACCGGACCGAGGTCCGATCCGACGATACCGCCGGGCGGGGGATCCGGCCGCCGACGAAGGGGGGCGCCCGATGAACGTGATCGACAGCCAAGCCATGCTCTCGATCGACGAGGCCGCGACAGAAGGGCTCGCCGCCTTCGCGCGCGACCGCCTCGCCAACGCCGACACGCATTTCGGAGCGTCGAGCGACATCGCCCGCCGGCTCGGCGCGCATCTGGTCGACGGCCGCGCCGAGATCGGCTTCTGGGCGCCGGAGCTTCTGGAGCGGCGCGTGCCCGACGGCGACGTGTTCGTCGAGGTGTTCGAGCCGCTGGAGCCGATCTCGCTCGAGACCTCGCGCCAGAGCGTGCGCTTCCGCGTCACCCGCCTGCCGGCCGAGCGCGTCGAGGCCTATGTCTTCGCCGCCGTGCGCGGCATGACGGCGGGCACGCGCGAGCGGCTCGGGCACTTCTACGCCCTCGCTTGGCGCGACGGCGAGGGCCGCTGGCAGCGCATCCTCGACCCGCTCGCCCATTCCCTGCCGTTCGGCGCCTTCGCCCCGGCCGAGTTCTACGATCTCGCCGCCATGCAGTCCGCCCGGAAGGACAGGGCCTATTTCGAGGGACTGCGCGCGGGGAGCGGCGGCGAGGGCCGGGCCGGCGACGCGCCGGTCAAGCTCGGCCCCGTGACCAACATCCTCCAGGTCCACGTACCCACCGCCACCGCCGGGCGCACGCTCGCCTCGCTGACCCGCGAGGTCGAGCACATCGCCGAGCGCGTGCGCGCGGGGCGCGATCTGGAGCCGGCCGAGCGGCTGTTCGCGGGCTACGAGGCGATCCAGCTCCTGCCCGTCGAGCCCACCACCGTCTACGAGGCCGGCCCGGCCTTCTGGGACGAGGAAGGCGAGGTCGACGAGAACGGCACCGTCGCGGTGACGCTGCGCCGGCCCGACACCACCAACTGGGGCTACGACGTGGTGATCGCGGGCAGCGCGGCGGTGAACCCCGCGCTCCTGGAGAGCGGGCGTCCCGACGAGCTGGTCGACCTCGCCGCGACCCTGCACAACTTCCCGTCGGGACCGATCAAGCTGATCTTCGACGTGGTCTACGGCCACGCCGACAACCAGGGCTTGGCGGTCCTGAACCGCCATTACTTCTCCGGGCCGAACATGTACGGCCAGAACATGAACTACCGCAACTGGCAGGTGCGGGCGATCATGCTGGAGATGCAGCGGCGCAAGGTCGACTTCGGCGCCGACGGCGTGCGCGTCGACGGCGCGCAGGACTTCAAGTGGTGGGACGGCGATGCCGAGAAGAACCGCCACGACGACGACTACCTGCAATCGATGGCCGACATCGTGCAGGAGGTGGCCGGCCTGCGCTACCGCCCCTGGATGATCTTCGAGGACGGCCGCCCCTGGCCGCAGGAGGACTGGGAGCTGTCCTCGACCTACCGCGCCGTGATCGAGGGGCAGCGCGATCCGGACGTGTTCCAGTGGGGCCCGCTCACCTTCGCGCACAACACGCCGTTTCTCTACACCTACTGGCTGTCGAAGTGGTGGCGGATCCGCCAGATGATCGAGCGGGGCGAGAACTGGATCTCGGGCACCGCCAACCACGACACGCTGCGCCGCGGCACGCAGATCTCGCCGAAGCTCAACATCAACACGCGCCTCGGCGACACGCGCATGGAGATCCTCGACAAGGCATACGACAACCCGGCCGTGTCGCTCCTGACCTACGCCGCCTTCCCCGGCGTGCCGATGGACTTCCTGAACGCCTCGGCGCGCGCCTCCTGGGGCTTCATCCGCAACCAGGACGACCGCTACGGCGTGAAGGTGGTCGCCGAGGAAGCCATCTCGCTCAAGTGGCAGGTGGACGAGTACGCCTACTCGGTGCCCGGCGCCTTCTCGCGGCTGAAGGCGATGGGCTTCGAGACGCGCAAGGCGCTCGCGCGCTTCCTCGAGTTCCTGCCGGCGCTGGTGGAGGTGACCGACTACGACCTCGACGTGATCGCGAAGCTGTTGAACGAGGTCGATCCACCGCTCGAAGGGCCGGAGGAGTACACCGTTCCGGTGCTGAAGAAGATCGCGCGCGCCTGGATGGACGACATGCACGACTACTGCAATGTCGCGAACTACCACGAGCTGCTGTCCGAGGCGCAGACCGCGTTCAACCACTGCCTGCGCCATTTCCGGCGGGCGCGGCCGTGGCTCAGGCGCAACCTGACGGCAGAGGAGCATTTCGACTACCACCGCCCGGTCGACGGCACGACGCTGTTCACGGCGCTGCGCCGCGGCCCCGACGGCGAGCGGGTCTACACGATCGCGCACATGGAGGGCTCGGCGCTCTACGGCCTAGACCCGATGACCCTCGCCGTGCCGGGGATCGAGGGCGAGGGCTGGCGTCTCGCGCTCAGGACGCCGCCGATCGGCGGCGACTACACCGGCGGCGTGCTCGATCTGAAGGACGGCATGGGGCTCGTGTTCGTGCAGGGCGGCGCGGCGGGCTGAGCTCCGCCACCCCGCCCGCCGTGGCGACGGCCCCGGCGCCGGTCAGCCCGGGGCGCGGGCCTTCAGCCGGGCGACGCGCGACTGCGGCACGCGCCGCACCTCGACGCCGGTGAAGACGTGCAGCGTGTCGAGGTCGTGGTCGACCACCGCGTGGTCCGAGACCCAGCCGCCCATCACCAGGTAGGTGCGCAGCAGCGGCGGCATGCGCCGCATCGCGAGCTTCAGGTCGGGCTTCTTGAACCGGAGCGCCTTGGCGAAGCGGAACACCTTGGGCGCCTTGACCCGCGGCAGCCAGCGCGGGGGAGCCAGGTGCTTTTCCTTCAGCAGCGCGAAGGCGTCGGAATAGGCGTTGTCGTCGGTGCCCTTGAACGAGGAGCAGCCGAACAGGAGCGCGATGCCCCGCTCCTCGACGAAGCGCTGCAGCCCGCTCCAGGCGGTGCGCAGGATGTTGGGGTCGCGCCATTCGGGATGGATGCAGAACCGCCCCATCTCCAGCATCGGCTCGGGGTAGTCCATCAGCGCCGACAGCTCGTAGTACTTGGCCGCGTAGCTGCGCCCGATCTCGGCGCCGCTGCCGAACATCTGCATCCGGAAGGTGCAGACGAGCTGGCCGGACGCCTTGTCCTCGACCATCATGTGCCAGCAGCACGGGTCGAACTCGTCGGTGTCGAGGCCGGCCTGCGGCGCCTCCCCGCCGGCCGCGCCCTTGTCGGCGCGGAAGGTCAGCCAGCGCAGGCGCTGGCAGCGGCTCAGATCGTCCTCGCCGGTGGCGAGGCGCGCGGTGTATCGACCCAGACCGAGCATCGGAGCCCCCACTCCACGCCCTGCGGCGCGATGCGCTTCCCTTGGGAACGGCGGTCGCAACCGACCGCCCCGGCACCTAGATATAGCGCGCGAGCGATGACAGCTCCATGACCGAATTCGGAGGAAAGCGCGTATGGCCGATACGTCACCGTCGCAGGACGCCAAGCTCAGGCTCGGCGAGGACGAATGGCGCGAACGCCTCTCGCCGGAAGCCTACCGCGTCACCCGGCGCAAGGGCACCGAGCGGCCGTTCACCCACGACGACTTCCCCAAGGGCGAGGGCGTGTTCAAGTGCGTCTGCTGCGGCCAGGCGCTGTTCGACACCGGCCACAAGTTCGACAGCGGCACCGGCTGGCCGTCGTTCTACAAGCCGGTGGACGAGGGCGCGGTCGAGGAGCACGACGACCGCTCGTGGTTCATGCGCCGCACCGAGGTCGTGTGCTCGAAGTGCGACGCCCACCTCGGCCACGTCTTCCCCGACGGCCCCGAGCCCACGGGGCTGCGCTACTGCATCAACGGCGTCGCGCTGGACTACGAGCGCACCGGGAGCTGAGCGCCCGGGACCGGGGCGAGCCTCAGGCGCGCGCCGTCACGACGAAGACCCGCGCGCCGAGGCGCACCGCGTCGTCCTCGACATGGTCCGCGAAGGCCGCGCGCAGTGCCTCGGCGACGCGCGGCTCGGCCTTGGCGCGGGCCTCGGGGTCGAGATCGGCGAGGCGGCGGCCGACGGGGCCGAGGTCGGTCATCAGCGCGCCCGCGCGCTCGACCGGGTCGGGGTCATCGCCCGCGCCGACCTCGACGGCGAGTTCGTGCGCCCCGTACGCGACGTCGCGAAAGCCGCCCTCGCCGAGCGCGGCCTCGAACACCGCCGGATCGGACCAGCCGAACGGGCCGGGCGCGCCCGGCCGCGAGGGCTCGCCGGGGCCGAGCACCGTCTCGGCCGCCCGGCTCGGCACCAGCGCCCAGGGGTTGTCGGCGAGCGGCGCGTAGCAGACGAGCACGGCGCGCGCGCTCTCGCGAAGCCCGGTGCGCAGGTTGGCGAAGGCGCGGCCCGGATGCTCGAAGAACATGGTGCCGAAGCGCGAGAACAGCGCGTCGCAGGCCCCCGCCTCGAAGGGGTGCGCGGCCGCGTCGGCGTGGACGATCTCGACCTGGGGCTGACCGGCCGTGGTCTCGCGCGCGATGGCGACGAGCGGCTCGGAGAGATCGACGCCGAGCACCCGGCCCTGGCGGCCGACCGCCTCGCCGATCAGCCGCGTGGTGGTCGCGCCGCCGCAGCCGAGGTCGATCACCCGCTCGCCCGGCCGGGCCGCGAGGGCGGCGAGGCCGAGGCGCGCCATGGGGGCGAGCTGGCGCTCCATCGCCTCGATCCGGCGCGCCCACTTGGCGCCGAGCGCGCCGGCCCAGCCGGGGGTCTCCATCGCGGTGGCGTCCATGCGTTCCTCCTGTCGCGCCTCGCCGCGCGGCGCTAACTCGAAGCGGACGACCACCGCCCCCTCCCGTCCCATCATCGCCGAGGCCCATGACCGACGCTACCGCGACCGACCCCGTCCGCGCGCGCTTCGCGGCAGCGCGCGACTGGGTGTTCGACCTCGACGACACGCTCTACCCGGCCGACCGGCAGGTGATCGAGCGAATCAACGCGCGGATGACCGCCTTCGTGATGCGCGAGCTGGGGCTCGACCGGGCGCGCGCCGACGACCTGCGGTCGCGCTACTGGCGGCGCTACGGCATCACCCTCACCGGTCTCGTCGCCCACCACGGCGTCGAGGCGGACGCCTTCCTGGCCGAGGTGCACGACATCGACCTCTCCACGCTCGCGCCCGACCCGCGGCTGAACGCCGCGCTCGCCCGGCTCGGGGCGCGCCCCGGCACGCGCCTCGTGGTCCATACCAACGGCTCGCGCGCCCATGCGGGCCGGGTGCTCGACCGCCTCGGTCTCGCGGGCGCCTTCGAGCGGGTGTTCGCGATCGAGGACAAGGGGCTCGTGCCGAAGCCGAGACCGGAGGCGCACGCCCAAGTGGTGCGTGAGGCGGGGCTCGACCCGACGCGCGCGGCCATGGCCGAGGACAAGACGGAGAACCTTGTGGTCCCCAAGCGCCTCGGCATGGCGACGCTGCTCGTGGGGGAAGGCACGCGGGCCGATGCCCATGTCGACGCTCGCGCCGAGCGGCTGTCCTGTTTCCTGGCCGGGCTCTGACGTCGCGGCCATGGGGGGCCGAGGGCACCGTCCGGCCCGATCGGATTGGGTCGGACGGCGCTCGGGTTCCCTTGGTCCTGCGCGCTTTCGCGACGTCCGAGCGTTCCGCCCGGGCCAGGGAGCGTTGTCGGGAAGCGCTCTAGGTCTCGCCGTCGCCCTTGGCCACACGCGTCACCGCGTGGCGGACCAGCACCGCGAGCGCGAGGACGACGATCACGACGGCGTAGTAGGGCATCGCGTGCAGGGCGGCGATGAAGCCCGCGCTCAACTCGATGAACATCGCGTTGATCAGCCCCTGCGCCTGCGTCTCGGCGCCGCCGGCCTCGTCGGTGAACAGATAGAACACCAGCGTGAAGATCGGCGCCACGATCGGCAGCATCACGAGCGGCAGGGCGAGCGCGGCCCCGAGGCGCACCATGGTGCCCTGGATGCCGTAGCGCGGCCCGTACCAAGCGCTGTACGTGGCGAACAGGATGCCGGCCGCGAGCGTGATCAGCGAGCCCCAGAAGATCGGGCTCAGCACGTCACGCTCTCCATTACCGCGGGCGCCTCGACGCGGGTGGGCGCCATGGCCTCGGCGAAGGCGTCGGCCGACTGTTCGAGCAGCGGGAAGCTCGCGTAGTGGCTCGGGATCACGGCCTCGAAGTCGAACCACTTGCGGCACGCCCAGGCGGCGCGGCGGCTGTCCATGGTGAAGTGCCCGCCGATCGGCACGATCGCGTGGGTGGGCCGGTGAAGCTCGGCCAGCACGCCCATGTCGGCCATTACGTCGGTGTCGCCCATGACGTAGAGCGTCTTGCCCTCGGCCTCGATCATGTAGCCGGCCTCCGCGCCGGTATAGACCGGCGCGCCGTCGGGACCGCTGGTCGAGGAGGAATGCACCGCGTTGACCATGGTCACGCGCGCGCCCCCGAGCATGACGGTGCCGCCCTTGTTGAAGCCGACCCCCTCGACCGCGCCGTCGCCGGTCGCCCAGCCGATCAGGTCGAAGATGCCGACCATCGCCGCCTTCGTCTCCTTGGCGATCGCGACCGCCTCGGAGAAATGGTCGAAATGCCCGTGGGTCAACAGGACATGCGTGGCGCCGTCGAGCGCCTCGGCGCGGCGCTCGTCGGGGAAGGACGGGTTGCCCTCGAGCCAGGGGTCGAGCAGCAGCACCGCGCCGTCGGTCTCGATGCGGAAGCTCGCGTGGCCGAGCCAGGTGATCTTCATCGACGCCTCCTTGATCCACCGGCAGAACCCGTGGCGCGGTGCACACGTTCCGTAGCGTCGCGACGGGGCGGCCCGCCGCCGGCGCGGCGCTCGCGGCTCGCCGTGGGCCGTGCCGCTCGCCGCAGGCAGCCATGGGCGATGGCTCGCACCGGGCGGGCCCGTCCGGCGCCGCGGACGGCGCGCCTCCGGGAGCCCGCGGGCCGCCTCGGCACCGGTCGGGCGGCCGATCCGCCGGGGCGGACCTTGCGGGGCCGTGCCCGGCCTGTCTACACCCGCGCGCGAGGCGCCCGGACTTCGCGGCCCTCCGCGGCCGGCCCCGCGGCGCCCTGCCGCCGGGACGATCGGCGGCGCCGTCGCAACCCACGGGGGCTCCCGATGTCCATCGACGCCGAGACGGTCAGCAAGGTGGCGCGGCTCGCGCGCATCGGCGTGGCTGAGGAGGAGCGCGAGGCGCTCGCGCGCGATCTCGCCTCGATTCTCGACTGGGTCGAGCGGCTGCAGGCCGTCGACGTGGACGGCGTCGAGCCGATGGCCTCTGTCAACGCCCTGCCCGCGCCGCGCCGCGAGGACCGCGTGACGGCGGCCGAGGGCGAGGAGGGCCTGCGCGACGCCATCCTCGGCTGCGCGCCGGACGCGCGCGAGGGCTTCTTCGCCGTGCCGAAGGTGGTCGAATGAGCCGCCCCGCGAGCCTTACCATCGCCGAGGCGGGCGCACGGCTCGCCTCGGGCGATCTGACCGCCGTGGCGCTCGCCGAGGACTGCCTCGACGCCGCGCGCGAAGCCGCGCCCCTCAACGCCTTCGTCCGCCTCGCGCCCGAGCGCGCGCTCGCCATGGCCGAGGACGCCGACCGCCGCCGCGCGGCCGGCGAGGACGGCCCGCTCCTCGGCGTCCCCCTCGGCGTCAAGGATCTCTACTGCGTCGACGGCGTGCCGAGCCAGGCGGCCAGCCGCATCCTCGACGGCTTCGTGCCGCCCTACGAATCGACGGTGACGCGCAAGCTCTGGGACGCCGGCGCGGTGATGCTCGGCAAGCTCAACATGGACGAGTTCGGCATGGGGAGCTCCAACGAGAACAGCGTCTACGGCCCCGCGATCTCGCCCTGGCGGCGAGAGGGGGACGCGGCCGAGATCGTGCCCGGCGGCTCCTCGGGCGGCTCGGCCGCGGCGGTGGCGGCCGATCTCTGCCTCGGCGCGACGGCGACCGACACCGGCGGCTCGATCCGCCAGCCGTCCGCCTTCTGCGGCGTGGTCGGCATCAAGCCGACCTACGGGCGCTGCTCGCGGTGGGGGATCATGGCCTTCGCCTCCTCGCTCGACCAGGCGGGGCCGATCGCCAAGACGGTCGAGGACGCGGCGATCCTGCTCGGTGCCATGGCCGGCCACGATCCGCAGGATTCGACCTCCGTGGCGCGCGAGGTGCCCGACTTCACCGCCGGACTCGCCGGCGATCTGCGGGGGCGGCGCATCGGCGTGCCGCGCGAGTACCGCGAGGGGTTGGCCGACGAAACCGCCGCGCTGCTCGACCGCGGCGTCGAGATGGTGCGCGACGCGGGCGCCGAGGTGGTCGAGGTCTCGCTGCCCCACACCGCCGCGGCGCTGCCGGCCTACTACATCGTCGCCCCCGCCGAGGCGTCCTCGAACCTCGCGCGCTACGACGGGGTGCGCTACGGGCGCCGCGCCGCCCTGCGCCAGGGCGAGGGCGTGCTCGATCTCTACGAGCGCACCCGCGCCGAGGGCTTCGGCCCGGAGGTCAAGCGCCGGGTGATGATCGGCGCCTACGTGCTCTCGGCCGGCTACTACGACGCCTACTACCTGCGGGCGCAGAAGGTGCGCCGGCTGGTGAAGGGCGACTTCGAGGCGGCGTTCGGCGAGGTCGACACGCTGCTCTGTCCCGCGACGCCCGGCCCCGCCTTCGCGCGCGGCGAGTTCTCGGACGACCCGGTGGCGATGTACCAGCAGGACGTGTTCACCGTGCCGCTCAACCTCGCGGGGCTGCCGGGGGTGTCGGTACCGGCGGGGCGCGCGTCGAGCGGGCTGCCGCTCGGGCTGCAGCTGATCGCGCCGGCCTGGGAGGAAGCGGCCCTGCTCGGCGCCGCCGCGGCGATCGAGGCGCGCGCCGGCACGCGCGCGGCGCCCGAGCGGTGGTGGTGAGCGCGCCGGCCCGTCCGGATCGGCGGCCGGGCGGAGCGAGGCGCCGCTCGATCTGAACCACCGCGCGCGGTGCCTTGCGCGCCACCACGGCTCAGAACAGGAAGTCGTCGGCGTCGAGCCGGTCCGGGTCGACGCCCGAGAGGAAGGCGCGCCCGCCCTCCGGGGTCTCGATCATCGTGCCGCCGGCGAAGGCGCCGATCGCGAGATCGTCCCTCCCGCGCACCAGCCCGTGGTCCGAGAAATCGAGCGTGTCGGCCTCCGCGTCGAAGTCGAGCACGTGGTCGCGGCCGAAGCCGTAGGCGAAGGCGAAGCTGTCGGCCCCCGCGCCGCCGATCAGGCGATCGGCGCCCGCCCCCCCGTCGAGACGGTCGTCGCCGCGATCGCCGCGCAGGAGGTCGTCGCCGGTGCCGCCGCTCAGGGCGTCGTGGCCGCGCCCGCCGAACACCCGGTCCGCGCCGGCGCCCGCGCGCAGGCGGTCGTCGCCGTCGCCGCCGCGCAGGAGGTCATCGCCCGCCTCGCCCCAGACCGTGTCGTCGCCGTCCCCGGCGATCACGACGTCCGCGCCCGCGCCGCCCTCGACCACGTCGTCGCCAGCGCCCGACTTGATCCGGTCGCGTCCGTCGCCGCCGCGCAGGTGGTCGTGGCCCCAGCCGGTGAGGACGCGATCGCTGCCCCGCCCGGCCTCCACCGCCACGTCGCCGCCGCGATGGACCAGGACGTCGCGCCCGTCGGTGCCGTCGAGGCGATCGGCGTCGGGACGGGCGACGAGGCGAACGGGCGGCGCCTCGGCCATGGCGGCGGTCGCGTCGAGCTCGACGTTGGCGCCGTCGATCCTCACCCGCGACACGAACGAGCCCGTGAGCGCTCCGCCCGAGATGGTGACGGCGTGGTCGCCGTCCGGCAGCGCGAGCGCGTAGCCGCCGCTGTCCCAGGTGGTCGCCTCGAAGCGGCCCGCCGCGCCCTCGGCCACGACCGAGACACCGCCGAGCCCCTCGCCGACGTCGTAGAAGCCGTCGGCGTCGACGTCGTCGATCACCACGCCCGTCAGCATGGCCGGCGCCGCGTCGCGCGCGCCGTAGTGGCGCACCACCAGGCTCGGCCCGACCCCGCGGTCGGGCGCCTCGATCAGGCTCGCGCCGGTCTCGGCGAAGGCCGGCGAGAGCATGACGTGGCGGTTGGCCGCCGGCGGCCAGGTGCCCCCCGGTCCCCAGTCGATCAGATGGGCGGCATGGGCGTGTTCGGCGCTTTCGGCGCCGGCGAAGACGCTCTCGGCGAGCGCGCTCCAGGCCGTGTAGCCGAACGTCGTCGCCGACCCGTCCAGCCCGCCCTCGATCGCGAGGCCGGCGTCGTCGTGGTCGACCATGAGGCGCGCGCGTCCGGCGGCCGAGGCGCCGAGCGCAGGGTTCCAGGCGAGCGGCGCCGTGGGACCGAGGCGGGCGAGGTCGGCGGCGACGACGTCGAGGTCGACCCCCCAGGCGTCGAGCGCCCCGGCGACCGCGCCCTCGCGGGCGAGACGGCCGATCTCGCCGGCGGGATCGGCGCGCGCGCGATTGACGAGTTCCAGCAGCAACTGCTCGGTCGCGGTCGGCGTACGCATGACATTCCCTCCTCGTTACGCGAGCGGCGGGCGCCGCCGGGACGGGGATGGAACGAAGAGGGTTCACACCGAACCAAGAACAGTGGTTAACGCTCCCCGGCGCGGAACGGATCGCGCCGCCGGCGGTCCGCCCCCGTTCGCCCGGGCGGCTCAGGCCTCCTCGACCGTCTCGACGCCCGCGACCTCGCGCAGCGTCGCCACGATCTCGGGGCCGGTCGGGAAGCGGCCGGGCAGGGTCAGCTCGACCTCCTGACCCGCATCGGCGAGGGCGAGCACGAGGCTGACCGGCCCGGTCGCGCGCCGGGTTCGCACGGGCTCGGGGCGCAGCGCGGCCGGCCCCCTGGCACGAGGCGCGCCGTCGCCGGCGGCCTCGCACCCGAGCCGACGCGCGATCGCGCCGAGCGCTCCCGCCTCGCGCACCCGCACCCGCAGCCCGCCGGCATCGGCGGCGACCGCCTCGTCGACTGGCTGCACGCCGCGCAGCATCATCCGCCCGCCGCGTTCGGCGCCCTCGGTCTCGACGGCGAGCACGAGGTTGGCGCCGGGCTTCAGGAGGCCCTCGGCCTCGGCGAGCGCGTCGGAGAAGGCCATGACCTCGTAGCCGCCCGAGGGATCGGAGAACTGGAGATAGGCGAAGCGCGTGCCCTTGGCCGACTTGCGGATCTGCAGGCTGCCGAGCGTGCCCATGATCCGCCCCGCGCCCCCCGCCTCGCCCGAGCGGTCGAGGAAGGCCTTGTGGCTCAGCACCCGGCGGCGCGCGAGGGCGACGAGGTAGGCGTCGAGCGGGTGGCCCGAGAGATAGAAGCCGACCGCGGCGTGCTCCTCGGTCAGCCGCTCGATCGGCGTCCAGGGCTCGCGCTCGGCCAGACGCGGCGGCGGCAGCGCCTCCGCGCCCCCGAACAGCGAGACCTGCCCCGAGGCCGCCTCGTCGAGCGTCGCGCCCGAGTAGTCGATCAGGCTCTCGAGGCTCGCGAGCACGCGGGCGCGGTTGGGTTCGAGCGCGTCGAAGGCGCCCGCGCGGGTCAGCATCTCGAGCGCGCGCTTGCCGACGGCGCGCAGCTCGCCGCGGCGGGCGACGTCGAACAGATCGGCGAACGGCCCGGCCGCGCGCGCGCG
The DNA here is from genome assembly GCA_050330995.1 of Paracoccaceae bacterium. Lineage (GTDB taxonomy): Bacteria > Pseudomonadota > Alphaproteobacteria > Rhodobacterales > Rhodobacteraceae > Thermohalobaculum. The sequence continues at coordinate 43,916 of JBHJHI010000053.1, forward strand.
CTCGACGAGACGCATGGCCTCGACGCCGACGCCCTTGAGCGCGCCGAGGGCGTAGGCGATGCGTCCCTCGCGGACGGTGAAGAGCGCGCCCGAGCGGTTGACGCAGGGCGGCGCCACCTCGATGCCGAGCCGGCGCGTCTCGGCCACCATGGCGGCGAGCTTGTCGGTCAGGGCGAGGTCGTTGTTCATCACCGCGGCCATGAACTCGACCGGGTGGTTCGCCTTCAGCCACGCGGTCTGGTAGCTCACCAGCCCGTAGGCGGCCGCATGGGACTTGTTGAAGCCGTAGTTCGCGAACTTGTCGAGCAGGTACCAGACTTCGAGCGCCTTCTCCTTGTCGACGCCGTTCTTGGCGGCGCCGGCGAGGAACTTGGGCCGCTCGGCGTCCATCGCCGCCTGGATCTTCTTGCCCATGGCGCGGCGCAGCATGTCGGCCTGCCCGAGCGAGTAGCCCGCCATCTTGCGGGCGATCTCCATCACCTGCTCCTGGTAGACGATGATGCCCTGCGTCTCGTCGAGGACCCCGTCGATCAGCGGGTGGATCGAGGCGCGCGCGCGCCGCTTGTTCTTGACGTCGCAGTAGACGGGGATGTTCTCCATCGGCCCCGGACGATAGAGCGCGACCAGGGCGATGATGTCCTCAAGACAGGTCGGGCCGAGCTGGCGCAGCGCGTCGCGCATGCCGGCCGATTCCACCTGGAACACGCCGACCGTGTCGGCGCGGCCGTAGAGCGCGTAGGTCGCGGGGTCGTCGAGCGGTATCCTGGCGAGGTCGATCGGCGTGCCGGAGGCGGCGAGCAGGTCGAGCGCGCTCTGGATCACCGTCAGGGTCTTCAGCCCGAGGAAGTCGAACTTCACGAGCCCGGCCTGCTCGACCCACTTCATGTTGTACTGCGTCGCCGGCATCGGCGCCTTCGGGTCCTGGTAGAGCGGCACCAGCTGCTCCAGGGGCCGGTCGCCGATCACTACGCCCGCGGCGTGGGTCGAGGCGTTGCGGAACAGCCCCTCGATCCGCTCGGCGACGTCGAGCAGGAAGGCGACGGTCTCGTCGCGGTCGGCCTCCTCCTGGAAACGCGGCTCCTCCTTGCGCGCGCGCGCGATCGGCACGGGCTTCACCCCCTCCATCGGGATCAGCTTGGAGAGGCGGTCGCCGACGGCGAAGGGGAGTTGCAGCACGCGCGCGACGTCGCGCACGGCCGCCTTCGACATCAGCGCGCCGAAGGTGATGATCTGCGCGACGCGGTCGCGGCCGTAGGCGTCGGCCACGTAGTCGATCACCTCCTCGCGCCGCTCCATGCAGAAGTCGATGTCGAAGTCGGGCATCGACACGCGCTCGGGGTTCAGGAAGCGCTCGAACAAGAGGCCGTAGCGGAGCGGATCGAGGTCGGTGATGGTGAGCGCGTAGGCCACCAGCGAGCCCGCGCCCGAGCCGCGGCCGGGGCCGACGGGAATGGCGCGCGCCTTCGCCCACTTGATGAAGTCGGCGACGATCAGGAAGTAGCCGGGAAAGCCCATGCCCTCGATCACCGACAGCTCGTAGTCGAGCCGCGCCTCGTAGTCGGTGTGCGGCGCGGCGGGCTCGATGGCGTCGAGACGGGCGGCGAGGCCCTCCTTCGCCTGACGGCGCAGTTCCTCGACCTCGTCCTCGGCGAAGCGCGGCAGGATCGGCGCGTGCGTCTTCGGGCGGAACGCGCAGCGCCGGGCGATCTCGACGGTGTTCTCCAGTGCCTCGGGCAGGTCGGCGAAGCGCTCGACCATGGCGTCGGCCGGCTTCAGCCAGTGCTCGGGCGTGAGCCGCCGGCGGTCGCTCTCGTTCACGTAGCGCCCCTCGCCGATGCAGATCAGCGCGTCGTGCGCCTCGAACATCGCGGGATCGGCGAAGAACGCCTCGTTGGTCGCGACCAGCGGCAGATCGAGCGCGTAGGCGAGATCGACGAGACCGGGCTCGGACGCGGCTTCGGCCGGCGTGTGCGCCGCCTCGGCGCCGTGGCGCTGCAGCTCGACGTAGAGCCGGTCGGGGAAGGCGGCCGAGAGCCGGCGCGCGAGGGCCTCGGCCGGCGCCGTCTTGCCCGCGGCGAGCAGGGCCGCGAGCGCGCCCGACGGCCCGCCGGTCAGGCAGATCAGCCCCTCGGCCCGGCCTTCGAGCGTGGCGAGCCTGACGCAGGGGTCGACGCCGGGGTCCGAGCGCAGGTAGGCGTCCGAGGCGAGCGCCATCAGGTTGAGCCAGCCCGTCTCGTCCTTGGCGTAGAGCGCGAGCGGGCGCGGCGCCTCGGCGCGCTCGCCAGGGCGGCTCTCGGCGTGCTGCACGTCGAGGGTGATCCCCATGACCGGCTGTACGCCCGCCTTGGCCGCGGCTTCCGCGAACTCCAGCGCGCCGAACAGGTTGCCGCTGTCGGCGAGGCCGATCGCGGGCATGTCGAGCTTGGCGGCGAGACCGGGCAGCGCCTTGACGTGGATCGCGCCTTCGAGCAGCGAATAGGCCGAGCGCGCGCGCAGATGGACGAAGGAGGGTGCGCTCAAGGCCGGAGCCGTCCGGTGTTCGTTGCCTGTTCGACCACCATGGCTCGCCCTCTCTCTGCCCCACACCACAAGGGGTAGCGCCTGTCCGCCAGTGTCGCAACGCCTTGACAGCGGCTCGCGCGCCGCTCCGGCGAGCGTAGCGGCCACTCTGCCACGCCGGGCGTTTCCGTCGCCCTCTCGCGCGCCTTAGGTTGCGGCCGTGGAGGCGGGCGCAGCCGCCTCGCCGGATGGAGGAACGCCGTGACCGAGACCTACCAGCGCCCGCGCTACACCGGCCTGCCGAGCTTCTTCCGCCAGCCCTACCGCGAGGATTTCGAGGCCGATCCGCCCGACATCGGCGTGGTCGGCGTGCCGTTCGACGGCGGCGTCACCTATCGCCCCGGCACGCGCCACGGGCCGCGCGCGGTACGCGACGCCTCCTCGCTGATCCGGCGGATCAACCAGGCGACCGGGGTCGCGCCGTTCGAGACGCACCGCGTCGCCGACATCGGCGACGCCTGGGTGGAGAAGCCCTTCGAGCTGACCGGGGCGCAGGCCGAGATCCGCGCCTTCTACGACCGGATGAAGGCCGTGGGCATCCGCCCGCTGACCTGCGGCGGCGACCATTCGATCGCGCTGCCGGTCCTGCGCGCGCTGGCGGCCGACCGCCCCGTCGGGCTGATCCAGATCGACGCGCACTGCGACACGGGCGACGACTATCTGGGCAGCCGCTTCCACCACGGCGCGCCCTTCAAGATCGCCGCCGACGAGGGGCTGATCGAGCCCGCGCGCTGCGCGCAGATCGGCATCCGCGGCTCGCTGACCGCGCGCGATCACTGGCAGTTCTCCTACGACAGCGGCATGCGGGTGATGATGATCGAGGAGGTGGAGGAGCGCGGCTGGCGCGCCTGCATCGACGAGGCGGTGGCGCTGACGGGCGACGGGCCAGTCTACGTGAGCTTCGACATCGACGCGCTCGACCCCGCCTTCGCGCCCGGCACCGGCACGCCCGAGGCCGGCGGGCTCACCATGCGCGAGGCGCAGGGGATGGTGCGCCGGCTGGCGGGCCTCGACATCGTCGGCTGCGACATGGTCGAGGTCTCGCCCCCCTTCGACACGGGCGGAATCACGGCGATGGCCGGGGCCACCGTGCTGTTCGAGCTGCTCTGCGCGATGACGGCCGGGAAGCGGTGAGGGCGGCTCTCGCCGCGCTCACGCGCGCGTGACGCCCGCTTCCGCACGGACGGGCGGCCTCTATCTCGCGCTCGTCAGGGCCGAGAGGAGATCCCGCCATGAGCGCCATCGACCGCGTCGACGCCGCCGCCCGCAGCCCCGCCTCGCAGCGCTTCGCGCTGATGGCGACGCGCGTCGCGATGGGGGGCCTGCTGTTCTGGTGGGGGCTCGTGAAGGGGCTCGACACCGGCGTCGGGCAGGCGGTGTCGGACGGCTTCTACGGCGGGCTGTTCAGCGTCGGCGCGCTGCTGATCGCTTTCGGCTGGGTGCAGGTCGCGGCCGGCGTGCTGATCGCGCTCGGGCTGCTGCGCCGGGTGACGCTGCCGTTCCAGCTCGTCGTCAACCTGTTCGTGGCGCTGAGCGTCTGGCAGGCCTTCGTCGATCCGTTCTGGCTGTACCTGCCCGGGGAGAAGCCCACGCCGTTCTGGCAGCTGTTCTACCCCTCGCTGATCATCGCCGCGGTGTCGTGGCTGCTGATCGCCTTTCGCGGGGCCGACGCCTGGGCGCTCGACAACGCGATCGGCGGACGTTCGGCGGCGGCCGTCTGACGGGACGGCGTCAGTCGAAGGCGCCAGCGGCGTTCGGGATCAGCACGATGAAGGCGTCGCCGGCGTAGGACACCCCCTGCGCGGCGATCACGGCGGTGAAGGCGTTGTCCTTGGTGGCGACGATCCGCCCGATGCGGGAGAGGCGACTCTCCAAACCGTCGAGGCGCGTGCCGGGCTTGCGCAGCTCGGCGACGACCTCGTCGCGCGCGTCGTCGGTCATCGACGCTCTCCGGCCTCCGGCGTGCCGCCGCCTTCTGCGAGGCGACGCCTTGCGGAACCGTCAAGAGCGCGCCCGCCCTACCGCTTGCCCCTGAGCCGCAGCGACCGCTCGTTCAGCGCGGCGAGGTCCGCCCGGCCTTCCAGCACCGCCTCCCCGGTCTCGATCGCCCGCGCGAGGCGCTCGGGCTCGGCATGGCGCCACGCGGGCGGGCGGACCGCCTCGCGCCAGGGGCGGTCGTGGACGTGGTCGAGCAGGACGCGCGCGAAGCAGTGGTCGAGGCGCACCGGCCACTCGGGCCGCTCGCGCGCCGCTTCCGGCAGGCGGCGCTCGACGAGGTCGCGCCAGCGCCGGCGCAGAGCCTCGTCGTCAGACAAGGCGGCCGTCCTTCAGCGTCACCGTGCGGTCGAGCCGGCGCGCGAGGTCGTGGTTGTGCGTGGCCACCAGCGCCGCGAGGCCGGTGTCGCGCACGAGGCCGACGAGGACGTCGAACACGATGCCGGCCGTGCCGGGGTCGAGGTTGCCGGTCGGCTCGTCGGCGAGCAGCACCGCCGGGCGGTTGGCGAGCGCGCGGCAGATCGCGACGCGCTGCTGCTCGCCGCCCGAGAGCTCCGAGGGCCGGTGATGCGCGCGGCCGCCGAGCCCGACGCGCGTCAGCAGATCGAGCGAACGCGCCCGCGCCTGCGCCCGAGGCCGGCCGGCGGCGAGCTGGGGCAGGCTCACGTTCTCCTCGGCCGAGAACTCGGGCAGGAGGTGGTGGAACTGGTAGACGAAGCCGATCGCGTCGCGCCGCGCGGCCGTGCGCGCCGCGTCGTCGAGGGTCGAGACCGGACGGCCCGCGACCGCGACCGTACCGGCGTCGGGGGTGTCCAGAAGCCCCGCGATCTGCAGGAGCGTCGACTTGCCCGCGCCGGAGGGCGCGACCAGCGCCACCGCCTCGCCCGGCATCAGCGTGAGACCCGCGCCCGCGAGCACCGCGACGCGGGTGTCGCCCGCGCCGTAAGCGCGCTCGACCCCGTCGAGCACCAGCGCCGGGGTCGCCACCGGCGCGGCGTCATTCATGGCGCAGCGCCTCGACCGGGTCCATCCGCGCCGCGCGGCGCGCGGGATACCACGTCGCGAGGAAGCTGAGCCCGAGCGCGAGGCAGACCGTCATCACCACATCTGAGGCCACCATCACCGCCGGCACGCGCGTCAGCATCCGGATCTCGGCGTCCCAGACCTGCGTGCCGCTGATCGCCTCCACCGCCGCCTGGATCTCGGCGACGTTCAGGGTGAAGACGACGCCGAGGATGGTGCCGAGCACCGTGCCCGTGACCCCGATCGCCGCGCCGCAGAGAAAGAACACGCGCAGCACCGCGCCGCGCGTCAGCCCGAGCGTGCGCAGGATCGCGATGTCGCGGCCCTTGTCCTTCACCAGCATGATCAGCCCGGAGATGATGTTGAGCGCGGCCACCAGGATGATCAGCGCCAGGATCAGGAACATCACGTTGCGCTCGACGTCGAGCGCGGAGAGGAACGCGCCGTTCGCGCGCTGCCAGTCCCAGAGATAGGCGTCCTCGCCGATCACCTCGTAGAGCCGCGCCGAGACGCCGCCGAGGTCCTGGGGATCGTCCACCATCACCTCGACCGCGTCGACCCGGTCGGGCGCGTTGAAATAGGCCTGCGCCTCGGCGAGCGGCAGGAAGACGTAGGCGTTGTCGTACTGGCTCATGCCGATGCGGAAGATGTAGGCGACCTCGTAGCCTTTGGTGCGCGGCGCGGTGCCGAAGGGGGTGGTCTGGCCCCGCGGGTTGACCAGCGTGACCCGCTCGCCGATGCCGACGCCCAGGGTGCGCGCGACGCCCGCGCCGATGGCGATGCCGGGGCCGAAGCCGTCGAGCGAGCCGCGCGCCTCCTCCGGGTCGGCGACGCCGTCGAGCGAGGCGAGGTCGTCCGCCGCCATGCCGCGCACCAGCACGCCCGCGTTGCCCCCGCCGGCCGAGGCCAGCACCTGGCGCTCGATCACCGGCGCGGCGCGGACGACGCCCTCGACGCCGGCCACGCGCTCGGTGAGGGCGTCGTAGTCCGGCAGCAGGTTCCCCTGCTCGTAGGGCAGCACGGTGATGTGGGCCTGCGCGCCGAGGATGCGATCGACCAGCTCGGTGCGAAAGCCGTTCATCACCGACATGACGATGATGAGGGTCGCGACGCCGAGGGTGATGCCGGCGAGCGAGAAGCCCGCGATCACCGAGATCACGCCCTCGCGCCGGCGGGCGCGGAGATAGCGCCAGGCGATCATCCATTCGAGCCGCGAGAACGCGCCCGCGCCCCGGCCGGCCGCCTCCGCTGCGGTGATCTCAGACATCGGCGTAGATCGAGGCCAGCCGCGCGACGGCGGCCTCGGCCGACAGCGCCTCGGTCTCGCCCGTGCGCCGCGAGGCCAGCTCCACCGTGCCGGCCTCGAGCCCGCGCGGGCCGACGGCGATCCGCCAGGGGATGCCGATCAGCTCCTGGGTGGCGAACTTGGCGCCCGCGCGCTCCTCGCGGTCGTCGTAGAACGCCTCCAGACCGCGCCCGGCGAGCGCCCGCTCCAGCCCCTCGCAGGCCGCGTCGCAGTCGGGGTCGCCCTGCTTGAGGTTGACGATCGAGACCGGGAACGGGGTCAGCGCCTCGGGCCAGACGATGCCGCGGTCGTCGTGGCTCGCCTCGATCACCGCGCCGACGAGGCGGCTGACGCCGATGCCGTAGCTGCCGCCGTGGACGGGCACGCGCTCGCCGTCGCGGTTCGTGATCATCGCGCCGAGCGGTTCGGAATACTTGGTGCCGAAATAGAAGATGTGGCCGACCTCGATGCCGCGCGCGGTGACGCGCTCGCCTTCGGGCACCTCGGCCTCGAAGGCCGCCTGGTCGTGGGTGTCGTCGGTGCGGGCGTAGGCCGAGGTCCACTCCTCGAAGATCGCGCGGCACTGCTCGGGGTCGTCGTAGTCGACCCTGCGACGCCCGAGCGACAGCTCGGCCATGTGGCGCGAGAGGAAGACTTCCGATTCGCCGGTCTCGGCGAGGATCAGGAACTCGTGCGCGAGATCGCCGCCGATCGGGCCGGACTCGGCGCGCATCGGCACCGCCTTCAGCCCCATCCGCTCGAAGGTTCGGATGTAGGCGGCCATCATCCGGTGGTAGCTGTGCGTCGCCGTCCCGCGGTCGAGATCGAAGGAGTAGGCGTCCTTCATCAGGAACTCGCGGCCGCGCATCACGCCGAAGCGGGGGCGGATCTCGTCGCGGAACTTCCACTGGATGTGATAGAGGATCTTCGGCACGTCGCGATACGAGCCCGAATAGGCGCGGAAGATCTCGGTGATCTGCTCCTCGTTGGTCGGCCCGTACAGCATGTCGCGCTCGTGGCGGTCGCGGATGCGCAGCATCTCCGGGCCGTAGGCGTCGTAGCGCCCGCTCTCGCGCCAGAGCTCGGCCGACTGGACGGTGGGCATCAGCACCGGGATGGCGCCGGCGCGTTGCTGCTCCTCGTGGACGATGCGCTCGACGTTCTTCAGCACGCGGTAGCCGAGCGGCAGCCAGGAATAGATGCCCGCCGACGCCTGGCGGATCATGCCCGCGCGCAGCATCAGGCGGTGCGAGACGATCTGCGCCTCGGCGGGCGTCTCCTTGAGCACCGGCAGGAAGTAGCGGGTCAGGCGCATGGGATCGGGCTCCCTCGGGTCGCGTCGCGCGGCACGCGCGCTTGAAACGGTCGCGCGGCACGCGCGCTCGGCTGGTCGCGCGGCACGCGCGCCGACCGCCGCGCGAGACGATGCGATCGACCGGGCACGCCCGACGGCGCGGGCGGTGTAGGCGGATCGTCCCGTACGGGCAAGCGCGCCGAGAGCGGCCGGCGCGTCCCCGACGGTCGCTCCGCCCGAACTTTACGAGGATGCATGCCAGATGTTGTGCAGCGCACAAAATAATCACAGGCTAGACTTACGCGTCGGTAATCTATTTGAATGGGTCACGCGGTTCCCCCCGCGCAACGAAAAGAGAACTCAGCCCAGTCTGAGGGAGGTCACTGGTCCGTTCCTGATCGGGAACGGACCTTCTTTTTACATGCGCCGCACGATCAAGTCGCCGGTCCGGCGGTTCATATGCCGGGCGAGCTGGGCGAGTGCCTTGTCGCTGTCCTCGCCCGCCATCTCGGCGACGCGCTCGTCCAAAGAGAGCGAGAGCCGCTCGCCGTCGTCGACGAGGCGCGAGGCGGAAAGCACGCCGGGCACGCAGGCCGAGAGCGAGCAGCCGAGGCGGAGCGCGAGCCCGAGCGCCACCGCGCGGCGCGCGGCCGCCTCGTCGACGAGACCGGCGGCCGGCGCGTCGCGGGCGAGCTGCTTGGCGCGGCGGTAGCGCGCGGCGAGCGCCAGGGCCAGGAACACGCGCCCCTCGTGGCCGAGCCCGGTCAGGTTCGAGCGCGTCGCCGCCTCCCAGGCGCTCGCGACGCGATGGTCGGGATGGGTGCGCCAGGCGATGTCGGCGAGATGAGCGGCCGCCCGCATCAGCCGCGCCTCGCGCGGGTTGGCGGGGGGGAGAGCGGCGATCGCCCAGGCGCCGAGTTCCGCGCCGAAGCCGTAGGCCCGCGCGTTGACGCGCTCCATCTCGCGCGCGGCGGCGACGAGGGGGTCCTGCGCGCGTATCCCCGGCGCCATCGCCTCGTAGGCCACGCCCTCGCGCAGGCCGAAGGCCGAGATCGCCACCTCGCGCGGCGCGAGGGCGACGAGGAGGCCGCGCAGCAGCCGCGCGGTCAGCGGCAGGTTGGCCGCGCGGCTCTCTGAGACGCCGTCGAGGGCGGCCAGCTCGCTCGGGCTGCGCTTCTTCGCCCAGCGCGCGAGGTCGTGGGCCCGCTCGGCCGAAAGCGCGTATTCGTGCAGCACCTTCAGCGGGTAGCCGCGCCGCTCCATGTCCGCCCGCGCGAGCGCGCGCCAGGCGCCGCCGACCAGGATCAGCCGCTCGCCCGCGTCGCGAAAGGCCTCCGGCACCGCGTCGAGACGCTCGGCGATCTCGGCCTCCGGATCGGCGAGGGCCTCGAGCCTGAGCGGTCCGAGCGGCGTCGTCACCCCCTGCCCCGGCGCGCCGTCCGCGACGATGCCGAGTTCCATCGACGCGCCGCCGAGATCGGCGACCACGCCGCTCGCCTGCGGGTCGCCGAACAGCACGCCGAGCATGGCGTAGCGCGCCTCGTCCGCGCCGGTGGCGATCGCGAGGCGGATGCCGGTCGCGGCCTCGACCAGGTCGCGAAACGCCGGGCCGTCCTCGGCCTCGCGGATCGCGGCGGTGGCGATGCCGGCCATGGTACCCACGCCCAGGTGCTCGGCGACCGCGCCGAAGCGGTGCAGCGCTGCCATCGCGCGCGCGCGGCCCTCGGGGTTGAGCCGCCCCGTGCGCGCGAGCCCGGCGCCGAGCGCGCAGGTGGCCTTCTCGTTGAAGATCACCGAGGGGCTGCGCGCGCCCCCCTCGTAGACCACGAGGCGCACGCTGTTGGAGCCGGCGTCGACCACGCCGATACGGCCACCGACGTGCCCGGGGCGGCTGCCGGGCGGGCCGAAGGAGCGCGCGCCGAGCCCGAGATCGCCCGTCGCGATGGAGCGGTCCTCGGGGCTCACGCGCGGCCGCCCGCCGCGCTCTCGGGCACTTGGCCCGCGGCGTGCCTGGATCGGTCGGACGCCTCGTCGGCGTCGGACGGGCCATCGTGCGCGCGCCCCTGCGCGCCGGCGCGCGCCTCGCGGCCGAGCACGCGCGCGAGGCGCGGCGCGTCGGCCGTGCCCGAGCGCCCGCGTCCCGAGAGGGAGGGGTGCTTCATGAAGAACTCGTGGGCGTTGAACGGCGGCTCGCCCTCGTCGACCGCGGCGCGGCGCCAGGCCCCGTCGGGCATCAGCACCCAGGATTGCGCCTCGTCGCGGAGGTTCGCGGCCATCACCTGCTCCATGAGCTGATCGCGCACGGTCGGGTTCTCGATCTCGACCAGCGTCTCGACCCGGCGGTTGAGGTTGCGGCTCATCCAGTCGGCCGAGGAGATGAACAGGCGCGCCTCGGGCGAGGGCAGGCCGTGGCCCGCGCCGAAGCAGGCGACGCGCGAGTGTTCGAGGAAGCGCCCGACGATCGACTTGACGCGGACGGTCTCCGACAGCCCCTCGACCCCCGGCCGCAGCCCGCAGATGCCGCGCACGACGAGGTCGATGCGCACGCCGGCCTGCGACGCGGCGTAGAGCGCGTCGATCACGTCGGCCTCGATCAGCGAGTTCATCTTGGCCCAGATCCGGGCGGGCCGGCCGGCGCGGGCGTGCTCGGCCTCGGCCTCGATCAGCGCGATCAGCGTCTTCTTGAGCGTGAGCGGCGCGCACTGCACCTTCTCGAGCCCGGTCGGCTCGGCATAGCCGGTCGTGTAGTTGAAGATCTTGGCCGCGTCGCGCCCGTGCGGCTCCGAGCAGGTGAACAGCGCGAGGTCGGTGTAGATCTTCGCGGTGTTGGGATGGTAGTTGCCCGTACCGAAGTGTGTGTAGGTCACCAGCTCCGACCCCTCGCGGCGCACGACCGTCGAGATCTTGGCATGGGTCTTGAGGTCGACGAAGCCGAACACGACCTGCGCGCCGGCGCGTTCAAGGGCGCGGGCCTGCCGGATGTTGGCGGCCTCGTCGAAGCGGGCCTTCAGCTCGACGAGCGCGGTGACCGACTTGCCGTCCTCGGCCGCCTCGCAGAGCGCCTCGACGATCGGGCTGTCCTTGGAGGTGCGGTAGAGTGTCTGCTTGATCGCGATCACGTTCGGGTCGCGCGCGGCCTGCTGGATGAACTGCACAACGATCTCGAAGGACTCGTAGGGGTGGTGGAGCAGCATGTCCTTGGCGCGCACCGCGGCGAAGATGTCACCGTCGTGGTCGCGCACTCGCTCGGGCAGGCGCGGGTTGTAGGGGGTGAACTTGAGGTCGGGGCGGTCGTCGATCACCAGCTCTGAGAGCGCCGCGACGCCGACGATGCCCTCGACCTCGGTGGTCTCCTCGGCGGTGGTGCCGAGTTCGTCGATGATCAGATCGCGCAAGCCCGCCGGTGCGCCCGCCGTCATCTTGAGGCGGACCACCTCGCCGCGGCGGCGGCGCTTGAGGGCGGTCTCGAACTCGGCGACGAGGTCCTCGGCCTCCTCCTCCACCTCGATGTCGCTGTCGCGCAGGATCCGGAACAGGCAGTCGCCCTTCAGCCGGTAGCCGGGGAACAGCTGGTCCTGGAACAGGCGCAGGAGCACCTCGAGCGGCAGGAAGCGGATGGCGCCGTCGCCGCGCTCGGGCAGGCGCACGAAGCGCTTGAGCTGGGGCGGCACCGGGATCAGCGCGTCGAGCGGCTCGCCGTCGCGCTCGCGCTCGAGGCCGAGCGCGAGCGCCATCGAGCCGGTGGCGATGAAGGGGAAGGGGTGGGCCGGGTCGATCGCAAGCGGCGAGAGCACGGGGAACACCTGGGCGATGAAGTAGGCCTCCATCGCCCCGGCCTCGGCCTTCGTCATCTCGCCCGCGTCGAGGACGTGGATGCCCTGTTCGGCCATCTCGGCGCGAAGCGCGCGCCAGACACGCTGCTGCTCGTCCTGCAGCCGTTCGGCGTCGGCGTCGATGCGCGCGAGTTGCTGGCTCGCCGTCAGCCCGTCGATCGAGCGCGCGTCGACGTCCGCCGCGACCTGCGCGCGCAGGCCGGCGACGCGCACGCTGTAGAACTCGTCGAGGTTGTTGCCCGAGATCGACAGGAAGCGGAGCCGTTCGAGCAGCGGGTGGCGCTCGTTCTCGGCCTCTTCGAGTACGCGCCAGTTGAAGCCGAGCCAGGACAGCTCGCGGTTGAAGAAGCGCTGTGGGCTCTCGCGGTCGATCTCGACGCGGTGCTCGGACGGGACCGGGGTCTCGGCGGGGTTCAGTAAATCGGCGCGCAGCGGCTCACTCCGGCTCGGGGGACGGGCGGCGGTCGTGGGGAGGTCGGCGGGCGATGGAGGCGTCGGAAGGGCGGTGTCCGGGGGGGCGGTCTTCGGAGGGGACGTCGGCGGCGGGGGAATCGTTGCCCTCGGGTCCGCCGGGTTCGTCGTCGACGAGGCCGGCGGCGCGCAGCGCGACCGCGGCGAGCGGCTGGCTGACGTGGCGGCGCTGGCGCCGGGCGGCCTCGCGGTCGAAGGCCTCGGCGGCGCGGAGCGCGGCGGCGAAGCTGCGCTCGATGCGCTGGGCGGTCCAGTCCACCGCCAGCGGCGCGGGGTCGAGGCCGCGATCGCGCGCGTGCTTGAGCAGGACCGAGGCCAGGAGCGCGTCGTCCGGCGCGCCGATGCGCACGACGGCGAGGGTGGCGAGGCGCGAGGCGAGATCGGGCGTGGCCGCGGGCCAGCGCACCGGGACCTCGCGCCCGGTAAGCAGGAGCCGCGTGCCGCGCGCGGCGCAGAAGTTGTAGAGATGGAACAGCCCGTCCTCGGCCGCGCGCGCCTGACGCGCGTCGAGGCGGGCGAAGCCGTCCACGTCCTCGACCACCACGACGGCGGCGCCCGCGAGCGCCGGGGCGGCGGCCGCGTCGACGAAGCGCGCGTCGACGAGGGCGACCGCGTCCTCCTCGTGGTCGGCGATCAGCACGTGGACGAGATGGGTCTTGCCCGCGCCCTTCGGGCCGACCAGCGCGAGCCGGCCCGAGGGCCACAGCTCCGGCTCGCGCACGAAGGCCACCGCCTCTGCGTTGACGGGCGAGACGTGGAAATCGGCGAGCCCGAGGGCGGCGCGCACCGGCATGGAGAGCGGCAACTGCATCGGCCGCGCGGCCGCCTCGGGCATCTCGGCGCCGTCCCTCACGCGCTCTCGTCGGGCGCGCCGCGGTCGCCGCCCGCGGCGCCGTCGTCGGAGGTCTTCCGGTCGTCCGCCCGATCGTCCGGCCCGCCGCGCACGAAGGCGGTCTCGGCGTCGAGCGCGGTGCCCGGCGCGATCGCGCCCGCGGGCCCCGGCACCTCGACGCCGCGATAGAGCCGGCCGCGCTTGTACTGCGCGACCAGGAAACGCGCGAGCACGCCGACCGCCGCCGCCGCCGGCACCGCGATCAGCAGACCCACGAAGCCCATCAGGTAGCCGCCGACCGAGAGCGCCAGCATCAGCCAGACGGGATGGAGCTTGACGTGCCCGCCGACGAGCTTCGGGGTGAGGTAGTTGCCCTCGACCGCCTGGCCGGCGACGAAGATCGCGGCCACGATCGCGATCCAGACCGGATCGCCCCAGAACTGGCCGATCGCGATGCCGATCGAGATCGCGCCGCCGACGATCGAGCCGATGAACGGAATGAAGCTGATCAGCCCCGCGAACAGCCCGACGATCAGCCCGAAGTTCAGTCCCACGATCGTCAGCGCGACCGCGTAGAACAGCCCGAGGATCGTGCAGACGGTGAGCTGGCCGCGCACGAAGCCGGCGAGCACGTCGTCGAGCTCGATGGCGAGGCGGCGGATGGTGGCGCGGTGCTGACGCGGCACCAGCTCGTCGAGCGTGCCGATCATGTTGTCCCAGTCGTAGAGCATGTAGAAGCCGACGACTGGGGTGATGACGGCGAGCGAGAGGAAGTCGACCACGGCGAGCGAGCCGGTCCACAGCGTGTCGAGCGCGCTCATCGACCAGTCCTTGGCGCGCTCGCGCACCGTCTGGGCGAGCTGGTCGAACAGCGCGTCGTCGCGGCGGACCTCGGGGACGTAGGCGCCGACGAGGTCCTGCGCGGCCCCGAGATAGCTCGGCGCGTTCTCGATCAGGCTGCGGATCTGGCCGACCACCGCGGGCACGAGCAGGGTCGCGAGGCCGAACAGCGTGCCGGCGATGCCGACGCTGAGCGCGACGGTGGCCATCATCCGCGAGAGCCCGGCGCGCTCCAGCCGGTCGGCGAGGGGATCGGCGAGATAGGCGATCGCCGCGCCCAGCAGGAAGGGCAGAAGCGGGTTGGCCAGGAGCCAGACCAGCAGCAGCGTGACCGCGAGCCCGAGCCCCCACCAGCGCAACTGCTCGCCGACCGTCATGCGCGTCTCCAGCTGTCGCGCGCCCGCGAGCGCTCCGTCCGTCACGCGCTCGGGCGCGCCCTATCCGTCCGCGCCTCGTTCGCCGGCGCTTCCGAGCGCCTGGCCCACGCCGTCGCTCGTCGCGTGACGAGCGCTCCCGCACCGTCCGTCGACGGGATGGACCCCGCGGGCCGAGGCGTCAACCGCCGGAGAGCCGCCCCCGGGGCGGCGCCGCGGCGGCGTGCCGAGGGAACACCGGGTGACGACCGGGAAGGCCGGCGCGTCGCTGCGCCGCCCGGACGAGCCCCGCCCGATCGGGACGATCGGGCGTCGTCGTAACGGGGCGGGGACGGGAGACGGTGGATCGGCCGGGGCGCCCGCGTCCCCGGCCGCGCCGTTCCGGGAGGAGGCGGTCGTTCGCGAGATCCCGGAGAACCGATCCGCCATCGAGCCAGCCCGTGGGTTCGAACCGTCCCGGTCGAACCGCCGGGACACGCCGGCTCCGATCCGGCGGGGGCCAACGGCGTCCGGACGGCTCCGTCGATCGCGGACGCGTGGCTCCGTAGCGAGTTTCGCTCGTGTCAGGGCCGCGGGGCGTCCCCGGCGGTCGTCTCCGCCCCGCCGCAGCCGTTCGAGACACGCAGGCTCTCCGAGAGCCAGGGGTTGTCCGCGCCCGCCCCCCCGCCGGTCTCGCAAACCGCATCCGCATCGAGCGAGACGCCCGGCCCCGAGATACCCGGCCCGTCGGTGCCGAGGCGGAGCGCGCCGAGGCTCGGCGCGGCGCCCCCGCCGGCGGCGGGCTCGGCGATGTCGGGCTCGAAGGCGCCGGCGCCGCCGAGGTCGCCCGGCAGCCCGATGCTGACCGCGGCGGTCGCGGCGGCGTCGTCGAAGGCGTGCTCCGGTCGATCGGGATAGTAGAGCGGGCGCGGCTCGGAGGCCCCGCCCCCTCCGCCGACCGCGAAGCCGCCGCCACCCCCGCCGCCGGAGCGGCCCTGGCTTCCGCCCATGCCGAAGCCCCCGTCTTCGGCATGGGCGCGGACGTCTTCCTCGGCGGCGGTTTCCAGCGCGTGGACCATGCTCGGCCCGACGTAGGCGAGCACGGCGGTGCCGGCGGCGAGCACGATGCCCAGGAGCGCGAGCCATTCGAGGCTGATCGCCCCCTTCTCGCCCCTCACGAACCGCGAGACCGCGCCCCGATCACCCATCGTACCTATACTCCCGACCTAAGTGCATCACACACCTCGGCATCGACAAAGTCAACGAGAGAAATGGAGAAACAAAGAACACGTATAGGTTGCAGCAACTCTGAATATCCTCTCGAATTGGAACTCTCAGACCACGAATTGTTCACGAATGATACGCTCTTCCAGACTGTGGCCGGGGTCGTAGAGCAGATGCATGCGGATATCGTGGGCGAGCGCGATGTCGACCGAGCCGACGTCGCGCACCTCGACGTGATCGGCCGTGGCCGAGACCGGGCGCTTGTGCTGCTCGAGGATATCGAGACGGACCTTCGCCTCGAAGGGCAGCAGCGCGCCGCGCCAGCGCCGGGGGCGGAACACCGCCACGGGCGTGAGCGCGAGGAGGCGCGCGTTGATCGGGATGATCGGCCCGTGCGCGGAGAAGTTGTAGGCGCTCGACCCCGCGGGCGTGGCCAGCATCACCCCGTCGCAGATCAGCTCGTCGAGCTGCACCTCGCCGTCGATCGAGACCCGGATCTTGGCCGCCTGGCGCGTCTCGCGAAGCAGCGCGACCTCGTTGATGGCGAGCGCGGCGACCTCGCCGTCCGCGGTACGCCGCGCGGTCATGCGCAGCGGGTTGATAACCGCGTTTCTCGCGCGCGCGAGCCGGTCGGGCAGGCCTTCGGGGGCGTACTGGTTCATCAGGAACCCGACCGTGCCGCGGTTCATGCCGTAGACCGGGCGGTCGAGGTGCATGGTCTCGTGCAGCACCTGGAGCATGAAGCCGTCGCCGCCCAAGGCGACGATGCAGTCGGCCTCCGGGGGCGCGACGTGGCCGTGGCGCGTGCGCAGCATGGCGCAGGCGGCCTGCGCGTCGGGCGCCTCGCTCGCCAGGATCGAGAGCCGCTCGAAAGCCACCCCGCCTCTCCCCGTCACCGCCGCGCCGGCCCGGACGCGCTCGACTGGCCCTAACCGAGCCCGCTCGCTTTCGACAGACGAAATCGCGCCGATGCCGGGCCATGTCGTGGCGTCTTCGTGCGTGTGTCGCGCGAGCGTCATCGTTAGATTGACGTCGCAGACACGACCTAGGGAGAAGGAACGCCATGGACGCGCAGACTAAGGATCCCGGCTTCTTCAGCGACAGCCTCGCCGAGCGCGACGCCGACGTGTTCGAGGCGATGGTCGGCGAGCTTCGCCGCCAGCAGGACGAGATCGAGCTGATCGCCTCGGAGAACATCGCGAGCCGAGCCGTCATGCAGGCGCAGGGTTCGGTGATGACCAACAAGTACGCCGAAGGCTATCCGGGCCGGCGCTACTACGCGGGCTGCCAGCACGTCGACGTGGTCGAGAAGCTCGCCATCGAGCGCATCTGCCAGCTCTTCAACTGCCAGTACGCCAACGTGCAGCCGCACTCGGGCGCGCAGGCCAACCAGGCGGTGATGCTCGCGACCATCAAGCCCGGCGCCACCATCCTCGGCATGGACCTCGCCTCGGGCGGGCACCTGACCCACGGCGCGAAGCCCAACCTCTCGGGCAAGTGGTTCAACGCGGTGCAGTACGGCGTCAGCACCGAGGACCACCGCATCGACTACGACCAGGTCGCCAAGCTCGCCGAGGAGCACAAGCCGGAACTTATCTACGCCGGCGGCGCGGCCGTGCCGCGTCAGATCGACTTCGCCAAGTTCCGCGAGATCGCCGATTCGGTGGGCGCGATCCTGCATGTCGACATGGCCCACTTCTCGGGCCTCGTCGCCGGCGGGCACCACCCGAACCCGCTCGACCACGCCCATGTCGCGACCTCGACCACGCACAAGACGCTGCGCGGCCCGCGCGGCGGCATCATCCTCACCAACGACGAGGCGCTGGCCAAGAAGTTCAACTCGGCCGTGTTCCCGGGCCTCCAGGGCGGGCCGCTGATGCACGTGATCGCCGCCAAGGCGATCGCCTTCGGCGAGGCGCTGCGCCCCGAGTACCGCGCCTACATCGCGCAGGTGATCGAGAACGCGCAGGCCATGGCCGACGAGCTGATGAAGGGCGGGCTCGACATCGTCACCAAGGGCACCGACACCCACCTCTGCCTCGTCGACCTGCGTCCCAAGGGCGTCACCGGCGACATCGCCGAGCAGGCGCTGCTCCGCGCGCACATCACCTGCAACAAGAACGGCATCCCCTTCGACCCCGAGCCGCCGATGAAGACCTCCGGCCTGCGCCTCGGCTCGCCGGCGGGCACGACGCGCGGCTTCGGCGCGGAGGAGTTCCGCGAGGTCGCGCGCCTCATCGTCGAGGTGATCGACGGCCTCGCCGCCAACGGCCCCGAGGGCAACGAGGGCGTCGAGAAGACGGTCAAGGAGAAGGTGCTGGCGCTCACGGGACGCTTCCCGATCTACCAAGCGCTCTGACGCCCTGGCGGGGCGCCCCCGAGGCGCCGCGGCCGCTGCCTCGGCGCAACACCCCGGCGCGCGGCCCGACGCGGGCCGCGCCCTTCCCTCGGGTAGGCCATGGACAACCATGGCGCGAACGGCTTCTGTCCCTCCCCGGGACAGGAGCCGCGCCGCCGGGGAGGCACGCCGCGCCATGACCGACGTCGCGCACGGCCGCCTCGGGTTCGCGCTCGGGACCGGGACGCTCTCCGAGGAGCGTCTCGGCTTCTATCTGCGCCTCGCCGCCGCCGTCGCGATGCTCTCGGTGCTGGTCGAGACGGCGCTCGATCTCGAGGGCAACCTGCGCTTCGAGCGCTGGCACCTCGTCGCGGCGAGCGCGGGCATGGCGCTCGCGACCCCGGGCGTGCTCGTCGCGCGGTTCAGCCGGCCGGCCCTCGCGCTGTTCGGCGCCTGCCTCGTCGTCTACGCCGCGACCAAGTGGGCGGCCTACCACAACCACGGCTGGCTCAGCGTCTGGACGCTGCCCGTTGCCGCCGCCTTCGGCGCGCGCTGGTGGGAGAGCGATCTCTTCCGCTGGTACCTGCGCGCGACGCTCGGCGTGGTCATGCTCGCGGCCGCGGCGCAGAAGCTGCTGGCGGGCACCTATCTCGACGGCAGCTACATCACCTACCTGAGCCTGCACGGCGAGCCGACCGAGCGGATGTTCGCCTTCCTCTGCGGCGAGGCGGCGGCGCAGGGCTCCTGCGCGGCGCACCGCGCGCTCGGGACGTTCCTTGTGGCGTGGCAGATCGGGGTCGGGCTCCTGCTGCTCGCGGGGCTCAGGAGCCTTCTGTTCCTGTTCGTCGAGGTCGGCTTCCTGCTCGGGGCCGGGCTGTTCGCCGACGAGATGAACTTCCAGGTACTCAACGTGGCGCTGCTCACCATCGCCTTCGGCTACAGCATGCGCCCCTGGCTCTGCGCCGCCTGCCTCGCGCTGCTGGCGCTCGACGCGGTCGGCATCGGCACCGTGGTGGCCCATGTCCTCTAGCCCCTCCCCCGGATCAGCGATCGCGGCACGGCTCGGCCTGCCCGCGCGCGGGACGGCGCCGGGGCGGCTCTGGGCGCTCGTGGTCGTGCTCCTCGCGCTGCACGTCGGCTGGGTGGCCACGCACCTGAGCCTCGTCGCGAACGAGCGCATCAACCCCTGGAAGCTCGGCGGCTACGGCATGTACACCGTGCCGCACAAGAACCCGCTCGCGCACGTCTTCCTCTACGACCGGCAGGCGGGGCGCTGGCGCGAGCTGCCGCGCTCGGCGGGCAAGTTCAACTCCTTCGCCTTCGACACCGCCAACCACCTGCACGTGTTCCGCTGCCGCCCCCCGAGCGAGGCGTCGCTGGTCGGCTTCCTCGACGAGAACCCGCACCTGCGCCACCGCGAGCTGACGCTCGTGATCAGCGAGCTGGCCTTCCTCGACGACCCGATCCGGGCCGAGCGCCAGGCGCAGTCGCGCGTGCAGATCGCCTGGGGCGGGCGCGGGCGCTTCGGCTATCGCGGCGAGGTCTGCGGCGAACGCTTCGAGGGCGAGGTCGCCTACGCCCCGCCCGATGCCTGATCCCGTCGGCGAGGCTCGTCGCGGCTTGTCTCGCGGGCGCGCGCCGTCGTAACGCAATTTCCCATGAGACATCCGCTTCGAGGACCGACCCGTCGCGGCGTGCTCGCCGGAGCGGGCGCGCTCGCCGGAGCGGGCATGCTCCCCGCCTCCGGCCCGCGTGCCGCGATCGGCCCGTTCGAGCGCCTCGGCGAGTGGCGCACCCACGCGATCATGACCCATGCCGTCGCGCCGGGCGCCGAGGACCCGGCGACCCTCGACCCCGGCGACTGCGCCACGCAGCGCAACCTCTCGAACATCGGCCGGGCGCAGGCGCAGAAGGCGGGCGCGCTCCTGCGCGCGGCCGACGCCTCGATCGACCGGGTGCTGTCGAGCCGCTACTGCCGCTGCCTCGACACCGCGCGGCTGCTCGACCTCGGCGCGGTGGAGACGCTGGCGCTGCTCGACCCCCTGGCCGACGGCGAGGCCGGGGCGCGGGTCGAGACGCTCGCGGCTCGCCTCGTCGCGCTGCCCCCGGAGACGACCGCGGTGCTGGTCACGCATCCGGGCCTGGTCGCGGCCATGCTGGGCCGTCACGCGCGCTCGGGCGAGATCTTCGTCGTCCGCCTCTCCGCCACGGGCGGGATCACGCCGCTCGGCAGCCGCGCCGTCGAGGCGTGAGGGCGCCCGCTCAGCGCCGGACGCGGACCCGCTCGGGCGGATAGGCCAGATTCCCCTGATCGCCGTACTGCTCCTGATGGCAGGCGTTGCAGGCGCTCGCCACGTCGGCCGCGATCGGCACGCCGTCGGCGCCGACGAGGTAGTAGTACCAGTCGTTCGTCTCCGGGCTGACGCCGTCCTCGACCTTCTCCATGAAGTAGAGCGGCCCCGGCCGGGGCTCGCCGGCCTCGACGGAGAAGCTCTCCATCGCGAGCACCGTGCCGGGCGGGATCGAGGGCGAAGCCGCGTAGGCGCGGTAGGCCGCGGCCCCCCTCGGGTTCACGCGGGTGAGCAGGTAGCGCCCGCCGTGCGCGCCGGACCGGGCGGGGGCCGCGTGCGCGCGCGGCCAGTCGCGGTAGTCGGCCACGCGATCGGCGGGGATCCAGAGCTTCGGTCCCTCGCGGTAGCCCGCGAGCATCGCGTCCTCGATCCGCGCGTAGAGGGCCGCGGCCTCGCGCGCCTCCGGGTCGAGGCTCGCGGGCGCGGCGCTCGCCCGCACGGCGGGCGCCGGCGTGCGCGGCGCCCCGGACCCGGTGCCGCAGGCGGCGAGCGCGAGCGCGGCGAGGAGGGCGGGCAACCGGCGCGGCGGCGTGGGACGGGCGGTCATGTCTCTCTCCAGGAACCTCGCGCCGTCGGGAGATAGCGCGGCATGAGGGCGATTCCCGCACGAGCCGCTCGCCGTCCCGCCCGCGCGATGTTGCGTCCTTGCCGCGCATATTGCGCCACGGCGACAAATTCGCCCCATCTCTCGCCGTCCTCGCGTCAAGCGCGTAAGGTGGCGCCGCGAAAGGGGAAGGAGCCTGGCCATGCGCTGCCCGTTCTGTGGCAACGTCGACACGCAGGTGAAGGACTCGCGCCCGGCCGAGGACCACGTCGCGATCCGGCGCCGGCGGCTCTGCCCCTCCTGCGGCGGGCGCTTCACTACCTACGAGCGCGTGCAGCTGCGCGACCTCGTCGTCATCAAGAAGAACGGCCGGCGCGAGCCGTTCGACCGCGACAAGCTCGCGCGCTCGATCAAGATCGCGCTGCAGAAGCGCCCGATCGAGAGCGAGCGCGTCGAGCAGATGATCTCCGGCATCGTCCGACGGCTGGAGAGCATGGGCGACGTCGACATCCCTTCGACGACGATCGGCGAGATCGTGATGGAGAGCCTCGCGCGCGTGGACACCGTCGGCTACGTGCGCTTCGCTTCGGTCTACAAGAACTTCCAGGAAGTGGCCGATTTCGAGGAGTTCGTCTCCGAGCTGCGCCCGAGCCGCGAGCCGGGCGGCGCCTGAGGCGATGACCGGCGCGGGCCGGCCGGCCGGCGACGCGCCTTCGGACGCCCGCTGGATGGCCGCGGCGCTCGCGCTCGCGCGCCGCGCGGTCGGCACCACCTCGCCCAACCCCGCGGTCGCGGCGCTGATCGTGCGCGACGGGCGCCTCCTGGCCCGCGGCGTCACCGCGCCGGGCGGGCGGCCGCACGCCGAGGCCGTGGCCCTCGCCGCCCTCGCCGCCCGCGGCGAGCCGGCCACCGGGGCGAGCGCCTACGTCACGCTGGAGCCCTGCGCCCACCACGGGCTGACGCCGCCTTGCGCCGACGCGCTGGTGGCCGCCGGGATCGCCCGCGTGGTCTGCCCGCTCTCGGACCCCGACCCGCGGGTCTCGGGGCGCGGGTTCGCGCGGCTCGCGGCCGCCGGGGTCGCGGTCGAGACGGGGCTCGGGGCGGCGCAGGCGCGGGCGGTCAACGAGGGGTTCCTGAGCCGGATCGCGCGTGGCCGGCCGCATCTGACGCTGAAGCTCGCCACCACCCTCGACGGGCGGATCGCCACGCGGACCGGGGAAAGCCGCTGGATCACGGGGCCCGACGCGCGCCGGCGGGTGCACGCCATGCGGGCGCGGGCCGACGCGGTGATGGTGGGCGTCGGCACGGCGGCGGCCGACGACCCCTCGCTCGACGCGCGCGGCGTCGGCGCGCGACGCCAGCCGGCGCGGGTGGTGATCGACCCCCGGCTGAGGACGCCGAGCGCGAGCCGCCTGGGCGCGACCGCCACCGGTCAGCCGGTGTGGCTCCTGCACGGCGCGGACGCGCCGGCGGCGGCGCGGGACGCCTGGACGGCGCTCGGCGCGCGTACCCTGCCCTGCCCGGAGGCGAGGGGCGCGCTCGACCTCGCCGCCTGCCTGCGCCTGCTCGCGGCCGAAGGGGTGGGCAGCGTGCTCTGCGAGGGCGGCGCCGGGCTCGCGGCCTCGCTGCTGGAGGCCGGGCTCGTCGACCGCGTCGTGCTGTTCCAGGCCGGCCGCGCGATCGGGGCGGAGGGCGTGGCCGGGATCGGCCCGCTCGGGCTCGACCGCCTCGCCGAGGCGCCGGACTTCGCGCTCGCCGCCGTCGAGCGCGCGGGCGCCGACGTCGTGTCGGTCTGGGAGCGGGACTGAACCTCCGCGGCGGACGGCGCCCGCGCCGATCGCGCTTGCTCCCGCACGGGCCCCCGGCTACCTCGCGCGCGAGGATCGGCGCGGAGGGTCGTGATGTTCACCGGCATCGTACGCGAGGTGGGCGAGGTCTCGTCGATCGAGCCCCGCGGCGACACCC
Organism: Paracoccaceae bacterium; assembly: GCA_050330995.1. Lineage (GTDB taxonomy): Bacteria > Pseudomonadota > Alphaproteobacteria > Rhodobacterales > Rhodobacteraceae > Thermohalobaculum. The sequence continues at coordinate 66,823 of JBHJHI010000053.1, forward strand.
GCGTCGAGATCGCCTGCGCGCGGCCCGAGGCCGAGATCGAGATCGGCGCCTCGATCGCCTGCTCGGGGGTCTGCCTGACGGTGGTGGCCAAGGGTACGCGGGACGGGCGCACCTGGTTCGCGGTCGACGCTTCCGGCGAGACCCGCTCCGTGACGACGCTGAAGCACTGGCGCGAGGGGGCGAAGGTCAACCTAGAGCCCTCGCTCCGGGGCGGCGACGAACTCGGCGGCCACATCGTCGCGGGCCACGTCGACGGCGTCGGGCGGGTGGTCGAGGTCGTGCCCGAGGGCGGCTCGCACCGCGTCGCGATCGCGGCTCCCGCGAGCCTCGCGCGCTATCTGGCGCCCAAGGGCTCGGTCGCGGTCGACGGCATCTCGCTCACCGTCAACGCGGTCGAGGATCGCGCGGAGGAGACGGTGTTCGCGATCAACGTGATCCCGCACACCTGGGCGGTGACGACGCTGGCCGACGCCGCGCCGGGCACGGAGGTCAACCTGGAGATCGACGTGCTGGCGCGTTACGTCGCGCGGATGCGCGAGACGGGCTGAGCGTAGGGGCCTGCCGCGGGTAGGGGCGCGGGGGCGCGTCACCGGCCCGGCCGGGAGCCGTCGATCCGGCTCGCCTGTCGCCCGCGTCGGCTCTTGGCACCGCGCGCCGGTCCGCTACCTCGCTGCACCATGAGCGATCTGTTCGACACCGCCGGCCCCTCGGACGAGACGCCGGGCGAGCCGCCCCGCCCCGAGACCCACGACGCGCTGCTGCGCGCGGCGGCCGAGTGCCGGCGCTGCCCGCTCTGGGAGGACACGACGCAGGTGGTCGTCTCGGATGGCACCCCGACGGCGGATCTGATGTTCGTGGGCGAGCAGCCGGGCGACAAGGAGGATCTGGCCGGCAAGCCCTTCGTCGGGCCGGCGGGGCAGCTGTTCGACATCGCGCTGAGCCGGGTCGGGATCGAGCGCCAGACGGCTTACGTCACGAACGCGGTCAAGCACTTCAAGCATTTCAAGCGCGGCAGCCGGCGCATCCACGAGAAGCCGGGGGTGGCCGAGATCGACGCCTGCCGCTGGTGGCTCGACGCCGAGCGCCGGATCGTGCGCCCGAAGCTGATCGTGGCGCTCGGCGCCTCCGGCGCGCGCGGCGTCACCAAGCGGCAGGTCACGATCTCGCGCGAGCGCGGCGTCGTGCGCGCGCTCGACGACGGCCCCGAGCACGTCATGATCACCATCCACCCCTCGGCGCTGCTGCGCATCCCGGACGACCAGCCCGCGAAGAAGCGCACGGAATGGTACGCCTTCCTCGGCGATCTGGAGACCGCGCGCGACTGGCTGGCCAAGGCCGGCTGAGGCGGCGGGCCGGCCCTGCGACCAGGGCACGCGTCGCTCGCCCGCCGCCCGCCCCCCGGCGCTCTGGCCAAGCGGCGGGCGCGGGTCTATCTCCGCGGTCTCACGTAAGCCGAGGGGGCCGCCGCCCATGGACGATGCCGAGCGCTTCCGCGACGCGATCTCCTCGACCGAAGAGATCATCGAGGCCGCGCGCGCGGGGCGGATGGTGATCCTCGTCGACCACGAGGACCGCGAGAACGAGGGCGATCTGGTCATTCCGGCCGACGCGGCCGACGCCGAGGCGATCAACTTCATGGCCAAGCACGGGCGCGGGCTGATCTGCCTCGCCATGACCGGCGAGGACGTCGACCGCCTCGGCCTGCCGCTGATGGCCGCCTCGAACCAGTCGCGCCACGAGACCGCCTTCACCGTCTCGATCGAGGCGCGCGAGGGGGTCACGACCGGCATCTCGGCGCACGACCGCGCGCGTTCGGTGGCCGTGGCGATCGACCCGGCCTCGGGGCCGCAGGACGTCGCCACGCCCGGCCACGTCTTCCCGCTGCGCGCGCGCGACGGCGGCGTGCTGGTGCGCGCGGGCCATACCGAGGCGGCGGTCGACATCGCCCGCCTCGCCGGGCGCCGTCCCGCCGGCGTGATCTGCGAGATCATGAAGGACGACGGCACCATGGCCCGGCTGCCGGACCTGATCGCCATCGCTCAGCGCTTCGGGTTGCCGATCGGCACGATCTCCGAACTGATCGCCTATCGCCGGCGCAACGACAACCTGGTACAGCAGGTCGAGGAGGCGACGATCGCCTCGAAGTACGGCGGCGAATGGCTCCTGCGCGTGTTCCGCGACGCCCCCGACGGCGCCGAACACTACGCGCTCGTCAAGGGCGATCTGTCGACGGGCGGCCCGGCCCTGGTGCGCATGCACGTGCTCGACCCGATCCACGACGTGCTCGCGCTCGACCCCGAGCGCGCCGGTCAGGTGCCGGGCGCGATGGCCGCGATCGCGGCCGAAGGGCGCGGCGCCGTGGTGATGATCCGCGACACCTCGCCCAACGCGATCTCGGATCGGCTGCGCCCGAGAGGCGCGAGCCCGAAGGAGCTGCGCCAGTACGGCGTCGGCGCGCAGATCCTGCAGGCGCTCGGGGTGCGCGAGCTGGTGATGCTCACCAACTCCCCCGCACCGAAGGTGGTCGGCCTCGACGGCTACGGCCTCTCGATCGCCGATACCCGACCGATTCCCCGCGCCGACGCGGGCACACCCGACACCGGCTCCGACGGCCGATAAGGAACCCGACCATGGCACAGCACAGCGATGCCGGCGGCCTCGCGCTCCCCGCCCTCGACCCCGCGCCGCGCGTGGCGATCGTGCTCGCGCCCTACTACCGCTCGATCGCCGACGATCTGGTCGCGGGCGCGCGCGCCGTGCTCGACCGCGCGCGCGCCTCGGTCGAGGTGATCGAGGTGCCGGGCGCGCTGGAGATCGCGCCCGCGGTGCGCCTCGCCGCCGAGGGCGGGGCCTTCGAGGGCTTCGTGGCGCTCGGCTGCGTGATCCGCGGCGAGACCACCCACTACGAGACCGTCTGCGAGGAGTCGGCGCGCGGGCTGACGCTGCTCGGCGTCGGGGTCGGTCTCGGGCGCGGCCTCGCGATCGGCAACGGCATCCTGACGGTCGAGACCGTCGCGCAGGCCGAGGACCGCGCCGATCCGGCGCGCCAGGACAAGGGCGGCGGCGCGGCCGAGGCCTGCCTGCACCTGATCGCCCTCGCCCGGCGGTTCCGGCCGCGGCCGGCCGGCGAGGAACGCGCCCCCGGCCGATCGGGCGCGCAGGCCGAGTTCCTGATGGCCGGTCTCGCGGAGGGCGAGCGATGAGCGATCCCGGCACGCGCGACGCCGCCAAGGGCGCCCGTGGCCCGCGCCGGCCGAGCGCGCGCCTCGCCCGCTCGGCCGCGCGCCTCGCCGCGGTGCAGGCGCTCTACCAGATGGAGATCGCAGGCGGCGACTGGACGGCGGTGCGCGACGAGTTCGAGGCGCACCGTCTCGGGACGGACGTCGAGGGCCTGCGCTACGAGAGCCCCGACGTCGCGCTGTTTCGCGACGTGCTGGAAGGCGTGCAGCGCCGGCAGGTGCGCATCGACCATCTGACCGACGACGCGCTGAACGCGCGCTGGCCGCTCGGGCGGATCGATTCGACGCTGCGCGCGCTGTTCCGCGCCGCCGGCCACGAGCTGGTCGCGCGCAGCGACATTCCCGCCCGCGTCGTGATCGGCGAATACGTCGACATCGCCAAGGCGTTCTACCCGAGCGGGCGCGAGCCGGGCTTCGTCAACGGGGTGCTCGACCACATGGCCCGCGACGTGCGGCCGGGGGAACTCGGCGAGCGCCGCGCCTGAGGAGGCTTCGGGCGTCGCGCCGAGAGGCGCGTGCCGGGGCATCGCGTTCTGGCGGCGCGGTGCGGCGAGTTTGCCCGTGACGGTCGCGCAGGCGTCCGCTCGCGGCCCTCAGGGACGCCCGGCGCCTGTCACGGACCCATCGCGCTCCGGCGATCGTTGCTTCCCCCACGAGGAGAAGGAGCGAAGGCATGGCCGAGGCCAAGCAGAAGACCACCACTAAGGGCGGCTCGCGCAGGACGTCGACCAAGGCCGCGACCAAGAAGGGCGGCGGCGACGCGAACGGCGCCTCGCCGGTGACGCTGGAACGCTCGCGCGTCGAGGCGTTCCGTCGCCTCGCCCAGGCCTACGCCGATGGCGCCTGCGTCATGCGCCCGAGCCAGCTCACCGGCCACGATCGGCGGCTGCACGTGCGCGAGACCATCCTGGAGGACCACGCCAACCGCATCGACGAGCGCGCGCACGACGCGCGCGAGAAGTTCGACAAGCTCGCGGGCTCGGCCTTCGACTTCTTCCGCGGCACCTCGCTCCTGTTCCACCGCGACATGGCGGGCGAGGACAAGCGGATGCCGACGGTGCTGCTGCTCGGCGACGTCCATCCGGACAACTTCGGGGTGATGCCCAACCGCGACAACGTGCCGATCTTCGGCGTCAACGACTTCGACGACGCCTGCTACGGCCCCTTCACCTGGGACCTCAAGCGCGGCGCCGCCGGCTTCATCCTCGCCGTCGAGGAGGAGGGCGGCCTCGGGCCGAAGCACCAGCGCAAGATCGCGCGCCGCTTCGTCGAGGGCTACATCGAGGGCATGCGCTACTACGCGCAGAGTTCCACCGAAGGCGCCGAGCAGCTCCGCCCCGACAACAGCCCCAAGGTGCTGCGCCGGTTGTTCGACAAGGCAATGAAGCGGCGCGACAAGTGGCTCTGGAAGCGCTACCTCGACGAGAACGGCCGGGGCTTTCGCACCAGCGAGGAGCTGACCCCCGTCTCGCACCGGCGCGAGGAGTTCCAGGGCCACGTCGATACGCTCGCGCGGCGCAACGGCCTGCGCCCGCGCGACCGCTTCGGTTCGCTCGCCGTCAAGGACGTCGCGATCCGTCACGGCCAGGGCACCGCTTCGCTCGGTCTGCCGCGCTTCTACGTGCTGCTCGAAGGCCCGGCGGGCGATGCCACCGACGACCTGATCGTCGAGTTCAAGCAGGCGCGCCGCTCCGCGCTCTCGGGTCTCGTGCCCGAGCACGGCTTCGACGCCGGCCACGAGGGCGAGCGCATCGCGCACGGTCAGGCGGTGCACCTCGCCATGGGCGACGTGTTCTACGGCACCGTCGAGATCGACGGGCTCAGCTTCATGTCGCGCGAGCGCGCGCCGTTCCGCGACGACATGGACCTCGACGATCTCTCGAAGGAGACCTGGCTCGAGTACGCCGCCGTCTGCGGCCGCGCGCTCGCGCAGGCGCACGCGCGCTCGGACGACGCCGGCCAGATCGACTACGACGTCGAGCCCCTGATCCTGGAGGCGGTCGAGCCGGTCACCCTGTTCGTCGAGGACATGCTCGACTTCGCCGAGGCGGCGATCGAGCGGCTCAAACGCGACCACGCCTTCTTCAAGCGCGACCGCGAGCACGGCGCCTTCGAGCACCTGCTCAAGAGCTACCGCTGAGGCGCTCTCCGCTCCGATCCCGGCGGTCGGGCGTCGCGAAGCGCGCGAGGGCGATCGACCGGCGCCCGGTCCCGTCGGCCGGCGCCCCTCAGTAGCGACGCAGCCGCACCGTCGTCGTCGCGCCTTCGGGCGCTACGCGGATCGCGGCGGCGTCGAAATCCGGCGGACCGTCCTCGATCTCGACGCCGTTCGAGAAGCCGAGCGGCTCGCGCGGGAAGCCGAACAGGCTGCGGTCGAGATCGCCGTCGCCATCGAGGTCGTGGAAGGACTGCACCGCCCAGAGACCGGGCGGCACGTCGAGGGCCAGCACCACCCGACCCGTGCGCGCATCGGCGCGGGCGCGATGGGCGCAGCCCGCGCCACCGAACCGCTCGCGCGCGCAGACGGCCACCAGCACGGCGCCGCGCGCGCCCTCGACGCCCTCGACGGTGACCTCGACGGGCGCGGCGGACGCTGGCGCGGCGGCGAGCGAGGCGGCGAACACGAGGGGCGGTCCGAGGCGTCGCATGGGGCGTCTCCGGAAGGCTGCGCGCCGCGCGAGGCGGGGCTTTCACGAAGCGTCATGATGGGGCGTCGGCGTCGTGCGGCCAGGGCGTTCTCCAGTCCGGCCCGTACGATCGGGCGTCGTGGAAACGCGCACTTTCAATGACCTGAAATGGCGTCGGCGACACAGCCGCGCAACGCGGGCGCTGCCCGGCCGCGGGAGCCAACACCGCCGCCGCGGCCCTTAGGCGGGTCGCACCTCGCGAGCGCTCCGACGTCGGGGGCGCCGTGCGCCCGCGCGGGGCCGCCTCCTCGACAGCAGGGACCGCCCATGACCTTCGCGCCCCATCGCCACGCTCAGACCTACCGCCGCGCCGAGGCGCGCGCCGCGCCGCCGCCGATCGGCGTGACCACTGGTGCGGTCGAGCGCGGCGACTTCTCGCTGACCGACCTCGGGACCGGCAGTGGCGTCGCGCTCACCCTCCATCGCCTGCGCGTGCTCCTGCCCGACCGGCTCTCGCACGTGCAGGTCCGCATCGACGAGGGCGAGGCGATCGACCTGCCCCTGCCCGCCCGCGCGGGCGTGTTCGCCCTCGACGATCTCGCGCCCGGCAAGGCGCATCGCGTCGCGCTGCGCCTCGTCGACTTCGACCCCGAGAGCGGGATCGAGCGTATCGGCCCCTGGTCGCCCGAGGCCGTGATCTCGCCGACGCGCTTCAGGGCGGCGAACCTGCTGTCGGACACGATCGACCCGGCCGGCGGCACCACCGGGCTGTGGTCGGGCGACTGGACGGACACACCCGACGCCGACGGCTTCGCGAGCGCCGCCGGCACGGCACGGGGCGCGGTCGCCGCGATGGCCCTGCCGGAACCGGGATCGCGGCTGCTCGCCACGGCGGTGCTGCGCGCGGGCACGGCGGCGAGCGTGGCGATCGAGGCCACGAGCATGCGGGCCGTGCTCGCCGTCACGGCGGAGGGCTCGGTGTCGCTCGCCGCGGCGGAGGGCGTCGGGGATGCCGCCGCCTGGGTGGTCGAGCAGGGCGAGGGCCTGGTGCGCGTGGCGCTCGCCGCGACGTTCCCGGCCGGCGTCGACGCGCTCGCGCTCGCGATCGAGGGCGCGGCGTTCCGCGACGCGGACCTGCGGCTCTGGGACGAGGGCGAGGCGGTACCCGAGCCCGAGCGCGTCGCGGGCGAGACCGGGGTGATCCGCCTCGCGCCCCCGGTGGTCGAGGACTTCGGCCGCGACGCCCTGGAGACCATGACGCTCGCCGACGGGGCGCTGCCCTTCACCCTGTTCGGCGACGAGATCGCCGACAGCCGGCAGGCGCCGGCGCGCCGGTTCGGGCTCGGCTCGGCGAGCGTCGAGGCCGGCGGTGCCGGCTACGCGGACGGCGAGCATCCGATCGCGGTCGAGGGCGGCGAGGGCGGCGTCCTGCGCCTGACGGTCGAGGGCGGCGCGGTCGTGGCCGCGGCGGTCGAGGCGCCCGGACGGCGCTACGTCGGCGCGGCGACGGCCGATCTCTCCACGCTGCCGGGTGGGGGCTCGGGGGCGACGATCTCGGTCGCGACCGCCCCCGTATGGCCCGACTGGTGGCCCGCGGTGAACGAGGGACGCACGCGGGCGGCCTGGGCAGGCCGCGCGCTCGGCGCCGCCGGCTTCGTCGTCGAGGGCTTCGTCGCGGACGGCAGCTTCCGCCCCGCCGGACGCGAGCACACCCTCGCCTCAGGCGCGATCGTGAGCGTCGATGCCGACGGGCACTGGCGCGCCCGGGCGGACGGCTCGACCGACGGCCTGGCCGAAGACGAGGGCGAGCGGGTGACGCTCGGGCTCGTGGTCTCGAACGGGGGCACGCGCGCGGTGATCGCCATGGCGCTCGGCTTCGCGGGCGGCGCGGCGGTGCCGATGCGGATCGTCGGCACGCCGCGTCTCGCGGGCTCGGGCCGGCTCGGCGACCGGCTGGTGGCGCTGCCGGGGCAGGTCGCGGGCGGCACGCCGTCGGCGCAGACGGTCGAGTACCAGTGGCTGCTCGACGGCGTGGCGCTCGACGGCGCCACCGGTCCGGCGCGCAGGCTGGTACCCGACCTCACGCCGGAGGGGGCCAGCGGCGCGGCGCGGATCGTCTGGCGCGAGGGCGACCGCTCCGAGAGCTGGGAGACGCCCGCCGTCACGGTCGCGCCCTGGAAGGTGGCGGCCGACGGCGACGCGCTCACCCTCGGCGCGCTGACGCCGGCGACGATGTCGGGCCTGCCGATCGGCCCGGCCGGCACGCGCGTCGCCTCGGGCGACGAGGACGGGCGCTTCATCGTCGAGGATCGCGAGGGCATCGCCTTCCTGCGCCCGGCGAGCGGCCCCTCGGTGCCGGGCTCCGATCCGGTGGCCGACGGCGCGGGCGCGACGCCCGGCACGCTGACGCTCGGGCTGACCGACGGACGCTCGCTCGCGGTGACGGTGGAGGCCGGGGTCTACACCTGCGCGACCGGGGACGATCTCGCCGCCCTCGCGCAGTCGCTCTCCTCGGTCGAGGGGCGGGGCGTCCACGGCTTCGACTTCGCCTCGGGCGGGCGGATCGTGCTCTGGAACTCGGGCGACTGGGGGCACACGGACGCGCCGCTGGGCGATCTCGTCGTGGTCGCGCGCGGGGCGCCGGTCGTGGTCGAGAGCTACGACGTGACCGAGCCCACGGCGGTGACGGGGCCGGTCGGGTTCGACGCGGCGCGCGATCTCGCCTGGCGCGTCGATCTCGTGCAGGCGGTGGGCAACGGCGATCCGCGCACGCCCGCGCTCGCGGTGGAGGCGCTCGCGGGACGGGTCGCGATCGAGGACGCGCGCGTGCTCGGCGCGACGCTGATGCGCGAGCGCTCGGCCGCGGCGATCGAGCCGGGCGGCACCGCGATCGGCGGCGCGCTCCGGGCGATCGACGGCGAGGCGCCGGGCATCCTCGCGCTCGCGCGCGCCTCCGTCGCCGATCTAGGGCGGGTCGTGGCGACCGCGCCGGAGACGGCGCTCGCGGCCTTCAAGGCCGACGCCTGCCGCGTGCATCGCTGCGGGCCGCGCGCGCTCGGCTTCGGCGCCGGGGTCGGGCGGATCGCGCTCAGAGGCTCGGTCGTCCAGGACCCGACCTGGCCGTCGCCGGCGCGGCGCGGCGCCTTCCTCTCGGTCGAGCCGGAGGGGGCCACGGGCTACGGTCCCGTCTACCGCGCCGGCATGGCCGTCGAGATCGCGGACTGCCTGTTCTTCCCCGGCCAGGGCGCGCCGAAGGCGATGGACGGCATCGTGCTCGGGCGCGACCGCGCGCTCGGGGACGGTACGGCGGAGGCCGACCACGGCTTCGTCTACGCCCCCGTCACGATCGAGCGCACGATGGTGATCGCCGGCGAGGGCGTCGGGCTCGCGCTCTCCTCGGGCACCGAGGGGCGCATCGCCGACAGCGCCTTCCTCGCCGACGCGCGCGTGACCGCCGGTGGCGCGCTCGTCCACGCCAACGCCTGGCGCCCGCTCGACGAACGCTTCGCACTGGAGCGGGTGATCGCGGGCGCGGACGCGCTCGGTGCGGGCGTCGCCCGGTCGGGCGTCGCGACGCTCGCGCCCTCGGCCTACGCGACCGCCTTCGCCGGCGATGCCGCCTCGGCCTTCGCGCCACGCATCGCGACCGGCATTGCCGTGGCCTTCCGCCCGACTACGTTGACGGCGCAAACCGACACGAGCGCCAGCGGCGTCGCGGGCGCGGTCGACCGGCTGGGACAACTCAAGATCGCCCTGCCTTCCTTGCCGGCCGTCGAGCCCGTCCCCTGGGGCCGGGCGTCCTGGGGCCGCGCGCGCATGGCGACGGCGATCGGGTGGGGCGAATTGGCGGTACAACCGGACGAGCCGTTCGCGATCGTGGCGACGCGCACGAGCGGCGTGGCGCCCGCGGGCATCCGCTTCGAGCTGACCGGGCTCACGCCCGAGGAACGGCTCTACGACGAGATTCTCTGGGACTTCGAGGAGGACTACCCCTTCGAGAGCCCGCCCGCTCGGGCGCGTATCGAGCGTTCGTCGCGCTTCGGGCGCGGCTACGCGGCCGCGCACTGCTTCGTCGAGGCCGGCACCTGGCGGGTGAGGGCCTGGCACCACAGGCGCTCGGGCGAGATCCGGGCCGCCGACGCGGTCACGGTGACGATCACCGACGCCCGCTCGGACCCGCGCTACACGCGAGGGCGTGCGATCTGCTCGCTGGTCGGCGACTTCTCGGGCTTCGAAGACTACCGGCGCTTCACCGACCTCGACGAGGCCACCGACTGGCTGAAGTCGGGGGACTTCCGCTACCTCGTCCTGCGCGACGGCGAGCGCTTCCCGTTCGCCAAGAGGCAGCGCTTCCTGCGCAACGGCTCGAAGCTCGCCCGGTCCTACACCGGCACGGCGCGCCCGGTGCTCGAGCCGAGCGGGAACGTCAGCCTGTTCCTAGTCAAGGACGATCGCGAGGCGGGCAACGCCGCCGAGGGCGCCTCGATCGACGGGATCGAGCTGGTCAACCCGCGCTACGACCCCGCGCGCCTCTCGATCGGCGCGAACCCCGACGGCAGCGGTCCGCTCGAGGAGTGGACCAACGTCAAGCTGATCTCGGCCACCCGGCGCGACAGCCCGCCGCTCACCGTCTTCCGCACCAGAACCTACGGCTGCGCGATCAGCATCGCGTCCAGCTACCTCGCGGCGCAGGGCAGCGCCTTCGTCGCCGACTGCGACTTCGGCGGCTGGTACGACTACGGCTGCCTCGGCGATTTCGACGGCGCGATCCTCGGCAGCACGATCGCCCAGCCAGAGGGCACGCTGTCCGGGCCGGGGAACAAGACGCACGGCCGCCCGGCCGAGTGGGCGTGGCTCGCGATGAACGCGTGGACCAGGCTCACCGACGGCTCGTTCCGCAGCGCCGTTGGGAGCAACCAGCAGGTGGGTCGCACCTTCGGGTTGCGCCAGCGGCTGCAGCCGCAGAGCTTCCGGCTCTGGCGGGCCCGCCCCACGGGCAGCGGGTCCAAGCCGGCCCTCGACGGCACCGAGCAGGTCTGGGTCGACCGCCTCGGCAACGGTCCCGCCCCCGGCGCCGTCTTCGACGAGACCACCGGCCTCTGGGCGGGCGGCCATCCCGCGCCGGGCTTCGACGCCGAGGCGCAGACCTACACCTTCCAGCCCGGCGATCTCGACGACGGCTACCACCTCTTCGTCCAGGCGCTGACGCTCGCCTACGCCGACCACGGCCCCATCCGGGTGGTGAAGATGGACCGCTTCGTGGTCGCGCAGAACTACCTGCACTCGCGCGGTGGCTGGGCCAGCGGCGGCGCCACCGACCAGCCGGCGCTTCGCCTCGCCACGTACAGCGGCACGCTCGGGTCGGACCAGTGCGGCTGCACGGTCGGGAACCACTTCGTCGGCGGGGAGGTCGTCGTCGCCTACTCGGGCGGGGACGGGCCGCGGGACTTCGGCCACGGCCATCGCTTCGACTACAACCTGCTCGAGGCCAGCCCCAGCACGAAGCGCTTCGTCAACGCCGACTGCCTGCCGTTCTCGGCGCAGGGCAACGTCTACCACGCCCCCGCGAGCGCGGAGGAGCACCGCGAGCCCGGCTACACCCTCGCCGAGACCGAGATCGTCCCGGCGGACGAGAACGCCGCGGTCTCCCCGGTCCGCTTCCGCTACGAGACGATGGTGGTCGATCGCCCGGAGCCCGGGACCCTCGCGCTGTTCACGCAGGCCACGAGCCGGCCGGTCCTCTCCGGCGAAGGCTTGGCCGTCTACGTGCCGAACCAGGAGATCGACACCAGCGGGGCGACGAACGTGGTCGCGACTGCCGTCCCGCCGCGCGGTTTCGCCCCCGGGGACGGCCATCCCTGGCTCGGGCAGGCTTCGGGGCGGGTTCCGGCGCTCGACCACCGCGGCCAGGAACGTCCCGTCCCCGCGGCCGTGGGCGCGCTCGAAGCCTTCGTGCCGGCCACGCTGCGCCTCGGTCCGGCGGCCCGTCTCGGCGCGAACGGGGCGCTGTCGACCTCGGGCCGGCTCACGGTCGTCGCACGGCTGCGTCGCGACGAGACGGGGCGGCGCGCGCTGTTCGAGGCGCCGGGCGGGCACACGCTCGCGTTCGGCTCGCCGGGAGACGTGGTCACCCTCGCGATCGCGGGCGAGGGCGGCCAGCCGATCATCGCGCACGAGCTCTCGACCGTGAGCGCGCCGGTCGGCGACTGGCGGTCGATCATGCTGGCGGTCGATCTCGGCGACGGCGTCACCGGCGGGCTCGCCGGCGAGCGCAGCGTCGTGCTCTGGATCGACGGCCGGCCGGTCTGGGAGGACTTCACCACCGGCCCCGCCCGGCTCGCCGACCAGAGCGCGCTCGCGTTCTTCTCCGGCGAGGCGCCGGCGAGCCTCGGGCACTGGCTCTGGGCCGACGGCACCGTGGCGCTCGACCCGGCCGGGCACTGGGACGCCTTCTTCGACGACGCCGGGCGCGTGCGCGAACTCGGTCCGAGCGGACAGGCGGCCGGCATGGTGCCGGAAGTGTTCGTTGCGCTGCGCCGTCCGACACCGCCCGGGGACAGGCGCGCGCCGGCCGGTGCGTTCGCGCTCGGCCACAATCTCGGCCGGGGCGGAGCGCTCGCCGGATCGGGCTGGTCCGAAGCGGCCGAGGCCGGGTTCCACGTCGGCTGAGGCATCGGCCAGGCGGTTCCGGGCCGCCCGGCCAAGTGTATCGCGGGCCGGCGTTCTCGGGCCACCCGCGGACACGGCGATCTCGGGCCGCCCGTGGGCGGGGAATCTCAGGCCGCCCGTGGGCGGGCGAGGGCCTCGTCGATCATCGCCGCCGTGGCCTCGCGGCCGTAGGCGGCGATGAAGCCGCCGAAGCGCGGCCCTTGGCTCGACCCGAGCAGCACCTCGTAGATCGCGCGGAACCAGTCGCGCAGCGGCTCGAAGCGGTGCTCGTTGCCGACGGCGAAGACGATGTCCTGAAGCGCCTCCGCCTCGGTCTCCTCGCTCGCGCGCAGCCGCTCGGCGAGGTCGGAGAGAGCGGCGGCCTCCTTCTCGGTGGGCGCCCGCGTCTCGCGCCCGGGCGCCACCTTGTCGTTGAAGTAGCGCACCGCCCGCTCGGCCGCCGCGTCGAGGTCGGGATGGGTCTCGGGACTGGCCTCGGGCGCGTAGCGGCGGACGAAGTCCCAGAGCTGCGCCTTGTCGGTCGCCGCCGCGGCGGCGGCGAGGTTCAGGAGCATCGCGTAGCTCACCGCCATCTGGCTCTCGGGCGGCTCGCCCGCGTGGATGTGCCAGACCGGGTTCTGTAGCCGCTTGTCGAGCGGCTGATCGGGGACGGCGCGCAGGTGCTGGTGATACTCGTCGACCGTCTTCGGGATCACGTCCCAGTGCAGGCGCTTGGCGGTCTTGGGCTTCTGGAACATGAACAGCGACAGGCTCTCGGGGCTCGCGTAGCGCAGCCACTCCTCGATGGTGAGCCCGTTGCCCTTGGACTTCGAGATCTTCTCGCCCTCGGCGTCGAGGAACAGCTCGTAGTTGAAGCCCTCGGGCGCGGGCGAGCCCAGCGCGCGGCAGATCCTGGACGACTGCTGGACCGAGTCGATCAGGTCCTTGCCCGCCATCTCGTAGTCGACGCCGAGCGCGTGCCACCGGAGCGCCCAGTCCGGCTTCCACTGCATCTTGACGCGCCCGCCCGTCACGGGGACCTCGACGCGCTCGCCGTCGGGCTCCTCGTAGACGATCGTGCCCCTGGAGACGTTTCGCTCCAGCACCGGCACCTGCAGGACGTGGCCCGACTTCGGGCTGACCGGCAGGAAGGGCGAATAGGTCGCGCGCCGCTCCGGCCCGAGCATCGGCAGCATGATCTCCATGATCGCGTCGTAGCGCTCGAGCGCGGTCAGCAGCGCCTCGTCGAAGCGGCCCGAGCGGTAGTACTCGGTCGAGGAGGCGAACTCGTAGTCGAAGCCGAAATCGTCCAGAAAGCCGCGCAGCATCGCGTTGTTGTGCGCGCCGAACGATTCGTGGGTGCCGAACGGGTCGCGCACGCGCGTCAGCGGCAGGTGCAGGTCCTCGGCCATCGTCTCGCGGTTCGGCACGTTGGACGGCACCTTCCTGAGCCCGTCCATGTCGTCGGAGAAGCAGATCAGCTTGGTGGGGATGTCGCAGAGCGTCTCGAAGGCGCGACGGACCATGGTGGTGCGCGCCACCTCGCCGAAGGTGCCGATGTGCGGCAGGCCCGAGGGGCCGTAGCCGGTCTCGAACAGAACGAACCCTTTGGCCGGGTCGCGCCCGCCCAGGCGCTTCAGGACCTTGCGCGCTTCCTCGAACGGCCAGGCGCGGCTCTCGTGCGCGGCGTCTCGCAGGCTGGCGTCGGTCATGGCGGCCTCCGGCTCCGGGGATCGCGCGGGGTTTAGGCGCGCGCATGCCGGGCGGTCAACGCGCCCGCACGTACGCGCAGGGCCGTCCCGCGGCGATGAGGGCGCGCTCTTGCCCCGGCCGGGGCGGGGCCGTAGCGTCCGCGCGCTTCGCCCCCGGCCCCGAGAGGATCCCATGGACGTCGAGAGCCTGAGCCCCGAGGACGCGCTGGTCGCGGTCATGATCGCCGTCGCCGCCGCCGACGAGCGCATGACCGACAGCGAGCTGGCCTGGATCACCGCGACCGTCGCGCAGTTGCCGGTGTTCCGCGCCTTCGATCCCGAACGCATCAGGCCGGTCTCGACCCAGGTGGCCGCCTTCCTCGGCGAGGAGGACGGGCTCGACCAGCTGATCGACACGGTGCGCGTGGCGCTGCCGGCGCATCTCCACGAGACGGCCTACGCGCTCGCCTGCGACGTGGCGGCGGCCGACGGGCGCGTCTCCGAGATCGAGACCCGGCTCTTGGAGATGCTGCGCGACGATCTCGGGCTGGAGAACCTCGCCGCCGCCGGGATCGAACGCGGCGCGCGGGCGCGCCACCAGCGCCTGGAGCCGCGCACGGCGAACTGAACGCGGCGGGCCGGGCGTATCGGCCCGCGCCGGATCAGCGTGCGGCGGCCTCCGCGTCGGCCATGCGCACCCAGGCGCGGACCAGGCCGGCTTCGAGCGAGCGCGCACGGGCGAGCCAGGTGCGCGAGCCGCGGCGCGCGCCCTCGCGCCGGTCGAGGTCGTTCGAGAACACCGCGAAAGCGAGGCGCCGGCCGCCCGGGGTGTGGACGTAGCCCGCGAGGCCGCGCACGAAGTCCATCGTCCCGGTCTTGGCCGCGACGCCGAGGCGGGCGTGATCGATCCCGTCGCCCTCGACCGCCACCCGCTTCTCGCGGAGCAGCTGCGCCACCCCGAGCGGCCGGCGCGGGTTCACCCGTCCCGGCACGGGCCGGCCGAGCCGCGCCTCGGCGATCAGGAGATCGACCGCGCGCTCGGGGCTGAGGCGCGAGGCGATGCTGAGCCCCGAGTGATTGGCGAGGTGAAACCCCGGATCGTCCGGGGCGAAGCCGGCGCGTGCCGCCGCCCAGCGGGTCATCGCCCGTGCCGAGGCCGGCAGCGCCGCGCGCGCCTCGACGGGCGCGGCGGCCGCGCCGGTGGCGAGCACGGCCACGGTCGAGCCGGGCGCGGTGCGTGCGACCAGCGCATCGAGCGGCTCCTCGGCCGAGGCGCCGAGGCCGACCATCTCGGCGGTGACGTTAGTCGAGTGAAACAGCATCCGCCGCAGGATCGAGGCGAGCGGCGCGCTCTCGTGGCGGGCGACGACGTGGCCGCCGGCGTCCGCCGCCCCCGGCGCGACGCGCGGCGCGCCGAGATCGGCGCCGGCGCCGCGCGCGAGGTCGGCGAAGACGCGCGCGGCGTAGGCCGCGGGCGCGCGTACCGGCAACCAGCGCCCGCCGGGGCGCTTCAGCGCGCGGGTGTCGAGGCGCCAGCGTTCGGCCCCGGTCTCGCGATCGGCGGGCAGCGCCTCGATCACGCGGACGGCGCGGGCGGCGGTCTCGACGCGGACCGCGTCGGTGGTCGGACGCGAGCGCGCCGCCTGGGCGTAGGTCGCGGGCGGAGCGCCGCGGCCGGGCCATTCGACCCGCACGCGGTTGAAGTTGAGCGCGAGGGCCGCGACGCCGGGGTTGTAGCTGGCCTCGGGCGGCTGGCCGGGCGCGATGGCGGCGATGCCGCCGTAGGCGCCGGGATCGGCGAGCAGATCGCCCTGGACGCGGTCGAGCCGCGCGGCGGTCAGGCTCGCGAGGCCGTCGAGCGCGTCGGTGTCGAGTTCGGGGTCGCCGCCGCCGGCGAGCACCAGATCGCCCGAGGTCGCGCGGCCGATCACCGGCGCGGTCGCGAGCACCCGCGTCTCGAAGCGGTGCTCCGGCCCGAGCCGGTCGAGCGCGAAGGCGGCCGTCGGGAGCTTCGCGACCGAGGCGGGCACGAAGGGGGTCGCGGCCCGCCATTCGTCGAGCACCGCGCCGGTGTCGAGATCGCGCACCTGCCAGCCGGTGACGCCGGTGACCCGGCTCGCGGCGAGCAGCGCCCGGCTCTCGGGCGGCAGATCGGCCGAGCGCGGCGCGGGCACCGGCGCGCGGGCCGGCGCCTCGGCGAGCGCCGGCGGCGCGGCGAGCGCGACCAGCCCCAGAAGCAGCGCGCGCCGTGTCGGGGCGGCGAACGGGACGCGTCGTTTCGGACCCGCGACGAGGCCGCATCGCGTAGAGATGGCGAAGCGCGCCATTCTGGCCTCCTCGTCGTTCGCGTCGGCGCGAGGTTGCAGGACTTTACGGCGAATACAAGGAGAGGGTTAACGAGACCTTGTCGTCGTGGCCCGTCGTGCTCGGATCCGTCCGACTTCGGCCCGTGGCGTTCAGGGCCACTCGCCGCGCGCGCGGATCGCCGAGGAGGACTGCCCCGACATCGCCCCCGTCAGCAGCACCCAGCGCGGCGCCGGCCCGTCCATCAGCGCCCCCGCCTCGTGCTGGGGCAGGCGGGAGGGGCCGAACAGTCGCGTCGCCGGCGCGAGCCCGGCGTGCAGCTGCTCGCCAGGCCGCGCCAGCACGCCGACAGGGAAGCGGCGCATGATCCACGTCCAGCGCTCCCAGCGGTGGAAGTTCGCGAGGTTGTCCGCGCCCATCAGCCAGGCGAAGCGCACGCCCGGATAGCGCGCGTCGATCGCGGCCAGCGTGTCGGCGGTGTAGCGGCTGTCGAGGCGCGCCTCGATGTCGGTGATCACCACGCGCGGATGGCGCATGGTATCGCGGCAGGCGGCCATGCGCCGCGCCATGTCGGCCGGGCCGCGCGGCTTCAGCGGATTGCCGGGCGTGACCACCCACCAGACGCGGTCGAGGCGGAGGGTTCTCAACGCCCAGAGCGTGATGTGGACGTGGCCGAGGTGGGGCGGGTCGAACGAGCCGCCGAGCAGGCCGATGCGCTGGCCCGGAGCCGCGAGGGGGTCGCGATGGTACATGGGGCCTCTCCGGCCGCGGCGGGCCGTCTTTGAAGCCGGGCGGGGGAGCGGTCGTCAAGCGCCGCCGGGCGCAGGCGAACGGAAAAGGCCGCCCCGCGAACGGGACGGCCGGGAGGTCAGGCCGAAAGCGGCGTCACTCGGCCGGGGAGGTGGCGCCGGCGGTGCCGCTCGCGGGACGCGCGGTGCGGAAGTTCGGCACGCGGATGTCGTCGACGAAGTCCTGAATGTGCTGCGGCGGCTCCTCGGTGCGCCCCGAGACGATGAGCGCCACCGCGAAGTTGATCGCCGCGCCGACCGCGCCGATCGCGAGCGGGGTGATCGCCAGCAACCAGCCGTCCGGCGTGTCGGCGAACTGGTTGGTGCCGGGGATGAACAGCCAGCCCTTGTGCAGGAAGATGTACACGAGCGTGAAGACGAGACCGGCGCTCATGCCGGCGATCGCGCCCTTGTTGTTCACCTTGGTCGAGAAGATGCCCATCATCAGCACCGGGAACAGCGAGGCCGCTGCGATGCCGAAGGCGAGCGCCACGGTCTGCGCGGCGAAGCCCGGTGGATTGAGGCCGAGCCAGGTCGCGACCGCGATGGCGAAGGCCATGGCGATGCGCGCCGACAGAAGCTCGCCCTTCTCCGAGATGTTGGGCATGAGCGTGCCCTTCAGGAGGTCGTGACTGACCGCGCCCGAGATCGCGAGCAGCAATCCGGCCGCCGTCGACAACGCCGCCGCGATGCCGCCGGCGGCGACGAGCGCGATCACCCAGCCCGGCAGCTGCGCGATCTCCGGATTGGCGAGCACCAGGATGTCGCGGTTGATCTCGATCTCGTTGCCGTTCCAGCCCCGCTCCTGAGCGAGCTGCTGGCCGGTCTCGCTGTCGGAGTTGTAGTACTGGATCAGGCCGTCGCCGTTCTTGTCCTCGAACTGGATCAGGTTGGTTTCCTGCCAGGTCCTGATCCACTGCGGCCGCTCCTCGTAGGCGAGCGGCTCGCTCTGAATACCGTTGGGGTAGAGCGTGTCGACGATGTTGAGCCGCGCCATCGCGCCGACCGCCGGGGCGGTGAGGTAGAGGATGGCGATGAACACCAGCGCCCAGCCGGCCGACCAGCGCGCGTCGGCGACCCGCGGCACGGTGAAGAAGCGGATGATGACGTGCGGCAGACCGGCGGTGCCGATCATTAGCGACAGCGTGAACAGCGTCATGTTGATGACGCTGATCGGCGAGCTGTCCTGCTCCGTGTAGCTGTTGAAGCCGAGATCGGTGATGACCTGGTTCAGCGTCGACAGCAGCGGCTCGCCGGTGCTCTCGTAGGTCGAGAACAGGCCGACTGCCGGGATCGGGTTGCCGGTGAACTGCAGCGAGATGAAGATCGCCGGCACCGTGAAGGCGAAGATCAGCACCACGTACTGCGCCACTTGGGTGTAGGTCACACCCTTCATGCCGCCCAGCACCGCGTAGAAGAACACGACGCCCGCGCCGAGCAGGAGGCCGGTGGTGTTGTCGACCTCGAGGAAGCGCGAGAAGGCGACGCCGACGCCGGTCATCTGCCCGATCACGTAGGTGATCGAGGCGACGATCAGGCAGACCACGGCGATGATGCGCGCGGTCGGGCTGTAGAAGCGGTCACCGATGAACTCGGGCACCGTGAACTTGCCGAACTTGCGCAGGTAGGGCGCGAGCAGCATGGCGAGCAGCACGTAGCCGCCGGTCCAGCCCATCAGGAAGGCCGAGTTGGTGTAGCCCACGAAGGCGATGAGGCCGGCCATCGAGATGAACGAGGCCGCCGACATCCAGTCGGCGGCGGTGGCCATGCCGTTGGTGATCGGATGCACGCCGCGGCCGGCGGCGTAGAACTCCGAGGTCGAACCGGCCCGGGCCCAGATCGCGATGCCGATGTAGAGCAGGAAGCTCGCACCGACGAAGATGATGTTGAGAAGCGTCTGATCCATAACTCGGTTACTCCTCGTCCACGCCCATCTTGCGGTCGAGCCAGTTCATGTAGGCCGCGTAACCGAAGATCAGGATCAGGAACACGATGATCGAGCCCTGCTGCGCGAACCAGAAGCCGAGGTCGGTGCCGCCGATCTCGATGCCGCTGAGCAGCGGGCGCAGCAGGATGCCGAAGCCGAACGACACCAGCGCCCAGATGACGAGGCAGATGGTGACGATGCGGATGTTCGCCTTCCAATAACGTGTGGCTAGTTCGTGATGGTCGCTCACGGGACCTCCCCCTGGTTGGACCTGATTGTTCTTGGTCGTTGGCAGCCCGACGGGCGGGCGGGCGATAGGGCACGCCCGCACGCTCGCCGTCCACCCGCGAGCGGGCTGGAGGGACCGTCGGCCGGCCGGACGTCGCCGGCCCCTCGCGAGGCCGGCGCGGCGTTCACTGGTTGGCCCGGTTCTCGATGAGGTTGTCGACAACCGAGGGGTCGGCCAGCGTCGAGGTGTCGCCGAGGCTGTCGACGTCGCCCTCGGCGATCTTTCGCAGGATGCGGCGCATGATCTTGCCGGAGCGGGTCTTCGGCATGCCGGGCGCGAACTGGCTCACGTCCGGCTTCGCGATCGGGCCGATCTCGGCGCGGACGTGGTTCTGCAGTTCCTTGAGCAGCTCGTCGGAGCCTTCCTCGCCGGCGTTCAGGGTCACGTAGCAGTAGATGCCCTGCCCCTTCATCTCGTGCGGGAAGCCCACGACCGCCGCTTCGGCGACCTTCGAATGGCTCACCAGCGCGCTCTCGATCTCGGCCGTGCCCATGCGGTGGCCCGAGACGTTGATGACGTCGTCGACGCGGCCGGTGATCGCGTAGTAGCCGTCCTTGTCGCGCTTGCAGCCGTCGCCCGAGAAGTAATAGCCCTTGTAGGTCTCGAAGTAGGTCGAGACGAAGCGGTCATGGTCGCCGTAGACCGTGCGCATCTGGCCGGGCCAGCTGTCGGCAAGCGCGAGCACGCCCTCGGTTTCGGTGTCGGTGATCTCCTCGCCCGACTGGCTGTCGAGCACCGCGGGCTTGACGCCGAAGAACGGCAGGCCGGCCCAGCCGGGCTTCAGCGCGTGCGCGCCGGGCAGCGCGGTGATCAGGTGGCCGCCGGTCTCGGTCTGCCACCAGGTGTCGACGATCGGGCAGCGCTTCTGGCCCACGACCTCGTAGTACCAGCGCCAGGCCTCGGGGTTGATCGGCTCGCCGACGGTGCCGAGGATGCGAAGGCTCGACAGGTCGTGCTTCTCGACGAACTCGTTGCCCTGGCCCATCAGCGCGCGGATGCCGGTCGGCGCGGTGTAGTAGATCGCCACGTCGTGCTTCTCGATCACCGCCCAGTGGCGCGAGGCGTCCGGGTAGGTCGGCGTGCCCTCGAAGATCACCGTGGTCGCGCCGTTGGCGAGGGGGCCGTAGACGATGTAGCTGTGCCCGGTCACCCAGCCGACGTCGGCGGTGCAGAAGAACACCTCGCCCGGCTTGTAGTCGAACACCGTCTCGTGCGTGATCGCGCAGTAGAGCAGGTAGCCGCCCGAGGTGTGCAGCACGCCCTTCGGCTTGCCGGTGGAGCCCGAGGTGTAGAGGATGAAGAGCGGGTCCTCGGCGCCGACCTCGACCGGCTCGCAGTCGTCGCCGACCTTGGCCATGGCCTCGTCGAGATAGGTGTCGCGCCCGTCGGTCATCGGCACGTCGCCGCCGGTGCGGCGCACCACCAGGCACTTCACGTCGTCGCCCAGACGGTCGAAGGCCTTGTCGGCGTTGGCCTTGAGCGGCGTCTTGCGCCCGCCGCGCGGGCTCTCGTCGGCGGTGACGACGAGCTTGGCGCCGCAGTTCTCGACGCGGTCGGCGAGCGCGTCGGAGGAGAAGCCGGCGAACACCACCGAGTGGACCGCGCCGATGCGCGCGCAGGCGAGCATGGCGTAGGCGGCCTCGGGGATCATCGGCAGGTAGAGCACGACCCGGTCGCCTTTGGACACGCCCATGTCCTTGAGCACGTTGGCGAAGCGGCAGACCTCGCGGTGCAGGTCGCGGTAGGTGATGCGCTTGGCTTCGTCCGAAGGCTCGTCGGGCTCCCAGAGGATCGCGACCTGGTCGGCCTTGTCCTTCAGATGACGGTCGATGCAGTTGGCCGCGACGTTGAGCGTGCCGTCCTCGAACCACTTGATCGACACGTTGTCGTAGTCGAACGAGGTGTTCTTGACCGTCGAGTAAGGCTTGATCCAGTCGAGGCGCTTGCCCTGCTCGCCCCAGAAGCCCTCAGGATCCTCGATCGACTGGCGATACATCCGATCGTAGGCAGCGCGGTCGACGTGGGCGGCGCTGGCGATCGTCTCGGGCGGCTCGAACACCGCCCCCGCGACCTCGGTCTGCGTGGCCATCGACGAAACTCCTCCCTTTGGGGTCGCTATCCGGGCATCGTCCTTGCGGCGGCGCCTCTTTTGGCGTCTGCCTAGAGCAAGCGCCGCGCTGCTTCAACGACGAAGCGCCGCCGTCGTGGAACTTTGTTTCGTGGAACGGGCGGCCGAACGGGGGTCTCATACCGTTCAGCCCGGCAGCCAGACCTCGACGGTACCGCGACGCGGCAGAGGCCGATAATGGGTGAAGTCGCGCACCCGTCCCGGCGGCGCCTCCGGCGCGAGCAGCGAGGACACCCGCTCGGCGAGGGGGCGGTCGGCGCTGTGGAAGAAGCGCAGGTTCGCGCGCGAGACGCGCGCCGGGACGCGGCGCAGCTCGACCGCCCCGGCGAGCCGCCCGCGCAGCCGCTCGGCGAGCACCGCCGCCCGGCCCAGCGCGCCGTCGGCGTAGTGCACGACTACCCGCGCGGGCGCGGGTGCGCCGGCGGAAGGCGCGTCCGAGGGGACTTCGGGGGGCGACGCAGGCGCGGGCAGGCTCGGCGCCATCGCGGCGACGCGCTCGGCGCGCGGCAACGGGATCGGCGCCACGGCACCGTCCCCGAACCCCGACCCGGCCGGCGGGGCGCCCCCCCGATCGGGCCCGGCGACGCTCGCGAGGGCCGACGGAGAGGCCGGGGCGCCCTCGACGCGCGCGACCCGGTCGGGCGCCCCGGCCGGGGGCTCCCGGCCGTCGACGAGGATCGCGCCCATGATCGACGCGGCCGCGACGGTGCTGAACGCGAGGCCCGCGCCGAGGAAGCGCCGGTCGCGCGGCGTCGCGTCGGGCAGCGCCGAGGCCGCCCCGGCCCTGAGACCGGACGCCGCCCGCCCGGACGCGGGACGGGCGCCGCGCGTCCGGCGCG
>JBHJHI010000054.1:0-14306 GCA_050330995.1 Paracoccaceae bacterium
GACTAAAGAACCCTCACCGAAGCACCACCACAACCGCAGCAGCACCCCTCAGGTCCATAAGACATGCGAACAGCCAAACTCGCCGAAAACGAGCACAGCAACCCGCATATCCCCTCAACCACCAACAATGTCAAAGAGCGGAAGCTTCCGAAGAAGCCTGGGAGCGCCTCGCTGCGTCAGCGACCGTCGCCCCGTCGGTGAAGCGGGAGATACAGAGGAGCGCCCGGTCGCGCAACCCCCGGATTCGCAAAAATGTCGTTTTCCGCCCCGACGCGGCGTCACTCGGCGGAGACGGGGTGTGCCCGCCGCCCGAGGCCGAGATTGAGCGCGAGCCCCGCGGCCAGCATCGCTCCCATGCCGCCCATCAGCGCCACCGCATCGCCGTGCGGGAGCGCGCCCGCCACCTGCGTCGCGAGCCCGGCGGTCGCGAACTGCGCGCTGCCCATGAGCCCCGAAGCCGCGCCCGCCCGGCCCGGCACCGCCGCCGTGGCCCCCGCGAGCGCGTTCGGCACCGAGAGCCCCGCCCCGATCGACTGCACCATCACCGGCGCGATCACCGCCGCGGGATGAGCCACGCCCGACAGCGCGAGCGACAGGCCGAGCACGATGCCGAGAAGCGCGATGCCGGCGCCGAGCCTCAGCGCCCGCTCCGAGCCGAGCCGCGCCGTCACCCGCCCGCAGGCGAGGTTCGAGGCCATGTAGGCGCCCGCCACGCCGACGAACCACAGCCCGTAACCCCGCGCGCCGATGCCGAAGGCTTCCTCCATCACGAAGGGCGCGGCGCCGACGAAGAACAGGAAGGCCGAGAGCGAGGCGATGCCGTAGCCCGCGTGCGCCCAGAACGCCCGGTCGCGCCCCAGCTCGGCGAAAGCGTGACCCGTATCGACGAGCGTCGCCGACAGCCGCGTGGCCGCCCGCGCCGGCGCCGGCGCCGTCTCGTGGAGCCGCACGGCCGCGAGCAGCACGAGAAGCGCGGCGAGGCCGGCCGTCAGCCAGAAGATCGCGCGCCAGCCCGACGCCTCGACCAGCGTGCCCGAGACCACCGGCGCCAGCATGGGCGCCACCACCATGGCGGCGGTGATCTGACCGATCGCCCCGGCCGCGCCCTCGCGCCCCCAGACGTCCTGGGCGATCGCGCGCGCGACCACCATGCCCGCGATCGCGCCGCCCGCCTGGAGCGCGCGACCGGCGACCGCGAGCCCGAGCCCCGGCGCGAGCGCGCCGAGCACCGAGCCGAGCACGGCGAGCGCCATCGCCGCGATCATCACCGGCCGGCGACCGAAGCGGTCGGAGAGCGGCCCCCAGACCAGCGTCGCGAGCGCCATCGCCACCAGCGAGGACGACAGCACGAGCTGCGCCGCCGAGGCGGAGACCGAGAGATCGGTCGCGATCGCCGGCAGCGCCGGCGCCAGGACCTGCAGCGAGAACGGGCCGATCGCGGTCAGCGCGGCGAGCAGCGCCACGAGCGCGGTCGAGGGTGCGGCCGAGGACGCGATCGGGGGTCGGGCGGTCGGCATGGGGCCTCTCGAAGAACGCGGCGCCGACGCTCCGACGCTGGGAGCGGGGATGTAACCCCGCCCGCGCCCCGCGATCAGGCGCCGCGAACGCATGGCGGCTGCCCACGCGCGCCTCGCCCGGGACACGGCCGCCGCGTCCGCGAGACGGACACGACGCCGCGCCCCGTCGCACGGGCGCTCACCGATCGCACGGAGCGCTCCGGCGGAGCCCCCGCCGCCCTGGCCGAGGGCCGCGCTCTCGGCCGGCGGAACGCGCCGCCGCCCGCCCTGCCCGCTCAGACGTCGAGGATTGCGCGAAGCTCGCGCCACTCCCCGGCCGAGAGGCCCGAGTCCGCCTCGGTGACCGTCTCGCCGGCGAGGCGGCGGCGCAGGCAGGCGAGCGCCGGTCCCGACAGCGTCGCCGCCTCCAGCCGGTAGTCGCGGAACGCTCCCCACGTCATCGGCACCCAGTCGGCCACGATGTCGCCGATCGCCTCGGCGTAGGCGCGGATCTCCCACTGCGCGTGGGGGTCGGCGCGCAGGCGCAGGAAGTGCAGCAGGTTGTGCAGGTCCGTCTTCCAGTACCACTGCGTGTAGACGTTGGCCGGCAGCGTCATGCGCGCGAGTTCGCGCGCGAGGCCCGTGCCGTCGGGGTCGAGCAGCCGCTCGTAGAGCGCGTAGTCGCCCTCGGCCCGCTCATGGATCAGGCGGCGCGCCTCGTCGGCGGCCTCCGGGTCGAGCACGTCGCCGCGGCCCTGCCGGTTGGTCGCCGACTGCGCGGCCATGTGCTCGGGGGCGGGGACGTAGAACTCGCGGTCCAGGATCGAGTAGCGCGCCGAGATCTCGTTCACGTTGGCGGTGCGGTGGCGGACCCACTGGCGCGCGACGAACACCGGCAGCTTCACGTGCAGCTTGATCTCGCACATCTCGAACGGCGTCGAGTGCCAGTGGCGCATCAGGTAGCGGATCAGCCCCTCGTCCGAGCGCGCCGTCTTGGTGCCCGCGCCGTAGCTGACGCGCGCGGCCTGCACCACGGCGGCGTCCGAGCCCATGTAGTCGACCACCCGCACGAAGCCGTGGTCGAGCACGGGGACGGGCTCGCCGAGGCGGGTCTCCATGGCGGGGACGGTGGCGCGGCGGGTCTCAGCGGGCTGCGGCTGGTCGTCGGGCGCTGGCGTCATATCGTTCATAGCGGACCTCCGGGCGGCTCTGGGCGCTTGCGTCTACGCTACATGTGCGCACGCCGACAGGTCCGCCGGGACGGCTGAGGATCACGGGGACAACGTCCCCTATCTGTGGACAACCACGACGGAGGCCCCCATGGGCATCGAATACCTGCACACCATGGTCCGCGTGAAGGATCTGGAGAAGTCGAAGGCGTTCTACGAGCTGCTCGGCCTCAAGGAGCGCCGCCGCTCGGAGAGCGAGAAGGGCCGCTTCACCCTGGTCTTCATGTGCCCGCCGGGACAGGAGGACGGCCACAACGACGTCGAGCTCACCTACAACTGGGACGGCGACGAGGGGCTGCCCGACGACTCGCGCCACTTCGGCCACCTCGCCTACCGCGTCGACGACATCTACGCGATGTGCGAGAAGTTGCAGGCGGCGGGCGTCACCATCAACCGCCCCCCCCGCGACGGCCACATGGCCTTCGTGCGCTCGCCCGACAACGTCTCGGTCGAGCTGCTGCAGCGCGGCGACGCCAAGCCGCCGCAGGAGCCCTGGGCCTCGATGGAGAACACCGGGCACTGGTGAGCGAGGACGCCACGCGGTTCGACCCGTTCGCGGGTCGGACCGTACACATCTCGCATTTCTTCGCGCCCGCTTACGTCGTCTGCCCGCGGTGCGGCGAGCGTGCCAAGGTCTGGCGCCGGGACGCCGCCATGCTCGAAGGCAAGCCGGTGCCGCGACCGATCGGCGAAGCACGGCTGTCGCTCGCTTGTCCGCGCTGCACGCACCGTGCCTCTCGCGATCTGCGCGAGTGGGCGAACTGGAATTTTCAGTTCAATCCGGAAAGCGGCGGATACACCCTCCTGCCGATACCTCGTCGCACGGGTGCCGACCCGTTCTTCCGCTGTCCCTATTGGGCTCAAGCGATGGTGCGGCGCGAGACCCTATGGCTCGTCAATCGATCCCATGCTGCTGCCCTGCGCCGCCATGTCCGCACGCCCGATCGCGTATGCCCACCGCCGACTTATCCTGATCGCGGCTACAAGGATTGGCGCCAGCGCCTGCCGGGATGGATCGCCACGCGCAAGAACCGCGACCTCGTCCTGAAAGCGATCGACCGCGCCGAGCGCCGGCTCGACGAAGCCGAGGCGCGCTGATCCCCTGCTCCGCCGTGCGGCGCGGCATCCCGCCACGAACGCGCCGGCATGGGTGGCGCCGCCGCGAAATTGCGCGACAATGACGGGGACGCGAGCGAAGCGGCGTGGAGACCAGCCTCGATGACCTTCAGCCTCCGCGTCGGCGCGCTCGCGGCCGTCCTCGCCACCCCCGCGGCCGCCACCGACTGCAAGCTCGCGCTCGCGCTCGGGCTCGACATCTCGTCGTCCGTCAACGAGCGCGAGTACCGCCTGCAGCTCGACGGCCTCGCCGACGCCATCACCCACGAGAGCGTCATCACCGCGATCCTGACGCCGGAGGGCTCGGGGGTCGCGGTCGCGGCCTACGAGTGGTCGGGCTACAGCCAGCAGGACGTGATCGTCGACTGGACCATGCTGACCTCAAGCGCCGACGTGCACGCCTTCGCGGACACGCTCCGCGGCCACGAACGCACCTACGCCGACTTCCCGACCGCGATCGGGCGGGCGCTGCAATACGGCTGGCGGCTGCTGCAGGAGGCGCCGCCCTGCGCGCGCCAGACCATCGACCTCTCGGGCGACGGCGAGAACAACGACGGCCCCGACCCCGACTTCTACCGCGCGCGGGGTCAGATCACGGGGCCGACCATCAACGGGCTGGTGGTGCTCGGCGCCTACCCCAACCCGGCGATCTACTACCGCGAGCAGGTGATGCAGGGGCCGAACGCGTTCGTGGCGATGGCGCGCGACTTCGAGGACTATCGCCGCGTGATGCTCGGCAAGCTCCTGCGCGAGATCGAGCAGCAGCTGATCCTGGGAGCCGCCGAATGAGACCGATCCTCCCCGCCTTCCTTCTGGTCCTCTGGGCAGGACAGGCGCAGGCCTGCGCGCTCGCGCTGGTGCTGGCGCTCGATGTCTCGGGCTCGATCGACGCGGGCGAGTTCGACCTCCAGACCGGCGGCCTCGCCGACGCGCTCGAGGACGAGCAGGTGGTCGCGGCCGTCGAGGCGCTGGAAGGCGGCATGATCGCGACCGTGACCCACTGGTCGGGCGCCTCGCGCCAGCGACAGATGATCGGCTGGCACCGCCTCTCGGACGGTCCCTCGCTCGCGCGCCTCGGCGCTGCGGTGCGCGAGGCGGGACGGGCGTGGCGCAACTTCTCGACCGCGATCGGCGAGGCGGTCGAGCACGCTGTCGCCGTCGGCCAGGACGCGCCGGAGGTCTGCGAGCGGCGCGTGATCGACGTCTCGGGCGACGGCGTCTCGAACGAGGGGCGCCGCCCCGAAGGCGCCAGCGCCGCCGCCGCCGCCGCGGGCTGGACCGTCAACGCCCTCGTCATCCGCGGCGCCGTGCCCGACCCGGTGCGCCAGTACACCCGCGAGGTGATCGCCGGCCCCGGCGCCTTCGTGGAGGTGGCCGAGGGCTTCGAGGACTACGCGCGCGCGATCCGGCGCAAGCTGCTGCGCGAGATCGATCCCTGGCTGTTCGTCTCGGAGCGCGCGCGGAGCGGCCCGGGGACACCGGCAGGATCGTCGGCCCGGCGCTAGGGCGCTCTCCGGCCCGGTCGGGCGCGCATGGCGGGCACGCCCGCCCGCGCCCCCCCACGCGGGCTTTTTCGCGCACCAAGGGCCTTCAAAAACCGCGCGCGGCGCGCTATGTCAAAGGTGTCCCGGCAACGGGACTATGGCGATAAACGCGCACGGAATAAGCGGACCGGACCCGGGGGCGGTACCCGGCGGCTCCACCAACACCCTTCCGAGGGGCATGGGGCCGAAACAGGATCGACGGCCGTGTAAAGGTGACGCTTTCGCTCGGTGAGGTACCACCGTTATCGGTCCGAACAGTACAGTTGCCAATGACAACCGTGCTCCGGCGCTGATGGCCGCGTAAGCGGTCGGACGCACCGAAACTTAAGTCCTAGGGCTTAGCCGCTCTAGGCGGGGCCGCAGGCGCCTGGCAACAGAAGCCTGCATCCCCTTCCCCCTTACCGCCAGATCGCGACGGGCCGGCTCTTCCGCCCGCGGCAGAATCGGTTATCGTCGGCCCGGCGAGCGAAAGGGAAGGCATGGCCGGCACCAGCGAGATCAACTACGGCCGGATCATGGAACGGGCGATGCGCTCGGTCCTGGCCGACGTGCTCGGCCTCGTGGCCGAGGACGGGCTGCCCGGCGAGCACTACTTCTACATCACCTTCGACACCCGCCATCCCGGCGTCGACATCGACGACACGCTGCGCCGGCAGTACCCCGAGCAGATGACGATCGTGCTCCAGCACGAGTTCTCCGACCTCGCGGTGACGCCAGACCGCTTCACGGTCACGCTGAGCTTCTCGGGCCGGGCGCAGGTGCTGGTGGTGCCGTTCGCGGCGGTGCACACCTTCGCCGATCCCTCCGCCAACTTCGGGCTCAAGTTCGACGACCAGGATTCGAGCGAGGCGGACGAGCCGGACGACGAGCCCGGCGACACGCCCCCGGCCGAGCCGGACCGCCCCGCCCCCGAGGGCGGCGCCGACGTCGTCAGCCTCGATCGCTTCCGCAAGCCGTAGCCGGCCGCCGCCTGCGACCACTTGGCGACTTGACGTTGCGGGACGGCGTCTCGCGATCCGGAACAGCGTCTCGTCATCGTCGTTCTCCTCCCGGCAACGACACCGGGAGAAACACGATGAACCAGGTCTTCTACATCATCGGCGTGGTGGTGGTGGTCATCGCCGTGCTCTCCCTCGCCGGCATCGTCTGAGCCGGGGCGAAGGGAGAACGACGATGAGCGACCCTCACGATCCGAACAAGCCCGCCGGGCAGCAGCTCGCCGACGAGGCGCGCGCGGCCGGCGACGAGGCGCGGCGCGAGGCCGACCGCCTCGGCGAGCGCGCCCGCGAGCAGGCCGAGGGCGCGCGCCGGCGCGCCATCGACGAAGCCGAGGCGCGTCGCGAGGCCGCCGGCGAGCACGTCGGGCGCGTCTCGGGCGCGCTGTCGGACGCGGCGCGCGAGGCGGGGCAATCCTCGCTCTCGGGGCGCCTGCTCGACACCGCCTCGCGCGGGCTCGACGACGTGGCCGACCACCTGAAGACCAACGACCTCGGCGACCTGACGCGCGAGCTGCA
This sequence comes from Paracoccaceae bacterium, assembly GCA_050330995.1. Lineage (GTDB taxonomy): Bacteria > Pseudomonadota > Alphaproteobacteria > Rhodobacterales > Rhodobacteraceae > Thermohalobaculum. The sequence goes on from JBHJHI010000054.1 coordinate 6,900, forward strand.
GGACTTCGGCCGGCGCAACCCGGCCGCCTTCCTCGGCATCGCCGCGATCGCGGGCTTCGCGCTCGCCCGCGTCGCCACGGCCAAGCCGACCGCGCGCTCGGGCGCCGACGATCCGCTCGCCGGGCGCCCGGGTCCGTCCGAGGGCGACTACCGCGATCCAGCCACGGGGAGGTTCTACTGATGGACGGCACCCAGTCGACCACCGACGGCCAGAACTCGACCGTCGAGCTGCTGCAGCGCCTCGCCAACGGCGTGCCGGCGCTGTTCCAGAAGGAGACGCAGCTTCTCAAGACCGAGATCAACGAGGCCGGCACGCGCGTGATGACCGCGATCGGGCTGATCGCCGGCGCGGCGATCGTCGCGCTCGTGGCGCTCAACGTGCTCGCCGCCGCCCTCGTCGAGCTGCTCGCCGAGGTGATGGCGACCGAGTGGGCCGCTCTGATCGTCGGCGGCGCGCTCGCCCTGATCGCGCTCGGCATGGCGCTCAAGGGCCAGGGCGATCTCAAGACCGCCAAGCTCAAGCCCACGCGCACCCAGCGCTCGGTCGCGAGCGACGTGCAAGCCGCCAAGGAGGCCGCGCGATGAGCGAGACGGACCAGAAGGCCGACGCCAACAAGAGCGCCGAGGAGCTGGAGCGCGAGATCGCCGCCGAGCGCGGCGAGCTGGCGCACACCATCGAGGAGCTGAAGGGGCGGCTGTCGATCGGCGGCGCGATCGACCAGATCAACACCGCCTTCCGCGACTTCTCGAACTCCTCGGAGGGCGGCAACCTGGTGCGCCGCGTGCAGGACACCGCGCGCGACAACCCGCTGCCGCTCGCGCTGATCGGCGCGGGGATCGCGCTCTTCGCCGTCGGCGGCGGGCCGTCGAGCCGGCGCATCGCCGATGGCGCGCAGGACGTCGGCACGCGCGCGCGGATGGCCGGCGAGCAGGCCCGCGACCGCCTGTCGAGCGACGACGACGCGTATGCCGATCTCTACGACGAGGACATGATGGGCGACGACCCCTTCATCGTCGGCGGGGTCCGCGACGGCCGTCCGCGCGACGCGATGACGGGCGAGCCGATCGGCGTGCCGGCCGACTCCGCGAGCATCGAGGCCGAGAAGCGCAGCCGGCGCGAGGCGGTGCGCGAGCGTCTGCGGAGCCTCGGCGGGAGCGGCGAGGAGCTGTCCGCGGAGATGCGCGAGCGCCGCGAGCGCGCGCGCCGGCGCGCGGAGGAGACCGCCGAGGACGCGCGTCGTCGCGCGCAGATGGCGCGCGACGAACTCGGCTACCGTGTCCGGCGGGGCGGGGAGCGGGCGCGGCGCGCCGGCCACGAGGCGAGCCGTCAGGCGCAGGGCTTCCTTCACGACAACCCCCTCGCCGCCGGCGCCATCGCGCTCGCGGTCGGCGCCCTCGCCGGCGCCGCCCTGCCCCAGAGCGAGATCGAGGATCGCCGGATCGGCGACGACGCGTCGCGTCTGCGCGGCGATCTCGCCAACCGCGCGGTCGAGGAGGCCCGTCGCGCCCGCCGCGTCGCCGAGGCCGCCACGCGCGAGGCGCTGGAAGCCTTCGGCGACGAGGCGCGCGCCGGCATGGAGCGCTCGGGCGGCGGCCGCGACGCGGTTCAGGAGGCCGAGGCCAGGGCCGCAGGCATCGGCGAGCGCGTGGCCTCGGCCGCCGAGACGGAGGCCGAGCGCCAGGACCTCGGTGCGAACGCGCCGCAGAGCCGCACCGGCTGAGGCGCGCCGCGCGTCGAGACCCGAGGGGCCGGGCGAGGCGATCGCCCGGCCCTTCTCGTGTCCGGCATCCCTCCCCCGGACGCGCTGTTGGCCTGTCCGCGCGGCGGGGCTATGACGGCGCCGGCTCGCGCCGGCGGGCCGTCCAGAAGCCCCGCGGAGGAGCGATGACCGCCAAGCGCACCGAGACCGACAGCTTCGGCCCCATCGAGGTGCCGGCCGACCGCTACTGGGGCGCGCAGACGCAGCGCTCGATCGCCAACTTCCCGATCGGCTGGGAGCGCCAGCCCGTCGCCATCGTGCGCGCGCTCGGCGTCATCAAGCGCGCGGCCGCCGAGGCCAACATGTCCCTGGGCGCGCTCGACCGCGACCTCGGCGGGGCGATCGTCAGGGCCGCGCAGGAGGTGGTCGACGGCAAGCTCGACGACCACTTCCCGCTCGTGGTCTGGCAGACCGGCTCGGGCACGCAGTCGAACATGAACGCCAACGAGGTGATCGCGAACCGCGCGATCGAGATCCTCGGCGGCGAGATGGGCTCGAAGGCGCCCGTCCACCCCAACGACCACTGCAACCGCGGGCAGTCGTCGAACGACACCTTCCCCACGGCGATGCACGTCGCGGCGGCGATGACGGCGCAAGCGGTGCTGATCCCGGGCCTGAGCACGCTCGCCGACGCCCTCGAAGCCAAGGCCAAGGCGTTCGAGAAGATCATCAAGATCGGCCGCACCCATACCCAGGACGCGACGCCCCTGACCCTCGGCCAGGAGTTCTCGGGCTACGCCCACCAGGTGCGCCAGGGGATCGTCCGCGTCGATCAGGCGCTCGACAACCTCTACTTCCTCGCCCAGGGCGGCACCGCCGTCGGCACCGGCCTCAACGCCAAGCCCGGCTTCGCCGAGAAGGTGGCCGAGAAGATCTCGGAGATCACCGGGCTGCCGTTCGAGACCGCGCCCAACAAGTTCGAGGCGCTCGCCGCCCACGACGCCGTCGTCGAGATGTCGGGCGCGCTGAAGACGGTGGCCGTCTCGCTGTTCAAGATCGCCAACGACATCCGCTTCCTGGGCTCCGGCCCGCGCTGCGGCCTCGGCGAGCTGCGCCTGCCCGAGAACGAGCCCGGCTCCTCGATCATGCCCGGCAAGGTCAACCCGACCCAGTGCGAGGCGCTGACCCAGGTCTGCGCGCACGTCATGGGCAACGACGCGGCGATCGGCTTCGCCGGTAGCCAGGGCCACTTCGAGCTGAACGTCTACAAGCCGATGATGATCTACAACCTGCTGCAGTCGATGCAGCTTCTCGGCGACGCGGCCAAAGCGTTCACCGACAACTGCGTCAAGGGAATCGAGGCCGACGAGGAGCGCATCGGCAAGCTCCTCAACGAGAGCCTGATGCTGGTGACCGCGCTGGCCCCCGAGATCGGCTACGACAACGCCGCGACGGTGGCCAAGACCGCGCACAAGAACGGCACCACGCTGCGGGAGGAGGCGGTGCGCCTCGGCTACTGCGACGAGGCCACCTTCGACCGCGTCGTGCGCCCCGAGACGATGATAGCGCCGCGCTGACCAGCGCGAAGGAGGCCCACCCACGATCGCGCCGGGGGCACCGCGCACGCCCCCGCGCGCCGGGCGACCGGACCGGGGCGGGGCGACTTCGTTCACGTACGAATCCCCTTTGCGCCGTGCGCGCCTTGGCGCAGTCTCGTAGCGGACCCACCGACGGAGACCGCCATCGATGCCCGGAGACGTCATCAACCTGCGCCAGCGCCGCAAGGCGGCCCGGCGCGCCGGCGAGAAGGCGGCGGCCGACCGCAACGCGGTCGTGCACGGCCTGCCCAAGCCCGTGGTGCAGCTCGCCGAGGCGCGCCGCGCCAAGGACCTGAAGGCGCTGGAGGACCACCGTCTCGGCCGACCCGACGACTGAGGAGCGCGCCGCCCCGGACCGGCCCGTCAAGCGCTCGCTGCGCCTGTCGGGCCATCCGACCTCGGTCAGCCTCGAGGCCGCGTTCTGGGCCGAGTTCCGCCGCCTCGCCCGCGCGCGCGGGCGCTCGCTCAACGCGCTCGCGGCCGAGCTGGACGCCGCGCGCGACCCCTCGGTCAGCCTCGCCTCGACGATCCGGGTCTGGGTGCTCGGCGAGGTACGCGCGGGGCGCTGAGCGCCGGCCCCGCCCGGGCCGGGCGCCCCCGCGACGGGCCCGGGCGGTTCCGACGACGATCCGCCGCGTCGTCCGGGGGCGGGGCCCGTCCGAAGCAGCGCGGGCCTATCGGCCGGGGAAGATACGCTCGGCCGGCGCCGACCCGCGAGCGATCGCTCAGGCGAGGGACCATTCGCCGTCGTCGTCCTCGACCAGGCGCTGGCGGTAGTCGAGACCCTCGACGTTCTCGACGCTCTGCGCGAAGGCGAGGAGCAGGTCGTCGCGGTCGAAGTCGTCGTCGTCGAGCGCCTCGGTCCAGAACGCGACGCCCTGATCGTCGCCCTCGCGGTCGAGGATGTTGCGATAGCAGATCTCGACCAGCTGACGATCGTCGAGGTCGTCGGGATCGCCGAACTCGTCCGAGAACAGGAAACTCTCGGCCAACCGATCCTCCGACAACCCATCCTGGCGCGCATCGATCCAGAAGTTGAGGCCGGGAAGGTCGATCTCGCCGTTGCGGTCGAGCACGGCCTCGTAGAGATAAGCGACGGTCAGGACGTCCTCGAAATCGAGCTCAGCTTGGTCGTCGTCATCATCATCGTCGTCGGTGTCATCATCATCGTCGTCGGTGTCATCGTCGTCGTCGGCGGCGCTATCGTCAGCATCATTGCCGTCGTCATCGTCGTCGGCGTCGTCGATGTCAGCGTCGTCACCGTCGTCGAGACCATCATCGTCATCGTCGCTATCGGTGTCGTCGCCGTCGTCGAGGCCGTCATCGTCGTCCAGCAGCACGACGCGTCCGTCGGCCGGCCCCGAGCGGACCGACGGGTCGGCGCCATCGAGGAAATCGAAGCGATCGTCGTCGAAGGAATCGTCCATGGCCGTACCTCTGTGTCCACACCACCGACCACGGACGCTCGCCAGGGCGAGCCGAGCGTACGGGCCCGTGTCTACGATGGTAAGCGCTGCCACGGCGTTGTCGCCGTCGGTCGCATTAACAATGCCTTACAGGAAGATTAACGATTTCTGAGAAGCGGGCGGCAGCCGGTCAGACGCGCGCGAGCAGGGCCATCACCCGCTCGGGCAGCGGCGGCAGCGTCCCGAGCACGATCGCGACCACCAGGAGCGCCGAGATCACCGCGAGGGCGAGCACGCTCGCCGGATGCGGCCGTCCGCGCTGGACGAGGTCGTAGGCTATCGGCAGCGCGAAGATCAGCCCGGCGTGGATCATCGCCGCGGCGGCGTTCGGCAGCCCGAGCGTCTGCGTCACCCGCGAGATCGGCGGCGTCAGCGTCGCGAAGGCGGCGAGGAACATCAGCCGCCGGTGCGCGGCGATGCGGTGCGTCGCCGCCGCGACCACGCCCGCGAGCCAGAGCAGCGCGAAGCTGCCGAGCTGGACCGTGTTGCCAAGGAAGATCTGGATGCGGTCGAACTCGACGGTGAAGCGGGCCGACACGAGAAAGCCGGTCGCGAGCACGGCGACGACGACCACCACGCTCAGCGCGCCCGTTCCCTTGTGCAGGCGTACGGCGTCGTGGCGCACGAGCCAGGCCTGCCAGGTGAACAGCGACAGCCAGGCGAGCATCGCGCCCGCGTGCGCGACCACGAGCGGCGTGTAGCGATCCAGCCGCTCGGGGACGACCACCACCTTCTGCGCGAAGGCGAAGACGGTGAAGACGAGCATCGCCCAGGCCGCGGCGTGGAACGCGCCGGTCTCGGCGTCGTGGCGCTGGCGGAGGAGCGGCAGGGGGACGGGTTCGACCATGACGGCCGGCAACCTCGCGCGCCGAGGCCGCGCGGCAAGTCGGCGCGGCCGTCCGCCGCCCCCCAACGACCCTCGTGACGGCCGCCCCGGCCGCGCCGCGTGGTCCGAGCCGCCCCCGGCGCTCCCCATCGGACGACACCGGCCCGCTTCGCCTCGTGCGTCGAGATCGCGTCCATCCGCGGTGGCGGGAGCGCGTCGCAGGGCTCGGGACCGCACAGCCGCCCACGGGTGCCGTCCATCCGGTCGGGTAGCGCGCCCTGCCCGATCACCGAGACGACGAACTCGATGCCGCTGCGGCCCTTCTCGACGGACAGCCCGCCATGCCCACGGCGCCCCGGTCCGTGCGATCAGCCAAAGGTGGCGAGCACCGGGAAGGTCTCCAGGAGCCAGTAGGCCAGCCGCTCGAACTCGCCGGTGGCGATCATCAGCCCGACCACCACCAGGAGCGCGCCCATCACCTTCTCGACCGTGCCCATGTGGCGGCGGAACCCGTGCGCCCAGCGCAGGAACGGGCCGACGAAGGCGGCGGCGACGATGAAGGGCAGGCCGAGCCCGGCCGCGTAGACCGCGAGCAGCCCGGTGCCGGCCGCCAGTGTCTCCTGCTGCGCCGCGAGCGTCAGGATCGAGGCGAGGACGGGACCGATGCAGGGGGTCCAGCCGAAGGCGAAAGCCACGCCGATCAGGTAGCTCGCCCCGATCCCCCCCGCCTGCGCCGGGCCGTCGAAGCGGGCCTCGCGCCCGATGAAGGGCAGCCGGATCAGGCCGAGGAAATGCACGCCCAGCACCGCGATCGCCGTGCCCGAGACCACTGCCAGCACGTCCTTCCAGCGCAGCAGCGCTTGGCCGAGCGCCGAGGCGCCCATGCCGAGAAGCACGAACACCGTGCCGAGCCCGAGCACGAAGAAGCAGGCCGACACCAGCACGCGCCGGCGCACCGCCCGGTCGGGCGCCGGCGCCGGGTCGTCCGGCCCGCCGGCGGGCGCCAGCTGGTCGAGCGTGGTGCCGCCCAGGTAGGCGAGGTAGGGCGGCGCGAGCGGCAGCACGCAGGGCGACAGGAAGCTCACGAGCCCGCCCAGAAAGGCGGTCAGGATGCCGATGTCCACCGATCAGCCTCCGCTCCGGGTCGGTCCGGGGTCGACATGACCCGCCCGCACGGGGATTGGAAGCCCCGGCGTCACCGTGACGCCCGTGCGCTCACGAACCGTTGAGCCCCGCGAGGAAGGCGACGAGATCCTCGACCTCCGCCGCCGTCAGCCGCGGCCCGCCCCAGAACGGGTCCGCCGGGTCGGTGCGCTGGCCGACCGCGTAGACCGAGTGCTCGATGCCCGGCGCCAGGAAGCCGGGTGCGACCAGCCAGAGCCGGACCGCCCCCGCCCCGAGCCGGCCGCCGACGCCGTCGAGCGCGGGCACGCCCGGTCGCGGCGCGGTCGCGAAGGGCGCGCGCCCCGCCGCGGCCGCCTCCGGCAGCCCATGGCAGGTGACGCACCCGGCGCGAGGGTCGGCGTAGAGCCGGCGGCCGGCGGCCCGGCCGCCCGGCACGCCGGTCAGGCTCGGCTCGATGCGCGCGCCGTCGACCACGGTATAGGCCACGAAGGGCGCGGACGCCCCGGGAAAGGGCGGCCCCGCGGCGGCGAGGCCGGTGGCCGCGAGCAGCGAGACGGCGGCGAGCATCGCGGAGGCCGCGGCGCCCGCCGACGGGCGGCGGACGGCGAGCGGGCCTCCCCGCCCCGCGCCGGGCATGCCGCGCGGCGCGCCCGGGGCGAGCACGCGCGGCATGGCCGGGGGCGCCGCCCCCG
>JBHJHI010000055.1:0-21718 GCA_050330995.1 Paracoccaceae bacterium
CGTCGTCTCCGGCGCTCTCGCGGCCTAGTCGTCGCCGCCGCTCCCGGCCGACGCGATCTCGCCGTCCGTCGCCAGGCCGGGCGCGGCGCCGCTGGTCGAGGTCGGCGGGCCTTACCGGCGGGCCTACCGCCGCGGCTACGCGCGCGGCCTGCACGCCGGTCCGGGACCTCGGGCGCGTGCGTTCCGCCGCGGCTACCGCCAGGGACTGCGCGATCGCGCGTTCGGCTACGGCCCGCGCGGGCGGGCGTTCTATCCGCGCCGGGGCTACTACCCGCGCCGGAGCTTCGTCCACCCGCGCGCGCGGTTCGGCTACGGCGTGCCGGGACCGCGCTTCCGTGGCGTGATCGTCATCGACTGACGGGGCCGCGGCTCCGGGCACGGTCCCGCGACCTGACGCCGGGGGCGGCTTGCGACCGGCACCCGCCCCCGGTAGAGGCCGCTCATGCGCCTCGGGTTCTATCGCACGAACGCGCCGTGGCTCGCGGCGGCGTTCCTGGCGACCTTCGCCTCCTCCTTCGGGCAGACCTTCTTCATCGCTCTGTTCGCGGGCGGCATCCGCGCCGACTTCGGCCTCTCCGACGGCCAGTGGGGCGGGCTCTACACCGCGGCCACCCTCGGCTCGGCCGCGGTCTTGGTGCAGGCGGGCGGGCTGGTCGACCGCCTCGCGCTGCGTCCACTGATCCTCGGCACGACGCTTCTCTACCTCGTCGCGATCCTCGCGGTCAGCCAGGGCGGCACCGTCTGGCTGCTCGGCCTCGGCGTGTTCGGGCTGCGGCTCGCGGGGCAGGGGATGATGAGCCACATCGGCCAGACGGCGGTGGCGCGGTGGTTTCGCGCCAACCGCGGCCGGGCCATCGCGGTCGCGGTGCTCGGCTACCCGGCCGGCGAGGCGCTCTTGCCCCCGCTCGCCGTGCTCGCGATCGGCGCTTTCGGCTGGCGCGGCGGCTGGCTCGCCGCGGGGGCAGTGCTGGCGCTGGTGCTGGTCCCGGCGATCCTCGCCGTCATCACCGCCTTCGGCCGGCGCCGTCCCTCGGGCGAGGGCGAGGCGGTCGAGGCGCCGGGCATGGACGGCCGCCACTGGACGCGCGGCGAGGCGCTCGGGCACTGGTCGTTCTGGGCGCTCATGCCCGGCGTGCTGGCACCGGGCTTCATCGGCACGGTGGTGTTCTTCCACCAGGTCCATGTCGCGGAACTGCGCGGCTGGGACCTCGCGGTGATGGCGGCGGGCTATCCGGCCTATGCCGCCCTCTCGGTCGCGACCTCGCTGGTCGCTGGCTCGGTGATCGACCGGGTCGGCCCGGTCAGGCTTCTGCCGGTCTATCTCCTGCCGCTCGCGGGCGCGATCCTGCTGCTGGCCATCGACGGCTCGGAGGCGGTGTGGGTCGCGACGCTGCTCGGCATCGGGGTGAGCCAGGGCGTCGTCGTGACGCTCATGACCGCGCTCTGGCCCGAACTCTACGGCACGCGCCACCTCGGCGGCGTCAAGGCGCTCGCGACCTCGGCCACGGTGGTCGCCACCGCGGTCGGGCCGGGGCTGACCGGCGCGCTGATCGATCTCGGCTACGCGCTGCCCGAGCAGGCGCCGGCGATGGCGCTCTGGTGCCTCGCCGCCTCGGGCCTGTTCGCCATGCTGGCGCCGCGGCTGTCGGCGCGCCTTGCGCCGACGGGCGCGGCCTGAGATTTGCGCCGACGGGCGCGGCTCGAAATGTGCCGACGGGCGCGGCATGACGACGGCTGAGCGGAACGGAGCGGGGCCGGGACGGAGGCTGATGTGAACGACGAGACGCCCTTCCCCCGCACGCTCTCCGAGGCGCGCGTCGCCGATGCCGGCGCACGGCCGTGGCCCCGGCGCGACGCGATCGCCGGGCGCTTCGTGGTGGTGGAGCCGCTCGACCCCGCGCGCCACGGCGCCGCGCTCTGGGACGCCGCGCGGCGCGACGACCCCGCGCGCTGGCGATACTTGCCCTACGGCCCCTTCGCCGAGGTGCGGACCTTCGAGGCGCACCTGGCCGCGCAGGCGGCCTCGCGCGATCCGCTGTTCTTCGCGCTGGCGGTCGAGGGCCGGGCGGCGGGGGTGGCGAGCTATCTCGAGATCGCCCCCGAGCACGCCGGCATCGAGATCGGCCACATCTGGTTCGGCCCCGATCTCGCGCGCACCGCGGCCGCGACCGAGGCGATGCGGCTGATGATCGGCCACGCGCTCGACGACCTCGGCTACCGGCGGATGCAGTGGAAGTGCGACGCGCTGAACGCCGCCTCGCGCGCGGCCGCGCGGCGGCTCGGCTTTCTCTACGAGGGCACGCTGCACGCGCACAGGCTGGTCAAGGGGCGCAACCGCGACACCGCCTACTACGCGATCCTCGCCGAGGAATGGCCCTCCGCCCGCGGGCTGATCGACGGCTGGCTGGACGCGGCTGCCGGGTCGGGGCGTCCGTCCGGATCGCTGTCGGCGGCCATGGCCGGGCGCGTCGTGCCGCCCCGAGGTTGACGCCGACGCGCGCGAGCCGTCCGTTCCGGCAGGCGAGGCGTTGGCGTGTCGGGGCCGCGCGGGGGTTTGCCCGGCCGCCGGGCGGGGCCATCTCAAGGGCGGATCGCCACGGAGGACCCCATGCTGCGCGCCACCCTCGTCGCCCTCGCGCTCGCCGCGCCCGCCTCGGCCCTCGCCGCCGAGGACGACCTCGCCATCGCCATCTTCGCCGGCGGCTGCTTCTGGTGCGTCGAGGCCGACTACGACAAGATCGACGGCGTGGTCGAGACCGTCTCGGGCTACACCGGCGGCACGACCTCCGACCCGAGCTACGAGCAGGTCACCTACGGCGACACCGGCCACTACGAGGCGGTGCGCGTGACCTACGATCCCTCGGAGGTCGACTACCGCACGCTCGCCGACTTCTTCTTCCGCTCGGTCGATCCCACGGACGCGGGCGGGCAGTTCTGCGACCGCGGCGAGAGCTATCGCACCGCGATCTTCGTCGAGGGCGAGGAGCAGCGCGCGGCGGCCGAGGCCGCGAAGGCCGAGGCGGCCGAAGCGCTGGAGCCCGAGATCGTCACCCCGATCGAGGCGGCCGGCGACTTCTACCCGGCCGAGGACTATCACCAGGACTACTACGAGAAGAACTCGATCCAGTACAATTACTACCGCTGGCGCTGCGGTCGCGACGGCCGGGTCGAGACGCTTTGGGGCGAGGACGCGCAGGCGGCGGCGAAGGCGATCAACGCGCGCGAGCCGCAGAGCTGAACGGGCGCGTAGGGCGGGCGCGCCCGCGAGCGGCATCGTCGAGGCCGGCACCAGGGATGTCCCGACCGCTCCGTCCGGACGTCGGCCGGGTCCCGCCGATCCGCGTGGAGCGACCCCCCGCGGTCCGCGAGATACCACCGACGCGAGCGCGCCGGCATGTATTACCACCCTGACGTGCATTTCGTCACAGCGCCCGTTTCCCGTATCGAGACAGTCTGCGGCTAGAGAATCCGTCAGCCACGGAGGCCGTCATGCTGCTCGTCCGCCTGTTCTTCCTCTCCCTCTGCCTCTCGCTCGTCGCGAGCCTGGGCTCGCTCGTCGCCGAACGGGTCGACCCCCAGGCCGGGCTCCGGGTGGCCGCGACGCCGGCGCCGTGAGCCGTCGGCCGCGTGGCGCTCGGCGGCGGCGGAACGGCCCGGTGCCGCCTCCGGTACGTCCTCGCGCCCGGCGGGCCGCGATCGCATCGGGGCCGCGCGGCCCGGTGACGGGATGCGCCGTCCTGTCGGAGGCGCGTCCCCGGAGCGGCGCCCGGAGGGGGCAGGGAGCGGCTCAGGCGTAGTGCGCCACCGGCGTCCCCGCGAGGGCGGCGATGTTCAGGAGACCGCGCGGCGTCACCGAGGGGCTGACGATGTGCGCCTTGTTGCCCATCCCCATCAGGATCGGGCCGACCTCCAGCCCGCCGCCGAGCTGCTTCAGAATGTTGCGCGCGCCCGAGGCCGCATCGACGTTCGAGAACACGAGGCAGTTCGCCGGACCCTTCAGCCGCGAGTTCGGGAACACGCGGGCGCGCAGCTCCGGATCGAGGGCGTGGTCGGCGTGCATCTCGCCCTCGTACTCGAAGTCGACGCCGCATTCGTCGAGGATCGCCACGGCGCGGCGCATCTTGCGCCCCGATTCCGTGTCGAGGTTGCCGAACACCGAGTGGCTGAGCAGCGCCACCTTCGGCACGATGCCGAAGCGGCGGATGTGGCGCGCCGCGGCGATCGCGCTCTGCGCCACCTCTTCGGGCGAGGGCTCGTGGCGGACCTGGCTGTCGGCGATGAAGATCGTGCCGGTCTCCATGATCACCGGCGAGAGCGCGCCCTGTGGATGCAGCCCTTCCGGCCCGCCGGCCAGCACCTCGGTGACGTACTTCAGGTGCCAGAGATAGGTACCGAACGAGCCGCAGATCAGCGAGTGCGCGTCGCCGCGATGGACCATGACGGCGGCGATCGCGGTCGCGTTGGTGCGGATGATGGTACGCGCGAGGTCGGGGGTGCCGCCGCGGCGCTCCATGATCGCGTGGTAGGTCTCCCAGTAGTCGCGGTAGCGCGGGTCGTCGGTCGGGTCGCAGACCTCGAAGTCGCGCCCGGGCCTGACGGCCAGGCCCATACGCTCGATCCGGCTCTCGATCACGTCTGGGCGTCCGATCAGGATCGGGCGATCGACGCTCTCCTCGCGCATCGACTGCGCCGCGCGCAGCACCCGCTCGTCCTCGCCCTCGGCGAACACGACGCGCCGGCTGGCCGAGCGCGCCGCCTCGAACACCGGCTTCATCAGGAGCGTCGAGCGGAACACCGAGGCGTCGAGGCGGGCGCGGTAGGCGTCGAGGTCGTCGAGGGGCCGGCGCGCCACCCCGGTCTCGATCGCTTTCGACGCGACCGCGCAGGCGATCTGCCCGAGCAGGCGCGGGTCGAACGCCTTCGGGATCAGGTACTCGCGCCCGAACACCAGCCGTTCGGCGCGATAGACCGCCGCCGCCTCGGCCGAGGAGGACGCCCGCGCGAGCGCGGCGATCGCCTCGGCGCAGGCCACCTTCATCTCTTCGTTGATCTCGCTCGCCGCGACGTCGAGCGCGCCGCGGAAGATGAAGGGGAAGCACAGCACGTTGTTGACCTGGTTCGGAAAGTCCGAACGGCCGGTGGCGACGATGGCGTCGGACCGCGCGGCCTCGGCGTCGGTCGGCCAGATCTCGGGGACCGGGTTGGCGAGCGCGAAGATGATCGGGTCGGCGGCCATGGTTGCGACCCACTCGGGCTTCAGGAGCCGCGGCGCGGAGAGGCCGAGGAACAGATCGGCGCCCCGGAGCGCCTGCTCCAGCGTCAGGGCGTCCTCCGGCTGGGCGTAGGCGCGCTTGGTGGCGTCGAGGTCGTCGCGGCCGGCATGGACGAGCCCGTGGATGTCGTAGAGGAACACGTTCTCGCGCTTCACCCCGAGGTTCGAGAGCATGTTCAGGCAGGCGATGCCCGCCGCGCCGCCCCCCGTCGAGACGATGCGGATGTCCTCGAAGCGCTTGCCGGCGATGTGCAGCGCGTTGATCGTTGCCGCCGCCACCACGATCGCGGTGCCGTGCTGGTCGTCGTGGAACACGGGGATGCCCATGCGCTCCTTGCAGAGCCGCTCCACCTCGAAGCAGTCGGGCGCCTTGATGTCCTCGAGGTTCACCGCGCCGAACGTCGGCTCCAGCGCGCAGACGATGTCCGCCAGCTTCCTCGGATCGCGTTCGGCCACCTCGATGTCGAAGCCGTCGATGCCGGCGAACTTCTTGAAGAGCGCGACCTTGCCCTCCATCACCGGCTTCGAGGCGTCCGCGCCGATGTCGCCGAGGCCGAGCACCGCGGTCCCGTTCGAGATGACGGCGACGCGGTTGCTCTTGCCGGTCAGGCGATAGGCGGCGTCGGGGTCGCGCTGGATGACGCTGCAGGCCTCGGCCACGCCCGGCGAATAGGCGAGCGAGAGGTCGCGCTGCGTCGCCATCGGCTTGGTGACGCGGATCGCGAGCTTACCGGGGGTGGGCCACTCGTGGTAGGCGAGCGCCGCCTCGCGCAGCGCCTCGTCGCGGTCGGGCGCGTCCCCGTCGGCCATGGCTCTCTCCCCACTGGTCCGCCACCTCTCCGAGTGGCCTGCTCGCGGGTATAGACAGCCCTCGGCAGGGGGGAAAGCACGCCGCCGCGTGGGGGGAGCGTCCGGCGAGAGAGGGGCCTCAGCCGCGCGCGCCCTCCCTGTAGGGCGCGAGCAGCGCCGCCACGGCCGCGTTCGCCGGCGCGGCGAGGCCGTGGCGCGCGGCGAGGCGGGGCACCGCGCCGTTCAGCCAGTCGAGTTCCAAAGGCTTCGCGTGCGCGAGGTCGTAGGCCATCGAGGCGCGCGTGCCCGGCGCCACGCTGGCGCAGAAGCCGAGGCCGCGCTCGGCGAGGTCGTCCTCCAGCGCGAAGCCTTCGGCCGCGGCCAGCGCCGCCACCTCGCCGGCGATCGCGCGGTAGAGATCAGCGAGCGCCGGCGTCGCCGCGACCGTGGGGCCGTCGACGCGCGCCCCCGCGGTGGTGCCGGCGAAGGCGGCGAGACCGGCGAACTTGCGCCAGAGATCGGTGCGGGCGTCGCGCGTCTCGGCGGTGTCGATCCCGGCCTCGGCGAAGAGGGCATGCAGCGCCGGCACCGGCGCGCGGTCCTGGTGTCCGTCGGCGGTGGCGATGGTGTAGCGTGCGCCGTCGGTGTACTGGCGCACCGTGCCCGGCTCCTCGATCGCGGCGCTGACGCGGGCGATGCCGATCAGCGCGCGCTCCGCGCCGAAGCGCGCGGCGAGGCGCTCGGTCGCCTCGACGCCGTTCAGCATCGGCAACGCGAGCGCGCCGCCTTCCATCCAGGGCAGCGCCGCGTCCATCGCCGTGTCGAGGTCCTGGCCCTTGACCGCGAAGACCGCGACGTCGACGGGGCCAAGGGCGTGCGCGTCCTCGGCCGCCTCGATCGTCGCGTGGACGCGGTCGTGCGGAGTGACGAGCGTCAGCCCGCGCTCGCGGATCGCCGCGAGGTGACGCCCGCGCGCGATCCCGGAGACGGACGCCCCGGCCGCGGCGAGGCGGGCGGCGAGATGGCCGCCGATACCGCCGAGGCCGACGATGCCGAGGCGCACGGGCGTCAGTCCTCGGCTTCGGCGGCCTCGCCCTCGCCTTCCTCCTCCGCCTCGGCGGCGGCGAGCGCGGACGGCGCGGCGATGGTCGCGATCACGAAGTCGCGGTCGGTGATGGTCGGCGTCACGCCCTTCGGCAGCGTCGCGTTCGAGATCTTGACGGTGTCGCCGATCTCGAAGCCCGTGAGGTCGATGGTCACCTCCTCGGGGATCGCCGAGGCGGGCACCTTCAGCTCGATCTCCGAGCGCACCACGGTCAGCACGCCGCCCTTCTTGAGGCCGGGCGAGGCCTCGCGGTTCTCGAACTCGACCGGGATCGAGAGGTCGATCCGCGAGCGCTCGGACAGGCGCAGGAAGTCGACGTGGGTCGGCAGGTCGCGCACGATGTCGCGCTGCACGCCACGGCAGATCACGGTCTGCTCGCCCGCCTCGCCGATCCTGAGCTTGATCAGCCGGGACAGGAACTTGCCGTCCTTCAGCCGCTTCAGCAGCTCGTTGAACCGAACGTTGATGGTCTCGGGGTCCTTGCCGCCCCCGTAGACCACGCCGGGGACGAGGTTCTCGCGCCGTGCGGCCCGGGCAGCCCCTTTGCCCGTGCCCTCGCGGCGCGACGCCTCGAGCTCGATCGTCTTGGCCATCGTGTCAAAGCTCCGCTCGCAATGGATGAGCCGGCGCGATCCTCCAGGGGTGTAAGCGCGCCGGAAGCGGCGCGTTTGGCAGGTGTCGGCGCGATTGGCAAGCCGGTCGTGGGGCGCGGGGAGGGAGCGCGGCGCGGGGGGACGAACTGGGGGGCGCTCAGTCTTCGCGCTCGACCGACGCCTCGGTCGGGACCGCCGTCACGCGGTTCTGGCGCAGGTAGAGCTTGCGCCCGCGAAAGCTCGTCTCGGTGAGTCTGTCGAGGAAGCTCATGCCGAGGAGCCCGGTGTGCAGCCGGCCCGGATGGGCGACCGCGGCGTCGACCTCGCGCACCACGATCTCGCCGACGCGGATCTCCTCGATCACGATCGGCGCGACGGTCGAGCGCCCGTTCGCGGTCGAGACCGGCATCACGAAATCGAGGCTCTCGGGGTCGATGCCGAGGCGGGCGACCTCCTCGAAAGGCAGCACCACCATCGAGGCGCCGGTGTCGACCATCAGGTCCGCGGGTCGGCCGTTGACCTGCGCCTCGGCGCGGTAGTGGCCGTCCCAGCCGCGCTCCAGCCGCTCCTCGATGCCGACGGTGGCCACCGACATCGACGGCGTCGCGCGCGCGCGCAGCTCGGCGACGTGGCCCTGCAGCAGCTCCTGCTCGCCGTAGGCGGCGACGAGCCCGACCGCGACCGCGCACCAGGTGATCGCGTAGTGCGCCGAGCGCCAGGCGCCCGCGAGCACCAGCCGCCCGAGCCCCGCGACCAGGAGGCCGAGCCCGAGCACGCCGAGGTAGACGAGGCGCATCACCTGCTCCGCGTCGGCGCCGACCGCTTCCGCGTCGGTCATCACGAGGCCCGCCGCGATCACGACGACGACGAGCAGGGGCCACAGGATCATGCCGGCCGTCCGTTTGCGCGCACGCGGGGGGAGGCTCCCACGCCGAAGCTGCACCAAAATCGTCTCCCTCAACGCTAGCACGCCGAAACGCGAGGCCGCCAGCCTCACCGTCCATCGTGGCGCATCGATGGCGAAGCGCTACGGCTAGCCGTTCCGGGACGATGCTCGTCTATGGCCGCGGGCGGGCGCGGCGGGCGGGCGCGCCGCCGCGGCGCTCCTCCGGCACGGCGGTGCGCGAGGGCAGCGTCCCCATCACCGCGCGGCGCTCGACCGGGGTCAGGCGGGTCCAGGCCGCGATCTCCTCGCCGCTGCGCGCGCAGCCGATGCAGAGCCCGGTCTCGGGGTGGAGCATGCAGAGCTTCACGCAGGGTGTCTCGATGGCCCCGCCGCTCGGCGGGCGCGTGATGTCGTCCATGGGGTTTCGTTCTCAGCCCGCTCCACCAACGCGCGCCGCGGCCGCGAGGCGGTCGAGCGCACCCTGTAGAATGTAGGCGGCCGCGAGCTTGTCGATCACCTCGGCGCGACGCTTGCGAGACGAATCCGCCTCGATCAGCGCGCGCTCGACCGCGACGGTGGAGAGCCGCTCATCCCAGAAGGCGATCGGGCCGGTCCCGCGCGCGGCGAGGTTGCGCGCGAAGGCGCGGGTCGACTGCGCGCGCGGGCCCTCAGAGCCGTCCATGTTGCGCGGCAGGCCGAGCACGATGCCGACGACGCCGCGGCGGGCGACGTGCGCCTCGATCGCCTCGGCGTCGAGGGTGAACTTGCGCCGCTTCAGGGTCTCGAGCCCCGTCGCCGTCATCCTGAGCGCGTCCGAGGCGGCGACGCCGATGGTCTTGGTGCCGAGATCGAGCCCGAGGAGTGCGCCCCGCGTGGCCGCGAGCGCCACGACGTCGTCGAGAAGCGTGACGGGAGCGCTCACTCGTCGATCACCCCGGCCGCCAGCGCCTGCTCGCGGACGAAGCCGGCCTCCGAGCCCGACAGCCGCTCCTGGCTGAGCCGGTAGACGCGGCGCGCGTCCTCGATCCGGTCGAGCATCCGGTACGAGCGCAGGAGCTGCGCCCATTTCTCGGGCGGCCCGCCCTCGGCGTCGAGGCGCGCCTCCAGCGCCTCAGCGTTGGCGGCCATCACTTGGCGGCGCTCCTCGGCCGGCAGCGCCGCCATCGCCTCGGCCGCGTCGCGGTCGACGTCGCCCGGCAGGGGCGGCATCCCGCCGGTCGCCGCGAGGCCGGGCGCCTCGCCCGGACGGCTCCGGTTCGGCACCGGCGCCGGGCCGACCACGCCCGAGCCGTCGGCGCGCGCCAGGATCTGGCGCAGCATCCCGAGCCAGGGCGCGTCCGACGGCGCGTCGCGCTCCAGCCGGCGCCAGAGCGCGAGCGCCTCCTCGACCTGTCCCGACTGCGCGAGCGCGTGACCGGCGTAGTAGCGCGCGACCGGCAGCGAGGGCTGGCGCTCCAGCGCGACGGCGAGCGCGTCCTCGGCCTCGGGCGAGACGTAGCCGCCGGCGGCGAGCACCATCGCCTCGGCCTTGGCGGCGAAGAGGTCAGCGGGGGCGTTCTCGCCTTCGAGCGCGATCAGTCGGTCGAGCACCGGCCAGGCTTCGGCGAAGCGTTCCTGGCGCAGATAGGCGCTCGCGAGCAGGCGCTGGCCCTCGACGTCCTGGGGGCGCTCGGCGGTGACGCGCTCCAGCTCGGCGACGAGCCGGGCGTAGCCCTCGCCGCCCGGGGCCGCGCGCGGGCCGCGGACGTCCTCGGCGGCCGCACGGGCCGCGGCCTCGGCCTGCGAGGGGCGCTGGGCGCGGGCCTCGGCGACGAGGTCGCGCACCGACAGCGGCCGGTCGGGCGCGCCGGGATTGCCGATGGCGAGATAGAGCCCGGCGCCGAGCAGCGGCGCGGCCGCGAGCGTGGCGAGCGCGGCCTTGCGCGTCAGCTCGGCCGGCGCGCGGGCGGCGGTGCCCCGCGCCTGCAGCCGGCGGTCGGCGGCGATCAGGCGCCGCGCGATCTCGGCCTTCGCGCCTTCGGCCTCGGCCTCGCCGATCACGCCGCGCTCGCGGTCGCGGTCGATCTCGGCGAGCTGGTCGCGATAGAGCGCGACGTCGGCCGCGTCGCGATCGTCGCCGTCCTCGCGCCGCCGCCCGGCGAGCAGCGGACGCACGATCAGGAGCGCGGTGATCGCGGCGAGCGCGGTCGCGATGGCGATGAACTCGAACATGGGTTGGAGGTAACGGGCGGCCCGGGGCGTCGCAAGCGGGCGTCGTGGCGCACGGGGAAGACGAGCCGGTTCGATGTCGGGTGCGGACCGCGAAGCGGCGCGATCCGGGCAGCGCAGGCGCCGCGCGGGGCCTAGCGTGCCGGCCATCGAGCAGTCGGGGAGGTCGGCCGGATGAAGCGCTATTCCGCATACGCCGTCGCGCGCGAGGCGCTGAACCACAACCGGGGCTGGGAGCGCGCCTGGGCCGATCCCGAGCCGAAGCGCCACTACAGCGTGATCATCGTCGGCGGCGGCGGGCATGGGCTCGCCACCGCCTACTACCTCGCGAAGGAGCACGGCATCCGCGACGTCGCCGTCCTGGAGAAGGGCTGGCTCGGCGGCGGCAACACGGGCCGCAACACCACCATTATCCGCTCGAACTACCTCCAGCCCGCCTCGTCGACGATCTACGAGCTGTCGCGCTCGCTCTACGAGGGGCTGAGCCAGGAGCTGAACTTCAACATCATGTTCAGCCCGCGCGGCGTGCTGATGCTCGCGCAGACCGAGCACGAGCTTCGCGCCTGGAGGCGCACGTCGCACGCCAACCGGCTCGCGGGGATCGAGTCGGAGATGGTCACGCCGTCGCGCATCCGCGAGATCGTGCCGATCATCAACACCGAAGGCCCGCGCTACCCGGTGCTCGGCGGGCTCTGGCAGCCGCGCGGCGGCACCGCGCGCCACGACGCGGTCGCCTGGGGCTACGCGCGCGCCGCCTCGGCCATGGGCGTCGATGTCGTGCAGAAGTGCGAGGTCCAGGGCATCGACGTCTCGAACGGCAAGGTGATGGGTGTTCGCACCTCGAAGGGCGCGATCACCTGCGACAAGCTCTGTCTGGTGGTGGCCGGCCACGCCGGCGTCCTCGCCGACATGGCGGGCTTCCGTCTGCCGATCGAGTCGGTGGCGCTGCAGGCGCTGGTCTCCGAGCCGATCAAGCCGGTCATGGACTGCGTGGTCATGGCCAACACCGTGCACGGCTACATGAGCCAGTCCGACAAGGGCGAGATGGTGATCGGCGGCGGCGCCGACGGCTTCAACAACTACACCCAGCGCGGCAGCTTCCAGCACGTCGAGGAGACGGTGCGCGCGCTCTGCGAGACCTTCCCGATCATCTCGCGGCTCAACATGCTGCGCCAGTGGGGCGGCATCGTCGACATGACGGGCGACCGCTCGCCGATCATCTCGAAGACCCCGGTGGAGGGCGTCTACGTCAACTGCGGCTGGGGCACGGGCGGCTTCAAGGCGATCCCGGGCTCGGGCTTCGCCACCGCGGGGCTCCTGGCGAAGGGCGAGGACCCGGTCGCGGGGCCGTTCTCGCTCGACCGCTTCCGCGAGGGACGCATGATCGACGAGAGCGTGGCCGCCGCCGTCGCGCACTGAGGGTCGCGGCGGCCGTCGTGGACCGGGCGCCGTCCGCGCGGCGGGGCGGCCATGGGTGCGGGAGGGCTTCTCCCGCGGCTCAGTCGCGGCGCGAGGAGCGCCGGCCGCGGCGCAGCATGTAGAGCACGACGACGAGCGATAGTATGCTCGCCCCGAGCCCCACGGCCGCGATCTCGGCCGTGCCGGCCCAGACCGAGGTCAGCGCATGGTAGTGCGGGTCGATGTCGGCGCTGGCGGCACCGGCGATATCGCTGTCGTCCGTCAAACGTCCCTCCGCGGTCGCGGAACGCGCACTGCTTCGGGCGCATCGCTCTACGCGAGGTATTGGTTGCCACGCAAAACCCTCCGCGCCTGTTCAGGACGGGGAACGGACCGGGGGCGGGTCCCCGCGACCGTCGCCATCGCAAGGCGTCCAGAGCCTGTATCCTAGCGTCGCTCCTCGATGGTGACGATGGGCGATGCCGGGAAAACCGTCCGGGATCAGGAGGATGAACGCCGAAAGCCCTGATGGGACCGGTCGCGCCGCCGTCCCCGGCCGGGTCGTGCTTCGCGAGAAGGGCCAGCGCGTCGTCCGCCGAGCCGACCCCGGTTCCGGCAGGTCTCTATTCCGCTCGGCGAAAAGCCCGGACCCCGCACGGCACGCGCGTCGGGCGGAAAACGCCGCGGCGCGGCGCCCGCGTCGCAAGCGAGCCGCGAAACGGCGAGATCGTCGCATCGGCCGGACGGCGCAGGCGGTAGCGAGAGCGTCGGGGGGCGAGGCGTCCTCCCGACCACGAGGGGCGCGCGCGGCGCCCGTGACGAGCCGGAGGCGCGGATGCTGACCCTCAGATGCCCCTGTTGCGGCGCCGACTGCGCCGAGACCGAGCTGGTCCCCGGCGGCGAGGCGCATCTCATCCGCCGCGGCCCCGGCTCGGGCGACGACGCCTTCGCCGCCTACCTGTTCATGCGCGCGAACCCCAAGGGCGTGCATTTCGAGCGCTGGCGCCATGCCATGGGCTGCGGCAAGTGGTTCCACGCCGCGCGCTGCACCGCCACGCTCGAAGTGTTCGCCACCTATCCCGCCCAGGTCTCCGAGCCCCCCGCCGAGGCGGTCGCCGCGATCCGCGCGCGCCGGCCGGGCTGGCAGCCCGTCTCCCGCTAGAGAGGACGCCCTCATGGCCCATCGTCTCGCACAGGGCGGCCGCCTGATCGACCGCACCCGCCCGCTCTCGTTCGTCTTCGACGGCGCGCGCCTCCAGGGGTTCGCCGGCGACACCCTCGCCTCGGCGCTGCTCGCCTCGGACCGCGTGATGGTCGGGCGCTCCTACAAGTACCATCGCCCGCGCGGGATCGTGGCGAGCGGCGCCGAGGAGCCCAACGCCCTGATGGGCGTCGGCCGGGATGGCCCGAAGGGTCCGCGCTACGAGCCGAACCGCCGCGCGACCACCGTCGCGCTCGCCGAGGGGCTGGTCGCCGAGAGCCAGAACCGCTGGCCGAGCCTGACCTACGACGTGGGCGCGGTGAACGCGGCGGTGGCGAGCGTCGCCCCGGTGTTCTCGGCCGGCTTCTACTACAAGACCTTCATCCACCCGCGCGCCGCCTGGAAGCACGTGTTCGAGCCGGTGATCCGACAGGCCGCGGGCCTCGGCCGCGCGCCGACAAAGGCCGACCCCGACCGCTACGAGCACTTCCACGCCTTCACGGACGTGCTGGTGGTCGGTGGCGGCGTCGCCGGCCTCGCGGCCGCCCGCGCCGCCGCCGAGGCCGGCGCCGAGGTAATGGTGATCGAGCAGACCGGCCACTGGGGCGGGCGGGCGCTCGCCGAGGACGACGTGACGATCGAAGGCCAGCCGGCGGCCGACTGGGCAGAGGCCGAAGCCGCGCGTCTCGCGGCCATGCCGAACGTGACCATGCAGCTTCGCACCATGGCGGCGGGGCTCTACGACCACGGCTTCGCGCTCCTCGACGAGCGCGTCGAGGAGACCGCGCCGGAAGGCGAAGGCCCGCGCCGCCGGCTCTGGAAGCTGCGGGCGAAGCGCATCGTTGTGGCCACCGGCGCGATCGCGCGCCCGCTCGCCTTCGCCCACAACGACCGCCCCGGCGTGATGCTGGCCTCGGCGGTGCGCGACTACCTAGCGCTCTGGGGCGTCTGTCCGGGCAGGCGCGCGGTGGTGGTCGCCAACAACGACGACGCCTACCGCACCGCGCTCGCGCTCGACGAGGCGGGCGCCGAGGTCCGCGCGGTGGTCGACGTGCGCCCGCGCGCCGAAGGGGTCCTGGCCGACCGCGTGCGTGCGCGCGGCATCGCCGTGCACGAAGGCCACGCCGTCGCTGCCGTCGAGGGCACCACGCGCGTGACCGGCGTCGAGCACGGCCGCATGACCCGCCACGGCCTGATCGGCGAGACCGCGCGCCTCGGCTGCGATCTGGTCGCCGTCTCGGGCGGCTGGTCGCCGGTGGTCCATCTCTACAGCCACTGCGGCGGCAAGCTGACCTGGGACGACGAGCGGCTGATGTTCCGCCCCGCGCCCGAGCGCGGCGCGCCGCTCGGCGCGGACGGCGCGATCAACACGATATGCGCCGGCACCGCGAACGGGCACCTCGCGACCAAAGCCGCGCTCGCCGACGCGCTCGCCGTCGGGCGCCGTGCCGCCGCCGATCTCGGCTTCGAGCCGGGCGAGGCGCGCGAGTTTGCGGTCGAGGAACCGGAGGAGGCGCCGATCCGCGCCCACTGGTTCAGCCCCTCGAAGGCCAAGCTGCGCCATGGCGCCAAGCACTTCGTCGACTTCCAGAACGACGTGACCGCGGCCGACGTCTACCTCGCCGCACGCGAGGGCTACGAGAGCGTCGAGCACACCAAGCGCTACACCACGCTCGGCATGGCGACTGACCAGGGCAAGCTGTCCAACATCAACGGCCTGGCCCTGCTCGCCGAGGCGCTCGGCAAGCCGATCCCCGAGGTCGGCACCACCACCTTCCGCCCGCCCTACCAGCCCGTGCCCCTCGGCGCGATCGCGGGGCAGGCGAAGGGCGATCTGTTCAAGCCCGTGCGCAGGACGGCGATGGACGGCTGGCACGAGGCGCGCGGGGCCAGCTTCGAGCCGGTCGGCGACTGGCGCCGGCCCTATTGCTACCCCCGTCCGGGGGAGAGCCGCGAGGCCGCGGTCACGCGCGAGGTGACGACCGTGCGCTCGGCCGTCGGGCTCCTCGACGCCTCGACGCTCGGCAAGATCGTAGTCGCCGGGCCGGACGCGGCGCGCTTCCTCGACCGCGTCTACACGAACACGATGTCGACGCTGAAGGTCGGGCGCTGCCGTTACGGCCTGATGTGCAACGAGAACGGCTTCCTGTTCGACGACGGCGTGGTCGCGCGCCTGTCCGAGGACCGCTTCCTCTGCCATACCACCACCGGCGGCTCCGACCGCGTGGCCGCGCATCTGGAGGAGTGGCTGCAGACCGAGTGGTGGGACCTGCGGGTCCACACGCTCAACGTCACCGAGCAGTGGGCGCAGGTCGCCGTGGCGGGGCCGGAGGCGCGGCGCGTGCTGGAGCGCGCGAGCACCGACATCGACCTCTCGGCGGCGGCGCTGCCGTTCATGGCCTGGACCGAGGGGCGGCTGGCAGGCTGCCCGGCCCGCGTGTTCCGCATCTCGTTCTCGGGCGAGCTGGGCTTCGAGGTGGCGGTGCCCGCCTCTCACGGTCTCGCGCTCTGGCAGGCGCTGCTCGACGCCGGCAGCTACGCCGGCGCCACCACCTACGGCACCGAGGCGCTGCACGTCATGCGTGCCGAGAAGGGCTTCATCATGATCGGCGACGAGACCGACGGCACGGTCACGCCGCAGGATCTCGGGCTCGACTGGGCGGTCTCGAAGAAGAAGGACGACTTCGTGGGCAAGCGGGCGCAGGCGCGCGCCGATCTCGCGCGGCCGGGGCGCAAGCAGCTCGTCGGCCTCCTGACCGAGAACCCGGCCGAGCGGCTGCCCGACGGCGCGCACGCGGTCGCCGACGTACGCCCGCGAGGGCCGATGACCACGATCGGCCACGTCACCTCGTCCTACCACTCGCCGACGCTCGGGCGCTCGATCGCGATGGCGCTGATCGAGGACGGCGCGCGGCTCAAGGCCGAGGGCGCGCTTATCAGCTTTCCGCTCGAGGGCGGGCGCGTCGTGCGCGCCCGCGCGGTCGATCCGGTCTTCTACGACGCCAAGGGGGAGAGGCTCCATGCCTGAGGGGGTCAGCGCGCCGGTCGGCGTCACGGGCCGGGTGATCGAAGGCGAGGACGTGCGGATCGAGGAGGCCGCGTGCGCGATGGCGAGCCTGAAGGCCGACCTCGCCGACGCCGCGGTGGCCGAGGCCGTCGTCCGCGCCACCGGCTGCGCGGTTCCGGCCGCGCTCTCGGCCGAGACGGCCGGCGAGGCGGCCGCGCTCTGGTTCGCGCCCGACGAGCTGCTGCTGATCGCGCCGGTGGGGCGGGCCGCGGCGATGGTCGCCGATCTCGACGCGGCGCTCGCGGGACACCACGCGCTCGCGCTCGACGCCTCGGCCGCGCGCGTGAGCTTCGCGCTCGACGGCCCGGCCGCGGCCGAGGTGCTGGCCAAGGGCTGCCCGGTCGATCTGCGCGACGCCGCGTTCCCGGTCGGCCAGGTCAGGCGCACGCACATGGGTCAGGTCGCGGTCGCGCTCTGGCGCGAGGGGGAGGGGCGCTACCGGCTGTTCTGCTTCCGCTCGGTCTCGGGATACGTCGCCGACTGGCTGGCCGACGCGGCGGCGGCGGGCGGACGGGTCGGGCACTTCGCCTGATTTGTGTCGCAAACGCGAAGGGTTGCGGTAGGGTTCTTCGCATCTGCGAAACGTCGGTATGCAGCGAGGCGGGGTGCTCGCCTCGCGGCCTGCCCCCTAAGTCCCGGGTCATCCAAGGGGCCGCGCGACGGACGCCGCTGACGACGGCCGCCACGCGACTCCGGCAACCCGAGGACACGAAGACTTCTTATGACCCGCTTCATCGACGATCTGGAGAACAGCCCGGCCGCGCCCCCGCTGACGCCCGAGGAGATCGAACGCCACCTCGCCGAGGCCCGCAGGATGCGCTCGGCCATGATCGGCAACGCCTTCGCCGGGATCGGCCACGGATCGGCCACGCCCTCGCCCGCGCGGTGGCGCCGCGCCGGGCGCGCGGGACGCGGACAACGCCGCGCCACGCCTGACCGGTCCGGCGCGCGACGGTCCTCCGCGCCGGGAGGCGCGAGCCGTCGCGAGGCCGCGACCTTCCGTCCGAAGTCCCTGAAATTTTCACGGACCGCTTGCGTCGCGCGGCGGTCGGGGCCAATCTCCTCCGTAGTCGAAGCAGCAGGAAAGGAGGTGGTCCGATGTCTAGTGGGATCTTCGGGCGGAACGAACTGGATGCGCGTGGCACGCGTGGCGAGGAGCAGCCTCTTTTCCACTGCTGATACGCGGGGGCAGGGCCCGTTCGGGCCGTTCCGCACCAATCCTACGAAAGGCCCGCGGCGAGAGCCGCGGGCCTTTTTCTTCCCGGCGTCCGCGTCCGGAGCGAGGCGGACGCGTCACAGCGCGTCCCGGAGGTCCTTCGCGGCTTGCTAGGCCGGAGCAGGACTCCTGCGCTCGTCGTTCTGCCGCCGTCTCTTTCGATCGCCCCGTCGTCGAAGCCTCGAAGCGTCTTCCAGGCCGGGCGGATCGTCTGGACCGGAAGGCAGCCCCGGTCAGCCGTCTTCCCCGGCCATCGGCGCCGCCATGAAGCGGGCGATCCCGTCCGCGTCGAGCCCGTGCGCGAGCGCGATATGCAGCTTGGCGTGCGCGGCCACGGGGGTCATGGCGCCGATCGAGCGCGCCCCGGCCTCGGCGAGCCAGGCGCCGGCGGCGTAGAGATCGGGCGCCGCGCCGCCGGCGAGCGCCTGCGTGCCGACGAACACCGCCACGCCGCCACGCTGGGCGTTCTCGATCACCGACGCCAGCCGCTCGCGGGCGGGCACGTTGCCGAGCCCGTAGCCGAGGAGCAGCACCGCCCCCGCCGTCGTCCCGAGCCGGTCGAGCGCGCCCGCCAGCATGGCGGCCTGATGCTCGGGCGCCTCGGGCGCCATGGTCGCGACCAAGACGGCGCGCGCCCCGAGGCGTGGGGCGAGGCGGTCGAGCTCTGCGCCGAGCCCGGCGGGGTCGGCTGCAGGCAAGGCCGGCGCCTCGATCGCGGGCGGGGGGCTCTCGAAGGCGGCGTCGGCCCGGCTCGACGCCTTCACGACCCGCGCGCCCGGCATGACCCGTCCGCCGAAGGCGACGCGCACGCCCGGCCCCTCGCGCGCCGCCTCGCAGGCCAGCGCGAGGTTGTCGAGCGCGTCGGTTCCCTTGGCCACGGCGTCGCCGTCGAACAGCGGACGTTGCGCGCCGGTGAGGACCACCGGCATCGCGAGGCGGGCGACGGGACGGGCGCTCTCGGGACGGGCGCCCTCGACGGCGGTCGTCAGGAAGGCGAGCGCGGCCGCCGCGTTCGCGAGCGTGTCGGTGCCTTGCAGCACGACGGCGGCAGAGGCGCCCTCGGCGGCCGCCTCGACCACCGCGCGGGCGAGGCGGCCCCAGTCGGCCGGCGTCGCGTCGGTCGAATCGATCGCCGGCGCGAGGCAGGTCCAGTCTACGTCGGCGACCGCCGGCAGGCAGGGGGGTACGGCCCGGTCCCAGCGCTCTCGGAACGCGTTTCCGGGGAGCGGGGCCAGCGGCCGCCCGGCCGCCCCGATCGTGCCCCCCGCGTAGATCAGTCGCAGGCGGGCGCGAGAATCTTGATTCAACACGACCGGGTCGCGCTAGGCTGAAGCTCCACGCACAGCCTTGGGAGACGCATGATGAAGATCCTCGCTCTGCCGGTTCTCGCCGCCGCCCTGCTCGCGTTCACCGCGCCCGCCGCGTTCGCTGGCGGCTGCTTCGGCTCGCAGACCACCGAGAAGCCCGAGGAGACCAAGGTCGAGACCGAGACCTCCTGAACGATCCGCTCGCGGCCCTCGCCGGCCGCGAGCGCGCCTCAGTGCCCGAGAGCGCCGAGGATCCGCGCCCAGGAGCGTGCGCCCTTGGTGAAGCTCTTCAGCGCGTATTTCTCGTTCGGCGAGTGGATGCGGTCGTCGGCGAGGCCGAAGCCGACCAGCACCGTGTCGAGCCCGAGCGAGCGCTTGAGCAGCCCCACCACCGGGATCGAGCCGCCGCAGCCGATGAAGGCCGCCTCGCGGCCCCATTCCTCCGTCAGCGCCTGTCGCGCCGTCTCGAAGGCGGGAGCGTCCACCGGCATCGCGATCGCGGGGCTGCCGCCGTGGCCCGCGAAGCGAGCGCGGCAGTCGTCGGGCAGGCGCTCCTTGACGAAGCGGCGGAACCCCTCGCGGATCCTGTCGGGCTCCTGGCCCTCGACCAAGCGGAACGACACCTTGGCGCGGGCCTCCGAGGCGATCACCGTCTTGAAGCCCGCGCCGGTGTAGCCGCCCTCGATGCCGTTGACCTCGGCCGTCGGGCGCGACCAGGTGTGCTCCAGCGCCGAGCGGCCGGCCTCGCCGAAGGGGCGCGAGAGGCCGACCTCGCCGAGGAAGGCGGCCGCGTCGAAGGGCAGGCGCGCCCATTGCTCGGCGACGCCCGGCGCGAGTTCGTCCACGCCGTCGTAGAAGCCCGGCACCGCGACGGCGCCCCGCTCGTCGTGCAGGCGGCCGAGGATGCGCGTCAGCACCGTCGCCGGGTTGGCAGCGGCGCCGCCGTAGAAGCCCGAGTGCAGATCGCGCGAGGGGCCGGTGACCGTCACCTCCTCGGCGACCATGCCGCGCAGCATGGTGGTGATCGCCGGCGTCGCCGCGTCCCACATGCCGGTGTCGCAGACGAGCGCCAGATCGGCCGAGAGCGCGTCGCGGTGGGCCTCGATGAAAGCGGGCAGGCTCTCGCCGCCCGACTCCTCCTCGCCCTCGATCAGCACGGTGATCTTCGCGGGCAGCCGGCCGTGCACCGCCTTCCAGGCGCGGCAGGCCTCGAGGAAGGGCATCACCTGGCCCTTGTCGTCCGAGGCGCCGCGCGCGCGGATCGCGCGCTCCTCGCCCTCGCCGATCAGGACCGGCTCGAACGGGTCGCCCTCCCACAGCTCGATCGGGTCGACGGGCTGCACGTCGTAGTGGCCGTAGAACAGGAGGTGCGGGCCGTCGCTGTCGTGATCGGCGGCCAGGACGATCGGATGGCCCGGCGTCTCGTGCGCGCGCGCCTCGAAGCCCATGGCCGCGAGATCGTCCGCGAGCCACTCGGCCGCCTGTCGGCAAGCCGGCGCATAGGCGGGGTCGGTCGAGATCGAGGGAACCCGCAGGAGCGCGAACAGCCGCCCGAGGGCGGCGCCCTCCTCGGCGTCGAGGCGGTCGAGGACGGGGCTCGGGTCGAGGGGCATGGTCGAGGCTCCGGGGCGGGTGTTCCTCCAAGGGGTACCGGCGCGGCCGACACCTCGCAAGCGGCCATCGACGGCTTGTCGTTCAGTAATACTAACGACGAGAACCAAGGTGGAATATCTACGAGTGACATTACTCTGATCGCTTTACCCGGTATTAGCGGCGTCGGGTGCAGATGGCGTCGAGCGCCGCGATCGTCCGGAGCGGCGGGAACATCTCGGAGTAGTGAACGCCATGATGATCGTCGAGCAGTACGCGATCGACCCCGTGCACCCTCGCCGCCCGCGCGTGCGCCGCGGCTACATCCCCGGCCGTAGCGACGCGCTGCGCGCGACGGCGATCGCCGCCGGCGTCGGTCTCGCTTTCGCCCTGGTCGCGACCGCGTCGCAGGCGGCGACCTACGAGCCGTTCGCCGGTTCGGTCTCGGGCGGCGAGGGCAACTCGCGTGCCGTCGGGGTGGGCGAGAGCCCGTTCTACGTGGTGACCGGCGGCCAGCGGCTCCAGTACTACCTCGATCCCTCGCTGTTCGACGGCCCGCTCGACATCGCCGGCCTCGCCTTCCGCCTCGACACCAACGCGGCCTCCCTGAGCGGCCGGAGCGTGCCCGAGATCACGATCTCGATGGGCCACGGCCCCTCGGCCCGCAGCCGGATGGCTCCCGCCTTCGCCGACAACTACGCCGACGGGCCGGTCGAGCTGTTCCGCGACACGCCGGTCCTGGACGCCGGCGGCGACGGCGGCGTGCCGCGCGCCTACGACATCGCGTTCGCGTTCGACCGCGACTTCGCCTACGACCCGACCGAGGGCGCGCTGCTCGTCGAGATCGCGACCTACGCCAACGTCTCCGGCATCGAACTCGATCTGGAGCACCAGCACACGACGGGCGCGCTCACCGGCAAGCTCGCCATCTTCGCCGCGGCGAGCCCGACGGGGGCGACCTGGCAGATGAACCACTACGACAAGATGCCGATGATGCAGTTCCGCTTGGCCGAGGAGGACGAGGCGGCGTGGTGCCGCTGCCCGCGAGCCTGCCGCTCGCGCTCGCGGGCCTCGGCGCGCACGCCG
>JBHJHI010000056.1:0-13379 GCA_050330995.1 Paracoccaceae bacterium
GCGCCGGGCGCTGTTCGGCGCGCGGCGCCGTCTCCGCCATCGCCGCCGGCTCGACGATGCGCTCCGCCGCGACCCGGCCGCGCTGCGTCGCTGCGGCGAGGTCGGTGCGGCCCGGCGTCAGGCGGCGGGCGAAGGCGCTCACGCGCGCCGCCCGAAGCGTTCCTCGATCACCGAGAGGAGGGCGCGGGCGGCCTGGCACTCGCCGCCCATCGGCCGCCCCGGCTTCGCCTTCGGCGTCCAGCCGTAGACGTCGAAATGCACCCAAGGCGCCTCGGCGGCGAAGCGGCCGAGAAACAGCGCCGCGGTGATGGAGCCTGCCATGCCGCCGGCCGGCGCGTTGTCGAGATCGGCGATCGCGGGCTCGATCTCGGCCTCGTAGCCCGGCCAGAGCGGCATGCGCCAGAGAGGGTCGCGCGTGGTCTCCGAGGCGGCCGCGAGCGCGCCCGCGAGCGCGTCGTCGCGGGTGTAGAACGGCACCACCTCCGGCCCGAGCGCGACGCGCGCCGCCCCCGTGAGGGTGGCGAAGTCGGCGATCAGCGCGGGGTCCTCCTCGGTCGCCAGCGTCAGCGCGTCGGCGAGCACGAGCCGGCCCTCGGCGTCGGTGTTGTTGACCTCGACCGTCATCCCCGAGCGCGAGCGCAGCACGTCGCCGGGGCGGAAGCTCGCGGCCGAGACCGAGTTCTCGACCGCCGGGATCAGCACGCGCAGCCGCACCGGCAGGCCGAGCCCCATGATCATGTGCGCGAGGCCGAGCACGGTGGCGGCGCCGCCCATGTCCTTCTTCATGAGCTTCATGCCCGCGGCCGGCTTCAGGTCGAGCCCGCCGGTGTCGAAGCAGACCCCCTTGCCGACCAGGGTGAGCTTCGGATGGTCCGCCTCGCCCCAGGCGAGGTCGAGCAGCCGCGGCGCCTCCGCGGCGGCGCGGCCGACGGCGTGGATCAGCGGCAGCCCGCGCTCCAGCAGCGCCTCGCCCTCGATCGTCTCGACGCTCGCGCCCGCGGCCTCGGCGAGCCGGCGCGCGGCCGCCTCCAGCCGGGTCGGGCCCATGTCGGAGGCCGGGGTGTTGATCAGGTCGCGCGCGACGAACACGCCCTCGGCGACGAGGCCGAGGCGCGCGCCGTCGACGCCTTCGGGCACCAGCAGCTCGGCCTCGGCGCCGTTCTCGGCGCCGCGCTTCTTGTAGCGGTCGAAGCGGTAGCGCGCGAGCAGCCAGCCGAGCGCCTGCTCGGCCGCCTCGTCGGGATCGAGCCGGGTGGCGAGGCGGTAGGTACCCGCCGGCGCGGCCCTGGCGAAGCCGCCGAGGGCGAAGCGCTCGCGCGCACGGGTCGCGGCCGTGCCCCAGCCGACCAGCACGCGCTCGACCGAGCCGTCCCCGCCCGGCAGGGCGAGCGACTGGCCAAGGCGGGCGCGAAAGCCGTTGGCCCGCGTCCAGGCGGCCTGGGGCCCCGGCAGCGCGTCGATCCGGGCGTCGAGCGCGTCGCTCTCGACCAGCTCGATCGGGATCGCCTCGCCCGCGGCCTCGGTCGTCTCGTCGGGGGCGCGGGTCGCGGCGTCGGTCATGGGGCGAGGGTCCGTCGGCTGCTGTTCTCCGAGCCCTCTGTGTAGCCGTGTGCGGACGGGCGCGTAAGGGTCGCGGTTCCAGTGGGTTCGGTCGGGCCCCTCGACGCGTCGCCGCCCCGGTGAGAGCCGGGGCGCGGAGCGGCGTGGGGCCCGAACCGATCCCGGACCCCGCTACCCGGCGCGGGTCGCGCCGGCGTCCGGGCCGCGGCGGCGATAGGCTTCGAGGCTGGCGAGCGAGGCGCGCGCGAGGGCGGCGAGCGTCGCCTTCTCGGCGCCGAGCGGGTCGCGTGCGCGATCCGGAAGGCGCGGGGACGGGCGCGGGCCGGCGGGTGGCCTCGGACCGGGACGGTCGCGCCGCGACGCCTCGGAGGCGGGGGGCGCCGCGTCGTGGCGGGCGGGGTCGTGCGGCGCGCGCGCTCTCTCGTCGTGCGGTAGGCGCGCTCTCTCGTCGTGCGGTAGGCGCGCGCTCTCATCGTGCGGTGGGCACGCGCTCCCGTCGTGCGGCAAGCGCGCGCCCTCGCCCCGGCGTGCGTGGGCCCGCTCGGCGAGACGGCCCGCGCGGGCGGCGAGCGCCGCGAGACCAATGTTGCCGGCGAGCCCGGCGAGCTCGTGGGCGAGCGCGCGGGCCGCCTCGGGGCAGGGGACCGGGCCGAGGCGGTCGAGGCGCTGCGCGCGCTCGGCGAGCGAGAGCGCGCCGTCGGCGAGCAGTTCGGCGAGCGCGCCCGCGCCGATCCAGTCGCCGAGCCGTTCGAGACGGTCGCGATCCAGCGTCGGCTCGTGCGGTCGATCGGTCGAAGCGTCCATGTCGCGTCCCCCTACAGACGTGGCCGGACACGAGGCTTGCGCGATCGGCGTTATCGTCGGGTTGCCGGCGAACACGTTCGCCTCGCCCGCTCGGGTCGCGTCTCGGCCTCGCTCGACGCGGCCCGGAGATGCGGCGCTTCCGGCCCGCCGCGCCATCCCGAGCGGCGAACCGGGACGCCGGGCGGGCGAGGGGCTTACTTGCGCCGGCGGTGCTCGTCGAGACGCGGCATGATCTCGACGAAGTTGCAGGGGCGGTGGCGGTAGTCGAGCTGGAGGGCGAGGATCTCGTCCCAGGCGTCGCGGCAGGCCGACGGCGAGCCGGGCAGGGCGAACAGGTAGGTGCCGCCCGCGACGCCCGCGCAGGCGCGGCTCTGGACGCAGGAGGTGCCGATCTTGGCGTACGAGACCTGCGCGAAGATCACCGCGAAGGCGTCGGCCTCCTTCTCGTAGACCGCGCGGTGGGCTTCGACGGTGACGTCGCGGCCGGTGAGGCCGGTGCCGCCCGTGGAGATCACGACGTCGACCGCCGGGTCCTCGACCCGGGCGCGGAGCGCCGCCTCGATCTCGGCCTGCTCGTCGCGCACGATCGCGCGGGAGGCGAGGCGATGGCCCGCGGCTTCCAGCCGCTCGACCAGCGTGTCGCCGGAGCGGTCTTGATCGGGCGTGCGCGTGTCCGAGACCGTCAGCACCGCGATGCGCACGGGGACGAAGTCGCGGGTCGTGTCGATGCGGGACATGAAAGGCTCCGGGGCGGCGTCGGGGGCGGTGGCTCGGCCTTCGACATGCGCGCGCGATCGGGGCGGGGCAAGCCGTGCCTCGGGCGTCCGTCCTGCCCGTCGAGCGATACGGCCCGAACCCGGCCGCGCGGCTCTCGGCCTCCGGCGCGAGGACGGCGCCGCCGGACGCGCGTCGCGCGCCCGGCTCGCGCCACGATCCGACACGCCGCCGTCGGCGCCTGCGCTTCGGGATCGGGGCCTTCCCACCGTCGGACGTCGCCCGGACGCGCTTCGACCGCGACACCGGAAGGGG
Organism: Paracoccaceae bacterium; assembly: GCA_050330995.1. Taxonomy (GTDB): domain Bacteria; phylum Pseudomonadota; class Alphaproteobacteria; order Rhodobacterales; family Rhodobacteraceae; genus Thermohalobaculum. Next base: position 3,394 of record JBHJHI010000056.1, read on the forward strand.
CCCGAGGCGCGCCGACCGCCGCGGGCCCGATCGCCGTGGCCGCGCGTCAGGCGGCGGTTCGCTCCGCGCCGGCCGCGGTCGCCACGGCCCGCTCTAGGATGTCGAGCCCCCGGGCGAACTGCGCCTCGGGGATCGTCAGCGGGGCGAGCACCTTCACCACCTCGTCGAAGGCGCCCGACGTCTCGACGATCAGGCCGTGGCGGAAGCACTCGGCGCAGATCCGTTCGGCGAGCGCGCCGTCGCGGACGTCGAGGCCGCGCATCATGCCGCGCCCTTTCACGACGCTGCCGGGCAGGCGGACGCTCATGGCCGCGAGACGCCGCCCGAGGGTGTCGCCCTTCGCGCGCACCTCGCGGACGAAGGCGTCGTCGCTCCAGAACTTCTCGAGCGCGGCCGTCGCGGTGACGAAGGCGTGGTTGTTGCCGCGGAAGGTGCCGTTGTGCTCGCCCGGCCGCCAGACGTCGTGCTCGGCGCGGATCAGCAGCGCCGCCATCGGCAGCCCCATGCCGGACAGCGACTTGGCGAGCGGCACGAGGTCGGGCACGACGCCGAGGTCGTCGAAGCCGAAGAACGAGCCGGTGCGGCCGATGCCCGCCTGGATGTCGTCGACGATCAGGAGCGCGCCGTGCGCGCGCGCGATCCGGGCGATGCCCTGCATCCACGCGGCCGAGGCCGCGTTCAGACCGCCCTCGCCCTGCACCGCCTCGACGAGGAAGGCCGCCGGCGCGTCGATCCCGCTCGAAGGATTGTCGAGCATCGCCTCGATCAGCGCCAGCGTGTCGACGCCCGCGCCGAGCGCGCCCTCGTAGGGCATCCGAACCACGCCGGTGAGCGGCACGCCGGCGCCCGCGCGTTTCGAGGCGTTGCCGGTGCAGGCGAGCGCGCCCGCGGTCATGCCGTGGAAGCCGTTGGTGAAGGCGATCACCGTGTGGCGCCGCGTGACCTTGCGCGCGAGCTTGAGCGCGGCCTCGACGGCGTTGGTGCCGGTCGGGCCGGTGAACATGATCCGGTGGTCCATGCCCCGCGGCGCGAGGATCAGCCGCTCGAAGGTCTCGATGAAGCGCGCCTTCGCCTCGGTGTGCAGGTCGAGGCCGTGCGCGAGACCGTCGCTCGCGATGTAGTCGATCAGCGCGGCTTTCAGGTCGGGATCGTTGTGCCCGTAGTTCAGCGACGAGCATCCCGCGAGGAAGTCGATATAGGCGCGTCCGTCCGCGTCGTACATGATCGCGTTGCTGGCGGACGTGAAGATCGTGGGAAAGCTTCTGCAGTAGGTGCGTACTTGGGATTCGCGTCGATCGAAGATCGACATGCCGCTGGCTGTGCCGCCGGTCATCGCAACCTCGGTTTCCATGGGGCGAGCCGGCGGCTTCTCGATCCGTCGGGGAAGTGGGACCCGACGTCGTCGGCGGAGCCGTTCGCTCGTCTTGTCAGACTAGCATCTCGGCAACGCGGAAAGCGTCGCTTTACGACGTCTTTGCGCTCGAGCGCGGCGGCGTGATCGATCCCGCGACGCCGACGCTCGATCGACGGCCTGCCCCTTCCCGCGAGGCCGGGGCACGTTCTTTCCGTCGGACCGACCGCGCTCAGGGGCGTCGCCCCTCAGGGGCTGGCCCATGCCGCGGGGGGAGCCCGGCCTCCCGGATGGCCGGGACCGTCGGGCGGCGCCGGGGGCGACGGCGAACCGCGCGGCCTCGCCGGATCGGACGGGCCGACCGGCCGTGCTGGCGCGGACCCGTTGGTGTTGCGATGGCGTCCGGCGGACCGGCGCCGACCGGGACGACGATGCGGCGGCTGGGTTCGGGGACGGCGTCGGAACGATCCGGCCCGTCGGCGACGCGGGTCCGGAGGTCTCGAAGCCGCGGCGACGGAGCCGACGCGGTGATCGGCGCGGGCCTCTCGGTCGATGTCCGCGCCGAGGGCGCGGCGGGCCTGCCCGGCATGGACGACCCGACCGGCGGTCGCGCCGAGCATCGGCCCGGGCAGGCCGGACGCCCGTCGCGTCTCGCGCTGCGGCGTCCCGGCCGGGCGGGGCTTCAGAAGGGCTCGCGCGGCGCCTCCCGCATGCCCGTCCGCCGCTCGGCCCCCCGCGCGCCTTTCAGGGTGAGGCGCAGCCGCTTGATGCGGCGCGGGTCGGCGGCGATCACCTGGAACTCGTGGCCCTCGGGGTGGGCGATCACCTCGGCGCGCACCGGCACGCGGCCGGTCAGCATGAAGACGAGGCCGCCGAGGGTGTCGACCTCCTCCTCCCAGTCGTCGGGGCGCAGCAGGGTGCCGGCGGCTTCCTCGAACTCGGCGATGTCGGCGCGGGCGTTGACGAGCCAGACCCCGGGCGCCTCCTCGCGCCATGGCGTGGGATCGTCCTCGTCGTGCTCGTCCTCGATGTCGCCGACGATCTGCTCGACCAGGTCCTCGATGGTCACGAGCCCGTCGACGCCGCCGAACTCGTCGATCACGAGCGCCATGTGCACGCGCGCGCCCTGCATCTTCTGGAGCAGCGCGGCGATGCGCATCGACGGCGGCACGAACAGCGCCGCGCGCACGTGGTTCGCGAGGCGGAACTCGGGCGCGCCCGTCTGGCAGCCGACGCCGTAGATGAGCGCGAGATCCTTCAGGTGGACGAAGCCGATCGGGTCGTCGAGCGTCTCGCGGTAGACCGGCACGCGCGACAGGAACCCGCCCGAGAAGGCGGCCATCACCGTGTCCAGATCGGCGTCCTCGGGCACGGCGACGATGTCGGCGCGCGGCGTCATCACGTCCGAGACGCGCAGCTCGCGCATCCTGAGGATGTTGACCACCATCGCCCGCTCGGCGTCGGTCGACTGGCGGAAGGCCGGGCCGAGCGCGAAGCCCTCCTCCTCGTCCTCCGCCTCGTCGTGCTCGCCGTTGCCGTTGGAGAACGCGTTCCTGACCCAGCGCCCGAGCGACCAGCCCTCGGGGTCGGCGGGCTCGGTGGCCGAGCCGTCGTGGCGGTGATCGTCGTGGCGGTCGTCGTCCGGGCGCGCCGCGTCCGCTCGGGGCGGAGCGAGGGCGACGCGTTCGTCGTCGCGACGCGTTTCGCTGCGGGAAGGGCCGCCCTCCGAGGCGTCGCCGTGGAATTGATCGCCTCGGGGCGAGGGCTCGGTACTGCCAGCGTCCATCCGGTCCGTCGCGGGGCTCAGCCCGCCTCTGCGTTGCGATAGGGGTCGTCGAGGCCGATCGCCACAAGACGCTCGCGCTCGATCCCCTCCATCAGGGTCGCGTCCGCCTCCGTCTCGTGGTCGTAGCCCAGGAGATGCAGACACCCGTGCAAGATCAGATGAAGCGCGTGGTCTTTCAAGGAAAGACCGCCCGCCGCCGCCTCGCGGCGCACGGTATCGAGCGCGATCGCCACATCGCCGAGGGGACCGGGCGGCGGGGGCAGGGGGGCGAGGCCCGGCACGGGCGGCGCGAGGTCGTGCGCGGGCCAGGAGAGCACGTTGGTCGGCGCGGGCCTGGCCCGGAAGTCGGCGTTGAGCGTGGCGATGCGGGCGTCGTCGCAGGCGAGCAGCGCGATCTCGCGCCCCGCCGCCGAAAGCCCCGCCCCCTCCAGCGCGAGGCGCGCGGCGCGCTCGGCGACCGCGGCGAGGTCGGGCAGGGCGTCGAGCCAGGGCTCGTGCTCGACCACCAGATCGACCAGCGGCGGCGTGTCGGGGCGCGCGCTCATCCGGGCATGGTCTGCCCGGCCGCGTCGTAGGCGCGGATCACCCGCTCGACGATCGGGTTGCGCTGCACGTCGGAGGGCTGGAAGCGCGCGAAGCCGATCTCCTCGACGCCCCCCAGCACCCGGATCGCCTCGACGAGGCCCGAGGTCTCGCGCGGTGGCAGGTCGACCTGGGAGGGATCGCCGGTGACGGCCATGCGGCTGTCCTCGCCCAACCGGGTCAGGAACATCTTCATCTGCATCGAGGTGGTGTTCTGCGCCTCGTCGAGCACCACGAAGGCGCGGCTGAGGGTGCGGCCCCGCATGAAGGCGAGCGGGGCCACCTCGATCTTGCGCTCCTCCATCAGCTTCGGCAGCGCCTTCGGCGGCAGCATGTCCTCGAGCGCGTCGTAGAGCGGGCGCAGATAGGGGTCGATCTTCTCCTTCATGTCGCCGGGCAGGAAGCCGAGGCGCTCGCCCGCCTCGACCGCCGGGCGGCTCAGGATGATGCGGTCGACCCGGTTCTCGATGAACATCGACACGGCCGCGGCGACGGCGAGGTAGGTCTTGCCCGTGCCGGCCGGGCCGATGCCGAAGGTCAGATCCTTCGAGAACAGGAGCTTCACGTAGGCCGCCTGCGCCGCCGTCCTCGGCTGGATCAGCTTGCGCCGGGTGCGGATCTCGACGCGCCCGCCCGGGAACATGTCGAGCTGGCCCGCGCTCGGCGTCTCCTCGGCGGCGGGCTGGTCGGGCAGCCGTCCCGTGCGCACCAGCGCCTCGACGTCGCCGCGCGCGATGGGCCGGCCCTGCTGGAGGCGTTCGTAGAGCTGGTCGAGCGCGGCCTCGGCCTGCGCGGTCGCCTCGCGCGGGCCGATCAGCACCACCTGGTTGCCGCGCCGGGCGATCGAGACGTCGAGGCCCTGTTCGAGGATGGCGAGGTTGCGGTCGGCCGGGCCGAACAGCTCGATCAGCAGGCGGTTGTCGTCGAAGGCCAGCACCCGCTCGCCGGCGGCGTCCTCGTGGCTCGGCTGCGCTCGCGTCAAAGGGGCGGTATTCCTTTCGGTCGCTCGGCGGGATCGTCGGATAGCCCAACGCACGGGGCAAGCGAAATGATCGCGGCCGATCGGTCGCAGGTCCGCATGGGGCGCACGGCGGGCCGCGCCTCCGTCCCGCCCGACGGACCCCGGACACGGCGCGCGTCCGGCTCGCGACGTCGGCAGGGGGGGCGACCCGGGACGACAGGGCTCAGCACCCCCGCTTGATCGCCGGCAAGAGCGCGCGGAAGACCGGCGTGTCCGAGCGGGCGAGCCATTCGAACGCGACCATCTCGGCCGTGACCACCGAACAGCCCGCGCGGGCGAGGCGCGCGAGCGCGATCTCGCGGCTCTCTGGCGCGCGCGAGGCGACGGCGTCGGCGGCGACGAACACCGCGTGGCCGGCGTCGAGGAGGCCCATCGCGGTCTGGAGCACGCAGACATGCGCCTCCGTCCCGGCGATCACGACCTGGCTCCGCCCGGTGGCGTCGAGGGCGTCGCGGAAGGCGGGCTCGGCCGTCGCGGCGAAGCGCGTCTTGGCGACCACCCGGGCGCCGGCCTCGGCGGCGGGGCCGGCGATCTCGGGGACGCTCGCGCCGATGCCGTCCGGGTTCTGCTCGGTCACGATCACCGGCACGCCGAGCCGGGCGGCCGCCGCGAGCAGGAGCCGCGTCGCCGCGATCGCGCGCTCGACCCCCGCGATCGCCGGGGCGAGGCGGGCCTGCACGTCGACGACGACGAGGCAGGCGTCCTCGGCGCGCATCAGCACGGGACGCGCCGCGGCCTCATGCGGCGTGCTCGACGGCGCGGGCGGCGAGCGAGTTCGGCCCGGCGTCCGTGATCTCGACCGGCAGGATCCGGCCCCTGGTCTCGGGCGCGGCGTCGAGGTGGACCGCCTGCAGCCACGGCGAGCGGCCGACCATCTGGCCCGCGAAGCGGCCGGGCTTCTCGACCAGCACCTCGGTCCGCCGCCCGACCATCGCCCGCTGGAACGCCGCCTGCTGCTCGGCCAGGAGCGCCTGGAGCCGGGCCAGGCGCTCGCGCGCGACCGGCTCGGGCACCGCGTCGTCGCGATCGGCCGCCGGCGTGCCGGGGCGGGGCGAGTAGCGGAAGCTGTAGGCCTGGGCGTAGCCGACGGCGCGTATGAGGGCGAGCGTCGCCTCGAAGTCGGCCTCGCTCTCGCCGGGGTGGCCGACGATGAAGTCGCCCGAAAGCGCGAGATCGGGGCGCGCGCGTCGGATGCGCTCGACGAGCTTCAGGTAGTCCTCGGCCGTGTGGCGGCGGTTCATCGCCCTGAGCACCCGGTCCGAGCCCGACTGCACCGGCAGGTGCAGATAGGGCATCAGCTTGGCCTCCTCGCCATGCGCGGCGAGGAGGCCGTCGTCCATGTCGTTCGGGTGCGAGGTGGTGTAGCGGAGGCGTTCGAGCCCCTCGATCCGCGCGAGCCGGCGGATCAGCCCGCCGAGCCCCGGTCCCATGCCCGCCACCCGCTCGCCGTGCCAGGCGTTGACGTTCTGGCCCAGAAGCGTGATCTCGCGCACGCCGCGCGCCACCAGCGCCTCGGCTTCGGCGACGATCCGCGCGGCCGGGCGCGAGACCTCGGCGCCGCGGGTGTAGGGCACGACGCAGAAGGCGCAGAACTTGTCGCAGCCCTCCTGCACGGTGAGGAAGGCGCACGGATTGCGAGCGGGCCGCGCGTCGGCGGCGAGGTGGTCGAACTTGTCCTCCTCGGGCATCTCGGTGTCGACCGCCGGCGCCCCCGTCGTCTCGGCGCGCGCGACCAGGGCGGGCAGGCGATGATAGGCCTGCGGGCCGACCACCACGTCGACCGCCCGGGCGCGGCGCACGATCTACTCGCCCTCGGCCTGGGCGACGCAGCCCGCGACCGCGAGGGTCATCCGCCCGCCTTCGCGCGCGCGGGCCTCGCGCAGCGATTTCAGCCGGCCGATCTCGGAGTAGACCTTCTCGGCCGCCTTCTCGCGGATGTGGCAGGTATTGAGCACGACGAGATCGGCGTCTTCCGGCCCTTCGGCCGGGGCGTAGCCGCTCGCGGCGAGCTGGGCGGCCATGCGCTCGCTGTCGTAGACGTTCATCTGGCAGCCGTAGGACTTGACGTAAGCCCGCTTCACGGCCGGCTCGGCGCTCTGGCTCATGGACGCGCTCCCGTTGGCCCTCGGTCGGCGCCTCTACGGCCTTCGCTCGCGCGACGCAACGCGGGCGCGACGTCGGGGCGGGGCGCGATCGCGTCCCGCCCGCCCCGAGCGATCCTCTCGAGACGGGGGCTCGCCCCGTCGTCTCAGCTCGCCTTCTTGCGGCCGAGCCCGATCTTCTTGGCCAGTTCCTGGCGCTTGGCCGCGTAGTTCGGCGCCACCATCGGGTAGTCGGCCGGCAGGTTCCACTTCGCGCGGTATTCCTCCGGCGTCATGTTGTAGGCGGTCTTGAGGTGGCGCTTGAGCATCTTCAGCTCTTTGCCGTCCTCGAGGCAGACGATGTGGTCGGGCGTCACCGACTTCTTGATCGGCACGGCGGGCTTCAGCTCCACCTCCGGCTCCGGCGCGGGCTGACCCAGCGTCGAGAGGGTGCCGAACACGTTCTGGATCAGTTGCGGCAGCTCCGGGGTGGGTACCGGGTTATGCGAGACGTGCGCCGCCACGATCTCCGACGTGAGCGACAGCAGTTCGTTGTGGTCGATCTTTTCCTCGGCCATTTCCTGCCTCTGGGCTTGGGTTGGGGGGCTCGTTCTGGTCGTATCGCCAACGGGTCGAAGCCTCGTCCGGCGTTGGACTGACGAGCACTTCATGGTGGTTCGTCAGATATTGCCCTCTTGCGTCTGGGTCAATAAAGAACGACAAGAAACCTGTGGATGCCTAAACCGTCGGCAGTTCAACGCGGGTCAAGCGCGGGGTTGCCGGGGTGGCCGTCGTGCCACTTGCGCACCATTCCATGGGCGCCGGCCATGGAGTTCGCGTGCAATTCGGCCGCGAGCAGGCGATCGAAGTTGACCGGACGGGGGTAGTCCAACCTCCGGGCGAGGTCGCGGCGAAATCCGAACCGGCTGTAGTAGGGCTCGTCGCCGACCAACAGCACGCGGGCCCAGCCCAGGTCCGTCGCCTTGGAAAGGGTTTCCCCGATCAACAGCGCGCCGAGGCCCTCGCCCTGCCGGATCGTGTGCACCGCGACGGGGCCGAGCAGGAGCGCGGGCAGGCCGTCCTCCCCGATTCTGACCGGCCAGTAGCGGATCGCGGCCACGACCGTGTCGTACTCGTCGCGCGCGACGAGGCCGAGGGCGGCCACCGGCGCCACGCCCTCGCGCAGGCGGTAGGACGAGAGCGCCTCGCGTCCGGGCGCGAAGGCGAGGTCGTAGAGCGCCTCGATCTCCTCGCCGTCGCACGCGCGCTCTCGCAGCAGTCGGATCATGGCCGCGTCCCGCCTGCGCTCAGGGAGGAGGGGCGCGCGGTTGCGCCGCCCCGCGTTCGGGCTAGGCTCGCTAGCACGCGTCCCGCGACGCCGCAAAGCCGTTCCCGTCCCCGAGGAAGCCCCCGATGTTCTATCGCCCCGCCGACGGCCACGGCCTGCCGCACGACCCGTTCAAGGCGCTGGTGGTGCCCCGCCCGATCGGCTGGGTCTCGACGCTGGACCGCGAGGGGCGCGCCAATCTCGCGCCCTACTCCTTCTTCAACGGCTGCGGCGACGCGCCCCCGCTCGTGATGTTCGCCGCCACCGGGCGCAAGACGCGCGAGGTCGCGCAGAAGGACAGCCTCGCCAACGTGCGGGAGACCGGCGAATTCGCCTGCAACATCGTGTCGCGCGCGCTTCAGGACCAGATGAACAAGTCCTCCGGCTTCTACGAGCACGGCGAGGACGAGTTCGAGATCGCGGGGCTGACCAAGGCCGACTGCCGCGAGATCGCCTGCCCGCGGGTGGCCGAGGCGCCCGCCGCGCTCGAATGCCGCCTCGTGCGGGTGATCGACGACCTGCCATCGTGGAAGGACGGCCACGCCAACGCGATGGTGATCGGCGAGGTGGTGGGCGTGCACATCGACGAGGGCGTGCTGCGCGACGGCCTGGTCGACGTGCTGATCCATCAGCCGCTCGCGCGCATGGGCTACAAGGACTACACCGCCGTCACCGAGAAGTTCGCGCTCGACCGCCCGTCCTGAGGAGAGACCCGTGGAGAGCATGATCGGCGTCATCGGCGGCTCGGGCCTCTACGCGATCGAGGGGCTGGGGAATCCCGAGTGGGTCACGGTCGACACCCCCTGGGGGCGGCCGTCGGATCAGGTGCTGACCGGCCGGCTCGGCGGCGTCGCGCTCGCCTTCCTGCCGCGCCACGGCCGCGGCCATCGCCTCGGGCCGTCGGACATCGACTACCGCGCCAACGTCGACGCGATGAAGCGGCTCGGCTGCACCGATCTGCTGTCGTTCTCGGCAGTGGGGTCGTTTCGCGAAGAGATGGCGCCCGGCGACTTCGTGATCGTCGACCAGTTCGTCGACCGCACGGTGAACCGCCAGAAGACCTTCTTCGGCCCCGGCCTCGTCGGCCACGTCTCGATCGCCGAGCCCACCTGCAAGCGCCTCGGCGACGCGCTGGCCGAGGCGGGGCAGGGCGAGGGGATGCCGAAGGTCCACCGCGGCGGCACCTACCTGGTGATGGAGGGGCCGCAGTTCTCGACGTTGGCCGAGAGCCGGCTGTACCGCGAGGTCTGGGGCTGCGACGTGATCGGCATGACCAACATGCCCGAGGCCAAGCTCGCCCGCGAGGCCGAGCTTTGCTACGCGACCGTCGCCATGGTCACCGACTACGACAGCTGGCACCCCGACCACGGCGAGGTCGACATCACCTCGATCATCGCGACCATGAAGGCGAACGTGGCGGGGGCGCAGGCCATGCTGAAGGCGGTGGTCGAGCGCCTCGGCCCGAGCCGCGAGGTCTGCCCCTGGGGCTGCGACCGCGCGCTGGAGCACGCGATCATCACCGCGCCGGAGGCGCGCGATCCGGGGCTAGTGTCGAAGCTGGATGCCGTGGCGGGACGAGTGCTGCATAGATAAGGCTTCATGGTCGGGGTGATCGCGAGGGCGAAGCATGAAGACACGTGAGGGTTGGGGCGAATACGATGGCGCGCAGATGGAGTGGCTCTGCAAGCTCGCGGAGTGTAAGCGATGTTTCGCTCACACCTCGACGGGTGCGCGGTAGGCCCATGGCATGAGGTCGTCGATCCGGCTCTGGAGATGGCCGGCGACGAGGCGCTCGAGGACGTCCGTGAGGTAGGCGTGCGGGTTCACGCCGTTGAGCT
>JBHJHI010000057.1:0-72004 GCA_050330995.1 Paracoccaceae bacterium
CGCCGATCAGCCAGTTCGTGATCACGGGCCGTGTCTGCGAGGACACCAACCGGGATGGCCGCTGCACGCGCAGCGAGCCCGGCGTGCCGAACGTCGCGGTCTCGGACGGCCTGAACGTGGTGAGCACCAACCGCCGCGGCCGTTACGTGCTGCCCGCGCCGACGGCCGAGGAGGCCGAGGCCGGCATCGCGATCTTCGTGACGCAGCCGAACGGCTATCGCGTGCCGCTCGACGAGAACAACGTCCCGCAGTTCGCCTACATTCACAAGCCGGAGGGCTCGCCCGAAGGGTTCGCCGGCGGCCCGTTCCGCTTCGGCGGCCTCGCGCCCACCGGCCCGCTGCCGCGTCAGATCCATTTCCCGCTGATTCCGGCCGAGACCCTCACCGAGTTCACGATGGCGACCTCGGGCGACGTCCAGACCTACTCGAACTTCGAGCTCGGCCTGTTCCGCGACAGCACCGTCGCCGAGCTGGCCGCGCGCGACGACCTCGAATTCTACATGATCCAGGGCGACGTCATGGGCGACGACCTGTCGCTCTACGAACGCCTCAAGGAGATCGTGGCGACCGCCGGCGTGCCGCAGTACTACGTGCACGGCAACCACGACCTCGACTTCGACGCGCCGAGCGACGAGCACTCCGCTGATACATTCCGTCGCGAGTGGGGGCCGGAATACTACTCGTTCGACGTGGGCGAGGTGCATTTCGTCGTGCTCGACGACATCTTCTATCCCTGCCTCGGCGGCATCAGCGAGGTCGAGGGCGCCTACGGCGGCTGCGACGACGACCTCGCCGACGGCGCGACCTACAACGGGGTGATCACCGAGCGCCAGCTCGCCTGGCTCGCGAACGACCTCGCCCTCGTCGACGAGGACCGCCTCGTGGTCGTCAGCAGCCACATCCCGATCCACTCGTTCATCGACCAGAACATCGAGCGCCAGATGGTCGACAACGTGGTCGAGCTCTACGAGACCCTCGGCTGCGTGCGCGGCGAGGACGGCGTGTTCGCGCCCGAGGACTGCGCGCGCCCGCTGCTCGCGCTCTCGGGCCACACCCATACCAACGAGAACATCCGACCCGGCGAGGTCTACGAGGGCTGGGAGACCACGCTCGACGCGGTGCTCGGCGAGGGCGCCTCGCCCGGACCCGCCCCGTTCCCGCAGATCGTCGTCGGCGCCGCCTCCGGCTCGTGGTGGTCGGGCGACTTCGACGACGCCGTGATCCCGGACGCGTTCCAGCGCCTCGGCGCCCCGCGCGGCTACTACCTGTTCGACTTCGAGGGCAACGAGTTCCGCGACACCTTCAAGGCGACCGGTCGCGATCCCGACGATCAGATGTCGATCGACTTCCTGACGCCGGCCTTCGTCGAGTGGTACAACGCCCTCGCCGAGTGGCGGAACGCGAACCCCGGCCCGGACGAGGCGCCGCCGGTCAACATCAACGACCTCGCCGACACCAAGATTGTCCTCGCCGACGAGATCGGAGAATCGTTTCTGCACGTCAACGTCTGGAACGGCTCGCTCGACAGCACCGTCACCGTCTCGTTCGACGGCGGCGTCGAGGTCGACGCGGTGCGCGTCCAGCCCGGCGAGGGCGAGAACATCCTGGAGGCCCTCGACGTCTACGCCCTGAAGCGGCAGATGATGGTGGCCCGCCACGCCTACGTCAGCGCCTCCGAGCAGGAGCGCGCCGACGGCTTCGAACTGTTCCGCGCCAGCATCCAGTGCGGCACCGAGGCGCCCTCGGCCTGCACCCCGCGTCCGCTCTCGGGCTTCTTCTGGGCCGACCAGTCCAGCCACCTGTGGCAGGCCACGCTGCCCTCCGACCTGGAGATCGGCGCGCACACCGTCGAGGTCACCACCACCGACCGCTTCGGGCGCAGCTACAGCGAGACGCTGACCTTCGAGGTGCGCGAGGAGCGTCCCCAGCCGTTCTTCAAGCTGGAGAACGACCCGATCCCGGTCACCCCGGTCGACGCGCCGATCCCGCAGCAGTGATCCCGCGGCCGGCCCTCGCCACCGGAGGGGGCCGGACCCGCGCCGTGACCGACATCCCGGCCGCTCGGCTCCCCGCGCCTCGTTCCATGCCGGTCGGATCGCGCCTCATGCGGCAGGCTCCGCCGCGTCGTTCTCGACCCGACGGCGCGCCCGGGCCGGTCTCGAACGTGCCCCGCCCCCCCGTCGCGACCGCGCGAGACGGCGCCATCGGGCCTGCCGAGGCGCTGCCGCGCCGTCGGCGGATCAGCGCCCGCCCGACGCCGCGCGGCGCGCCTCGACGAGCGTCTCGATCGCGACCGGTTCGATCTCGACGTCGTAGTCGCGCATGAGCCGGTCGCGCGCGACGCGCGCGCGCCGGGCTTCCTCCGCATCGAGCCAGTCGAGCGCCACGTCCTCGCGCACGCTCTCGAACGGCGGGTTCTCGCCGGGCAGGCGCTCGTCGAGGCGCACCGGGTGCCAGCCGTCCGGCGCGTCGATCGCCTGCCAGCGGCCGGTCTCGAGCGCCTCGATCGCGCTCAGCAGATCCGGGGGGAACTGCGCCTCGAGGCGCGTGCGCTCGTAGCGGATGAAGGGGTAGATCTCCGGCAGGGGCGCCTCGCTGTCGGGGTCGTTGAGCGCCGCGGCGAGCCGGCGGGCGGCGGCTTCGCTCCCGTCGCTCTGGGCGACGCTGAACGACAGGACCGGCGGGCTGCCGTAGCGGTGCTTCGTGCGCTCGAACCAAGCGCGCAGCGTCGCCTCGTCGGGGACCTCCAGCGTGATGGCGTGCAGCAGCAGGTCGCGCGCCCGATCGATCAGCTGCTGGCGGATCTGGGGGTCGCCCTCGGCGAGACCGAGGGCCCGCGCCTCGCGGAACAGCGCCTCGCGCTCGGCCCAGCGACGCGACAGCGCGGCGAGTTCGTCCGCCGTCGGCGGGCGGTCGTGGACGGCGACGTGGCGCGCCACGATGGTGCGCTGCACCGCGTCGCCGACCACGATCCGGCCCTCCTGCGACGCGCGCTCGCCGAGCGCGCGATCGGCGACGAAGAGCGCGAGGCCGATGGCCAGGAACTGCGCGAGCGGCTCGCGCCGGAGCCGGCGCGAGAGGCGGACGGCTCCGGCGCGCGCCCACATCGGCATGGCGACACCCTCCGGCGGTTCCGGCGATTCCCGTGCTGCGCGCAGTCTGCGTCTCGGGCCTGCGACGGCAAGAGGGCGCGTCGACGGCCGCCGGCTTCCCGATCGAGCGAGACGTCGGGGGGGCGGCGTTCTCCGCGAGACCGGCGGTGCCGGGACCGACGGCTCGGGTGGCCCTCGTGACGCGCCCGCCCGAAGGCGAGCGCCGACCGTTCCGGCGAGGATCGGATCGGCGTCATGCGATCGACACGGAAGCTTCGCGGGATCGTCGTGGTGCTGGGCGTCCGCGCAATAGGTGTCGCACTGTCGGGATCGCGCCGCCGCGCCGTCCCGCCCGTTCCACGCCGACTTCCAGACAGGGAGGACGTCGCCATGCCGACCATCGCCCGCCTCTGCGGTCCCGTCGCCGCCCTCGCCCTGCTCGCCGCGCCCGCGGCCGCGCAGGACATGTCCTGCGCCAACCGCGGCCTGCTCGCCGAGCGCTACTGCGACGAGAACTACGACCTCGTCGCCGATATCCCCAAGGACCGCGGCGAGTGGGTCGATCCCGACACGCTGTTCTTCTCCTACGTCCCCGTCGAGGACCCGGCGATCTACGAGGACGTGTTCGCCCCCTTCGTCACCCATCTGGAGGAGGTCACAGGCAAGGACGTGCGCTACTTCTCGGCGCAGTCCTACGCGGCCCAGATCGAGGCGCTGCGCTCGGGGCGGCTGCACGTCGCCGGCCTCTCCACGGGCTCGACGCCCTTCGGCGTCAACATCGCGGGCTTCGACCCCTTCACCATCATGGGTACCGAGGAGGGCGAGTACGGCTACCGCATGCTCGTCATCACCCACGCCGACAGCGACATCGAGACCATCGAGGATCTGAAAGGCCAGACCGTCGCGCATACCGAGCAGGCGTCGAACTCGGGAAACCAGGCGCCGCGCGCGCTGCTCGCCTCCGAGGGCGTGACGCCGGGCGAGGATTACGAGGTCGTCTACTCGGGCGGGCACGACCAGTCGATCCTGGGCGTGGCCAACCGCGACTACGTCGCCGCCCCCGTCGCCTCGTCGGTGCTCGACCGCATGAGCGACCGCGGGGTCGTGGACATGGCGAACCTCAAGGTGATCTACGAGAGCCAGTCGTTCCCGACCACGGCCTTCGGCAACGCCCACGACCTCGACCCGGCGCTGCGGCTGCTGATCGAGAAGGCGTTCTACACCTTCGAGTTCGAGGGCACCTCGATCGGCGAGGAATTCCAGGACGCCGACCGCTTCATCCCGATCACCTACAAGGACAACTGGCAGGTCATCCGCACCATCCAGGAGCAGAACGACGTGCAGTACACCACCGAGAACCTGTCGGAGTGAGCGACGCGCTCGTCATAGAGCGGCTCTCCAAGAGCTACGTCGAGGGCGGCGCGTCCGCCCTCGACGGTGTCGACCTGCGCGTGGAGGGCGCGGAGGTGGTCGCCGTCATCGGCCCCTCGGGTGCCGGCAAATCAACGCTGATCCGCTGCGTCAACCGCCTCGTGGAGCCGACCTCCGGGCGCATCGTGCTCGACGGCGAGGCGATCACGGGGCTCTCGACCCGCGGCCTGCGCCGCGCGCGCCGGCGCATCGCCATGATCTTCCAGGAATTCAACCTCGTCGAGCGGCTGAGCGTGATGGAGAACGTGCTCTCGGGCCGGCTCGGCCACGTCTCCTTCCTCGCCGCCGCGCTCAGGCGTTTCCCGCAGAGGGACATCGACGCCGCCTTCGACCTGCTCGACGCGGTCGGGCTGACCGGCTTCGAGAACGTCCGTGCCGACGCGCTCTCGGGCGGGCAGCGCCAGCGCGTCGGCATCGCCCGCGCGCTGATGCAGGAGCCCAAGATCCTGCTCGTCGACGAGCCCACCTCGGCGCTCGACCCGCGCACAGCGCGCACGATCCTCGGCCTCATCGCCCGCCTCGCGCGCGAGCGCGGCCTGCCGGTGCTCGTGAACATCCACGACGTCTCCCTCGCGCTCGACTTCGCCGAGCGGGTGGTCGGGCTGAGCGAGGGCAGGGTGGTGTTCGACGGCCCGCCCGAGGCGGTCGACGCCGACGCGCTGACGCGCGTCTACGGCGAGGCCGACTGGTCGTCGGTCCTCAGGCGCAGCGAGGAGCCCGCGCCCATGCCGGAAGGGCACGCCGCGCAATGACGGCGGCCGCCGAACCGGTCTCCGCCGCGCCGCGGCGCTGGCGCAAGCCACCGGCGATCGCCAACCGCTGGCTGCGCTGGGGGCTGACGCTGGCGGCGCTCGCCTACCTCGTCTGGGGCGTCGCGGATCTGGAGTTCGACCTCGACCGCATCGCCCGCGGCCTGCCGCGCGCGGCGGACATGCTCGCGCGCATGGTGCCCCCCGACTTCGCGCGCTGGGACCTGCTGGTCGAGGGCATGATCGAGAGCCTGCAGATGGCCGTCATCGCCACCGCCCTCGGCGCGGTGGTCTCGATCCCGATCGGCTTCGGCGCCGCCTCCAACGTCGCGCCCGCGCCGGTCTTTTGGGCGATGCGCGGCTACATTGCGGTGGCGCGCACCTTCCCGGAGGTGCTGATCGCCATCTTCTTGGTCAAAGCCTTCGGCTTCGGCACCTTCGCGGGCCTCCTGACGCTGTTCATCGCGTCCACCGGCTTCATCGGCAAGCTGCTCGCCGAGGAGATCGAGGCCGTCGATCCCGGCCAGGTCGAGGCCGTGCGCGCGACCGGCGCGGGGCCGGCCAAGGTGCTGCTCTACGGGATCGCGCCGCAGGTGATGCCGCGCTACGTCGGGCTTCTGGTCTACCGCCTCGACATCAACCTCCGCGAATCGACCATCCTCGGCATCGTCGGCGCGGGCGGCATCGGCGCCGTCCTCTACAACGCCTTCTCGCGCTACGAGTACGCCTTCGCGGCCGCCATCCTGCTCTCGATCATCGCCGTGGTGCTCGTCGGCGAATGGGCGTCCGGCTACGTCCGGCGGCGGATCACGTGAGCGGCCGCGTCTGGGAGCGCGAGACGCGGAGCCAGCGCTGGCGCCGCTTCGGGTTCCAGCTCGCGGGGCTCATGGTCCTCGTCTGGGCGGCGGCGGCGATGGACGTGCACTGGCCGTTCGTGCTCGACGCGCCGAGCCAGATCGGCGATCTGGCCGGCCGCATGGTGCCGCCCGACTGGCCGTTCTTCCTCCAGATCGTCGATCCGCTGCTCGAGACCATCAACATCGCCACCATCGGCACGCTTCTCGGCGGGCTCCTGTCGATCCCGGTGGCGCTGATGGCCGCGCAGAACCTGACGCCGAACCGGGTCACGCTCTGGATCGCGCGGGTGATCGTCGTCGGATCGCGCTCGGTCAACGAGCTGGTCTGGGCGCTGATCTTCGCGGTCGTCTTCGGCCCCGGTCCGGCGGCGGGGATGGTGGCGATCGCGGTGTCCTCGGTCGGCTTCATCTCGAAGCTGATCGCGGAAGGGATCGAGGAGATCGACCCCGGCCAGGTCGAGGCCGTGCGCGCCACCGGCGCGGGACCGGGGCAGGTGCTGCTCTACGGGATCGTGCCGCAGATCATGCCGACGGTCGCGGGCGTGATGACCTTCCGCTGGGACATCAACATCCGCCAGTCGTCCATCATCGGGCTCGTGGGCGCGGGCGGCATCGGCATCGCGCTCAACAACGCCATGAACTCCTTTGCCTGGCGCGAGGTGACGGTGATCCTCATCGCGATCCTCGCCATCGTCGCGCTCTCGGAATGGGCCTCGGCGGCGCTGCGCCGGCGGGTGACCTGAAGTTTTCGGCCCCGCTCGTGGCGGGGCCGGAACTGTCCCGGAACGGCGGACCGCCGCCTGCGGCGCCGGACGGGCGACCGGGTATCGCCCGGGCGGCCCGCGCCGGCCGGCGTTCGTCGTGGCGCCGACGGTCGGGCAGGGGGCTCGTCCCGTACGCTCGGGGCCCCGGCTCGACCGCCCGACGGCGGCACGCGCGCCATCGGCACGCGCGAGCGGGAACAAGGCACGACGACCGCCACCGGCCTCGTTCGAGCGGGCGTCGGATGCGCCCGCGCCCGGATCGGGCAGGCGCCGGTCGCGGAACGCGATCCGCACGGGCGGAGGACGCCAGGCCTCGGCGCTGCTCTTTTGCTGGGTCGCGCCGCTGTCCGGGCCACGGCATGGCGCCTCGCGCGACCAAGGCGCCGGGATCATCCTCGCGTCGAGACGACGTCGGACGGCCGGTGGATTGGAAGTTCGCTTCACCTCGCGGGAAGCATAAGAAACGCTTGTCCCGATAAAGTGAGACGCGCCGCCGTGCCACAATCGCGCCCAGAACCCTACCGCATCGTCAATCACCGGCGACCGGGCCGGAAGTGTGATAGTGGCGAAGGGGGACGAACAATGACACGATTGGCAAGACGCGCGGCACTGGGGCTCGTGCTCGGCCTCGGCATGGCCGCGCCGGCGCTCGGGTGGGAGAGCGCCGAGCTCGCGCAGCTGCCGCAGGGCGATCCGGCGCGCAAGCTCGCGATCCTGCACCATCAGGAGGCGCTGCTCGAGCAGATCGTCACCAGCGTCTGCTACGTCGACGCCGGTCTCGCGCCCGAGCGCCATCGCGCCCTCGCCTACGCCGCGCGCGACCGCTTCGAGGCGACGCTGCCCGACATCGCCGCCGAGATCGCGCGCCTCGACCCGAAGCACCCCTCGGCCCGGCGCCTGCAGCGCGAGATCGCCAAGAAGACCGAGCGCTGGTATCGCTTCCGCGTCCTCGTCGAAGGCGAACTGAAAGCGGCCGAGCCTTCGCCGGAGGCGCTGTTCCAGATCACCGGCCTCGAGGAAGGGCTCGTGGGCATGATCGAGCGCGCCTACAAGCTCGTGCGCCGCGACATGATCAAGAGCGGCAAGCTCGCCCTCGCCGACACCATCGCCGAGAGCGCCACCTTCCATCACGTCTTCCTCGTGCAGCGGCTGGCCAAGGAGACCTGCCTCGTCGTCGAGGGCGCCGGCGGCGCGTACGAGCGCGCCAAGCTCGGCGAGGCGATCGGGTATGTCGACCAGATGCTCGAAGCCGACGCGCGCTCGCTCGTCGTCGACCCGACGCTGAAGGCGTTGATCCCCGAGTGGCAGGCGCTGATGCCCGAGATCCGGGCGCTGCGCGAGGGCGGTGCGGCGGCGCCGGACCTCCTGGTCCGCCTCGAGGCGCTGGTCGAGCGCTGGGGTGAAGCCGCCGGCGCTCCCTCCCTCGAGATCGAGCAGAGCTGACTGTCCCGGGCCGCGCGCCGTCGCTCGTGGCGTGCGGCTTGGGCCCGTCGCCGTATCGGGGGTGATCGTCCTCGCCGACGCCGGCGGGCTCGGACGCGGACGCTTCGAGCCGGCCCGCGCGGCCGATCATCCCGTACCGGTCCGATCGGCCGTCGATCGGACCGGCAAGCCGACAGAGCGTCGGGGACGATCCGCCCCGACCCGAAGCACCGTGACCGACCGCACCGGAGAGTTGAGATGTTCGCGTTCGTTTCCGTCGCCCTCGGCCTCGCCGTCGCCGTCCCCGAGGTCGAGCCGGAGGCCCGCCACCGGTCGATCGATCCGCTGACCGTCGAGATCGCCCATTGCGCCGTCGTCATGAAGCTGAGCGCCGGCATCGCCACGGCGCTCGCGACCGATCCGGCGCCACGCCTCGCCGGAGAGGCCGACGCGGCGCGCGACCTCGTCCATCGCCGCGTCGCCGCGACCCTGCGCCTCGGCGAGGCCGAGGCGGCGATGGTCGCCGCCCTCCTGCTGGCCGTCCGAAGCGACAGCGCCCAGCGCGACGTGATCGCGGCGCACGCGGCGACCGGCGAGCCGCTGCCCCGAACGCTCATCAGCGACTGTCGCGCCACCCTCCAGGGAGCGGGAGAGTAAGGGGCGCGTTGGTGTACGGATCGCGGTGGCGTCGGCCTCGGCGGTGCGGTAGCGCCTCGCCATGCCCTTCAAGTTCCACGAGCCGCGCCGCCATCGGGTGCCGAAGGCCCGCTAACCGGGTGACGAACTGGCCGAGGTACGACCGCGGTCTGGTCGGGCGGGGCGATCTGCGGCTCTGGGTCGCCGGGGACGCACTCGCGGCCTGGGCTGCGCCTCGACGGCGGACACGGGGCGGTCAGGCGCGCTTCTCGGATCTGGCGATCGAGACGGTGCTGATGCTGGCGAGCGTGTTCCGGCTGGCGCTTCGCCAAGCCGAGGGCGCATCCGCTCGGTGATCGCCGCTGGTGCCTACGACGGGCGCCGATCTACGAGGCGATCCGGGACGCCCGACCGTCGCGTTCGCCGCCGAGGATTGTCATCCCGCCGTCCGCACTGTGGATTCCGCCCCCGGGCGCCGCCCACGGCGGCAGCGAGCGCGAGCGCCACGCTGCCGAGATCGGCGCGCATGGCCGGATGGCCTGGCAGAAGGCGCATGGTTATGGCCGGCGCTCGCTCGTCGAGACGGCGATGTCCTGGCTGAAGCGCCGGGACGGCGATCGTCTCACGGCACGCGGCGTCGAGGCGCAGCGCAAGGAGATCGCCTCCCGAGTCTCCGCCGCCAACAAGGCGATCCGTCAGGCTAAACCGTCACCGTCCGCATCGCCTGAGCGGAGCTCCCGGAAGGCCCGCTCACGGTCAGTCGCCGATCTACGCACCAGCGCCGCGCGCTTCGAGGAGATCAACCGCCCGGCTCCAGGGGCGCGGTCCGAAGCTGGCTGGGGCGGCAGGATTCGAACCTGCGCATGGCGGTACCAAAAACCGCTGCCTTACCGCTTGGCTACGCCCCATCCGGGGCTGCTTCTAGCCGGTCGGATCGGGGGCTCGCAAGGCGGTGTCGCGCCGCGAGGCGCGCGATCTCCGTCTCCGCCGCGAGGCGCGCGACCCGGCCCCGGCCGACGAGGCGCCTCGGCCGCGTCGCGTCCGCCTCAGCCCTCGGCCGCGAGCACGGCGGCGAGGCCCTCGCGGTAGCTCGGGTAGGCCAGCGCGACACTGAGATCGTGCTTGATCCGCGTGTTCGAGACGCGCTTCGATTCCGCGTAGAAGCTGCGCGCCATCGCCGACAGCTCGGCCGCCTCGAAGGCGACCTCCGGTGGGGGCTCGCGGCCGAGCAGTGCCGCGGCGTGGGCGAGCACGTCCTGGGGCGGCGCCGGCTCGTCGTCGCAGACGTTGTAGACCGCGCCGGGGCAGGGGCGGGCGATCGAGGCCTTCAGCACGGCCGCGATGTCGTCCACGTGGATGCGGCTGAACACCTGGCCGTCCTTGACGATCCGGCGCGCGGTGCCCGCGCGGACCTTCTCGAACGGGCCGCGGCCGGGGCCGTAGATTCCGGCGAGGCGGAAGACGTGGACGCCGAGCCCCGTGTCGCGGTGGAGGGCCAGCCAGTCGTCCTCGGCCGCGACGCGGGCGCGGCCGCGCTCGGTGGCCGGGCGGCGCTCGGCCGCCTCGTCGACCCAGCCGCCGGCGCGGTCGCCGTAGACCCCGATGGTCGAGAGATAGCCGACCCAGGCGAAGGCGCGCGCGCGCTCGGCGACGGCCTCGCGCGCCGCTGCCAGCACCGGGTCGCCGGACACCTCCTCCGACGCTTTCGGCGCGGCCGAGATCAGCAGATGGTCGGCGCGGTCGATCGCCGCCGCGAGCGCTTCGCTCGGCCCGCCCTCCCAGACCAGCGGCTCGACGCCGCGCCCGGCGAGCGCCTCGGCCTTGGCCGCCGAGCGGGTCGAGCCGATCACGTGCCAGCCCTCGGGGAGCAGGCGGCGGGCGAGCGCGTCGGCCGAGTAGCCGTGGCCGAGGGGCAGGAGCGTGGGCATGGGCGATTCTCCGGGGCGGGCGGTCCGAGACGGGGCCGGACGCGAGCGGGGCGGGCGACGTCCGGTTCGGCGGCGGGACGGCCGGGCGAGGCGTCGCGGCGGGCGGGGCGGATCATGCCGGACCGGCGAGCGCGGCCGCCCATTCCTCGCGCACGGACGCGTCCGGGTCGTCCGTCCGCGCCCCGGCCTCGGCGGCGAGGCGCTCGGGGCCGAGCAGCCGGCCGAGCGCCCAGGCGGCGTGGCCGCGCACCAGGGCCTCGTCGTCGCGCGCGAGGCGTCGGGCGGCGTCGGCGAGCCCCGGATCGCCCGAGTTGCCGATCGCGACCGCGACGTTCCTCAGAAAGCGCGCGCGCCCGGTGCGCTTGACCGGCGACTGCGCGAACAGCGCGCGAAACCCCGCCTCGTCGAGCGTCGCCAGCCGGTCGAGCGGGGGCGCGACCCGGTCGGGCACGGCCGCGTAGGCGTCGTGGGCGCGGGCGGCGAACTTGTTCCAAGGGCAGACCGCGAGGCAGTCGTCACAGCCGTAGACCCGGTTGCCGATCAGCGGGCGCAGATCGCGCGGGATCGGCCCCTTCAGCTCGATGGTGAGATAGCTGATGCAGCGCCGCGCATCGAGGCGGTAGGGCGCGGGGAAGGCGTCGGTCGGGCAGACGTCGAGGCAGCGCCGGCACGAGCCGCAGCGGTCCGCGTCGGCCGCGTCGGGGGCGAGGTCGAGCGTGGTGAAGATCGCGCCGAGGAAGAACCACGAGCCCAGTTCGCGCGAGACCAGGTTGGTGTGCTTGCCCTGCCAGCCGAGCCCGGCGGCGGCGGCGAGCGGCTTCTCCATCACCGGCGCGGTGTCGACGAACACCTTGATCTCGGCCGCGTGCCCGTCCTGTCGGGCGCGCTCGACCAGCCAGCGCCCGAGCCGCTTCAGCCGCTTCTTGACCACGTCGTGATAGTCGCGCCCCTGGGCGTAGACGCTGATCGCGGCGCGGCCGGAGCGGCGCACCGTCTCCAGCGGATCGTGCTCCGGCGTGTAGGGCTCGGCCAGCATGATCACCGAGCGGCACTCGGGCCAGAGCGTGCGCGGATCGGCGCGCCAGTCGAGGCGGCCCTCCATCCAGGCCATCTCGCCGTGGCGGCCCTCGGCCACCCAGTCGCGGAGCCGCCGTCCCGCCTCCACCACGGCCACGGGGCGGCAGAGGCCGACGTCGGCGAAACCGGTGCGGCCGGCCTCGGCGACGAGGGCGGCGCGAAGGGCGGCGGTGTCCCGCGGCGTGCTCACGCTCGCGGGCTGGGTGTGGGGACGAGGCGAGGCAATCGGGCTCAGGCCTCGTCCAGCACGCCCGTCACCCGCGCGTCCCCGGCCGTGAGCGGGCCGGTCGCACGGTCGAGGCGGAGATGCGCGAGCGCCGTGCCGCCCGCCTGGCTGTAGAGCGTGCCGGCGGGCTTGCCCTCGGCGGTCTCGATCGGCGTGCCGGGCGCGGCCGCGCCCTCGACCGCGACGCGCACGAGGCGCTTCTTCAGCGTGGTCTTGTGGCGCATCCGCGCCGTGACCTCCTGGCCGACGTAGCAGCCCTTGCGGAAGTCGACCGCGCCGAGGCGGTCGAGCCCGGCCTCCAGCGGGAAGGTGTCCTCGGCCACCAGCTCGACGCCGGTCTCGGGCACGCCGAGCGCCACGCGCCGGGCGGCGTAGTCCTGCGTCCCGGCCGGCGTCGCCCCGGCGAGCGCGGCGGCGGGGTCGGCGGCGTAGACGCGCAGCCCGAGCGCGGGATGGCGCGGATCGGCGAGCGCGACGGCCCCGTCGGGCGCCGGGGGCGGCGTCCCGGCGTCGTCGGACCACAGGAGCCCGACGCCGAGGCCGGTGTCGCCGACGAGCCGCGCGTCGCGGCGCACGCAGTACATCCTGAGCCGGCGCGCGAGGTCGGCGGCGCGATCCGCGGCGACGTCGACCAGCACCTCGCCGTCGCGGCCGAACGGGGCGCCGTCGAGCAGGAAGAAGTCGAACAGGTACTTGCCCTGCGGCGTCAGCAGCGCGGCGTAGACCGCGCGCCTGGGCGCGAGTGGTGCGAGGTCTGCGGTGACCACGTCCTGGAGCACCGCGCGCAGATCGGCCCCCGCCATGGCGAAGACGCCGCGCCCGGCGTCGCTCAGGGCTTTCGTCGCCATTCGGCTCCCTCCTTCCGGGTCGTCGCGCGGCGTGTCCCGATGCGCCCCGCGGGTCGTATCCGCACCGGAGCGGCGGCCGCGCGCCTTGCACGCGGCGCAAGCCCGATCGCCGGGTGCGTCGCTGGCCGCGTCTCGGGAGATATGCGAAGGGCGCCCCTGCCGAAAGGGCGCCCGGAGAGCCGCGAAGGGAGCCGTCTCATGATCCTGCCCGACGCGGGCGAGCGCGCCGCGGGGCGCGTGCCGGGGGGGCTGCTCGCCTTCCTCGCGCTGCTCTCCGCGATGGTGGCACTGACGATCGACGCGGTGCTGCCCGCGCTCGACGCGATCGACCGCGACCTCGGCTTCGCCGATCCGAACGACCGCCAGCTCGTGGTCATGGCGGTGCTGATGGGTCTCGCGCTCGCGCAGGTGGTGGTCGGGCCGCTCGCCGACGCGTTCGGGCGGCGCACGGTCGCGCTCGGTGGGCTCGGGCTCTACCTCGTCGGCACGCTGCTCGCGCTGTTCGCACCCTCGCCCGAGGCGCTGATCGCCGGGCGCTTCGTGCAGGGGGTCGGCGCGGCCGGGCCGCGGGTGATGGCGGTCACGATCGCGCGCGATCTCTACGAGGGTCGGCCGATGGCGCGGGTGGTGAGCCTCGTCAACACGATCTTCATGCTGGTGCCGATGCTGGCCCCGCTCGCGGGGCAGGGGATCGAGGCGTTGGGCGGCTGGCACGCGATCTTCGTGCTCTACGCGCTGACGGCGGCGGTCGCTGGGCTCTGGTACCTCGCCGCCGTGCCCGAGACCCTGCCGCCCGAGCGGCGGCGGCGCCTCTCGTTCGCGGGCCTCGCCGCCGACTACCGCGAGGTGCTGACGACGCGGCGCGCGGTGCTCTGCACCCTGGTGACCGCCTGCGCCTTCGGCGGCTTCACCGCCTATCTCGCTTCGGCGCAGCAGATCTTCGAGGAGCTGTACGGTCTCGGGCCGCGCTTCCCGATCGCCTTCGCCGTCCTCGCGGCCGCCTTCTCGCTCGCCTCGGTGCTGAACGCGCGGCTGGTGATGCGCTTCGGCTCGCGGCCCTTGTCGAGCGCGGCGCTCGTGCTGATGGCGGCGACGGGCGGGCTCGGCGCGGCGCTCTCGGCCGAGACGGGGGGCGTGCCGCCGCTCTGGGCCGTCATGGCGCTGTTCGCGGTGGTGTTCTTCGCCGTCGCCTCGGTGTTCGCCAACACGATCGCGCTCGCGACCGAGCCGCTCGGCCACGTCGCCGGCACCGCGACCTCGGTGGTGCTCGCCGGCGCCACCTTCGGCGCCTCGGCGATCGGCACCGTGGTGGCGCGCGGCTACGACGGGACGGTGACGCCGCTGTTCCTCGCCTTCGCGGTGCTCGGGGCCCTGGGCGCGCTGATCCTCGGCTACATGCGCCGGCGCGAGGCGATCGAGGCGGGGGCGGCCGCGTCGTGAGCGCGCCGGTCTCGGCGGTGGTGCCGACCTGGCAGGCGGCCGGGACCATCGGCCCCTGCCTCGGGCGGCTGGTCGAGGGCGTGGCCGAGGGGCTGGTGGCCGAGCTGGTCCTGGCCGACGCCGGCTCGGCGGACGCGATCGCCGAGGTGGCCGAGGCGGTCGGCGCCCGCCTCGTGACCGCCCCGCGCGGGCGGGGCCGGCAGCTCCGTGCCGGCTGCGCGGCCGCGCGCGGGTCCTGGCTCCTGGTGGTGCACGCCGACACGCGCCTGCCGCCCGGCTGGCCGGCCGCGGTGCGCGCGCATATCGCCGGCCATCCGCGCGCGGCGGGCTACTTCGGTCTCGCCTTCGACGACGCGAGCTGGCCGGGGCGGCTGGTCGCGGGCTGGGCGGGCCTGCGCTCTGCGCTGTTCGCGCTGCCCTACGGCGACCAGGGGCTCCTGGTGCCGCGCGCGCTCTACGAGCGCGCCGGCGGCTATCCCGACACGGCGCTCATGGAGGACGTCGCCCTCGCGCGCGCGATCGTCCGCGCCGAGGGCCGCTGCGCGCTGCGGCGCCTGCCGGGGCGCGTCGTCACCTCGGCCGAGCGCTACCGGCGCGACGGCTGGCTGCGCCGGGGCGCGCTGAACCTCTCGACGCTGGCGCTCTGGTCGCTCGGCCGCGATCCCGAGCGGCTGGCCGAGCGCTACCGGCGGGGGCGGCGGTGAGGCCGGTCGTGGTCGTCTTCGTCAAGGAGCCGCGGCCCGGGCGGGTCAAGACCCGGCTCGCGCGCATGGTCGGCCCGGTCGGCGCGGCGTGGTGGTATCGCCATCAGGCGGGGGCGCTGATCCGCCGGCTCGGGGGCGACCCGCGCTGGCGCCTCGCGCTCGCGGTCAGCCCTGACGCCGAGGGGATGGCGAGCCGGGTCTGGCCGCGCGGGATCGCGCGGCTGCCGCAGGGCGGCGGCGACCTCGGCCGGCGCATGACCCGCGCGCTCGCACGCGCGCGCACCCTGACACCGGGGCCGGTCGCGGTGGTGGGCTCGGACGTCCCCGGCCTCGACGGCCGCGCGCTCGCCCGCGCGCTCGACGCGCTGAAAGGAGCGGACGCGGCCCTCGGCCCGGCGCCGGACGGGGGCTTCTGGTTCCTCGGGCTCGCGCCGGGACGGTGTCTGGCGCCCGACGCGCTCGACGGCGCGCGCTGGTCGAGCCCGCACGCGCTCGCCGACACCCGCGCAAGGCTCGCGCCGCGCCGCGTCGCGCTCGGACCGATGCTCGCCGACGTCGACGAGGCGGCGGATCTGCGCGCGCTCGGCCTCGCCGTGCCGACACGCGGCCCGCGCTAGGGCGCCGTCCGATCCGACGCGATCGGGTCCGGTGGCGCTCCTGCCCCCGCGCGTCTCCGCGGCGTCCGAGCCTTCCGCTCGGACAGAGCGAGGGCCGTGGTGGACCCGCCGCGCCAAGCGGCCGTCGGTCCCGCGGAACGCGATCGGCGGACGCGGCGCCGTCGGCGGCCCGTCCGATCGCCGGACCGGGACCCCGGCGGCCGCCTTCCGGTCGGCCGGGCTCAGCCCGCCTCGCCGATGCGGATGCGCGCGACCCCGGTCTCGGCGAAGGCGCCGATCATGTCGGAGAGCGTCTCGACCGGGGCCGAGCCGAAGTCCACCTCGAAGCGCCAGCCGTAGGGCGTGGTCTCGGGGCCGGCGAGGCTGTGCAGCGCGCCGTCGAGGTCGGGCGCCTCGTCGGAGAAGCGGCTCTGGAACCATTCGAGGAACCAGCGTCTGAGCGGCGTCCAGCTCGGCTCGGCCTCCAGCGCCCCCGCCTCGACCGAGACCGCGGCCGCGTCCCAGCGGAACGGCGCGATCACGCAGACGAAGCCGGAGGGTTCGACCAGGGTGACGGGCTCGAACGGCAGCGTGGTGCCCGAGCGGAGCTGGCGCGTGAGATCGGGCGCGCCGGCGCGCTGGACCAGCAGATCGCCGCGGCGCGGCAGCGCGAGGCGACCCTCGCGCACGATGCCCCCCTGCGGCGTGCGCCATTCGGGCTCGGGGCGCACGTCGAGACCGCGATCGAGGCTGCGCGCCATCGATTCGAGGATCTCGGCCACGGCGACGTCGCGGACCGGTTCGAGCACGTCCATCAGGCGCGCGTCGAGGCGGTTCATCTCAACTCCTTCCGGCGCGCACGCCGAGCGCATCGAGCGCCGCTTCCAGCGCGTGCGGCAGGTCGTTTCTCGTCTCTCCCCGGTCCTCCGCCCGCCCCTCGGGCCGCCACGGGCCGAGGTCGGCCGGCGCGTCGGCCGGATCGAGGTAGCGCCAGCCCTGGAACGCCTTGCGCGGCCGGCTCGCCACCCGCACGAGCGCGGGCTCGAGCACGATCGCGCAGCGGACGATCCCGTCCTCGCCGCGCGCCTCCTCGAAGGCCGCGATCGGCTGGCGCACCACGATGGCGCCGCCGATCACCCAATAGAGCGAGCCCTGCGGGCCGTCGGCCGGCAGGATCTCGGTCGCGCGCCGAGGCCACTGACGCGTCACGTGCCGTGGCTTCGGATCGAGGCCGGCCCGTTCGCGCTTCGCCGCCACGCTCGCCTGCCATGCCGCGAGTTCCCCGATCGTGTCGGCACCGACACACAGCTTCAAGAGCCCCAGGACTGACGGTTGGGCGACGTTCTCCATGGTGACCGGCCCTTTGTCGGAAACATAAGCGATGGCGCCCCTGCCGACAGGCGCGCTTTTGAAACCAACCGACTGGATTCTAAAGGCCGAGCACGTCGCGCATCGCGTAGTGGCCCGGACCGCGGCTCGCGCCCCAACGCGCCGCGGCCAGCGCGCCGCGAGCGAAGAGCATCCGGTCGGTGGCGACGTGCGCGAGTTCGAGCCGCTCGCCCTCGCCCGCGAGGACCACCCGGTGCTCGCCGACCACGTCGCCGCCGCGCAGCGACTGCATCCCGATCGCGCCGTCGGGCCGCGCGCCGGTGTGGCCCTCGCGCGCGCCCACCGCCCGCTCCGCGAGCGTCGTGCCCCGCGCCCGCGCCGCCGCTTCGCCGAGCATCAGCGCCGTGCCCGAGGGGGCGTCCACCTTGTGGCGGTGGTGCATCTCGACGATCTCGACGTCGAAACCCGGCCCGAGGGCGGCGACCGCGCGCTCGACCAGCGCCACGAGCAGGTTGACGCCGAGCGCCATGTTGCCCGCGCGCACGATCGTCGCGTGGCGTGCCGCGGCGTCGAGGCGGGCGAGGTCGTCGTCCGAGAAGCCGGTGGTGCCGATCACGTGGACGCGCCGCGCCTGCGCGGCGAGCGCGGCGTGCTCGACCGTCGCGGCGGGCACGGTGAAGTCGAGCACGGCGCGGGTGCGGGCGAAGACGGGCAGGGGGTCGTCCTCGATCGTCACGCCGAGGGGGGAGAGCCCCGCGGCCTCGCCCGCGTCGCGCCCGAGCGCCGCCGATCCGGGCTCGGCGGTGGCGCCGGACAGGCGACAGTCCTCCGCCTCGGCCACCGCGCGCACGAGCATCCGGCCCATGCGGCCCGCGGCGCCGACGACGGCGATGTCGAGAGGAGCGTCGGGGGTGTCGCTCATGCGGGCGGTCCTTCTGGAGACGTCGAGGCGAGCCGGCGCCGACCATGCCGAGCCGGGGCCGCGGCGCAAGCCCGGCGTCACCCTTCCCGGCGACTGCGGCGCCGGGGCACGGGTCCCGGCGGGCCGGTCCGGGCGTCGCGCTCTCGCGAGCGGCCGGACGCGCCGTCTCTCGGCGCCTTGCGACGCGAACCGACCGGCGCCCGCGGCCCTTGCCGAGGCCGGGGCGAAACGCTCTAAGGAAGGCCCGCGTCGGCCGCACGTCCCCCGCGAAAGGAACGAGCATGACCTTCACGCGCCGCCGCTTTCTCGCCGCCACCGCCGCGGGCCTCGCCGTCGCGCCTGCCGACGCGGCCGAGGCCGTGCGCACCGTGCCGCGCACTGGCGCGAGGGTGCCGCTCGTCGGCCTCGGCACCTGGATCACCTTCAACGTCGGGCGCGACCCGGACCTGCTCGCGCGCTCGACCGCGGTGATGCGCGCCTTCTTCGAGGAGGGCGGCGGGCTGATCGATTCGTCGCCCATGTACGGCACGTCGCAGAACACCCTCGGCCACGGCCTCGCGGAACTCGGCTACCCGAAGAGCCTGATCGCGGCCGACAAGGTCTGGACCTCCGGCGTGTCCGGCGGTCCCGCCCAGGTCGCCGAGAGCCGGCGCGACTGGGGCGTCGACGCCTTCGACGTGCTCCAGGTCCACAACCTCGTCGCCTGGGAGGGCCATCTCGACCGGCTGCTGGAGCGCCGCGAGGCCGGCGAGATCGGCCACGTCGGCGTGACCACCTCGCACGGCCGGCGCCATGCCGAGCTCGAGCGGATCATGCGCACGCGCCCGATCGACGTCGTCCAGCTCACCTACAACGTCGCCGACCGCGCGCCGGAGGCGCGGCTGTTGCCGCTCGCGCGCGAGCGCGGCATCGGCGTGATCGTGAACCGCCCCTACCGCCGCGGCGCGCTGATCGAGCGCTTCCGGGGCGAGCCCCTGCCGGGCTTCGCCGCCGAGATCGGGGCCGCGAGCTGGGCGCAGTTCCTGCTGAAGTTCGTGGTCTCCCACCCGGACGTCACGGTCGCGATCCCCGCGACCACCAGCCCCGAGCACCTGCGCGAGAACAAGGCGGCCGCGCGCGGGCCGCTGCCCGACGACGCGATGCGTGCGCGCATGGCCGCTTACGTGGAGAGCCTCTGACATGGGCGAGACCCTGAGCTACAGCTTGGCCGACCTGATCGCCTATCCGCCGGAGGCGTACTGGAGCCTGTTCGAGCGGGCCAACGCGCTCGCCTGGCCGGTGGCGCTGGTGCTGTCGATGCTGACGGGGATCGCCTGGGCGCTCTCGGTCGACGGGCGCGAGGGGGCGGGGCGGCTCGCCGGCGTGGTGCTCGGCTTCGCCTGGGTGACGGTGGCGATGATCTTCGTGCTCGGGCGCTACGAGGCGATCAACTGGGCGGCGATCTATCTGATGCCGGTGTTCCTGGCGCAGGCGATCCTGGTCGGCGGCCTCGGCGCGGCGGGCTGGCTCTCGGTCGAGCCGGGCGGGCGCGCGGGCCTCGTCGCGAGCTTTCTGGTGCTCGCCGCCGTGCTGGTCTGGCCGATCCTGGCGGCGGTGTTCGGGCGCACGCTCGAGACCGCGCAGGTGTTCGCCATCTCTCCGGACGCGACCGCGGTGGCCACGCTCGGCTTCGTCTCGGTCGCCGACCGGCGCTGGGTGCGCCTGCTGCTCGCCGCCATCCCGATGCTCTGGCTGGCGCTGAGCGCGACGACCCTGCTGACGCTGGAGCTGGCGCAGGGCTGGGTGCTGGTCGTCGCGATGGTGCTGGCCACCCTGGCGCTGTCCTGGCGCAAGAGGCGGCCGGGAGCGGGGATCGACGTCGGCGGCGTCGAGGTGCCGGTCTGAAGCGCGCGGGAGATCTCCGGACGAGGGCCGAGGACGTGCCCGGCGTCGGCTGACGCAGGGTATCCGGCGCTCGCTCGTCGGCTATAGGAGGCCGGAAGGAGCGTCGTTCGCACGCCCCGACGGGACGATAGCGGCGCGCTGCGGGCCGGGGTGCCAACCTTGCCGGAGGCGCGCGTCGACGAACATCGGGCATGGCGGCGTGGAGCCCCCGCCTGCGCTCGCCGGCCGATCCCGGCCTGGTCCGGTGGACCCTCCCCCGTCACGCGCGGACCAGGTACGAGGGCGATGGGGTGGTCCGGGTTTCGGCGGGCTACCATCGGGTCGGAAACCGCCTGCACGGCCCCGGTCGTCTCGGATGGCCGAGCCCGCTCGGCGTGGAGCCGCCATCGCTCGCGGGACTGCGGAGCTCGCGCGCTCCGCCCGCCTGTCCCGCACGTCGTGGCCCGATCGCGCGGGTGGGCGCGACGACGGAGGCGAGTGACGAGGGCCGCGATCCGAGGGCGGCTCGGGTCGCCCGAGGTCCTGCGTCTCGGCGCCGTCGAGCCGCCTGACCCACGGCCCGGGCGACCTCGGTTTGCCGGACGAGGACGAGGTGCTGGACGCTTGCCGCGCGCGCCGGCCGTGGCGGCGTCGCCGACCGACGCTTCCTCCTCGCCTCGTCGCTGTCTCGCCCCGCCGTGATCCCGCCGGGCGTTGCCGTGCGCAAGCCTTCTCGCCGAGACAGGGCGACGGATCGCCGGGACCGGAACGGCGGACCGAGCGTGAGCCTTGGCGATCCGCCGGACGCGCTTGGTCCCGACGAGCGGGATTATATCCCGCGTTTCTTGCGGCGTTCCCGAGCGCGTTCCATAGTCGGCAGTGAGGCTGGCTGCCGCCGACGACGGGTGCGGCGCGGGCGAGGAGGCACAGCGATGACCACCGACGCCGGGACGAGCCCCGTGACCTACGAGCGCCGCGGCGGGATCGGCGTGATCGTCATCGACAGCCCGCCCGTGAACGCGCTCGGTGCCGCGGTGCGTCGAGGCCTGACGGCCGCGCTGGAACAGGGGCTCGCCGACGACGGCGCGCGCGCGCTCGTCGTCGCGGGCGCGGGGCGTACCTTCACCGCCGGCGCGGACATCCGCGAGTTCGGCAAACCGCCCGTCGAGCCCTCGCTGCCCGACGTCATCACGACCTTCGAGCGGGCCGAGAAGATCGTCGTCGCCGCGATCCACGGCAACGCGCTCGGCGGCGGGCTGGAGCTGGCGCTCGGCTGCGACTACCGCGTCGCGAGCGCGGACGCGAAGGTCGGGCTGCCGGAGGTCAAGCTCGGCATCCTGCCGGGCGCGGGCGGCACGCAGCGCCTGCCCCGCCTGATCGGCCCCGACAAGGCGCTCGACGTCATCGTCGGCGGCGCGCCGATCCCGGCGGCGAAGGCGAAGACGCTCGGCATCCTCGACGAGATCGCCGACGGCGACGTGGTCGGGGCGGCGGTCGCCTTCGCCGAGCGGCTGGTCGCCGAGGGCGCCCCGCGCCGGCCCGTCGCCGCCATGGACGCCGAGCCGCCCGCGCCGGACTTCTTCGAGACCGCCGAGGCCGAGACGCGCCGCAGGAAGCGCGGCATGGAGGCGCCGCTCAAGTGCATCGAGGCGGTGCGCGCGGCGAGCGAGACCGCCTTCGACGAGGGCCTCGCGATCGAGCGCCGGCTGTTCGTGGAACTGCGCGACGGCGCGCAGTCGAAGGCGCTGCGCCACGTCTTCTTCGCCGAGCGCGAGGTCGCCAAGGTGCCCGGCCTCGCGAAGGACACGCCGAAGCGCACGGTCGAGCGCGCCGCCGTCATCGGCGCGGGGACGATGGGCGGGGGCATCGCCATGTGCTTCGCGGGCGCCGGCATCCCCGTGACGCTGCTGGAAGTCGAGGAGAAGGCGCTGGAGCGCGGCGTCGCCACCGTCCGGCGCAACTACGAAGCGACCGCGAAGAAGGGTCGGATCAGCGCCGAGGACGTGGAGCAGCGCATGGGGCTGATCGCGCCCGCGCTCGACTACAAGGCGCTCGGCGAGGCCGATCTCGTGATCGAGGCGGTATTCGAGGACATGGAGGTCAAGAAGCGCATCTTCTCCACGCTCGATTCCGTCTGCAAGCAGGACGCCGTGCTCGCCACCAACACCTCGACGCTCGACATCGACGCGATCGCCTCGGCCACGTCGCGACCGGGCGACGTGGTGGGGATGCACTTCTTCAGCTCCGCCAACGTCATGCGCCTCCTGGAGGTCGTGCGCGGGCGCGAGACGGCGCCGGAGACGCTCGCGACCGCGATGGAGACCGGGCGCAAGCTCGGCAAGGTCTCCGTCGCCGTCGGCAACTGCCACGGCTTCGTCGGCAACCGCATGCTGCACAAGCGCCAGGCCGAGGCGATGCGGCTGGTGGAGGAAGGCGCGAACCCCGAGGACGTGGACCGCGTGCTCGTCGCCTTCGGCCTGCCGATGGGGCCGTTCGCGATGACCGACCTCGCCGGCCTCGACGTCGGCTGGCGCATCCGCGAGGCGCAGCGCAAGGCCGGGGCGCCGGACGCGCCGGCGCGCAACTGGCTCGACGCGCTGGCCGAGCAGGGCCGGCACGGGCAGAAGACCGGCGCCGGCGTCTACGCCTACGAGGAAGGCGGCCGCACGCCGACGCCCGACCCGAAGGTCGCCGAGATCATCGCTGGGGAGCGCGCCAGGAAGGGCGTGAACACGCGCGAGATCGGCGACGACGAGATCCTGAAGCGCTGCCTCCACGTCATGGTGAACGAGGGCGCGCGCATTCTCGAAGAGGGCATCGCCCCGCGCGCGCTCGACATCGACACCGTCTGGATCAACGGCTACGGCTTTCCCGCCTGGCGCGGCGGCCCGATGTTCTGGGCCGACGAGGACGCGGGGCTGGCGACGATCCGCGACTACTGCGCCGGGATGCACGACGCCACGGGCCTCGACGTCTGGCGCCCCGCGGCCCTCCTCGACCGCCTCGCCCGCGAGGGCGGGCGCTTCGCCGATCTCGAAGGGACCCCCGCATGACCGACGCCGTCATCGTCTCCACCGCGCGCACGCCGATCGGCAAGGCGTTCCGCGGCGCGTTCAACGCGACCCACGGCGCGGTCCTCGGCGGGCACGCCCTGCGCCACGCCGCCCTGCGCGCGGGCGTCGATCCGGCCGAGGTCGAGGACGTGATCTTCGGCTGCGGCCTGCCCGAGGCCGCCACCGGCAAGAACATCGCCCGCCTCTCGGCGATGCGCGCGGGCTTCCCGACCGCGGTCGCCGGCACGACGGTCAACCGCTTCTGCTCGTCGGGCCTTCAGGCCATCGCCATGGCCGCGCAGCGCGTGATCGTGGACCGCGTGCCGGTCATGGCGGCGGGCGGGGTCGAATCGATCAGTCTGACGCAGGCGAATCTGAACCAGACGCACCTCCAGGAAGACTGGCTGATGGAGCACCTGCCCGCGCTCTGGATGCCGATGATCGAGACCGCCGACATCGTCGCCGAGCGCTACGGCGTCGAGCGCGACGCCCAGGACGAGTACGCGCTCGCGAGCCAGCAGCGCACGGCCGAGGCGCAGTCGGCCGGGCGCTACGCCGACGAGATCGTGCCCCTCGAGACCGTCATGAAGGTCAAGGACAAGGCGACCGGCGAGGTCTCGGACAAGCGCGTCACCGCCGACCGCGACGAGTGCAACCGCCCCCAGACCACGCTCGACGGCCTCAAGGGGCTGGAGCCGGTGCGCGGGCCGGACAAGCACGTCACCGCCGGCAACGCGAGCCAGCTCTCCGACGGCGCCTCGGCCTGCATCGTCATGGACGCGAAGCTCGCCGAGCGGCGCGGGCTGGAGCCGCTCGGCGTGTTCCGCGGCCTCGCGGTGGCGGGCTGCGAGCCGGACGAGATGGGCATCGGCCCCGTCTTCGCCGTGCCGCGCCTCTTGGAGCGCACGGGCAAGACGATGGACGACATCGACCTCTGGGAGCTGAACGAGGCCTTCGCGAGCCAGGTGCTACTCTGCCGCGACCGCCTCGGCATCCCGGACGAGAGACTGAACGTGAACGGCGGCTCGATCTCGATCGGCCACCCCTACGGCATGACCGGCAGCCGCATGGTCGGCCACGCCCTCATCGAGGGCAAGCGCCGCGGCGCGAAGCACGTGGTCGTCACCATGTGCGTCGGCGGCGGCATGGGCGCGGCCGGGCTCTTCGAGGTCGCCTGAGATCCGGAGGGAGGACGGTCCGTGGACTTCGACCGTACGCCCGAGGAGAACGCCGTCGGCACGGAAGCGCGCGCCTTCCTCGCCGACGACCTGCCGAGCGACATCGCCGAGCCGGTGAAGAGCCACGAGCGGCTCTCCCGGGACGACTGCGGGCGCTGACACGCCGTCCTCGACGCGCGCGGCCAGTGACCGCAAAGCCGGGACGGGCATTGCGGGCGGCAAGCTGGTTTGCAGGCGCGGGCGACCCCTTGGCGCGGTCGCGGAGGCGCTTAGCTGACCCCGCGCGACCCTGCGTGCGGCCGCGACCATACCGGAGACCCGTCGATGACCACGGCCAAGCGCATCGTCCTCGCCGAGCGTCCCTCGGGCATGCCCGACGAGACGCACCTGACGCTCTCGGAGGTCGAGGTCCCCGCGCCGGGCCGCGGCGAGATGCTTCTGCGCACGATCTACCTCTCGCTCGACCCCTACATGCGCGGGCGCATGAACGCCGCGCGCTCCTACGCCGAGCCCGTCGGGATCGGCGAGACCATGACCGGCGGCACGGTCTGCGAGGTGATCGAGAGCCGCCTCGACGGTTTCGCGCCCGGCGACGTGGTGCTCTCGCACTCGGGCTGGACCACGCACGCGCTCTCCGACGGCGCGGGCGTGCGCAGGCTCGACCCGAAGGCGGCGCCCGTTACCACGGCGGTCGGGGTCATGGGCATGCCCGGCATGACCGCCTACGTCGGCCTCCTAGACCACGGCCGCCCGAAGGAAGGCGAGACGGTCGTGGTCTCGGCCGCCTCCGGCGCGGTCGGGCAGGTGGTCGGCCAGATCGCCAGGATGAAGGGCTGCCGCGTCGTCGGCGTCGCGGGCGCGGACGACAAGTGCGGCTACGTCACCGGCGAGCTCGGCTTCGACGCGGCCGTGAACTACAAGGCCGAAGACTTCCCCGACTGCCTCGCGCGGGC
Organism: Paracoccaceae bacterium; assembly: GCA_050330995.1. Classification (GTDB taxonomy): domain Bacteria; phylum Pseudomonadota; class Alphaproteobacteria; order Rhodobacterales; family Rhodobacteraceae; genus Thermohalobaculum. The sequence continues at coordinate 25,069 of JBHJHI010000057.1, forward strand.
CTGCACCGACGGCGTCGATATCTACTTCGAGAACGTCGGCGGCGCGGTGTTCGACGCGGTGCTGCCGCTCATGAACGACTTCGGCCGCATCCCCGTCTGCGGGCGGATCGCGAGCTACAACGACGCGCACGCCGACGGCCCCGACCGGCTGACCAGGGCCATGGGGCTCGTGCTCACGCGCCGGCTGACGCTGCGCGGCTTCATCGTCTGGGACCATCGCGAGCGCCAGGACGACTTCCTGCGCGACATGAGCCAGTGGATCGCGGACGGGCGCGTGCGCTACCGCGAGGACGTCGTCGAGGGCCTGGAGAACGCGGTCGAGGCGTTCCGGGGCCTGCTCTCGGGGCGCAACCGCGGCAAGCTGATCGTCAAGGTCGGCGAGGACCCGACCGGCCGCACATGACCACCGCTCCCTCGCCCTGGCTCGCCGTGCTCGCGGTGATGCTGGGCACGCTCTCGGTGGTGATCGAGACCACCATCATCACCGTCGCCGTCCCCGAGATCCGCGCGACCTACGCGCTGTCGCAGACTGCCGTGCAGTGGGTCGCGGGCGGCTTCTTCGCTGCAATGTCGGTGACCATGCTGGTGAGCGGCTGGACGGCCGAGCGCTTCGGCCTCAGGCGCACCTACGTCGCCGCCCTCTGCGCCTTCGTCCTGGCCTCGCTCGTCGGCGGGCTCGCGCCGAGCTACGGCGTCGTGGTGGCCGCGCGCGTGGCGCAGGGCGCGGCGGCGGGGATCGTGCAGCCGCTGGCACTCGTGGTGCTGTTCCGCGCCTTCCCGCCGGAGCGGCGCGGCTTCGGCATGGGGGTCTACGGCCTCGGGGTGATCCTCGGCCCGGCGATGGCGCCCGCGCTCGGCGGGCTGCTCGTCGACGCCTACTCCTGGCGCGCGGTGTTCCTGGTGGCCGCGCCCTTCTGCCTCGCGAGCATCCTCGCCGCGCTCGCCTTCCTGAAGATCGAGGTGGCGAGCGAGCGGCCGCGCCCGTTCGACGCCCTCGGCCTCGCGCTACTCGCGGGCGCGCTGCCCGTGTTCCTCTGGGGCCTCGCCAACGCTCAGGCGCGCGGCTGGGGCGATCCCGCGATCCTCGCCGCCTTGGGCGGCGGCGCGGGCCTCGCCGCGCTGTTCGTGCGCCGCCAGCTCGCGAGCCCCGCGCCCATGGTCGATCTCGGCGTGCATCGCGTGCCGGGCTTCGGCGCGGCGCTCGCGCTCGCCTTCGTGCTCGGCGCGGGGTTGTTCGGCACCACCTACCTGCTGCCGCTCTACGCCCAGGACATCCACGCCATGACCGCGGCCGAGAGCGGGCTCCTCTTGATGCCGGCGGGCCTCGCGATGGCGGGCATCTTCCCGCTCGCGGGCCATCTGGCCGACCGGGTGCGCGTCGAGCTGCCGATCCTCGCGGGCCTCGCCGCGCTCGCGGTCTCGACGGCAATGATCGCCGGCGCCGAGAGGGCGACGCCGTTCCTCGTGCTCGTCGCCTGGACGCTGGTCGGCCGGCTCGGGCTCGGGCTCATGATGCCGTCGATCAACACCGGCGGGCTGCGGCAGTTGCCGGCCGATCTGGTCACGCACGGCTCCAGCGCGATCTCCTTCGCGCGCCAGCTCGGCGGCACCTTCGGCGTCAACCTGCTCGCGGTGGTGCTGGAGCGGCGGACGGCCGTGCGCGCCGAGACGCTCGGCCACGAGGAGGCCTACCGCCTCGCCTTCCACGACGCCTTCATGGCGCTCGCCGCGGTGGTGGCGCTGGCCGCGGTGCCCGCGCTCGCCATGGGCCGCGCCGACCGCCGCCGCGCCGCGACGCCAGCGGCGCGCTGAGCGCTCGTCCCGGCTGCGCGGACCGTTCCGGCAGGACGAACGGCTCCGCGTCGGCCCCCGCCGCCGCTCGCGAGGCGCGACACCGCCTTGGGAGCGATGGGCCGTCCGGGCCGACGACCTCGCCGGTGTTCGAGCGGATCCGCGCACCCGAGGCGCGGCGCGGGCCGATCGTGCCCTTGCGGCTCTCGCCGATGATGGCAGCGTCGCCGAGCGGCGGCGCCGGGTCGTGGATCGGTTTCGCGCCATGGCTGGTCCCGGCCTCTTCTCTCCCCGACGACGAGACGGACGGTGCCGGAACTCGATAAGCCGCTTTCTGGCGATCCGCCGCGGCAAGCCTCGTTCGGCGCGGCCGACGACGACCGGCCGAGCTAGCGCGGCGCCGTGCAGTCGTGCCCGATCGGCGCCCATCCCGCGTGCGGGGGCCGTCCGCCCGCCGCTGCCACCCTCGCCGGCAGCGCGACGCCGCTGCCGAGGCGCTCGCTTCGGCCGGGCCGCGTAGCGGAGGGGCTGCTCCTCGCGGCCAGGCCGCGCGTGGCGGTGCAGGGCGACGGGCGACCGGGCCGCATGGCCGAGACGTTCGCGCTCTACGTGCCGTGAGGCCGATCCGGCCCCGAGCGGGGGCGGGATCGGGGCTGGACGACCCGTCGGGCTGCGGCACCGGGGGCGGCTTGACGCATGGGCGGCGATCGCCACCTTCGATGGATCGTGATGCGGTGCGGCAGGAGCGGGGGAGCACGCCGATGCGCAGGAGGACAAACTACGTCGCCCCGAGCGCCGTCGCGACCGCGCCCGAGGGCGAGCGGCAGTTCGTCTCGGCATTGCATCGCGGGCTCGAGATCCTGCGCGCGTTCCGGCCTGCCGACGCGGCGGGCCTCGGCAATCTGGAACTCGCCAACCGCACCGGGCTGCCGACCTCGACCGTCTCGCGGCTGACCTACACGCTCTCGAAGCTCGGCTACCTGATCTACGAGGAGCCGACCGGGCGCTATCGCATGGGGATGGCGGTCCTGAGCCTCGGCTACGCGTGCCTCGGCGGCATGCGCATCCGCGAGACCGCGCGCGTCCACATGCAGGACATGGCCGATCGGGTCGGGCCGGGCGTCCTCATCGCCCTCGGCAGCCGCGACGAGTTCGCGATGACCTACGTCGCCTGCGCGCGCTCGGGGGGCATGATCTCGCTGCAGCTCGACGTGGGCTCGCGCATCTCGCTCGCCCGCTCGGCCATGGGGCGCGCCTACATCGCCGGCGCCACCGACGAGGAGCGCGGCCTCCTGCTCTCGCGCCTGCGCGAGCGGGTCGGCGAGGACGAATGGCCACGGATCGAGGACGGTATCCTCGACGCGGTTGAGCAGGTCCGCACGAAGGGCTTCTACACCAACGTCGGCCAGTGGCAGCCGGACGTCAACGCGGTCGCCGTCCCCTTCCGGCCGCCCTACGGCGATCCGCGCCTGCTCGCCTTCAACGCTGGCGGGCCGGCTTATCTCCTGCCACGCGAGCGTCTGGAGGACGAGCTCGGCCCGCGCCTCGTCCGCCTCGCGGGCACCGTCCTGCAGGCGGGCGAGGCGGGGTAGGGCGGTCGCCCCGCCCGACCTGAACGGCCAGGCGCCACGGGAGATCGTCAGGAACGGCGACTTGCGTCGCACGGCCAACGGCGGCTTGCGCCGCATGGTCTGGGGCGGCCGTCGCACGAGCCTTCTGGCGGGTAGAGTGGCTGATGCCCGAAGCTTGGGGAGGTCTCGTCGTCGTGTGGGGTCCGCCCGCGATCCGCTCCCATGGTGTCGGCGCTGGAAAGCGAACGGTTCGATCCATAGCCCCGAAAGGCGATCCCGCACCGAACACGCTCGCCTCGGGTGCGGTCGATCCGAGCGGGCATGACCGGCGAGCGCCTTCGGGATGCCGCCCGGCGAGGCGCGGTCCACGCCGGGAAGCAGACGATTCTGCGCGACGAGGGCGGCGTGGCGGCGTTCCCCGTCAACCACGCCACGGCGCTGCGCGGCACGGTGCGCCACGGCCGGATGGCGTCGGACGACGCCTTCCGGCCGGCGCCTTGCGGAACGGTGGTGGCCCGGGCGAGGCGTCGCGAACGCTCGTCGCCCTCGTGTGCGGTCGAGATCAGGATCGGCGTGCCGGATCGCCGGAGAAGGCCGGACGCATACGGCCGCGCGTCGCGGGGGTCACCTGTTGTCGAGTTTCAGCTCGCGCAGCATCCGCGTCGCGTCCCCGGACTGGGGCGTGCGCCGCGCCAGGTCGGTGAAGCGGTTCGACGGCGCGTCGTCGCCGAGGAGGTCGCCGAGGCCGTCGATCCTGACGTCCTCGCCGTCGGCGCCGAACGCGCCGTCCAGGAACGAGCCGAACGCGTCCTGCAGGGCGGCGGCGTCGATGTCCCCGCCGGAGAACAGATCCGTGAGGACCGAGACCAGCGGGCTGGCCGCGTCCGCACCGGCCTCGCCCGACGCCGGGCCGGCGGACGCGGACCGCCCGCTCTGCTCGACGTTGACGAACTTCGGCTGCGCCTCGGCGGTCGGGGGCGTTCCCCCAGCAATACAAATGGCGAGCGACGTGGTGGTCGCGAAGCGCAAGACGAATGACATGGCAACTCCCGGTGTACCCGTTCGAATACCTATAATCCCATGTCCTTTAGGATATTCCCCGATCCGGGCGAGAAAAAGGAGCATCTCCGATTTGCAACTCCGGCGCGAGGTGCCGTTTCCTTCCGGGAACGAGGCGGCTGGCTCGTCGCTCCGGCGGGCCGGCGTCCGCCTGCCGCCGACCCGTCGCGCGTCCGGTCGAACCGCCACCAGCGACCGGAGCGCGTGACCCGATCCTGCCGTGTCGCGCGTTCCGGGCTCTCTTTCCGGCGCGCTCTCGTCCCGCTCGGGCGGGACGAGCGCTCTACTGCGCCGGGACCGGCTGCTTGCGATCGCGTTCGGTGATGATCGAGAACAGGCGCTGCTGCTCGGCCGCCCAGGCCTCGATGTCGTAGCGGCGCACCTTGTCGCGAAGCGCGCTCATGCGCGCGCGACGCTCCTCCTCGCCCATGGCGAGCGCCTGATCGATCGCGCTGTCCATCGAGCGGTGCGAGAACGGATTGCAGAGCACCGCCTCCTCCATCTCGATCGCCACGCCCGCGAACTCGGAGAGCACCAGCACGCCGTCGCCGTCGGTGCGCGCGGCGACGAACTCCTCGGCGACGAGGTTGAGCCCGTCGGCGAGCGGCGTGATCCAGGCGACGTCGGCCGCGCGGTAGTAGGCCACGAGATCGCGGAACGGGATCGGCGTCGAGATGAGCGAGACGGGCTGCCACTCGAACGAGCCGTAGGCGCCGTTGAGGCGGCCGGCGGTCGTCTCGATGGTCTCCTGCACCTCGGCGTAGGCCTCCATGTTGCGGTTGGCGCTGACCGAGACGTGCATGAGGCGGACCTGCTTGTGCAGATCCGGCCGGCGCTGCAGCAGCCGCTCGTAGGCCTGGAGCAGTTCGACGCCGCCCTTGGTGTAGTCGGTGCGCCCGACCGAGATCACGAGCCGCTTCTCGCCGAGCTCCTCCTCGATCTCGCGCTGGAGGCTCGCGGTCTCCTCCGAGCGCGCGACCTCGTCGATGTAGTCGACGTCGACGCCCACCGGGAAGGACGACAGCAGGATGCGCCGGCCCTCGTACTCGATCTCGGTCGGGGTCGACTGCTCGGAGAGCGCCTGTCCCGAGGGCGAGAAGTCCGACCGGGTCTTCTCCTTGTCGGTGACGCGGATGTCGAAGCGCGAGTGCGCCACGCTGACGAAGTTGGCCGCGTAGCGCGGGATGTGAAAGCCGATGACGTCGCAGGCGAGCAGGGACTCGACGATCTCGCGCCGCCAGGGCAGCACGTTGAACATGTCCGCGGCCGGGAACGGCGTGTGGTGGAAGAAGGCGATCTTGGCCTCGGGCTTCAGGCGGCGCACGTACTGCGGCACCAGCCAGAGGTTGTAGTCGTGCACCCAGATCACGCTGTCGTCGTCGGCCTCGGCCGCCGCCGCCTCGGCGAAGGCCCAGTTGACCTCGCGAAACGTCGGCCAGTCGACGGGGTCGTAGTTATAGCGATCCTTGAACGAGTGCAGGATCGGCCAGATCGCCTCCTTCGAGGTGACGTGGTAGAAGCTCGATACCTGCTCCTTGGTGAGCGGCAGGCGGCTCACCGTGTAGCTGCCGTAGCTGTCGTCGATCTCGACCCGGCGCTCGAAGTCGGGATTGGCGGGGTCGTCGGCGTATTTCCAGGCGATCCAGGCGCCGTCGCGGTTGCGCCCGAAGAACGACTTGAGCGTCGGCACGATGCCGTTCGGGCTCTTGTTCTCCTTGCGGACGAGCTGGCCGTTCTCGACCACCTCCTCGTAGGGCTGGCGGTGATAGACGATGACGAGCTTGGCGGTCATAGGATCCCCCGTGGCGCCGGATCGTGCAGGCCGAAGTGGCTGATAGCGTCCATGATGCCGGCGGCGCCCTCGCCTTCGGCCTTCAGGACGCGCTCGCTGTCGGGCAGGCGCGCGAGCAGTTCCGCCTCGCTGTTGCCGACGGCGACGGCGCGGAAAGCGTCCTGCGACAGCATCGACAGATCGTTCAGTGTGTCGCCCGCGACCAGGACCCGGTCGTCGGTGATGCCGAGCCGGCGGGTCAGGCGCAAGAGCGACGGTCCCTTGGAGACGCCCCTCGGCAGGACGTCGAAGAAGCGGTCGTCGGAGACCAGCCAGTCGAGACCCATCTCCTCGACCGCGCCCTTGGCGTCCTCGTCGAACGCCTTGGGGTCGAGGTCGTAGCTGACGCGGAAGCGGTGCGGCTCGGGTTGCAGGGTCAGGCCCGGCCAGCCGTCCAGGCGCTCGCGCACCTTATCGCCGGCGTCGCCCCAAGCTTCGGCGATCGCCTCTTCCAGCTCCATCATCGGGCGGACCTCGCCACCTGGGCCGACCGGGGCCATCTTGGCGATGGTGGTGCCGACGTCGCCCACGACGAAGTCCGGCCAGGGCACGAAGCCGTCGCCGCACATCCCTTCGATGAACTTCGGGTCGCGTCCGGTGACGAAGATCAGCCCGACGCTCGCGCGGTGCTTCCCGATCCAGTCGTAGAGCTGGCGGCGATCCCCGTCGGTGCCGCCGAGGAAGGTGCCGTCGAGGTCGGTCGCGAGCACGAAGGTCCAGGCTTCGGCGTGCGCGCGCATCTCCTCCAGCGGGCCGGACTGGGTGCAGTCGTAGCGCGCGGTGTGCTGCTCCATGTGCCGGTAGGCCCGGCCGGGCTTCACGGTCAGAAGGTCGCGCCAGTCGGTCATGAGGTCATTCCTCCCAGGCGGCGGCGAAGCGTCGGATCGCGCCGCGGTCTGCGGGGTGGGCGAAGACGAGATCGAGCGCCCGCGGCTCGGCTTCCAGCGGACGGGACCATAGCGCGGCGAAGGCCTCGCCCAAGGGGGCGCCTTCGTGGACCACCGCGCGCACGGTCTCGCAGATCGGCATGTGGATGCCGTGCCGGCGCGCGAGCTCGGTCGCGGCGACGGCGTTGCGATGACCCTCGACCACCACGTTGCGCCCGTCGAAGATCTCCGAGCCGCGCTTGCCGCGGCCGTACTCGACGCCGTAGCTGAAGTTGCGCGAGGCGTCGTTCGAGCAGGTCAGCACCAGATCGCCCATGCCCGAGAGGCCGGTGACGGTCTCGCGCCGGCCGCCCAAAGCCTCGGCGAGCACCTTCATCTCGTCGCAGCCGCGGGTGATGAGCGCGGCGCGGGTGTTGGCCGCGAAGCCCGCGCCCGTGGCCATGCCGCAGGCGATGGCGAGCACGTTCTTGACCGCGCCGCCTACCTCGACGCCGGTCAGGTCGTCGGAGACGTAGGGCCGGAAGCTGCCGGTGGTCATCGAGACCGCCATGCGGGTGGCCAGTTGCTCCTCCGGCGCGCGGTCGGGGTCGTGGGCGAAGTCGGAGGCCACCGTGACCGCGGTCGGGTCGCCGCGCGCGGTCTCCTTGGCGAAGGACGGCCCCGAGAGCGCCCCGACCGGACGGCCGGGCGCGGCGTGCTGCACCACGTCGGCCATCAGATAGCCGGTGTCGTCCTCGATGCCCTTGGCGCAGACCACCACCGGCACGCCCGGCGCCAGCACGCGGTCGAGTTCCTCGGCGATGGCCCGCACCGTGCCCGAGGGCGTGACCAGCAGCACCGCCTCGGCGCCCTCGCAGGCGTCGGCCATGTCGGGCGTCGCGTGCAGCGAGGGCGGAACCGGGATGTCGTCCAGATAGTGCGAATTGCGATGGCGGCGGTTGATCTCCTCGCAGGTCTCGGGGGCGCGCGCCCAGAGCCGGGCGTGGCGGCCGGCCTCGGCGGCGACGATAGCGAGCGCGGTACCCCAGGCGCCGCCGCCGAGCACGGCGATGCGCCGGTAGGGGCGGACCCAGAGCGGTTCCGGCTCGCGCGATTGATCTGCGTCCATGTCTGCGGGACCTCTCGATGCACGGAGGGGACGCGCGAACGCGGGACGGCGTTCGCCCGGTCACGACTCGTGAAAGGTAAGGTGCCTGACCGGGCGCGGCAAAGGGTTCCGCGTTCTAGCGCGTCAGTCGGCGCCGGCTTCCGCCCCGTCCTTCGGCGCGAGGCCCGGCGCGCGCGTCGCGCCCGGGGCGCGCTCGTGGCGCATGAAGATGCGCGCGCCCTCGTCGATCTCGGTGCGCGACCACAGCGGCGAGCCGGTGCGGTAGGCGGCGCGGCCGATCAGGTGCGAGCCGACCGGCGCGGTCACGATCATGAACACCGAGACCAGCACCGCCTTCAGGATGATGTCGAGCGCGGGCGTGACGAAGGCCATGGCGCCGACGAGAAAGATCAGCCCCAGCGTGCCCGCCTTGGTCGCCGCGTGCATGCGCATGAACACGTCGGGAAAGCGCACCACGCCGAGCCCGGCGGCGAAGCAGAACACTCCGCCGAGCACCAGCAGGAGCGCGCCCAGGATCTCAAGGGCCATATTCGTCGTCCTTCGGCGCGGGGTCCTCGGGGTCGCGGCGCTCGACGTAGCGCGCGAACGCGACGGTGGAGAGGAACGACACCAGCGACAGCGCCAGCGCCGCGTCGAGATAGCTCGGCACCTCGAGCGCGATCGCGAGCAGCACGAGGAGCGCGGCGAGCAGCATGGTCAGCAGGTCGAGCGCGACCACCCGGTCGGCGAGGGTGGGGCCGGCGAGCAGGCGGTAGGTCGCGAGCAGCGCCCCCGCGATCACTAGGAGCCCCGCGATCGCGGCGCCCCAGGCCAGCGGCCCGTCGAGGGTCGAGGCGAGCACGCTCATTCCGTGGCCCTGATGACCATGCGCTCCATCCCGTTCTTGAGCGAGGCGTTCACGGCGTCGGCGCCCTCCTCGGCGTACATGGCGTGGATCAGCAGGTAACGGCGGCAGTCCGAGACGTCGACGGTCAGCGTGCCCGGCGTCAGCGTGATCAGGTTGGCCGTCATCGTGATCGAGAGATCGGTCTTCGCGTCGAGCGGCATCGCCACGAAGCGCGGCGTCGAAGACAGGCCCGGCGTCAGCACGTCGATGAAGACGCGCACCGCGCTCAGGATCAGCTCCTTGGCGAAGTAGACCACCAGGAAGACGATGTGGAAGGGCTTCAGGAGCAGTCGGACCAGGATCATCGGCTCTCGCTCCCGAGAACGGTGCGCAGGTAAGGCAGGGGGTCGAGCAGCGCGCGCGCCGCGCCGTCGGCCAGCTCGAACATCACGCCGGCGTAGAGGCTGATGCCGAGCGTCACCGCCGTCAGCCCCAGCACGGGCAGCACCAGCGCCGGCGTCGGATCGAGGCTCGCGGGCGTGTCGTCCGCCGCCTCCGGGCGCGGCGCCCAGAAGGCCGAGACGAACATGCGGCCGAGATAGTAGAAGGTCAGGACGCTCGCCGCGAGGATCATGCCGCCGAGCAGGTACTCGCCCGCCTCGACCGCGCCGCGCACCATGAACAGCTTCGCCCAGAAGCCCGAGAGCGGCGGCACGCCGATCAGCGACAGCGCCGGCACCAGGAAGATCACGCCGAGCCAGGGGCCGGCGGCCCAGAGCCCGCCGACGCGGCTCACCCGCTCGTCACCGCACTCGCGTCCCATGATGCCGCCGATCAGGAACATGTTCATCATCGCCGGGATGTGGTGGAGGAAGTAGAACACCGAGGCCGCAAGCGCGAGCGGCGTCGCCAGCGCCACGCCGATCGTCATCACCCCGATCTGGCTGACGATGTGGAAGCCGAACACGCGGCGCATGTGGTCCTGCGCCGTGGCGCCGAGCGCGCCTAGCACCAGCGTCACCCCCGCCGCGACGAGCAGCACGTTCGAGATGATCGGGTCGCCCGGCGCGAACACCAGGGTGAAGACGCGGAGCAGCGAGTAGACCCCGACCTTGGTCAGCAGCGCCGAGAACAGCGCCGAGGTCGCCACCGCCGGCGTGTGGTAGGCGGCTGGCAGCCAGAAGAACACCGGAAACAGCGCCGCCTTGGCCGCGAAGGCGAACAGCAGCAGCCCCGCCGCGCCGACCACCGCGGTCTCGCCGGAGCGGCCGTCGAGCTTGATCGCCAGGTCGGCCATGTTGAGCGTGCCGGTCGCGCCGTAGAGGAGCCCGACGCCGGCGAGGAAGGCGAGCGTGCCGATCAGGTTCAGCGCCACGTACTTGACGGCGCCGTCGATCTGCGCGCGTCCGCCGCCGATCACGAGGAGGCCGAAGGACGAGATCAGCATGACCTCGAACCAGACGTAGAGGTTGAACAGATCCCCGGTGACGAAGGCGCCGCAGACGCCGGCGAGCATGGCGTGGCCGAGCGCGTGAAAGCCCAGCCGCTCGGCCTCGGCGTCGACCTCGTGGAAGGCGTAGGCGAAGGCGGCGAGCCCGGCGCCCCCGGCGATCGTGACCATCACCGCCGAGAGCGTGTCGACGGCGAGCGTGATGCCGAAGGGCGCGGCCCAGCCGCCCATCTGCACGGCCTGCGGGCCGTCGATCAGCGCCGCCGAGAGGAGCGCGAGCCCGACCGCGAGCAGCCCGAGCGCGGAGAACAGCGAGACCCAGCGGTGCACGCCCCGGCGGCGCAGCAGGAAGCAGACGACCGCGGTGGCGAGCGGCAGCAGGATGGGGGCGGCGAGCAGCATCTCAGTCCGCCCCGGGCCGGTTGACTTCCGTTTCGGGCTCGGCCTCGCGGATCGCGGCGCTGTCGGTGGTGCCGAAGGTGATGTAGGCGCGCAGCACCAGCGAGAGCGTGAAGACCAGAAGACCGAAGCCGATCACGATCGCCGTCAGGATCAGCGCCTGAGGCAGCGCGTTGGCGGCGCCCGCGGGGGGCGTCTCGGCGCCGGGCGGCACCAGCGGCGGCTCGCCGTAGGTGAGCCGCCCGGACGCGAAGATCACGAGGTTGACCGCGTTCGACAGGATGGTGAGCCCGAACAGCACGCGGATCAGGTTCGACGACATCATCAGATAGGCGCCGCAGGCGATCAGGATGCCGACGACGACGGCGAGGGAGGGTTCCATCAGTCCCGCTCCCCCCCGGTCCGGCCGCGCGGGCGATCGCTGCCGTGGCGCGAGAGCGCCGCGAGCGCGGCCGCCTCGAGCGTGAACAGCATCCCCGTGACGCCGCCCACCACGACGAGGAACACGCCGGTGTCGAACAGCAGGATCGAGCCCACCGGCTTCAGCGCGCCGCCGAGCGTCGGGTCGCCGTAGAACGGCCAGACGCCCGCGAGCACCGCGCCCTCGGCGATCGCGCCCCAGAGCGCGGAGGCGACGGCGCAGGCGAGGCCGAGCGCCGAGATCGCGAGCGGCTCGACGCGCACGAGCCGGCGCGCGCGCGTGAGCCCGCCCGCCTTCGCGATCAGCGCGAGCGCGATCGCCGCGATCAGCCCGCCGATGAAGCCCCCGCCAGGCTCGTTGTGCCCGCGCAGCAGCACCACGATCGAGAAGACGACGAGGAGCGGCGCGAGCAGGCGCGCCGCCGTCGACAGGATCAGCGAGTTCATTGCACCCCCTCGCGCCGAGCCTGGTCGGCGGTCTCGCGCGCGCCGCCCGAGAGCGTGACGCCCTTGCCCGCGGTCAGCGCGGCGACCGCGCCGAGCGAGGCGATCACGATCACCGAAATCTCGCCCAAGGTGTCGAGCGCGCGGAAGTCGACCAGGATCACGTTGACGATGTTCTGCCCGTGCGCCACCGGGTACGAGTTCTGCTCGAAGAAGCGGGTGAGTTCCAGATCGATCGGCTCGCCCACCACCGAGATCAGCACCGTGGTCACGCCGCGGCCGACGGCCGAGGCGCTCGCGGCGTCGCCGACGCGGAAGCCCTGGCGGTCGGGCACTCGCGGCAGCCGGATCAGCGCGATCGCGAGGAACACCACGATCAGGATCTCGATCATGAGCTGCGTCATGGCGACGTCGACCGCGCCGTAGAGCACGAAGATGATCGAGACCCCGACGCCGACCGCGCCGAGCGCGCAGATCGCCGTCAGCCGCGAGCGCGTGAGCACCACCACCGCGACCGAGACCAGGATCACCGCGAAGGTGGCGTAGTCGACCAGCGGCAGGTCGAAGTCGGGCGCGGCGCGGCTGTCGTCGGTGAGCCCGACCGCGGCCCAGACCACGAGCGCGAGCGCGGCGAAGGTCGCGCGCATGTACCACTCGAGCACGCCGGTCTGGACGTAGCCGGTGACGCCCCTCGCCACGGCGTCGACGTATCGAAGGGCGTAGTCGTAGCTGCGGTCGGCACTGACGAGCCCGCCGGCCTCCGCGCTCGCGAGCCCCGTGCGGATCGCCCGGTTGCCGAGCCAGAACAGCACGCCGAGCCCCCAGGTGGCGAGCGAGAGCACGAGGAGGGGCGAGAGCCCGTGCCAGAGCGCGAGATGGCTCTCGACGTGGTGGCCCAGGATCGAGGACGCCACGGGCGCGGCGAGGTAGTGCCCGGTGACCGGCGCCGCGAGGCCCGCGAGGAGGCCGAGCACGGCGAGCGCCATCGGCCCCGACCACATCATCCAGGAGGGGTCCTTCGGCGTCTTGGGACAGGCCTGCGCGCCGCGGAAGAACGGCCCGACCGTCACGATCAGCGCCACCGCCACCATCATCGCGTTGGCGACGAAGGCGGCGGCCGTGACCAGCATCGGCTCGGTGACGACGTGGAGCGCGCCCTCGTACATCGCCTCCTTGCCGACATAGCCGATGAAGGGGGGGAGGCCGGCCATCGAGAGCGCCGCGAGGACCGCCATCGCGGCGGTGATCGGCATGGCCGAGCGCAGCCCCGCGAGGCGGTCGACCTCGCGCGTGCCCGCCTTCTTGTCGACGCAGCCGATCATGAGGAAGAGCGAGGCCTTGTAGAGCGCGTGGACGACCAGGAAGGTCGTGGCGCCCATCACCGCCTCCTCGGTGCCGCCGCCGAGGAACATGACGATGGTGCCGAGGCCCATGACGGTGGTGTGCGCGAGCATCTGCTTCAGATCGGACTGCCTGAGCGCCCAGACCGAGCCGATCAGCATGGTGGTCGCGCCGAACAGGGTGAGCAGCCAGAACCAGGCGGCGGTGTCGCCGAGCGCCGGCGCCATGCGCATCAGGAGATAGACCCCCGCCTTCACCATCGTGGCCGAGTGGAGGTAGGCCGAGACCGGCGTCGGCGCGGCCATCGCGCCCGGTAACCAGAAATGGAACGGGAACTGCGCCGACTTGGTGAAGGCGCCGAGCAGCACGAGCGCGAGGATCGGCGTATACAACGCCGAGGCCGTGATCGCCTCGCCCATCGTATTGAGTTCCGACAGCCTGTAGCTGCCCATCGCGTCGCCGAGCACCACGAGCCCGCCGAGCAGCGCGCGCCCGCCGAGGCCGGTGCCGAGCAGCGCCTGCAGCGCCGCGCGCCGCGCGTAGGCCTTCTCGTAGTCGAAGCCGACCAGCAGGAACGAGGTGATGGTCGTGCCCTCCCAGAACACGAACAGCGTCACCACGTCGTCGGCGAGCACGAGCCCGAGCATCGCCACCGCGAACAGGAACAGGAGCGACAGGATGCGCGGCGAGCGCGGGTCGCCCTCGAAGTAGCCGGCCGCGTAGAGGAACACCAGCGCGCCGATGCCGGTGACCAGGAGCGCGAACACGAGGCCGAGGCCGTCGATCAGGAAGGCCAGCTCGATGCCGAGCGGCTCGATCCAGGGGCGCGCGTAGACGTAGGTCTCGCCGTGCGCGACCGAGGGCAGGTAGGTCAGGAACCACAGGAACGCGATCCCCGAGATCGCCGCGGGCAGGAAGCGCCAGGCGTCGCGGGGGGGCGCCGCGACGACCGCCTTCGCCACGTCCAGGGCGCGCCGCGGCGTGTCGGCGGCCGGCGCCGTGGTCTCGGGGCCGCGGGTCTTGTCGTCGGGCATCGGATCTCCGTCGCGGGGGGCTCGGGACCGGCAGGGGGGAGCGCGGGCACGTCCGCGGCAAGGGGGCAGAGTAGCCGTTTCGCGCGCGCTGGCCAGCCCCCGCGGCGCGCGGGCCGGCTCGGGCGCCGTCGGGGAGACGCGGCCGGCGCTCAGGCGAGCGCGCGCGCGCCCATCTCCAGGAACTTGCGCCGGCGCGCCTCGCGCTGCTCGGCCGGCGAGAGCCCGTCGGCCTCGGCCAGAAGCTCGGCGATCGCCTCGCCGGTGGCCGCCATCGCCGCCCGCGGGTCGCGCTGCGCCCCGCCGAGCGGCTCGGCGATCACGCGGTCGACCACGCCGAGCGCTTCGAGATCGGCCGCGGTGATGCGCAGCGCCTGCGCCGCCTCGCGCATCTTCTCGGCGTTCTTCCAGAGAATCGAGGCGCAGCCCTCCGGCGAGATCACCGAGTAGACCGCGTGCTCGAGCATCGCGACGCGGCTCGCCGTGGCGAGCGCCACCGCGCCGCCCGAGCCGCCCTCGCCGATGATCACCGCGACCGAAGGAACGCCGAGCGCCAGCCCGCGCTCGGTCGAGCGCGCGATCGCCTCGGCCTGGCCCCGCTCCTCGGCGCCCTTGCCGGGATAGGCGCCGGGCGTGTCGACGAGGGTGACGACCGGCAGGGCGAAGCGGTCGGCGAGGTCCATGAGGCGCACGGCCTTGCGATAGCCCTCCGGACGCGCCATGCCGAAGTTGCGCGCGAGCCGGGTGCGGGTGTCGTGGCCCTTCTCGTGGCCGATCACCACCACCGCGCGGTCGCGAAAGCGCGCGAGGCCGCCCACGATCGCCTGGTCCTCGGCGAAGTTGCGGTCGCCCGCGAGCGGCGTGTACTCGGTGAAGAGGGCGCGCACGTAGTCGAGCGCGTGCGGGCGCTGGGGATGGCGCGCGACCTGGGTCTTCTGCCACGGCGTCAGCTTCGTGTAGAGATCGCGCAGCATCCCCTCGGCGCGGCCCGCGAGGCGGTCGGCCTCGTCGCCCACGTCCATCTCGGGCGAGGCCCGCGCGAGCGCGCGCAGCTCGCCGATCTTGCCCTCCAGCTCGGCGACGCCCTTTTCGAAGTCGAGGAAGGTCTGGCTCTGCATGGGGCGGAGCGATGGCCGATCGGGGCGGGCGGCGCAAGGGGCGGGGGTGGCGTGATGGTCCGGCTTCGGCGATCGTACGGCGGGCTCGGGAGCTGTCGAGTTCGCGCCGAGAGGCGGCATTCCCCGGCACGCGGCCGAGCTGCCGTGATGACGTTCGCGAACGATGGGCGGTCGCCCTGTCTGCTTCGGGATCGGGACGCATGGGCGCGCGCTACCGCGTGATCGTGGACTGGACGGCCAGCTACGCCGATCCGATCACCCTCGCCGCCGGCGAGGGCCTCACGCTCACCGGCGCCCAGGAGATCTGGGACGGTCACCGATGGCTCTGGGCCCGGAACGCGGCCGGCCGCGAGGGGTGGGTACCCGACAGCCTGGTCGAGGTCGGAGAGGACGGCATCCGCGCCCGTTCCGCCTATTCGGCCGTCGAGTTGTCCTGCCGACGCGGCGAGAGGCTCGAGGCCCTCGAAGAGACCCACGGCTGGGTGCGTTGTCGGGCCGAGAGCGGCGCGACCGGCTGGGTGCCGCTCCGGTACGTATCGCCGTGCTGACTTGGTATGCCCGCTGCGAGGTCCACTCGCCACTGGGGCGCGCACGCGGGGGCCCTGTCGGAATCGGGAGCGGACGCTCGCACGCCGGTCCCGCCATTCGCGGCTCCACTCCCGATTGACCCCCGATCGCCGATCGCCGAGGGTCGCACGCCTTCGGGGCAGGGGAGACCACGCATGACCGACGCCGGGATCGCTCCCCGGATCATCGTCTGCGAGGCCGACGTCGCCGAGGGCGCCGCCTGGCTCGCGGGCGCCGAGCCGCGCTTCGCCGAGGTGCTCGCGCTCACGGGACCGTTGCCGCTCCGCCGCCGGCCCGGCGGCTTCGACGGGCTCCTGCGCGCGATCGTGAGCCAGCAGCTCTCGGTCGCCGCCGCCGCCGCGGTCTGGGCGCGGCTGGAGGCGACCGGCGCCACCGCGCCCGGCGGCCTCGCCGCGGCCGACGACGACGCGCTCCGGGCCTGCGGCCTCTCGCGACAGAAGATCGCCTACGCCCGGGCGCTGGCGGCCGAGGGTCTCGACTTCGAGGCGCTGGCCGCTCTGCCGCCCGACGCGGCGATCGCGCGCATGACCGCGGTCAAGGGCGTGGGCGTCTGGACGGCCGAGATCTACCTGATGTTCGCGGTCGGGCACGCCGACGTCTTCGCGCCGGGCGATCTGGCGTTGCAGGAGGCCGCGCGCGCCCTGTTCGCCCTGCCGGAGCGTCCGCGCGAGAAGGCGCTCCGCACGATGGCCGAGGCTTGGACGCCGTGGCGCGGCGTTGCGGCGCGGCTCCTCTGGGCCTACTACGGGCATCTGAAATCGCGCGAGGGCGTCGTCGAGGTATGAGCACCGATCCCGACACTCTGTTGAGCGGCCCCCGCGTCGGCCCGCAGGCGGGCGGCGCGGCGACGGCGCTGGTCGTGCTGCTGCACGGCTACGGCGCGGACGGGCGCGACCTCGCCGGCCTCGCCGGCCCCCTGGGCGAGGCGCTGCCGCGCGCCGCCTTCCGCGCGCCGAACGCGCCGGAGCGCTGCCGCATCAATCCGATGGGCTATCAGTGGTTTCCGATCCCCTGGATCGACGGTGCGCCCGAGGCCGAGATGGAGGCGAGCTTCCGCGCCTCGGTCGAGCGCCTCGACGGCTGGCTCGACGCGGCCATGGCGGCCGAGGGGGTGGACGCGGCCGCCACCGCGCTCGTCGGCTTCAGCCAGGGCACGATGATGAGCCTCTACGTCGCGCCGCGGCGCGCCGAGGCCGTCGCCGGCATCGTCGGCTTCTCGGGCCGGCTGGTCGCGGGCGAGGATCTCGCGCAGGCGGCGCGGGTGCGCCCGCCGGTGCTGCTGGTCCACGGCGACCGCGACGAGGTGATCCCGGTCGCCGCGCTGTCGGAGGCCGAGCGCGGGCTCTCGGGCGCCGGCTTCGCGGTCGAGGCCCACGTGAGCCCCGGCACGCCGCACGGCATCGCCCCCGACGGGCTCGGCCATGCCGCGCGCTTTCTCTCGCGCGTCCTGCCGGGGGCGGCACGGTGAACCCCGCGCCGCCCGTGCCGGGCGCCCCCGCGACGGCGGGGCGACGGCGGGGGCGGTCGCGTGCCGCCCGGCGTTGGCGCCGGGCCGTGGCGGCGTGCGGGGCGCGCGGCGGCGTCGAACTGTTGCAGAGCGGTGCTAGGACACCGCTGGTGGGCACGCATCTAGAGCATTCCCTCGGACGCCCTGCCAGATATGGTGACGACGCCGGGGTGCGACGGCCCCACATCGCCCCGACGGCGTCGCGACAACGACGGCGAGGCGAGCGATGACCCCGATCCAGACCCCCCTCAGGCCAGAGCGACCATCCGCTCGAAGCGGTTCCATCAGCTTCGCCAACCAGTTCGTGCGTCAGCCCGCGGTGCTGCGCGACCACCCCGCCCTGGTGCTCAACGCCGACTATCGGCCGCTCAGCTACTTCCCGCTCTCGCTCTGGCCCTGGCAGGAGGCGATCAAGGCGGTGTTCCTCGACCGCGTCCAGATCGTCGCCGAGTACGACTTCGAGGTGCACAGCCCCTCGATCGCGCTCAGGCTGCCCTCGGTCGTGGTGCTGCGCGACTACGTGAAGCCCGCGCGCTACCCGGCCTTCACCCGCTTCAACCTATTCCTGCGCGACGAGTTCACCTGCCAGTACTGCGGCGCCGACGGGGAGATGACCTTCGACCACGTGATCCCGCGCTCGCGCGGCGGGCGCACCACCTGGGCCAACGTCGTCGCCGCCTGCGGGCGCTGCAACCTGAGGAAGGCCAACCACACGCTGCGCGAGGCGGGGATGTCGCTCGCGCGCCCGGCCTATCGCCCCGACGCGGCCGAGCTGCAGAACAAGGGACGCAAGTTCCCGCCGAACTACCTACACGAGAGCTGGATGGACTTCCTGTACTGGGACGCCGAACTGGAGAGCTGAGCGCTCAGGCGTCGCGCTCGAACGGCATCCGCCACCACGCCGCCGACGCCGCCCAGAGCGCGCCGAGGCCGAGCGAGGCGAGCCCGTTCCAGGCGGCCATCGACAGCCCCAGGAACGACCAGGCCACCGCGTCGCAGCGCACGAGCGGCGCCTCCATGATCTCGGCCATGAGGTCCTCGGCCGACTTGGCGCCGGGCGCGGGCGCGTCGCAGCCGCCGGGGCTCGCCCAGAGCCCCTGCTCGACGCCGACGTGGGTGGCCGCGATCGCGACCGACACCGCCATCAGCCCCGCGCCGAGGCCGGAGAGCACCCGGCGCCGGCGCCAGAGCACGGTGATGCCGAGCACGCCGACGCCGACGGCGAGCGCGTGCGGCCAGCGCTGCCACACGCAGAGCTCGCAGGGCACGAGGCCGCCGAAGAGCTGGAAGCCGAAGGCGGCGAGCAGCAGCGCGGCCGAGCCTGCCGCGGCGAGCAGCATCCGCCCGTACGCCGTCATCATAGCGCGGCCCTGAGGACGACGAAGCCCCCCACCAGCGCCACGAAGAACAGCGTGAGCCAGAGCCCGAGCCGGCGTTCGATCACCGCCTGGATCGGCGGGCCGTAGGCCTTGAGGAGCGCGGCCACGATGAAGAAGCGCAGGCCGCGCGCCAGGACCGAGGCGACCACGAACACGACGAGGTTCAGCGCCACCGCGCCGGAGGCGATGGTGATCACCTTGTAGGGAAACGGCGTCACGCCCGCGCCGAACACGATCCAGGCGCCCCATTCCTCGAAGCGTGCGCCGAAGTCGTCGAAGTGCTCCATCTTGCCGTAGAACTCGAGCACGGGGCGTCCGATGGTCTCGAACGCGCCCCAGCCGAGCGCGTAGCCCGCGATCCCGCCGAGCACCGAGGCGGCGGTGCAGACCGCGGCGATGGTCCAGGCGCGGTGCGGGGCGGCGAGGATCATCGGCACCATCAGCACGTCCGGCGGGATCGGGAACACCGAGCTTTCGATGAAGCTGACGGCGAACAGCACCCAGAGCGCGTGAGGCTGGCCGGCCTGCGCCAGCGTCCAGTAGTAGAGATGACGCAGCATGTCGCCCGATTCCCCCGAGGCCCCGCCGGGGCATCCGTGCGGCGCGCTAGCAGCCCAATGGCGCACAGGCAAGGCGGCTTGGTGGCCCCCGCCGGGATCGAACCGGCACGCCCGAAGGGCAAGGGTTTTTGAGACCCTCGCGTCTACCAATTCCGCCAGGGGGCCAACCGGCGCAGCCCTTTGCACGGTGCGCGCCGGGCTGGCAAGAAGGGCCGGCGCCGCCGCGCCGGGGTGTCCCGCTCTCGCGCGCGGCGTCGGTTCGCCCTTGCGTCGAAACCTTCGACGTTCCAAACCGCCGCCGTGACGGGTAAGATGTTGGTAACCCGACCGGGCTAGTCGGGCGATGGGATGGTGCCGATCCGAGCGGGGCTGTCCGGGATCAGGACGTGGGGGACGCATGAGGACCGAAACCGGGGCGGCGGAGCTTCGCCGCGCGATCGGACGCTGCCGCAGCCACTTCGTGGCGGTCGCGGTGTTCAGCATCTTCGTCAACCTGTTGATGCTGACGGGTCCGATGTTCATGCTGACGACCTACGACACCATCCTGCCGAGCCGCTCGGTGCCGAGCCTCGTGGCGCTGGTGATCCTCGCCACCTTCCTGTTCCTGATGATGGGTCTCCTGGAATACGCGCGCGGGCGAATGCTGGCGCGCGCCGGGGCGCGCTTCCAGGAGCTCCTCGACACCCGCGTGTTCACCGCGGTGCTGCGCCGCTCGGTCAGCCCCGGCGAGCGCGCCAAGCCCAACACGGCGAGCCGCAATCTCGACGCGATCCGCCAGCTCCTGTCCGGCCCCGCGCCCTTCGCCGCGTTCGACATCCCCTGGACGCCGCTGTTCCTGGCCGCGATCTTCCTGTTCCACCCCTACATGGGCTGGCTCGCGGTCGCGGGCGGGCTCCTGCTCATCACGCTCACGATCGTCAACCAGGTCCGCTCGCGGCGCCTCACGCTCGAGTCGAACGCGGCGACGGGGCAGGCCGACAACCTCGCCGAGGCGATGCGCCAGAACGCGGAGGCCGTCCAGGGCCTCGGCATGCGCGACAACGTGCTCGCCGAGTGGCGGCGTATCCGCAACGTCGCGCTCCACGGCACCATCAGCGCCTCGGACCGCACCGGCAGCTACTCCTCGGCGACCAAGTCGCTGCGCTTCTATCTCCAGTCGATGATGCTCGGCCTCGGCGCCTGGCTCGCGCTGCAGATGGAGATCTCGCCGGGCATGATGATCGCGGGCTCGATCCTGATGGGCCGCGCGCTCGCGCCGATCGAGCAGGCGATCGGGCAGTGGTCGCTGGTCCAGCGCGCCACCGCCGGCTGGCGCGACCTCGGCAAGTTCCTCGAGAACCTGCCCGAGGAGGGGCAGAAGACGCAGCTCCCGGCGCCCAAGGGCTATCTGGAGGTGCAGGGCGCGGCGGTACGCGCGCCGGGCGAGACCACGGTGGCGCTGCGCGACATCAGCTTCGCGATCGGGCCGGGCAAGGCGATGGGCGTGATCGGCCCCTCGGGCGCGGGCAAGTCGACGCTCGCCAAGGTGCTGGTCGGCATCTGGCCGCTGGTGGCCGGCAAGGTCCGTCTCGACGGCGCGGCGCTCGACCAGTGGCCGATCGACGATCTGGGCAAGCATTTCGGCTATCTGCCCCAGGAGATCGGGCTGTTCTCGGGCACCGTCGCGCGCAACATCGCGCGCATGGCCGCCGAGCCCGACGACGCCGCGGTGGTGGAAGCCGCCAAGCGCGCCGGCGCGCACGAGTTGCTGCTGACGCTGCCGCAGGGCTACGACACCGACATCGGCTACGGCGGCCAGCGCCTCTCGGGCGGGCAACGCCAGCGCGTGGCGCTCGCGCGCGCGCTCTACGGCGACCCGCCGGTGATCGTGCTCGACGAGCCCAATGCCAACCTCGACGCGCCCGGCGAGCAGGCGGTGATCCACGCGATCCGCGACGCCAAGGCGCGCGGGCGCACGGTGATCGTGATCGCCCACCGGCCCTCGGCGGTCGCGGCCTGCGACTATCTCCTGATGCTCGACAAGGGCCGCCAGGTCGACTTCGGCCCGCGCGACGAGGTGCTGAAGAAGCGCACGCGCAACTATCCCCAGCTCGTGGGCGGCGGGCGTCAGGGCGAGGCGGGCGTCGCCGCCGCCGCGAAGGCCCCCGCCTCCGGCGGGACGGTTCTGCAGCCCAAGCCCGTTCTGCCGGGGGGCGGCGCGGCGGCGGTCAAGCCGCAGCCCGAGACGGAGCGGGACGAGGCCGAGCCCCTCAAGCTCGGCGAGGACATGCGCGTCGCCCCGGCGACGGCGGGAGGGAACTGAGCCATGGCCAAGGACGACGGCTGGAGCGGCCGCGGCTTCGCGATCTTCGGGATCATCTGCGTGATCGTGCTCGGCGGCGGCTTCGGCGGCTGGGCGGCGACCGCCAACATCGCTGGCGCGGTGGTCGCGCAGGGACAGTTGCGCGTGGAGAGCGAGCGACAGGTGGTCCAGCATCCCGACGGCGGCATCGTTGGCGAGATCAACGTCCGCGAGGGCGACATGGTCGGGGCGGGGGCGACCGTGATCCGTCTCGACGGCACGCGGCTCAACTCGGAGCTGGCCGCGCTCGAGAGCCAGCTCTACGAGATCATGGCGCGGCGCGGCCGGCTGGAGGCCGAGCAGGCCGACCTCGACGAGATCACCTTCGATCCCGAACTGATCGAGGTCGCCGCGAAGCGCGAGAACGTCGCGCGACTGATGCAGGGCCAGCAGAACCTGTTCGAGGCGCGTCTCGACTCCATGGAGACCGAGATGCGCGTTTACGCCGAGCGCCAGGCCCAGGTGCGCCAGCAGATCACCGGCGTTGACGCCGAGCTGGAGGCGATCGCGCGTCAGGCCTCGCTCGCCGAGGAGGAGCTGGCCGACATGCGCTCGCTCTACGACAAAGGCCTCGCGCGGCGCGACCGCATCATGGCCCTCGACCGCGAGGCGGCGCGGCTCCAGGGCCAGGAAGGCCAGCTGGTCGCGCGGCGCGCCGAACTCGGCGGCCAGATCTCGCAGCTGAAGGAGGAGCAGCTCCGTCTCGGCAAGACCCGCCGCGAGGAGGCGATCGCCGAGCTTCGCGAGCTGGGCTTCCGCGAGCTGGAGCTGAAGGAGCGGCGCATCCAGCTCGAGGACCAGCTCTCGCGCCTCGACGTGCGCGCGCCGCGCGAGGGCATCGTCTACGACATGCAGGTCCACGCGCTCGAATCGGTCGTGCGCGCCGCCGACCCGATCCTCTACATCGTGCCGACCGACAGCGCCCTCGTGGTCGAGGCGCAGGTCGACCCGGCCTCGATCGACCAGGTACACGTCGGCCAGGAAGCCGTGCTGCGCCTCACCGCCTTCAACACCCGCACCACGCCCGAGGTGTTCGGCGACGTGATCAAAGTTTCGGCCGACGCCTTCTTCGAGGAGCAGACCGGGCGTTCGTACTACAAGGTCGACGTCGAGCTACGCGAGGAAGCCTTCGAGGTGCTGGAGGGCAAGGAACTGGTCGCGGGTATGCCGGTCGAGGTCTACCTCCAGACCGGCGCGCGCACGCCGATCGCCTACCTGATGAAGCCGATGACGGACTACGTGAACCGCGCCTGGCGGGAGTGAACGGCGAGGGGTCGCCCTCTGGCGGTTGCGAGCGCTATGGACTTCGTCCCGCGTGCCTCACGGCACGCGGGCCTCTTCGTTCGAAGAGGGGCCGAACCTCTCCTTCAGGGGCCACCCGCGATGCCGGGCGACGGCGAGGTCCCGCGACCGTACGCGAGCCACCCAGCCCATATCGGCCCGACGACGGCCCCGTGACACCCCTGGCTCGCCCGTCGGAGACAGCGCGGCCAATGGGCGGTGGCTCCGCGGTCGAGGGTCTCGACGCGGTGGGAGGGAAGGCGCCTGCCGACCCGCGGCGCGAACTTCGCTCAGAGTGACGCTTCCTACTCGCCTTGGCGTCATGATTCGCGCGACCGAAGTCCTTCCCGACAAGCTCCGGTAGAGCGATCGTACAGGGCCACAAGCATCGGTGCTCGTCTCCTGTGCTCACGAGGGACTCAACTGGCTCGATCGTAGAAGGCGAAGCACTCGCCTCAGGGGCCGTGCAATACTTCTCTCCGGAGCCGAGGCTCCTCCTGGCAAAGGATCGGTGGCTTCGCTCTAGCCGGCGTTCGGCAGGGTTCAGGTGAGGAGTGCGGTATCATGAGACATTCGTCGAGCATCGATGCGGCGGTCGGCCCCGTGCTGATTTCTGACGACACGATCAGGACCTGGGCGGCGGGCGGACCGAGACGTGTCGTGACGGCCTTCCGGATCGTCCGCCGGGAGTTCTTGCGCGCGCTCGAAGCCCGTCGGGAGTGATACCGGCTGACCGGCTCGACCGACGCCGGGCTCGCGCGCCACGGCCTCGTGCGCGGCGAGATCGCCGAACACCTCCGCACGACCTTCTACGGCGACTGAGCCGAAGGCGTCCCGGCGCCCGGCCAGAGCCGTCTCCGGGGCGCGACGTGGGCGACCATGCCGAATCCGCGTCGTGGCCGCCTGTCGTGTCGCCGTCGCTCGGGCGCCGGGGTCCGGTCCGGGACGGTGCCGGACGAAGCGCAGGCGGCGGACGGGAAAGATCCGCGTTCCCGCCGATCGCGTCGGCTCCGGGCACGGCCCAGTGACGGGGTACGCCGGGGCCGCGAACGCTCCGCGCCCTTCGCTCTACTCGGGAAGCCCGCCCCTCAGGACCGCCGGTCGACCACGAAGGCCGCCGCTGCCGCCAGCAGGTCCGCCGCCTCGCCGAACGGCGCGAGCGCGGCCGTCGCCTCCGTCACCAGCGCCTCGGCCCGTGCCCGCGCGCCGTCGACGCCGAGGATGTCGACGAAGGTGGCCTTGCCCGCCGCCTCGTCCTTGCCGACGCGCTTGCCGGTCTCGGCCTCCGAGCCGGTGACGTCGAGCAGGTCGTCGGCGATCTGGAAGGCTTCGCCGAGCGCGCGGGCATAGGCGCGCACCGCCTCGACGCTCGCCGCGTCGGCCTCGGCCAGGATCGCGCCCGCCTCGGCCGAGACCTCAAGAAGCGCCCCGGTCTTCATCGCCTGCAGCCGCTTGACCGCGCGCGCGTCGAGCCGGGCGCCGTCGGCCTCGGCCGCGAGGTCGAGCGCCTGGCCGCCGACCATGCCGCGCGCGCCGGACGCCTGGGCGAGGCGCAGGCAGAGCCCGGCGCGCACCGCGGGGTTCGGGTGGGTCGCCGGATCGGCCAGGATCTCGAAGGCGATCGTCTGCAACGCGTCGCCGGCCAGCACCGCCGTCGCCTCGTCCCAGACGCGGTGGACCGTCGGCTTGCCGCGGCGCAGGTCGTCGTCGTCCATGCAGGGCAGGTCGTCGTGGACGAGGCTGTAGGCGTGCAGCGCTTCCATCGCGGCGCCCGCGCGCACCGCGCGATCGGTCGGCGCGCCGAGCATCCGCGCGGTCTCGGTGGCGAGGAAGGCGCGAAGCCGCTTGCCCCCGCCGAGGGTGGCGTAGCGCATGGCCTCGGTGAGCGCGGCCTCGCCCGGCGAGCCGCCCCCGTGGGGGAGCAGGTCGTCGAGCGCCGCCTCCGTCATCGACGCGTGCGCCGCGAGGGCGCGCGTGAAGTCGAGCGCGGGCGCGCCGGTCGTCTCCGTCATTGCCCCTCGTCGTCGAAGATGTCGGGCGCGGCCGCGTCCTCGCCGCCGATCAGCGCCTGGCGCCGTTGCAGATAGACCGAGCGCAGCGTCACGTAGCTGTCCGGACTCTCGTAGAGCAGCTCGTCGATCAGGTCGAAGTTCTCGTCGCGCTGGTCCACGTTGTCGGTGACGGTGATGATCGGGCCGATGTTCGAGAGCGCGTCCGTCTCCAGAAGGCCGACATAGGTCGTGGGCGTGAGGCCGGTGTCGACGGCGAAGCCCGCGAGCGCGCGCGGGGAGGACGGCCCGAGCAGCGGCAGCACCAGATAGGGCCCCTGCGCCACGCCGTACTTGCCGAGCGTGACGCCGAAGTCGGTCGGCTCGTGCGGCAGCCCGAACTCGGTCGCCGGGTCGAGCAGCCCGCCCGCGCCCATCGCGGTGTTGAGCGTGAAGCGCCCGAGCGTGCGCAGCGCCATGCGCCCCTCGCCCTGGAACAAGTAGTTCGCGAAGTCGGCCGGCAGCTCCAGATGGTCGAGCCCGTTGCCGACGATGTGCTGGATCGGCCCGTAGGCGATCACGTCGTAGGCCTGCGCCGCCGGGCGCAGCACGTAGCTGTCGAGCCCGACGTTGAAGGAATGGAACACGCGGTTGGTGTCCTCGTAGGGGTCCTGCGCCGCGAAGCCGCCGCTCCCGTCGTCGGTGGACGCGCAGGCGCCGAGCGCGGCGGCCAACAGCAGCGCGCCCGTCCGGCGCAAGGTCGTCGCGATCATGATATCGAGGTCCCGATCTCTGAAGCCGTGTGCCGCACGGGACTTTCGGCCCCGGACGCATACCCTCGCGGTTGGCCCGCGGCGCGCGCGACGTTAGCGTGCGCGCGCTGCGGCAAGCAAGCGCAGGGACGGCGCGGGACCAGCCCCTCCCGCCCGATCGAACGGGGGAGCGATGCAGAAACGCCCCGCGGCCACCGCGAGGCCGGGGGCGCTCGACCGCGGGACCGCCGCGCTCGCCCGGGCGGCCTGGCGCGCGCCGCGCCTCGCGCTCGGCCTCCTCGCCGCGCTGGCGCTGCTCGCCGCCCTCGCGGCGACGCGGCTCGGCATCGACACCGACAGCAGCCGGATGCTCGACCCCGGACTGCCCTTCCAGGAGCGCGCGCAGGCGATCAACGCCGCCTTCCCCGCGATCAAGAACACGCTCCTGGTGGTGCTGCGCGGCGAGCACGCCGACGCCGTCGACGCCGCGACCGCGCGCCTGGCCGCGGCGATCGAGGGGCGCGAGGCGATAGAGAGCGTGTTCGCGCCGTCCGCGAACGACTTCCTGATCGCGCACGGGCTCCTCTACGAGGATCTCGCCACCGTCGAGGACCGGCTCGACCGGCTGGCGCAGTCCTCGAACCTGCTCGCGGAGCTTCGCGCGAACCGCGACCTCGAAGGCTTCCTGACCGCGCTCGACCGCGCGCTGGTCCTGATCGACGGCGCCGGTGCCGACGTCGCCGAGCTGGGGCCGCTGATGGCCGAGGCGGCGCGGAGCGTCGAGGCCGCTGCCGAGGGCCGCGCCCGCCCGCTCGACTGGTCCGGCGTGGTCGGCGAGGCGGGGCAGGGGCTCACCACCCGCGTGATCACCGTCGAGCCGGTGCTGGACTACACCAGGCTCAACCCCGCCCGCGCGGCGATGGAGGCGGTCGAGGCCGAGATCGCGGCGCTGCCCGAGGACGCGACCGCGCTGGTCGAGATCGGCGTCACCGGCGACCCGGCGCTCAGGGCCGAGGAGCTGGAGAGCGTCACCGCCACGCTGCCGCTCTCGCTCGGGCTGTCACTGGTGCTGGTGGCGGCGATCCTCTGGCTCGCGCTCGGCCGGGTCGCGCGCGTCGCCGCGGCCCTCGGCGTGGTGCTGGTGACGCTGGTGCTGACGACCGGCTTCGCGGCGCTCGCGGTCGGGGCGCTCAACCTGATCTCGGTCGCCTTCGTGGTGCTGATGGTCGGGCTCGGCGTCGATTTCGCGATCCACCTGCTGCTCCATCTCGACGAGGACGCGGGCCGCGGCCTCGGCCCAGCCGCCGCGCTCGACGCGACCACGGGCAGCATCGGCGCGGCGCTCGCGCTTTCGGCGGCGACCACCGCGCTCGCCTTCCTCGCCTTCGCCACCACCGATTTCGTCGGCATGGCCCAGCTCGGGCTGATCGGCGCGGCCGGGGTCCTCCTGGCGCTTCTGGTGGCGCTGACGCTGATCCCGGCGCTCGCGGCGCTGTTCCCCGGCCTCCTGCGCGGCGCGGGACCCCTCGCGGTCCCCCGGCTCGGGCCTCGCGCGGCGCGGGCGGGGGCGGGGCTCGCGCTCCTCGTCGGGCTCGGCGCGCTCGTCGCGGCGCCTGCGGCGCGGTTCGACGCCGATCCGATGGCGTTGCGCGATGCCGACGCGCGCGCGGTCACGGTCTACGGCTGGCTGACCGAGGACCCGGTGCTGGCGCCCCTGCGCCTCAGCGTCCTGGCCGAGAGCCGCGAGACGGCCGCCGCCGTGGACGAGGCGGCCGAGGCGCTGGCGCCGGTCGCGCGCGCGGTCCGGCTCGACGATCTCGTGCCCGACGACCAGCTCGCCAAGCTCGACGCGATCGACTTCGCCTACCCGTCGATCGAGTACGCGCTTGAGGGGGAGCCGGTCGCGCTCGCCGAGCCGCCGGAGGGCGACATCGCCGACCGGCGCGACACGCTCGACGTGGACGGCGCGCGGGCGCTGGCCGCGGCGCTCCGGGACTGGCGCGAGGCGGCGGGCGGGCTCGACGAGGCCGCGCTCGGGGACGCGCTGTTTCGCTTCTTCCCGATGCTGCTCGACCGCCTCGCGCTCCAGCTCGATGCGGGCGAGGTGACGGTGGACGACCTGCCCGAGCCGCTGGCCGAGCGCTACCGGACCGAAGACGGGCTCCTGCGCGTCGAGATCGCCGCGACGGGCGATCTGACCGACCCCGAGACGCGGCGCGCCTTCGTCGAGGCGGTCGAGGGCGCGATCCCGGAGGCCGGCGGGCCACCCGCGCAGATCGTCGGCGCCGCGGACTCGGTCGCGGGGGCAGTGACGCAGGCGCTCGCCCTCGCCGCGCTCGCGGTCGTCGTGCTCGGCTGGATCGTGCTGCGCTCGGGGCTCGCCGTGGCGGCGGTGCTGGTGCCCCTCGCGCTCGCGGGCGTCGTCACCATGGCCGCGAGCGCGCTCCTCGGCGTGCCGTTCAACTACGCCAACGTGATCGTGCTGCCGCTGATGATCGGCATCGGCGTCGACGCCGGCATCCACCTCGCCGTGCGCGCCGGGCAGCACGGCGCGGGCGGCGTGTTCGCGACCTCGACGCCGCGCGCGGCGCTCGCGAGCGCGCTCACCACCATCGCCGCCTTCGGCACGCTGGCGCTCTCGGACCATCGCGGCACCGCGAGCATGGGCATCATGCTGGTCGTCGCGCTGGTCGCGAGCCTTACCATGACCTTCGCCCTCACCCCGGTCATCGCCCAGTGGCGGGGCCGCGTCCGACAGACGGAGACCGTTCGATGACGACCCTCGCCCGCCTGAGCCTCGCCGCCGCCCTCGCGCTCGGCCCCCTCGCCGCGCCCGCCGCCGAGCCGGAGGCCGCCAAGGAGGCCGTGCGCGGCCTCGTCACCGAGGCGCACGAGGCGCTGAGCGGCGCCGGCGACGTCGATCGGCTGCGCGCGGCGATCGAGCGGGGCTTCGCGCTCGACCTCTGGGGGCGCTACCTGCTGACGGATGTCGAGGACCAGCTCTCCGAGGAGCAGAAGACGACGGTCGAGGGGCTGCTGCCGGGCTTTCTCGCCGATCTCTACCGCGACCAGTTCGCGCGCGGGCTCGACGAGCCGCCGAGCCTCGGCGAGGTCGAGGCCCTGCGCCGCGACGACGTGATGGTCGACGTCGTGTTCCCGCGTCCGGGCGGCAAGCGGCTGCCGACCGACATGCGGGTGCGCCCGATCGACGGCGAGCCCAAGGTGATCGACATCATGGTGGGCGGCGCCTCGTTCCTCAGGCTGAAGCGCGACGAGTTCGCCCAGATCGTGCGCGACGGCGGGCCCGACGCGCTGATCGCGCACCTGCGCGAGAACGGGGTCTGACGGCGCCCGCCCCCCGCTTTCGGCGAGAAGGCAACACCGCACGGCCTCTCGCGCCGCCCCGGTGACGGAGCCCCCGTGACGCGGCGCGCACGATCGTTATGTGTCGCCGAAGCCCCCCTGCGCCGACGCCGCGCGCCGATATCACGTCAGGAGACGACCCCGTGGCCATCCCCTTCCGTCAGCAGATGCGCGTCGCGAGCTACATCCTCGGCCAGAAGCTGAGGGGCAACCGGCGCTACCCGCTCGTGCTGATGCTGGAGCCTCTGTTCAAGTGCAATCTCGCCTGTCCGGGCTGCGGCAAGATCGATTACCCCGAGCTGATCCTGCGCCGGCGTCTCAGCGCGCAGGAGTGCTGGGACGCGGCCGAGGAGTGCGGCGCGCCCATGGTCGCCATCCCCGGCGGCGAGCCGCTGATCCACAAGGAGATCGGCGAGATCGTGCGCGGCCTGGTCGAGCGGCGCTTCTACGTCTCGCTCTGCACCAACGCGCTGCTTCTGGAGAAGAAGCTGCACCTGTTCGAGCCGTCGCCTTATCTGTTCTTCTCGGTCCATCTCGACGGCCTGAAGGAGCGCCACGACGAGGCGGTGGACCAGAAGGGCGTCTACGCGCGCGCGCTGAAGGCGATCAGAGCGGCGCAGGACAAGGGGTTCTCGGTCAACGTCAACGCCACGATCTTCGAGGGTCACCCGGCAGAGGAGCTGGCCGACTACCTCGACATGGCCACGTCCATGGGCGTCGGCATCTCGATCTCGCCGGGCTTCGCCTACGAGCGCGCGCCCGACCAGGAGCACTTTCTCAATCGCCGACGCACCAAGGAATTTTTCCGCGACGTGTTCCGCATCGGCAAGGAGCGGGGCTCCAAGTGGTCGCTCAGCCACTCGCCCCTGTTCCTCGACTTCCTGCTCGGCAACCAGGAAATGCGCTGCACGCCCTGGGGCATGCCGACGCGCAACGTGTTCGGCTGGCAGAAGCCCTGCTACCTGCTCGGCGAGGGCTACGCGCGGTCCTACCGCGAACTGATCGAGACCACCGACTGGGACCTCTACGGCACCGGCAACTACGAGAAGTGCCACGACTGCATGGCCCACTGCGGCTACGAGCCGACCGCGGCCAACATCGCCTTCGCCAATCCCCTCAAGATGCTGAAGCTCGCGTTCACGGGCCTGCGCACCGAGGGGCCGATGGCCGAGGAGATCGATCTCTCGAACGCCCGCCCGGCCGAAGAGCACCACGAGCGGATCGTCGCCGAGGAGATGGCCAAGGCTCGGCGCATCGCCGCGGAGTGAGAGGCGTCATCCGAGCGATCGTCCGCGCTGCGGCATAGGGAGCGGCCCGCCTTCCGGGAAAGGCGCTGCCGCTCTCTCCAGTGCCCTCAAGTAAAGTTATCTACAACTCAAATTAGAGATCTCAAGTAACTGCGCAACTTTAGCAGGAAAGTTGCGAAATAGAGGATTTTTTCTGATTTATCGGGAACCGGTCGAACCGCTTTCGGTTACCGGTCCGTCGACACACGAAGTGGATCTCGTGCTTCGGCGGTATGAGGACTGGTAGAACCGAAATGGCTGGACTCTTGAGCCGGGGGCGGATCTGCCGACCGATCGGGTAGGGTGTATGTTCCAGTCGTTTTATCCAGAGGGAAGACGGTAATGAAGCAACTTCTTCTTGGTTTTGTGATCACGACCGCGCTGGGGTGGCAGGCCTCGGCGGCACCGATCTCGCCCGGTGGTATGCTGGACACGTCGGACTTCACGCCGCCGGCAGGCACCTTCGACGGGGCGCTCGATCCGGGCGAGAGCTTCACGTTCCTGATCGAGCCGACCGAAATGCTGATCTTCGACGGCTCGGTCGCCGGCACCGGCGACCGCAGCGACCTCGACCTCGTCGAGATCACCGTCAACGGCAATCCGACCTCGATGTTC
Organism: Paracoccaceae bacterium; assembly: GCA_050330995.1. Lineage (GTDB taxonomy): Bacteria > Pseudomonadota > Alphaproteobacteria > Rhodobacterales > Rhodobacteraceae > Thermohalobaculum. The sequence goes on from JBHJHI010000057.1 coordinate 56,005, forward strand.
GAGACGATCGAGGCCGACGACCCCGACCCGGTCACGATGCTCGATCCGGGCACCGGCACCGGCTCGTTCCTGATCGAGCAGTTCATGGCCGACGGGAACTTCGGCATCGTGGTCGCGCTGCCGTCCGGTGCGACCGATCCCGTGTCCATCGCGTTCTCGGGCGAGGGGAGCGCTATCTCGCCGGTCCCGCTGCCGGCCGCGGCGTGGTTCCTGATCAGCGGCATCGCGGGGCTCGGTGCGATGCGCTATCGCCAGCGCGCGACGCAGGCCTGACACCTGCCTACGGGGGGCGGCCCCGCGTCGCCCTCACGCAATGTTTCAGCGCCTTGTGCCCCGCCGCCTCGTCTGACGACATGATGGCGACGCGACGCCGACAGATGGGCGGGCCCGGCCCGTCCGAACCCGAAGACGGGAGAGCCCCCATGAAGCTCACCGACACCCAGATCGCCACCGCCCGCGACGCCTTCGGCGCGGAGCCGCTCGAAGCCGAGCACCCGGTCGTGCCTCAGCTCACCGAGGCCTTCGGCGACCACACCATCTACGTCGACCAGAACGGCCTTCTGGTGTTCCTCGACCCCGAGACCGAGCTGCAGGAGATCGCCGGCCAGCCGAAGCTCGTGCTGATCGCGGCCTGGACCGACGAGAACAAGAACGCGCTCGGCAAGGTCGAGCCGGTCGACACCGGCATGACGCTGCCCGAGGCGGCGTGATCCGACGCTCCATCGGGAGCCCGCCGACGACGAGCCCCGGCCCCTGTGCCGGGGCTTTCTCGTTCGGCAACCGCGGGTAGGCGCCTCAGGGACGCTCGTCGAGCAGGGCGACCAGCGCCGGTGCCGCGCGCGCGAGCGCGGCGAGGGCACGGCGGCTGTCGCGACCGGCGCGCAGCAGCGCCGGCAGATCGCCCGGGCGATGCACGAGGCCCGTGAGCACACGGCCGATCCGAGGCCGGCCGTCGGCGCCGACAGCCTCGGCGGCGAGCCGGGGCAGGGCGGTCGCCGCCTCGTCGCCGATCACGCGGAGCACGCCCGCGCGAGCCCCGCATGCCGCGGCCGCCCGTGCGACGGCGTGGCTCTCCATGTCGACCGCCACGGCGTCGTGCCGGGCCGCGAGGGCGCGCTTCTCCCCCGGCCCGGCCGCGACGCGGTCGAGGCCGAGCAGCCGGCCCGACGCCACGCCCCCGCCGAGCCGCGCGCGCAGCCGTGCCCCTACCTGCGGGTCGAGCGCGACGGCCACGGCGTCCTCGCCGACGACGACGTCCGGCACCACGAGCGTCCCGGTCGCGAGCGCCGGGTCGAGCCCGCCCGCGAGACCGACGCTCAGGATCAGCGGACACCCGGACGCCGCCATCGCCGCCGCCGCCTCGGCCGCCCGCGCCGCGCTCGCGCCGCTGACGGCGACGCGGACGCTAGGGCCGCCCGGCACGCCGAGCGCATCCCGTTCCATCGCGAGGCCGCAGACGATGCCGAGCCGGAGCGCTCCGGACGCCGGGCCGGGGCGGAGCGCGCCCTGTTCCTCGGCCGCGGACGCCACGGCGGGCCTCAGATCCCCCAGCCGACCTCGCGGTCGTTCGAGGCCATGAGCTTCTCGTAGCGCCCCATCGCCCAGAGCGGGAAGAACGCCGCGTAGCCATGGTACTTGAGGTAGAACACCTTGGGAAAGCCGGTGCCGGTGAAGTGCGGCTCGTGCCAGCGCGGCCCCGAGCCCTCGCGCGGTGCGGTCGCGAGCCAGTCGATGCCGCGCCGCGTCGCGGCGTCCTCGACCTCGCCGGCCGACATCAGCCCGAGCAGCGCCCAGGCGGTCTGCGACGGCGTCGAGGCCTGATCGAAGCCCTCGCCCACGCCCTCGTAGCTCTCGAGCCCCTCGCCCCAGCCGCCGTCCGGGCGCTGGTGGGCCTTCAGCCACGCGACCGCGCGGCGGACGTACGGCGCCTGCATGTCCTCGCCCGCGCCCTTGAGCGCGACCAGCGCCGACCAGGTGCCATAGACGTAGTTCGCGCCCCAGCGGCCGTACCACGAGCCGTCGGGCTCCTGCTCGGCGCGGATGAAGTCGATGCCGCGGCGGATGTTGTCGGCGTAGGTGACCGGGTCGATCTGCGCGAGCGCGCCGACGCAGCGCGCGGTGACGTCGACCGTCGGCGGGTCGAGCAGCGCGCCGTGGTCGGCGAAGGGGATCGAATTCAGGTAGTAGTGCTCGTTCTCCGGGTCGAAGGCGCCCCAGCCGCCCGAGCGCGACTGCATCCCCGCGAGCCACTCGCAGCCGCGCTCGATGTTGAGCGCGTAGCGCTCGGGGTCGCAGCGATGCATCGCCATCACCACCACGGCGCTGTCGTCCACGTCCGGGTAATCGGGGTTCTCGTACTGGAAGGCCCAGCCGCCCGGCCGCAGGCCGGGGCGGCGCACCGCCCAGTCGCCGACGTGGTCGAGGATCTGCTTGTCGGCCAGCCAGTCGAGCATGTGGCGAAGCCGCGGGTCCTCGCGCTCGCCGGCCTCCATCATCGCGTGCGCGGCGAGCGCGCTGTCCCAGACCGGCGAGAGGCAGGGCTGGAAGTAGAGCTGCTCGCCGCGCTCGGTCATCAGCTTCTCGACCGCCCCGCGCGCCGTCAGCATCTCGGGGCTGTCGTCGGCGTAGCCGAGCACGCGCAGCGCCATCACCGCGTTCGCCATCGCCGGGTAGATCGCGCCGAGCCCGTCGTCGCCGTTGAGGCGCGCGAGGGTGAACGCCTCCGCCTTGCGGATCGCGCGCTCGCGCGTGCCGCGCGGGAAGAACGGCTCGGCGTGCTGGAGCGCGCGGTCGAGAAGGAGGAACATCTCGCCGATGCGCGAGCCCGTCGGGTTGATCTGCCAGACGCGCTGCGCCTCGGGCGCCACCGTGAACAGCTCGCGGATGGTGCGCCCCGTGGGGTTCTGGGCCTTCGCGCGCTTGGCGTAGAGGATCAGGAGCGGCGTCAGCACCGTGCGCGACCAGTAGGCGATCTTCGACATGTGGAACGGGAACCATTCCGGCATGAGGATCGCCTCGACCGGGATGCAGGGCATGCCCCGCCACGGGATCTCGCGGTAGAGCGCCATCATGATGCGCGTGAAGACGTTGGCCTTGGCCGCGCCGCCCTGGCGCAGGATCCAGCGCCGGGCGCGCGCCATGTGCTCGGCGTCCGGGTCGTCGCCGATCAGCTTCAGCGCCCAGTAGCCCTTCACGCTCGCCGAGACGTTGCCGCGGCCCTCGTGGAACAGGGGCCACGAGCCGTCGGCGTTCTGCACCGAGCGGATGTACTTGGCGATGCGCGCCTCGCGGGGCGCGTCGATCTCGCCGAGGAAGTGGCGCAGCAGCACGTACTCGGCCGGGATGGTGCAATCGGCCTCCAGCTCGAACACGAGGTGGCCGTCGCCCTTCTGCATCGCCCAGAGCTTGTCGGACTGGCGCTCGATCAGCCGCAGACGGCTCTGGCGCTCGTCGCGCTCGCTCGGGGTCGCGCCGAAGGGGTCCGGTCCCGGCACGGCCTCCGCGCCTTCGAGATCCCAGTCGGCTCCGGCCGTTCTCTTCATGCCCGTCCCGTTCGTCTCGCTTGGCGCGTCGTCGATGTGTCGCGAACTGTCGCAGCGGCAATCTCGCCGGAGAGGAGCGCCCCCTCGATGGTGGCCGGCAGGCCCGTGTCGGTGGCGTCGCCCGCGAGCACGACGTTGGCGAGCCGCGTGCGCGCGCCCGGTCGTCTCGCGATGCCCGCCGGGGATTGATCGAAGGTCGCTCTCTTCTCCGCGATCAGGCGTGTTGCGATGCGGTCGTTATCCCCCAGCGACAGCGCCGCGCCCACGTCGCGCCACAATCGCGTCGCCACTTCGTCACGCGGTGTTGCGAGGATGCCGAGTTCGTGCGCCCCGCTGACGGTCACGCTGACCACGTCGCCGCGCACGAACACCCACTGCGCGAGCGCGCCGAGGAGCCCGGTGATCGGGGCCGCGCCCTCCAGCCGGCGCGCGTCGCGGACCACGAAGTGCGCGTTCAGGATCGCGCCGTCGTCGGCGGGCGCCTCGATCCCGGGCATCAGCTTCGCGAGACGCGAGGGCGGCAGCGCCAGCACCAGCGCGTCCTCCGCCCCGAGCGCGATCCGTCGCGCGCCGAGGCTCAGCGCCGTGGCCCGCCGCCCGTCGTCCTCGATGCCCGAGACGGCCGCGTTAGTCTCGACCCGCGCGCCGAGCGCGGCGAGGCGGGCGAGGGCGGGAGCGACGAAGGCAGCCCCAAGGCCCTTCGGCGCCAGCATCGGCCGCGCATGCGCCGCGCCTCTCAGGAAGGTCTTGCGCATCACCCGCCAGAGGAGCCGCGCCTGCCCGCGTTCGGGCACGGTGTTGAGCACCGCGAGCGTCATCGGCTCCCAGAAGCCGCGCCAGAGGGGGCCTCGCCCCCGGATCGCCTCGGCGACCGTCGCGCGCGGGGCCGCGGCGGCGAGGCGCCAGCCTTCGAGATACTCGCCGAGCGACGTGCCCGGCACCCGGCGCGAGGGGGCGAGCACCCACCAGGGAACCGGCCCGTCCGAGAGCGCGAGCGTGAAGCGCCGCGCGTCGCCCGTCGCGTCGAGGTCGACCATCGGGAAGTCGGCCTCGTCGAGCGCGACGAGCGCGTCGGCACCGCCCGAGCGCGCGAGATAGCGCGCGACCGCGTCGTTGCCGGTCAGCACCAGATGGTTGCCGTTGTCGATCTCGCGGTCGAGCGCGCGGTCGTGGAAGGTGCGGCAGCGCCCGCCGGCCTGACCCGCGGCCTCGTGGACGACCACGCGGTCCCCGGCCTCGGCCAGCGTCAGCGCGGCCGAGAGCCCGGCCATGCCGCCGCCGACGACGTGGACCGTACCGCCACGGGGGCCCGTCCCTTCCGCCGCCCCGGCCGGGGCGGGCGCCGTCTGCACGCCGTCCACGGTCCTTACCCCGCGCGGCGGCGGAAGGCGGCGGGATGCGCCACGGCGGCGAGCGCGGCGGCGAGCTTGGCGGGCTTGGAGAGCCTGACCCGCGGCTCGGGCGCGAAGCCCCGGCCCGCGAGGCGGTTCAGCGTCGCCTCGTAGACGCCCAGCATCATCAGCGCCGGCATGAGGCGATGGCGGGAATGGGCGGGCAGCGCCGCGCGTGCGGCGTCGAACTCGGCGCGCGCGAGGCGGGCGAGGTCGCGCGACAGCGCCGGCAGTCGCGGATGACGGGCGACGGCGGCGGGATCGGGGGGGATGGCGTGGTGCTCCAGCATCTCGGCGGGCAGATAGAGCCGACCCCGCTCCGCGTCCTCCGCCACGTCGCGCAGAATGTTGGTCAGTTGCAGCGCGTCGGCGAGCGCCAGGGCGAAGCGCTCGGACACCGCGCCCCGCCAGGCGCCGAAGATCCGCATCGACAGACAGCCGATCGTGCCGGCGACGCGGCGCGTGTAGGCGCGGAGATCCGCCATCGGCGGCGCGACCACCGGGCCGGTCGCGTCGATCTCCATGCCCTCGATCAGGAGCAGGAACTCGCGCCTCGGCAGGGCGAAGGCCGCGACCGGGCCGTCGAGCGCGCGCCCGATCGCCGAGCGGGCGCGGCCCTCGTAGAGCGCGTCGATCTCGTCGCGCCAAGCGGCGAGCAACCGGGCGCGGACGTTCTCGTCCATCGGCTCGTCGGCGACGTCGTCGATCACGCGGGCGAAGGCGTAGAGCGCCCACATCCCCTCGCGACGCGCCTTCGGCAGCGCGCGCATGCCGGGGCCGAACGACGAGCCGGCCGCGCGCGTGATCGCCGCCGCCCGCGCACGCGCGTCGCCCTCGAAGGGCAGCGGCGCCAGGGGCGCGAGCGCGGTCGGCCAGCCGCCGTCGAGGCGTTGCAGCATCAACCCGGCCTCGCGAGCCGCGACAGCCCGGCGAACGCGCCGAGGGCGAGATCGAGCGGGCGGTGGCGCACGCGCGTGGCCAGCGGGTCCTCGCGCCTCAGCCGCCGCGCGAGGCAACGGGCGAGGCGCTGGATCACCGCGACCTCGGCGGCGAGGCGGCGGTCGCGCACCATCGCCGCGAGCGGCGCCGAGCGTTCGAGCAGCCGGTCGGTGCGGTCGAGGCAGGCGTCGATCGCGCGGCGCAGCCCCGGCGAAGCGCTCGGCGCGTCGAGCGCGGTCTCGTCGATCCCGGCTTCGGCCATGATCGAGGCGGGCAGGTAGACCCGGTCCAGCCGCTCGCGGTCGGGGCGCAGGTCCTGGAGGTGGTTGAGCACCTGGAGTGCCGCGCAGAGCGCGTCGCCCGGCCCTTCCGTCGCCCGGTCCTCGCCGTGCAGGCGCAGGAGATAGCGCCCGACCGGATGGGCCGAATGGGCGCAGTAGTCCAGCAGTTCGTCCCAATCGGCGTAGCGCGCCTTCAGCGCGTCCTGCCGGAAGGCGACGAGCAGGTCGGTGGCGCACTCGACCGGAATCCCGGTCTCGGCGAGCGAGGCGCCGAGGCGGCGCGCGATCGCCGGCCCGCCGCGGCCGGTGCGCAACGCCGCCCCGCAGGCGTCCAGGCGGCGGACCTTCTCCTCCGGCGCGAGATGCGGGTCGTCGGCGATGTCGTCGGTGGCGCGCGCGAAGGCGTAGTAGGCCATGACGTGCAGCCGAAGGCGCCGCGCGATTAGGCGCGAGGCGACGGGGAAGTTCTCGTCACCCGCCCCCTTGCCCGAGGGCGCGAGCAGCGCGTCGTCCTCGCGCTCGGTCGCGATCTCGGCGGTCATGCGCGGGCTCTCCCGTGATTGGTGCGGTGCGACACTAGGCACGCGGCCCGAGCCTGTCCACGCCGCGCCGTCGGGATGGGCGCATCGCCGCGGCCTGCCCGTGGCGCCGCCGCGACGCTGCCGCTCCGGGCGGCGCGGTCGTCGTCCGGACGCTTGCCGAGGCGGCGGACGGGACATAGGCGCTCGGCCATGCTCGCGCTCGCCGTCGTCTCGCTCCTGATCTGGCTCGCGCTCCTGACGCTGCATCGCGGCTTCTGGCGCGCCGACGTCCGGCTGCCGGCCCGCCCTCGGCCCGCGCGGGCCGAAGGCGTGGTCGCCGTGATCCCCGCGCGCGACGAGGCGGCCTCGATCGGCACCGTGCTCGCGGCGCACGCGGCGAGCGACTATCCGGGCGCCTTCTCGGTGGTGGTGGTCGACGACGGCTCGCGCGACGCGACGCGGGCGATCGCCGGGGACCGCGCCGCCGGGTCGGCGCGCCGCATCGAGGTCGTCGCCGGGACCGCGCTGCCGCGCGGCTGGTCGGGCAAGCTCTGGGCGGTGGCGCAGGGGATCGAGGCGGCCGGGCGGGTCGCCCCGCAGGCGCGCTGGCTCCTGCTCACCGACGCCGACATCGTCCACGCGCCCTCGACCCTCTCGCGCCTCGTGGCGACGGCCGAGGCGGAGGGGCGGGTGCTGGTCTCGCTGATGGCGCGGCTCGACACCGGCGGCGGCGCCCTCGGCCGGCTGCTGGGCGGGGCTTACGTCTTCTTCTTCCAGAAGCTCTACCCGTTCCGCGCGGTGGCCGACCCGCGCTCGCGCGTCGCCGGGGCGGCGGGCGGCTGCGTGCTGGTCGAGCGCGCCGCGCTCGAGGCGGCCGGGGGGATCGGGGCGATCCGCGGCGCGCTGATCGACGATTGCGCGCTGGCGGCGGCGGTCAAGAAGGTGCGGCCGGACGGGCTCTGGCTCGGCCTCGCCGCCACCGAGGTCCGGTCGCTGCGCGACACCGGCCGGCTCGCCACGATCTGGGAGACGGTCGCGCGCACCGCCTTCGCCCAACTTCGCCGCTCGTACGCGCTGGTCGCGCTCTCGACGCTCGCCATGGCGCTCGTCTACCTCGTGCCGCCCACGGCGACGCTCGCGGGGCTCGCCGCCGGGGCGCCCGCGACGGCCGTGGCCGGCGTCGCTGGCTGGATCGCGATGGCCGCGGCCTTCCGCCCGACGCTCGCGCTCTACGGCGGCTCGCGCGCGCTGGGGCTCGCGCTGCCGCTGGCGGCGGCGGTCTACATGGCGATGACCCTCGACAGCGCGCGGCGCAGTCTGGTCGGGCGCGGCGGGCCGTGGAAGGGGCGGACCTACGCCGACCTCGGCTGAGCGGCGACCGGGTAGAGGCGCGCGTGCAGCGGCGCCTTCGGGCGCAGCCGCAGCCGATCCTCGGCCGCGTACCACAACAGCGCCTCGGCGAGGGCGTCGTCGATGCCCGGCGGCGCCCAGCCGTGCGCGCGCCGCGCGAGGCGGGGATCGAAGCGCGGCGCGATCGCGGCGAGGCGCACGCCGGTCAGCGGCGCGCTCGGTGCGCGGCGGACATACGTCGCCACCGTCTCCTCCGCGCGGGCGAAGGCGAGAGCGAGGCGCGCCGGCACCCGGCCCGTCGCCGGCCGCCGCGCGGTGAGCGCCGCGACGCGCGCGGCGAGGTCGTGCAGCCCGACGCTCTCGCCGCTCAGCAGGTAGCGCCGGCCCGGCCGGCCGTGGTCGAGCGCGGCGAGGATGCCGCCCGCCAGAGCACGCACGTCGACGAGATCGATCACGCTGTCCATCAGCGCCGGCACCCGGCCGCGCGCGAGGTCCAGGAGCAGCCGTCCGGGCGGCGTCGGGCTCGCGTCGCCGGGACCGACGGGGGCCGAGGGCAGCACCGAGAGGGCGTGGGTCCCCGCCTCGGCCGCCCGCTCGACCGCGATCTCGGCGGCGCGCTTCGAGGCGGGGTAGGGGCCGGTCAGCCGATCGGGCGGGTGGACCTCGCCCTCCGTCAGCCAGGCGCCGTGCGGGCAGTCGGCCGCGACCAGCGTGGTGTAGGACGAGACCAGCACGAAGCGCGCGCCCGCCGCCCAGGCGGCGTCGAGCGCGATCTCGGTGCCCTCGCGGTTGATCGCGTCGTGCGCGCCCGGGCGCTCGGCCCAGAGATCGGCGATCGCGGCGGCGTGGATCACCGCGTCGCAGCCCTCGGCGGCCGCGCGCATCGCGCCACGGTCGGTGACGGTGGCGCGCCGGCGCTCGGCGGCGTCGGGAAAGCCGGGCGCGAAGGCGAGGTCGAGCCCTACCGCCGCGTCGCCGCGCGCGAGCAGAGCGGCGACGAGGTGGCGGCCGAGGAAGCCGTCGGCGCCGGTGACGAGCACGCGCCTCATGAGCCGCACACCAGCAGGCCGGCGGCGTAGGCCGAGCCCGCGATCAGCGCGCCCTCGTGCCAGATCGCGACCGAGGCCCCGGAGAACAGCTCGCCGAGCGGGTCGTCGAACAGGACCTCCACCCGCTCGGTCTCCGGCGTCACCGCGACGATGCGCGAGGGGGCGCGGTCGACGTAGCCGAGGGTGTAGAGCCAGTAGTCGAACAGATCCGGGTGCAGCGCCGCGATCAGGCTGCCGCGCGGGCCGGGCGTGAGGTTGTCGGGCCCGCCCGGCAGCTCGACGCTCTCGCCCGAGGCCGCGTCGGTCAGGCGCTCGCCCCGCGTCTCGGCCACGACGATCCGCCCGCGGTCGAGGTCGAGGCCGTTGGCGAAGGCGAGCCCATCGGCCAGCTCGCGCGCGCCGCGCGCCCCCACGGTGACGATGCTGCCGGTCTCGCTCCCGAGCACGAGGTCGCGCCAGGACGCGGTGCAGTCGGCGCGGTCGCGGCTGGCCAGGAGATCGGCGCCGCGCCAGAGCAGGTCGTTGGCACGGCAGGCGTCCGGCTCGGCCCATCGCCCTTCCGGCGTGAAGCCGGCGACGTCGAGCCGGCCCCAGACCACCTCCGCCGTCTCCCGCTCGGGGCGGTTGACGAAGGCGAGGCGGCGCCCCGTGCGGTCGAGCGCGAGGCCGTGGGGGTAGAGCGCGCGGACCGCGGTGGCGACGCCGCGGAGCTGGTCGACCTGGACCGGAGGCTCGCCCGTCAGGCGCTCGACGCTGGTGATGTAGATGCCGCGCACCGAGCCGTCGCGAAAGGCGCGATCGTAGGCCGAGAGCAGCAGCCGCCCGTCGCCGAGCGCGGCCATGTCCTCGACGCCGACGATGGGGCGGCGCAGCGGGTCCAGCACCTCGACGCGCCGGCAGTCGTCGGCGGCGTAGGTGGTCTCCAGTTCCTCCGGCCCGCCCGCGAGCGAGAGCGCGGTCAGCGTGATCGCGGTGATCGGCACCACCAGCGCGAGGATCAGGCGCATGGGGACACCTCGCGCCCGCGCGCCGCCGCGCGCGGGTAGCCGAAGCGGTCGAACCAGCGCCCCCAGGCCGCGTCGAGCCGGCGCGCGAGGGCGGCGTCGGGCTCGGCGAAGCGGTTCTTGGCGAAGCGCGCCACGCGCGCCAGATGCGCCTCGAAGCCCGGCCTCGCCGCGTCGAAACCGGGCAGGGCGAGGTGGTCGTAGATCGTGGCGAGCGCGTCGAGCGGGTGGGCGTCGAGCGTGGCGTAGTCGATCTCGACGAGGTCGGGCGTGCCCCAGCCGGCGGTCTGCGCGGCGTAGGCCGTCATCATCCGGTCGTAGACGCGCAGGATCGTCGCCTCGACGTCGAGCTCGGCCGGTACGTCCTGAAGCGCCATCACGTCGAGCAGGCGGGCATGGAAGTTGCGCATCGACAGGAACACGTCGACCGGGTCGCGGTGGACGAACACGAACTTCGCGCCCGGGAACATCTCGGCGAGCATGGCGGGCCGGGCGGTGTAGACCGGGTTCTTGATCGCGAGGCGCCGCTTCTGGGTCCTGGCGATCTTCGACAGGAAGGTGCGCAGGCACCGGCGCCAGTGCTCGATCTCGGCCGGGGCGGCGCCGTCGAGGAACACGCCGCGGTCCATCAGCCGGTCGAACGCGCGCGGGAAGTAGAGCGCGTGGTAGAACGACAGCGTCGTCATGTTGGCGATCGCGATCTCGTCCTCCTGCGGCGCGGTCGGCGTCACCGGGATCGCGTCGATCCAGCGGGTCTCGGGGAGCTGGCGCTCCAGCAGCGGGCGCAGGAGCCGCCCGAGCCCGAGGGCGTCGTGAGGCAGGCCGACCTCGACGGGGGGCACGTACCCCCAGCCGCCGGCGGCGAGCAGTTCGTAGAGATGGGTCGTGCCCGAGCGCCAGTGGCCGAGCACGAACAGCGGCGGCCCGTCGCGGTCGGGGGCGGGCAAGGGCACGAGGCGCTCGAGCGCGGTCGAGGGCCACCGCGCGAGCGCCGCCGCCCGGATCGCGAGCGCGGCGAGGCGCCGGTCCGGCCCGCCGCCCTCGCGAAAGGCACGCCCCAGCGTCGCGAGATCGGCCCCGCTCAACGGATGCGCCACGTCGTCCCCCCGGTCCGTCCCGGCGCGAGGCTATGACGGGTCCCGATGCAGTGCAACGCGCGCGTCACGATCCGGGCGCGTCGGTCCGGGCGCGTGACCGATCGCCGGTCGCACCGGCCCGCGACGGCGCGGTCCGCGCGCCGGACGCGTCGTGGGATCGGGCCTTCGGCGGCCGGCGCCCTACGTCTTCGTCGCCGGGGAGGGAGCCGCCATGCGTATCGACACGCCGATCGAGGACGTCGCCACGCTGGAGGCGCTCTACGGCACGGCCAACCCGACCAGCCTCGCGAAGGTGGCGCCGCGGCTGACGCCGGCCTATCGCGACTGGATCGCGGCGGCGCGGTTCATGGCGCTCGCGACCGTGGGGCCGGAGGGGCTCGACGTCAGCCCGCGCGGCGACGGGCCGGGCGACCTGCTCGCGATCGAGGACGAGGCGACGCTGCTGATCCCCGCCCGGCGCGGCAACAACCGCCTCGACAGCTTGCGCAACATCGTACGCGATCCACGGGTGGCGCTCCTGTTCCTGATCCCCGGCGTCGGCGAGACGCTCCGGGTACAGGGCCGCGCCCGCCTCGCCGCCGACGAGACGCTCCGCGCGCGCTTCGCCGCGCGGGGCAGGCTTCCGGCCACGGTGATCGTGGTCGGGATCGAGGCGGTCTACTTCCAATGCGCCCGCGCGCTCGCCCGTTCGGCGCTCTGGCAGCCGGAGGGGCGCCCCGAGGCCGGGGTGCCGAGCGCGGGCGCGATGGCCCGGAGCGCGATGCCGGGCTTCGACGCCGAGGCCTACGACGCCGAGCTGGCCGCGCGTCAGGCGGCGACGCTCTACTGAAGCTACCCCGGCTCAGCCGCGCGGCGCCGGCAGCGCGAGCGCGCCGGGCGCCGTCGCGGCCGGCCGGGCGCGCACCGTCGCCCGCGCGTCGATCTCGAGGCGCACGTCGCGCCGCCCGCCGCCGGCGGGCACCAACACCAGCGTCGCCTCGACCCCGGCCTCGCGCAGCGTCGCCACGCCCGGCGCCGCGATGCCCGCGCTCCAGGCGGCGAAGGGCACGCGGGTCACGCCGTCCGGCGTGGTCTCGATCAGGATCGCGGCGTCCGGATGGCGCGCGAGCCGTCCGGCCGAGCGCGAGACGATCTCGGCGGCGAGCATCGCCGCTTTCGGGTCGCGCCCGAACAGCCGCGAGCCCGCGAGCGAGAGGCGGAAGACGTAGCGCCCGCCCAGGATCTCGACGAGCAGTCGCTCGACCAGCGGCGAGACCCGCGTGCCCGGGGGCAGGCCGAGGGCGGGCGTCGCCTCGACGGTCTCGTCGAGGCGGAGCGCTTGGCAGATGCCGCGCGCCGCGCGGGCGCGCACCGCCTCGTGCTCGACGCGCGCCCCGTCGATGGCGGCGAAGATCGGATTGGCGTGCTCGGTCATGCGGCATCCCCCCACTGGTTGCCCTCGGTCCGGCCAGGCTAGACGGCCGGGAGGCCTTCAGGGAAGGGTTTCGGGCCGAGCGCCGTGGCGTGGCGCGCCTCGCGTGTCCTGCCGGCGTCGGACCGGCCGTTCGCCCGACCGACCCGTGCCGCCTTCGGACGGGGCGCGCGCGAGGCCCCCGCGCCGGCCCGCCCGCTCGGCCTCGCGGAGCGGGCGCGAGACCACCGTCGCCTTTGGCCTCGGTCCGGGCGCCGCGCCGGCATGGCGTGTCGCTTCGACCGTGCCCTCGGGCCGGAGCCCGAGGCGGAGGCGGCGCCCGCGGTCTGGCCCGGCGGCCGGGCGTCGCGTAGAGGGCGGGCTTTCAGCGAAGCGGAGCGCCGATGACCGAGGCCGACCCCGCCGGCGAGGGACGCCGTGCCGATCTCGCCCGACGCCTGAGCCGCGCGCTGGCCGAGGCCGGCCATCCGGCCGCCGGCACGCGTGCCGAGCCGATGGCCGACAAGGGCCTCGCGCACGACCATCTCCGCCTCCCCGGCACCGACCTTGTCGCGCGGTGCCCCAAGCAGAGCCAGATGGGCCTCGCCGCGCACGAGAACCTCGCCTACCAAGCCGCCTGCTTCGCGCGCGCCGCCGAGAGCGGTCACGCGCCGCGCCTGCACGGGGTGATCGCGCCCTCGGACGCGCTGCCGCGCGGCGGGCTGCTGGTCGAGGAGATCGAGGGGCGGGCGGCGGAGTTGCCGCAAGACCTGGACGCGATCGTCGCGGCGCTCGCGTCGATCCACGCCTTGCCGGTGCCCCCGGTGGCCGAGCGCCCGCCGCTTCTCGCGCCCGACGACCCGCTCGGGGCCATGATCGCCGAGATCGAAGCGCAGGCGCGGTATCTGGACACGGCCGGGGTCGAGCCGTTCACGCGAACGCTGATCGGCGAGGGGCTGGCGGGCCTGAAGGCGCGTGCCGCCAGCCCGGACCGTCCGGAGGCGCGGCTGATCTCCTTCGACGCCCATCCCGGCAACTTCCTCGTGCGGGACGACGGCCGCGCGGTGCTGGTCGATCTGGAGAAGGCGCGCTACGGCCCGCCTCCGCTCGATCTCGCCCACGCGACGCTCTACACCTCGACCACCTGGGACATCGAGAGCCATGCGGTGCTCGATACCGAGCGGACGGCCGAGGCGATGGCGCTCTGGCTGGATCGCTACGGCGAGGGGGCGGACGCGATGCGCCCCTGGATCGCGCCGCTGCGCCGGGCGATGTGGCTCTGGTCGCTGAGCTGGTGCGCCAAGTGGCGCGCCCTCTCGGGACGAGCGGCGGCCACGGGGGCGGACGGCGAGGACTGGTCGGCCGATTCCTCCGACGATGCCCTCGTCGTCCATGTGCGCGACCGGGTGGACCACTATCTCGATCCCCAGACGGCGGCCTTCGTCGCCGCCGACTGCGACGCGCTGCAGGCACGGTTCGGAGCCGCGTAGGCGCGGCACGCGCCTGTCGCGGCGGCGTCGGGCTCGGCGCGGCCGGTCTGCCTCTAGCGGAACCCGGAGACGCCCCGGCTCTCGTCGTCAGCCGACAGGGCGACGGCACGGCGCCTGCGTCGGTCCCGCGTCCGGTATCGCGGAGAGGGGTGCGCTCGCCGCCCGGTCGATAGCAGAGCGCTGGCCGGTCCCGTCCGCGCCTCACCGCACGATCAGTTCCGCGTGCAGCGCGCCGGCGGCGTCGATCGCCATCAGGATGTCGATCATGTCGCGCGGGCCGACGCCGAGGGCGTTAAGCCCGGCCACCAGATCGGCGAGCGTCACGTTGCGCTCGACGAGCGCGAGGCGGGCGTCGTCGTCCTCGTCCACCCCGATCGCGGTGCGCGGCAGCACCACCGTCTCGCCGGCGGCGAAGGGGTTGGGCTGCACCGCGACCGGCGTCTCCCGCACCCGGATCGTCAGGTTGCCCTGGGCGACGGCGACCGACGAGATCGTCACGTCCTCGCCGAGCACGATCGTGCCCGAGCGCTGGTCGACGATCACCCGCGCCTTGAGCGCCGGGCTGACGGCGAGGTTCTCGATGCGCGCGATCGCCTCGGCCGGCGCGATCCCCGTGCCGGCGAGGCTCAGCGTCACCGTGCCGGGGTCGCGGGTCGCGGCCACGCCGGGGCCGAGGGCGGCGTCCACCGCCTCCTTGATCCGCCGCGCCGTGGTGAAGTCGGGCTCGCGCAGGCCGAGACGCAGGACGTCGAGGCTCTCGAAGGCGAAGGCGACCTCGCGCTCGACCCGCGCGCCGCCCGGAATGGTGCCCGCGGGCGGCACGCCGGTCACCGCCTCGGCCGCCGCGCCGACGGCCGCGAAGCCCGAGGCCAGGATCGGTCCCTGCGCGACCGCGTAGACCGCGCCGTCGGCGGCGTTGAGCGGCGTCATCACCAGCGTGCCGCCCATCAGGCTGCCCGCGTCGCCGATCGCCGAGACCGAGACGTCGAGCCGCGAGCCCGCCCGCGCGAACGGCGGCAGCACGGCGGTGACGATCACGGCGGCGACGTTGCGGGTGCGGAACGCCTCGCCCGAGACGTTGACGCCGAGGCGTTCGAGGAGGTTCGCGAGCGCCTCCTCGGTGAAGGGCGAGTTGCGGATCGAATCGCCCGTGCCGTCGAGCCCGACCACGAGCCCGTAGCCGACGAGGTCGTTGCCGCGCACGCCCTCGACATCGACCAGATCCTTGAGCCGCGGCGCGGCCGTGGCGGGCAGGGTGAGAACGGGGGCGAGGGCAAGGGCGAGGGCGAGCGCCACGAGGCAGGCGAGGGCGCGGATCATCGCAGGTACGCCGTCAGCGAGAGCGCCGAGAGCCGTCCCGTGGCCGCGAACAGCGACTCGAGCGCGTCCTCGGTCGCCACCAGCGCGGTCGCCGCCTCGAACGGGTCCCGCGCGGTCAGCTTCTCCAGTGCGAGGTCGAGCGCGGTCGCCTCCGCCTCGCGCGCGACCCGCGTCTCCTCGATCCCGGCCTCCACGAGACCGAGACGCGCGCGCGTGTCGCCGAGCGCGTCGAGCGCGCCCCGCAGCCGCCCGGTCGCCTCGCCCGCGAGCGCGTGGCGCTCCTCGCGGTCGGGCGTCACGCTCGTGTCGGTAGCTACCGCCAGCGCCGCCAGCTCGCGCAGCACGTCGCGGAACACGGCGTCGTCGGCGCGCAGTCCGGTCTCGACCACGGCCCCCTCGTCGATCGCCACGCCGGGCGCCGGACCGGCGCCGCCGGTGTAGTGGCCGGTCGCGAAGGCGCCGCCCGGCGCGTCGAATACGGTGCGCAGCGCGGCCTGTCCGGCCGCGCCGCCGCCGGCGGCGAGGGCTGCGGCGCGCGCGTCGGCGAGGCTCGTGTCCGCCCCGACGCGCGCGCCCCGGTCGGTCGCGTCGCCCGCGAACAGCGCGGTCGCGCCGTAGCGCGTGCC
>JBHJHI010000058.1:0-25934 GCA_050330995.1 Paracoccaceae bacterium
GGGCGAGGGGGCCGGTGCGAAGACACCGCCCGATCTCCAGCCGACGCCGAAGAGCCCGCCGCGCACCCCCCGTCCGCCGGCCATGCCCGAGGCGGCGGCGCGCCCGCGGCGCGGCGGTTCGGCCGCCGGCGTCTGGCTCGCGGCCCTCGTCGCGCTGCTGGTCGGCGCGATCGGCGCGCTCTGGGCCGCGCCGCACATCGCCCCCCACGTCCCGAGTTCGGTCGCCGACGTGCTGATTTCGCGCGGCACCACCGCCGTCGCCGAGATCGATGCGCTCGAGCAGCGGGTGGTCGAGGCCGAGGACCGGGTCGAGACGGCCGCGCAGGCGGTCGACGACCGGGCGTCGACGGAGGCGCTCGGGGCGCTCGAGGACCGCGTCTCGGACCTCGCCGGCCGCGTGCGCGCCGAGGACGCGCCCGACAACGCCACCCTCGCCGACCGGCTCGCCTCGCTGGAGCAGCGCCTGGGCGAGATGGCCCGGGGCGGCGAGGAAAGCGGCGCCGCCGCGGGCGAACGCCTCGACCAGCTCGCCCGGCGCCTCGACCAGCTCGAACAGGCCGACCCCGCGGTCTCGCCCGAAGCCTTCGCCGACGTGCAGGCCCGCCTCGACGCGCTCGAAGGGGCGGCCCCGGAGGTGAGCCAGGAGGATCTCGCCGGCGTCGCCGAGCGCATCGCGGCCCTCGAGGGCGCCGAGCCCGAGGTCGGGGCCGAGGAGCTGGATCAGCTGGCCGGGCGGCTTCGCGGGCTGGAGGACACGGCCCCGACGATGCGGAGCGAGATCGCCGCGCTCGCCGGCCGGATCGAGAGCATCGAAGGCGGCCCGGAGGCGGCCACGGCCGAGGACTTCGCGGCGCTCAACGAGCTGGTCCGCACGATGGAGCGGGATTTGGAGGACGCACGCCGGCGCGTCGCCGAGGCCGAGGCCGCACGCGACGAGGCCGAGGCCCGCGCGGTCGAGCAGGAGCGCCTCGCGCGGCTGAACGCCGAGGCCAAGCGGCTCCGCCTCGCGATGAAGACCGGCACGCCCTTCGAGGACGCGCTCCGGGCGATCGCCGAGACGGCCGGCGAGGCTCCCCCCGAGCCGCTGCCGTCCAAGGCCGAGGCCGGCGTGCCGACCACCGAGGCGCTGTCGGGGCGCTTCCAGGTCGCCGCGCGCCAGGCGCTGCGCGCAGAGACCGGCGAGACGACCGAGGACGGCGGCCCGCTGGAGCAGCTCGGCGCCTGGCTCGGCCGACAGGTGACCGCGCGCCCGACCGGCGCGGTCGAGGGCGAGGGCACCGCAGCCCGGCTCGGGCGCATCCAGGCCGCCCTCGACCGCGGCGACGCCGGGCGCGCGCTCGAGGAGGCGGAGGGCCTCTCGCAAACGGCGAAGGGCGCGATCGAGGACTGGATCGCAGACCTGCGCGTGCGCGTCGCCGCGGGCCGCGCGCTCGACAGCTACCTCGCCGACATCGGCGCGGGATTGGGGGACGAGGGCGAGAGCCCGGACCAGGGCCGGCAGGGCTGAGAACGGGAGAGCGGTATGCTTAATTCGATCCTCAAGGTCGCGATCTTCATCGCCATCGCCGCGGCGCTGATCTTCGGCGCCCACTACCTGCTGACCGCCCCCGAGGGCGACGGCGTGCTGATCACCTTCCGCGGCGACGAGGTGCAGGTGCGCCCGATCATCGCCGTGCTCGCGATCATCGCCGCCTACATCGCCGTCTATCTCCTCGTCCGGAGCGTCGGCTTCGCGCTCGGCCTGTTCAGCTTCATCGTCGGCGGCGATTCGAGCTTCAGGCGCTACTTCGAGCGCGGCGAGGAGCGTCGCGGCGCCGAGGCGCTCGCCCAGACCTTCCAGGCGATCGAGGCCGGCGACACCAAGCGCGCCAAGCAGAAGGCCAAGATCGCCGAATCGAAGCTCAAGCGTCCCGAGCTGTCGCGGCTGGCGAGCGCCAAGGCGGCGGAGCTGTCGGGCGACAAGGCGCGCGCCAAGAGCTACTACCGCGCCCTCGCCGACCATTCCGAGACCGCGCTCGTCGGCGTGAAGGGGCTCTTGCGCCTCGCCGAGAGCGAGGGCGACCGCGAGACCGCGCTGGTACTCGCTAAGACCGCGGCCTCGCTCAAGACCGACGACCGCGAGACGTTGGAGAACCTCTACGTCCTGCAGAGCCACAAGTACGACTGGGAAGGCGCGCGCGAGACGCTCGGGGCGATGAAGCGCGCCAACCTGCTGACCGAGGCCGAGACCGCGCGGCGCGAGTCGATGCTGGCGCTCGCGCAGGCGGCCGAGAAGCAGGACGCCGGCCAGGAAGGCGAGGCGATGAAGCAGGCGGTCGACGCCGCCAAGATCGACCCGACCAACGTCGAGGCGCTGGAGAAGGCGACCGCCTACCTCGTCGACACCGGCGCGACCAAGCAGGCGGCCAAGCTCGTCCACGACGCCTGGCGCACCGAGCCGGGGCCGAAGATCGCCGCGATCCACGCCGGGCTCGAACCCGACGAGACGCCCGACAAGCGCCGCGATCGCTTCGAGTCGCTGTTCGAGGCCAACCCCGAGCACGCCCAGACCCGCTACACCCGCGCCGAGCTGGCGCTGGTCGAGCGCAAGTGGGACGAGGCCCGCGCGGAGCTGCGCAAGCTCGGCGAGACCGAGCCGTCGGCGCGCTACTGCGCGATCCGCGCCGCGATCGCGCGCGGCGAGGGCCGCCCCGAGAGCGAGGTGCGCACCTGGCTCGTGCGCGGCATCGGCGCGCCGGGCTCGGCCGAGGGCATGATCACCGACGCGACGCTGATGCCGCTCCTGGTGGGCTCCGAGACGGAGCCGGACGCCAACACCGCCGACGTGCCGCGCATCGAGGCCAAGCCCGACGAGACGCCCCGCGGCGAGGCGGCCGAGGACGGCGCCGAGGCCGCGCGCGAGAAGGCGCAGACCTCGCCGATCCCGGCCGGGCGGGAGGCCGAGCCCTCCGGAGCGGAGCCGAAGCCCGAAGGCGCGGCCGACGCCCCCGGGACGGACGCGGAGGCGACCGACGCGCCGAGCGAGGACCGCAAGGGCGACGGGAAGACGAGCCGCCGCGCCTCGGCGGGCTAGGCGCGCGTCCCGTCCGACGGAACGCGCGGGACACCGCGAAAGCGTACGAGAACGGGAAGCCGGCGCGCGGGACCCGATCCGATCGGGTCCGACAGCGCGCCGAACGGCAACGCCCGCGTGCAAGACGACGAGGCCGGCGTGATTTCTTGCGCCGGCTTCTTTATGCAGCGCAACATGACCCGCCCCGGCCGGCCGACGCGTGGTCGGCCGTGCCGCTAGAGGAGCCCAAACGATGCGCATCGCCATGATCGGCGCAGGCTACGTCGGCCTTGTCTCCGGCGCCTGCTTCTCCGACTTCGGCCACCACGTGGTCTGCGTCGACCGCGACGCCGCCAAGATCGACGCGCTCGAGGCCGGGCGCGTGCCGATCTACGAGCCCGGCCTCGAACAGCTGATCGCGCGCAACGTCTCGGCCGGGCGGCTCGGCTTCTCCACCAAGCTCGCGCCCGCGCTGGAGGGCGCCGACGCGGTGTTCATCGCGGTGGGAACGCCGACGCGGCGCGGCGACGGCCATGCCGATCTGCAGTACGTCTTCGCCGCCGCCGAGGAGGTGGCGCGCCATCTCGACCACTACGCGGTGATCGTGACCAAATCGACCGTGCCGGTCGGCACCAACGCCGAGGTCGCGCGCCGGGTGAAGGCGGCCAATCCCGATCTCGACTTCGACGTCGCCTCCAACCCGGAGTTTCTGCGCGAGGGCGCGGCGATCGAGGACTTCATGCGCCCCGACCGCGTCGTGGTCGGCGTCGAGCCCGGCGCGAGCCGCGCCGAGGAGGTCATGAAGGACATCTATCGCCCGCTCTACCTGCGCGAGACGCCGATCGTCACCACCTCGCTCGAGAGCGCCGAGATCATCAAGTACGCGGCGAACGCCTTCCTCGCGACCAAGATCACTTTCATCAACGAGATCGCCGATCTGTGCGAGAAGACCGGCGCCGACGTGCAGCACGTGGCCAAGGGGATCGGCCTCGACGGGCGGATCGGGCCGAAGTTCCTGCACCCCGGCCCCGGCTACGGCGGCTCGTGCTTCCCGAAGGACACCTCCGCGCTCGCGCGCTCTGGGCAGGAATACGCCTCGCCGATGCGCATCGTCGAGACGGTGATCAACGTCAACGACGCGCGCAAGCGCGCGATGGTGACCAAGATCGCCGACGCGCTCGACGACCGCATCGCCGGCCGCACGATCGCGGTGCTCGGCGTCACCTTCAAGCCCAACACCGACGACATGCGCGACAGCCCCTCGCTGACGGTGGTCCCCGCCTTGGTCGGCGGCGGGGCGACCGTGCGGGTGATCGACCCCCAGGGGCGCAAGGAAGGCGAGCACCTGCTCCACAACGTCGAGTGGCACGACGACCCCTATGCCGCCGCCGAAGGCGCGGACGCGATCGTCATCCTGACCGAGTGGAACGAGTTCCGCGCGCTCGACCTGAAGCGTCTCGCGGGCGCGATGGCCGAGGCGCGGATGATCGATCTGCGCAACGTCTACCAGCCCGAGGACGCGCGCGAGGCCGGTTTCGCCTACGTCTCGGTCGGGCGGCCCTGAGATGGCGCAGGCGAGCGACGAAGGCGCCGTCCTCCTCACCGGCGCGGCCGGCTTCGTCGGCGCGGCCCTCGCCGAGCGGCTCCTCGACGAGGGCCGCGCCGTCCTCGGCGTCGACAACCTCTCCCCCTACTACGACGTCCGGCTGAAGGAAGCCCGGCTCGCGCGTCTCGACGGGCGCGCGGGCTTTCGCTTCGAGCGCCTCGACCTGGCCTCCCGCGAGGCCACCGCGGCGCTGTTCGCGCGCGAGCGCCCGGCCCTCGTGGTCCACCTCGCCGCGCAGGCCGGCGTACGCCACGGGCTCGAGGCGCCGCACGACTACGCCGACGCCAATCTCTCGGGCTTCCTGACCGTGCTCGAGGGCTGTCGCCATGCCGGCACGCGCCACCTGCTCTACGCCTCGTCGTCCTCGGTCTACGGCGGCAACGCCAAGTTGCCGTTCTCGACCGGCGACAGCGTCGACCATCCGGTCAGCCTGTACGCGGCGACCAAGAAGGCGAACGAGCTGATGGCGCACGCCTACGCGCACCTGTTCGGCCTGCCGACCACCGGCCTCAGGTTCTTCACCGTCTACGGCCCCCGCGGCCGGCCGGACATGGCCTACTGGAAGTTCACCGAGCGGCTGTTCGCCGGGCGCGAGATTGAGATCTACAACCACGGGCGGATGCGCCGCGACTTCACCTACATCGACGACGTGGTCACGGCGGTGGCGCGGCTGATCGACCGTCCGCCCGAACCCGATCCGACCTTCGACCGCGCCGCGCCGGACCCGGCGTCGAGCTGGGCCCCGGCGCGGGTCTACAACATCGGCAACAGCGCGCCCGAGGACCTGATGCGCTTCGTCCGGGTGCTGGAGGAGGCGACGGGGCGCGAGGCGCGGGTCGCCTACCGCGACATGCAGCTCGGCGACGTGGAGGAGACGAGCGCCGACACGACGGCGCTCGAACGGGCGGTGGGCTTTCGCCCCTCGACGTCGATCGAGGAGGGGCTCGGCCGCTTCGTCGCCTGGTACCGCGACTACCACGGCCTCTGAGGGCCGCGCCCGGCTCGGCGGGGCGCGGCCCCTCGGCACAGGACCCCCTGATCGAGGCCCGTCGGCGGCCGATCAGACCGCTTGGAGGTTCTTCGACCGCTCGGCGAGACGGGACATGTACGCCTCCTGGGCGTAGATGTCGCTCACCATTCCGTCGAGCTTGCGCGCGTGGTCCTGCAGACCCAGCGCCTCGGCATAGGCCTTGGCCGTGCCGAAGCCCGCGATGCCGTAGTGGCTCATGCGGTGATACTGCGAGATGATCGAGACGTCCTTGACCGCGGCGGGCATGTCGGCGTCGACCGCGTGCTTGTGCGCCTCGGTCACCAGACCTTCCATGCCCTTGCAGTGCTCCTTCTCGACGTTGCCGCCGGCCTCGGAGATCAGGGTCTTGATCGTGTCGGTGTGGTCTTGGATGCCCTTGGCCGACTTCTCGAGCTGGCTCTTCAGCTCGCTGTCCGAGGCCGTCTCGGCCATCTTCACGACGGTCTTGCGCATCTGGTCGTTGGCCGACCAGAGATCGCCCATCTCCTCGAGATAGAGTTCCTTGAGATTCTTCGGATCGCTCATGTCGTGCTCCTTGGGGGTCGAGCGGCAGGGAGGACGGCGACGGGGGAGGCCGCCGCCGCCCGGCTCGAAGGCGCGGCTCAGGCCGCGACCGGCCGGCGGTCGTGGCGGCCTTCGAGGATCTCCTCGGCGATCTTGGCGCAGAAGGCGTCGAGATCGCCCGGATTGCGGCTGGTGACGATGCCGGCGTCGGCGACAACGGTCTCGTCGACCACGCTCGCGCCGGCGTTCCTCAGATCGGTGCGGATCGAGCGGTAGCAGGTGGCGGTGCGCCCCTTCACGATCCCCGCCTCGATCAGCAGCCAGGGTGCGTGGCAGATCGCGCCGATCGTCTTGCCGAGGTCGTGGAACGACTGGATGAGCCGGATCGCGCGGGGCTCGACGCGCAGCAGGTCGGGGTTGATCTGCCCGCCCGGCAGCACGAGGGCGTCGAAATCCTCGGCGCGGGCCTCGTCGAGGCCCATCGTCGCCTCGACGTCGTCGCCCCAGTCGGTCTCGTCCCAGCCGCGAATGCTGCCCTTCTCCGGCGCGATCACCGTGACCTCGGCGCCGGCTTCGGCGAACTGGCGCTTGGGCTCGGTCAACTCGGCCTGCTCGAAGCCCTTGGTCGAGAGAATCGCGATCTTCTTGCCCGCGAGGTTCTGCATGGGTATCGTCCCCTTCGACTGCGCGGCATCAGCATCGGGGCGGCGGCCCTTCGCCGCCGTGCTGTGCCGTTGTGATCCGTGGTGGCGCATCGGCCACACGGCGGAGATAACGAGCGGCACGCGCCCGGGTTGCGTCCTCGGCCGCGCCGTATCCCTATGCCGTGGCGTGAGCCCGCGCCCGGCGCCCTCGCCCCCAGCGCTCGCAGCGTCCACGATCCCCGTGCCGCGTCGAAGCGACCGGTCGTCATCGGCTTCGGGCGTTGACACCCGCCTTCCGCGTCCCCATCCCCTGCGACGACCCGTCCCGACCTCCACCGACCCGCGAGGAGCCGCCGTGCCCCCCGACAGCACGTCGCGCCGCAGCCGGTTCGCCGAGAAGCTCCGCGGCCGGCCCGGTCTGACCGACGCCTATCCCGAGCGCCCCCTGGGGATCTTCCGCCCGCTCGTCACCGCCGAGCAGGGCTTCCCCGCGCTCGAACGCGCCGCCGCGGCGGCCGTGCGCTCGATCTGGCTGGCCTTCCGCATCTTCGATCCCTCGACGCGGCTCCGGTGCCCCGACCTCGGCGCCGAGACCTGGTTCGAGCTGCTGCGCGAGCGGCTCGAGGCGGGCGTGCAGGTGCGGGTGATGATCTCGGATTTCGATCCGCTCGGCGCGCCGAAGCTGCACGAGGACACCTGGGCCTCGATCGCCGCGCTGTGGCCGCTGTACGAGGCGGGCGACTTCGAGGTCATGGCCGTGCGCCACGACGCGCGGGTCGGCCGCGGGCTGCGCTTCGGCTTCGGCCCGCTCGCGCTGCACGCGATCGGGCGCCAGCGCCGCGCGCTGAACGAGGCCGGCGACCCGCGCGCGGCGCTCGCCCGCCGCCCCGGCCTCTGGCGCTACCTGCGCCATTCCCGCTCGCGCGGCGAGGTGCGCTGGCGGCCCCTGTCGCTGCCGCGGCTCTACCCCGCCACCTACCACCAGAAGATCGCCGTGTTCGACACGACGCGCGCGGTGATCGGCGGACTCGACGTCAACGAGCGACGCTACGACGAGCCGACGCACACGCGTCCGGCCGAGCAGACCTGGCACGACGTCTCGGTCGAGGTGGACGGCCCCGTGGCCACCGACATCGCCCGCCACGTCGCCGAACTCTGGAACCGCGACCGGCTGCGCATGGCGGCGATGGGCCGGCAGTACGCGCGCCACGCGCCCGACGGCGCGATGCCGGTGCCCCGCGCGATCAGCGCGCTGGCCTACCCCGACGAGGCGGACGCGACGCGCGCGACGGAGGGGCCGGCGCAGGCGCTGCGCTCGCCCGGCCGCGGCGCCGAGCCGACCCAGGCCGCCCGGGCGATCGGCTCGAGCGAGGGCGCCCTGCCCGACCCGGCTCCGGCCGAGCCGGACGGGCGCATCCAGCTCCTGCGCACCGTCGCCGAGCACGCGCGCCGCCCCTGGCGCATGGCGCCCAAGGTGCTCCGTGCCGAGATCGAGCGGCGCTATCTCGAGGAGTTCGCCCGCGCGCGCGATCTTCTCTTCATCGAGACCCAGTTCTTCCGCTCGACCCCGGTGATCGAGGCGCTGGAACGCGCCGCCGGGCGCGCGCCGGGGCTCGGGCTGATCCTGGTGCTGCCCGCCGCCCCAGAGCAGGTCGCCTTCGACGGCGAGAGCGGGATCGCGCACCGCTTCGGCGAGAAGCTCCAGACCGACGGGGTCGAGCGGGTGGCGGCCGCCTTCGGCGAGCGCTTCGTCGCCGTCTCGCCCTGCCGTCCGGTCGCGAGCGACAGCGACGGCCGCGACCAGGCCTGGGGCGCGCCGATCGTCTACGTCCACGCCAAGCTGATGGTGCGCGACGACGAGTCGGCGATCGTCTCCTCGGCCAACCTCAACGGCCGCTCGCTGCGCTGGGACATCGAGGCGGGCGTCTGGCTGCACGCGCCGGCCACTGCCGCCGAGCTCCGCCGCCGGCTGTTTCGCCACTGGCTGCCCGGCGACGCCGGGGAGGAGTACTACCGCCCCGAGACCGCCGTGGCCGCTTGGCGCGCGCTCAGCCAGGAGAACGCCGCGCGTGCGCCCGCCGAGCGGCGGGGATTGCTGCTGCCCTACGATCCCGAGCCGGCCGAGGAGTTCGCGCTGCCAGGACCGGGGCTGCCGGAGGAGCTGGTCTGAGGTCGGCGACGGGCGGCGCGTCCGCCGTCTCGGCGCGCCGCGAGGCCGGCCGTCGGCATCGTCGCCTCGGAGGGCAGCGGCGCAGCATCGCGCCGACGGGGCCGCTCTCGCGCGGCAGCGTCCCGGTGAACCCGGTCGCGTCGCTCCCCGCGGCGCGGCCACATAGTCCTGCGGAGACGGTCTCAGCCGTCGTCCTCGGAGACGAGCAACGCGCGGGCGGACCTGAGGGCCTTCGGCTCGCCGACGAAGATCGCGCGATCGCCCGCACGCAGCTCGGTGTCTGGGTCGGCGAAGAAGTCGCGGCCGCGCCGGCTCAGCGCCACGATGCGCACGCCGCGGTCGAGGCCGAGGCTCTCGATCGTGCTGCCGCCGTGGCGGTCGGCCACGACGCAGTCGCCGAAGCGGAAGCTCTGCGTCAGCGGCGCGGTGCGGCTCGCCGGGCCGCCGTCCTCGATCGAGGCGCGTAAGGACTCGGCCATGGTCTCCTCGGGCACCACCACGTCGTCGAGCCCGAGCGCGTCGCAGACCTCGCCGAGCTCGGTGTCGCGCACCTGCGGGATCACGCGGGCGAAGCCGACCGTGCGCGCGACCACGGCCGAGAGCACGTTGTCCTGGTCCTGCCCGCCGAGGCCGACGAACACGTCGCCCGCCTCGTTGGCCGCCTGTCTGAGCGTCGAGGGGTGCGAGGCGTCGCCCTCGATCATGCCGCAGTCGAGCGTCTCGGCTAGGCTCTCCAGCCGGTCGCGGTCGCGGTCGATCACCACCACCTCGTGGCCGGCCTCCACCAACTTGGTCGCGAGCCGCGCGCCGAGGCGCGAGGCGCCGGCGATGACGATGCGCATGGGTTATCCTCTCCTCAGCCAGGTGCCGGGCGCCGCGAGCGCGATCAGCGCCAGGAACTCGAGCCGCCCGAGCAGCATCGCCACGCAGAGCCCCGCCTTGGCGACGTCCGGCAAGGACGCGGCGATGCCGCCGGCCGAGAGCCCGACGCCCGAGAGCGCCGAGACCGAGGCGAAGAACGACGCCATCGGCGCGACGCCGGCGACCACCAGCAGCAGCCAGACCGCGACCAGCGAGGCGATGTAGAGCACGACGAGGCCCATCACGTTGGTGCCCTCGCCGCCGGCGGTCTTGCGCCCGAACACGCGCAGATAGCTCTGCGCGCTCTCGGGGATGCGCGTGCGCAGGAGCGCGAGGCGCGCGGCCGAGAGCAGGAAGGCGAAGCGGAACACCTTGAGACCGCCGGCGGTGGAGCCGAGGCAGCCGCCGACCGCCATGGCGGCGGCGAGCACGATCAGCGAGGCGGGGGCGAGATCGCTCGTCGGCCCGGTCGAGAAGCCGGCGGTGGTGTGCGCGCTCACCACCGCGAAGGCGACGTCGCGCGGCGCCACCAGATCGCGCGGCCACTCGATCATCAGCACCGCCGCGAGGGTGAACAGGATGAACAGCGCGAAGACCCGGACCTCGCCGTCGCGCACGAGCGGGCCGAGCCCCGAGCGCACGCTCCAGAGCCGGGCGAGCGAGAGCGCGCCGAGGAAGATCGCGACCGCGGTCGCGCTCTGGAACCAGACGCTCTCGCCGGCGAGGCTGTCGGCGCGCGGCGAGAAGCCCCCGGTCGAGACGGCGGCGAGCGCGACGAGCAGCCCCTCGACCGGGTCGCACGCGAGCGGCACCAGCGCCGCGACGGCCATGAGCGTGAACACGACGTAGGCCGCGAGCAGCCGCGCCGCGCGCAGCCGCGTCGAGCTCGCGCGCTCCTCGGCTAGCCCCTCGGCCGAGCCGATCTGGCGCGCGATCGTGCCCCGCCCGATCACCAGCGCCAGCGCCACGGCGATGAAGGCGAAGCCGCCGAGCCATTGCGACCAGGCGCGGAGCACATGGCCCGCGAGCGGCCAGTCCGCCGGCCCCTTCGCGAGACTGAGCCCGGTGGTGGTGACGCCCGAGACCGCCTCGAACAGCGCGTCGACCGGGCTCATGCCGAGAGCGTGGAACCCCGGCGCGATCGCGAGGCAGGCGAGCAGGAAGGAGAGCGCGACCGAGACCAGCCCCTCGATCGGGCGCGGCTCGTCGCAGCGGGTGAGGCGCGCGACCACCCACAGAAGGAGCGCCGCCCCCACGCCCGGCGCGAGCGCGAGCGCGACCATCCAGGCCCCCTCCGCGAGCGCCACCAGCGCGGGCACGAGGCCGAACAGCGCGAGCGCGGGCGCGTTCATCCCGACGAGGCGCAGCACCACCGTCGCGCGCGCGCGCTCGGCGACGAGGACGCTGCCGGTGGCGGGACCGGCGACCGGCTTTTCGCGGGCGTCGGCGATCACGACCGGCCGTGGCGCCGCGGCGCGTTCGAAGCGATCAAGACGCTCTCCTCGGGATCGCGGCGGGACGACGCGGGGTCGTGTCAGACCCTAACGCGCGCGGACGGGCACTGTCACCGCGGACGAGGCGCTCGCGCCGCGGCGAGGGCCTCCCGACGCCCGCGCGGTCGGGACACGGGGCGGGCGCCAGCAGGAGCGCCCGGGAGGGCGCCCGATCCTCTCATGACGCGACACCGCCGCCGGACGGCGGCCGGGGCTCAGTGGTTCAGCCGGCTCGCGAGCACCGCCTCTATCGCCGCGTCGTCGAGCGCCTCGCCGAGGAAACCGAGGATCTCGCGCACGTAGGGCGCGCCCTCGGCGTAGCGCTCGTGCTCGATCACGAAGGAGCGCTCCGGGTTCGCCGCCGCGTAGTCCTCGAACAACCGATCGGCGGTGGCGAGCCTGCGCGCGACCACCGCGGCGTCGAGCTTGCGCCACCACTGCGAGCGCGCGACCGCCTCGTGGCCGCGCTTCTGGAACAGGAAGCGCGCGTTCGGGAAGCTTTCCTTCAGCACGTCGAGATGGCGCGCGAAGAAACCCGCGTCCTCCCACTGCCGGATCTCCTTGAAGCCGCCGACGCGGGTGCCGGAGGGAAGACGCAGCACCTTCTCGGCGAACAGGTTCATGAGCGACAGGCGCAGGTCGTCGGGGTCGACCGCCTCGACGCCCCACCAAGGGTCGTGCGCCTCGCCGACGAGGTCGCGGGTGTAGAGATGCCGCTCCTCGCGCGGCCTCACCGCGTCGGTGCGGCGCATCGCATACATCTCGTGGGTCGCGGCCAGATGCGCGATCTGGGCGAGGTGGTAGGTGAGGTTCGCGTTCTCGCCACGGATGCACCAGCCGGGCAGCGCGTTCAGGAGCCGCTGCGTCAGCGTCGAGCCGGAACGGCCGTAGGTGACGACGAACACGAAGCCGTCGCGCGGCGCGTGGAGGGCGGGGTAAGCCCGCGCCGGGCCGCCGGCCTCGGCGGGGGACGCTGGCAGCGTCGGTGCGGCCGGCTCGGGCAGAAGAAGCAACGCGGGCTCGGGCATGGCCGGAGCGAGCGCCCCGAACGGCGTCGGCGCGACCGGTTCGCGGCGCGGCGCGGCACGGCGCCGCCCGGTCAGCAGTCGCACGAGACCGGCCAACGGCGCGGTCGGGGGCCGGGGCGAGATATCCGTCATCGGTCGAACTCTCCTCGTCGGATCGGGCGGGCTCAGCCGTCGGCGAGCGCGGCGTGGGTGGTGGCGTGGACGTCGATCCAGCCGTGCGCGAGCAGCGGATCGCGGTGGCGCAGCCGCTCGAAGGCCAGGAAGTCGTCCAGCGCGTCGCGAAAGCCCTTCCAACGCGCAGGCTCCAGCTCGCGGCCGAACAGGCCGCTCATGTGCCCGTTGAAGCGCGCCTCGACGCGCACGCCCTCGCGGGCGGGGTCGGGGATCGCGGCGAAGGGCAGGAACGCCTGGTTGACGATCTGGAAGCGGTCGTAGCCGGCAGCGCGGAGATAGGCGAACAGATCGGCCGAGGCCGCCTCGACCGAGACGAAGGCCGGCCGGCGCGGGTCGTCGTGCAATTGGCGCACGAACACCTCGTCGGCTCCCTCGATGTCGCACTTGGCGTAGTAGGGTACGCCATGGCGGTCGAACAGCCGCCCGAGCGTGACGGTGGCGACCTCGACGCAGTGAGCGGCGTGCCCGCCCTTCTCGGCCCAGCCGCGGATCGCGCTCGACCAGTCGTCCTTCTCGGAGTTGACCCAGAAAGCGATGGTCCCGGCCTCGTCCGACCAGAGCGCGCGGTCCTCGATCGCGAGGCGCCCGTCGGCGATCTCCGGCGCGAAGGCCCCGCGCGCCTCGGCGACCAGCGCCGGGTTGGCTTCCAGCGCCACCACGCGAAAGCCCTTGTCGAGGTAGAAGCGGGTGTCGAGCCCGCGGTGCATGCCGAGATCGAAGATCGTGCTCATGCGGCGTTCTCCGGTGAGCGGGCGGGGCGGCGCGCGGCGACGGCCTCGTCGAGCGCGCGCGCGAGCGGCAGGGTGGCGGCCTGCCAGTCGCGCGCGCGGGCAACCGCGGCGGCGGCGCGCGAGAGCGCTGCGAGGCGGTCGCGGTCGGCGGCGAGCCCCGCGAGGGCCTCGGCCATCGCCCGCGCGAGACCGGCGTCGCGCGCGACGAGCAGCCCGGGCTCGCCGTGGATCACGGCCTCGCCGAGCGCGCCGACGTCGCTCGCGAGCGGCACGACGCCGAGGCGCATGGCCTCCAGCACGGTGAGCGGCAGGCCCTCGAAGCGCGAGGGCAGCACCAGCACGTCGGCCCAGGCGTAGAGCCGCGTCAGCGCCTCGGGCGTGCTCGCCGGCGGCTCGACCAGCCCGGCGAGCGCCGGCGGCAGGGCGCCGTCGTCAAGCACCGCCTTGCCGACCACGCGCCACTCGACCGCGCCCGCCTCGGTGCGGCGCACCGCCTCGGCGAGCGCGTCGAGCCCCTTCTGGCGGTCGAGCCGGCCGAGGAACAACGCACGCAGCGGCCGGTCGGTCGACCGCGTGGCGCGGCGATCGAGCACGGCGGCGATCTCGTCCTCGGCCATCGCGTAGCCGGGCGCGTTCTCGACCGCCACGACCTTGGCCTCGGGCACGCCCATGCCGCAGAGCCAGTCGGCCAGGCCCCGCGAGCAGGGCGCGAACAGGTCGTAGGCGTGCTCGAAGGCGAGGCCGAGGTAGGGATGGCCCACCGCGCGATCGCAAGGCGTGCGGTCGGCGAGGTGGAGCGAGGCGCAGGTGACGACGCCGAGCCGGCGCAGTGCCCCCATCGCCCCGTGCATCGCCGCGCCGTGGCAGTTGATCACCGCGTCGAGCCAGCCGAGCGCGGCCAGCGCGCGGGCGTGGCGGCCGTCCACCGCCCAGGGCGGCACGTCGGTGCCCTGGTAGTGCCGGCAGCCGTCCCAGGCGCCCTGCCCCGGCTCGTCGAGGAAGCACACGCTCTCGAAGGCCTCGCGCCAGTCGGGGCCGAGCGCCGCGCTCTCGCGCTCCAGCACGATCAGGTGCGGCGTCCAGCCATGGGCGCTGAGCGCGCGGGCGGTCATGATCGCCACCTTCTCGACGCCGCCGAAGGCGACGAGCGGCAGCAGGAGGCCGACGTGGCGCTCGCCGGGCGCGGGCAGCCGGGGAAAGCCCGGCTCGCCCTCGAACGGCGCGCGCGCGTGGCGGTGCGCGCGCGAGCGGGCCGGGATCGCGCTCGCGCGCCAGTCCCAGGCGGTGGCGGCGGCCTCGCGCCAGGGCGCGCGGCGCAGCGCGTGGATCTGGCCGAGGAAGGCGTGGATCGGCGCGGCGACGCTTGTGGACAGAGCCGGCGCCGGACCGGGAGAGCGCAGTCGCAGCCCCGCGACCGGCGGCTCGCAGTCGGGGCGCACCAGCGTGTCGATCCAGCTCGACATCGGGTCGGCGAGCACGGCGTCGAGGCAGTCGGGCGCGATCGCCACGAGGCCCGCGTCGAGATGGCGCCCGCGCGCGTCCTCGACCGTCTCGACGCCGACGTCCACCGCCTCGGCGTCGTGCCAGGCCACCGCCAGCGTCGCGTGGTCGAGCAGCCGTTCGAGCCGCCAGAAGGCGCCGTGCAGCAACCCGCCGGCCGCCAGCGCGTCGAGCGCGGCGGTGGTGGTCGCCACGACGAAGGGCGGCACGTGATGGCGTCCCGGCGCGGTGCGCGCGGCCCAGTAGACACGCGCGAACGCGCCCGGCGTCATCTCGCGCCCCGGCCGCGCGGGGTCGGCGGTCAGGCGGTGGACGTGGGTGTCGGCGAGGTAGATCGCGTAGCGCGGCGCCTCCTCGTGCTCGATCACGTGCAGCGCGCGCGGCGAGCGCATCCAGGCGTGCTTACGTCCGAGCGCGTGCTGCAAGGCCCCTTCCATGCGCATGCTCTCGGCGAGCATGCTCTCGGGACGCTTGCGGTAGCGAAAGCCGAAGGTATCGAGGTTGGCGCCACGGAAGCCCGCCCCGGCGGCCGAGAGGAAGAAATCCCAGTCCTCGAAGCCGTCGCGCATGGCGGCGTCGAAGCGCACGCCGGCGTCGAACACGCGACGATGCACCAGGCTGCCGGCCTCGCAGGGGTTGATCCCGGTCTGGACGAGCCGCGAGAAGGCGCCGCCGAAGTCGCCGGCCCAGGGAAGGCCGAACATGTCGATCGCCGGATAGACCCAGTCGGCGCCGTCCGCCTCCAGCGCCGTCATGGCGCGGGCGAGCGCGCCCGGCCGCAGGCGATTGTCGGCGTCGAGGAAGTAGACCGCCCGCAGCGCGGGGAAGCGCGCGAGCGCGTGCTCAACGCCGGCATTGCGCGCGGCGCTGAGGCCGCCGTTCGGCCGGCGCAGGCAGGCGACGCGGCCGGGATGGGCGCGGGCGTAGTCGGCGAGCACCACGCGGGTCTCGGCATGGGGACAGCCGTCGTCGACCGCCACGACCGCGACGCCGAACGGGGCGACCTGCGCCAGCGCCGCTTCGCGCGCCTCGACCACGAGGCCGGCGTGGCGGAACACCGGGATCACCACGGCGACGCCGACGGGACGAGGCAGCAGGGCCTCGTGCGCGTTCATGCCGCGTCCTCCGGACGCGCGGCGTCGGCGGTCTCGCCGGGCAGGAACGGGCTCGTCTCGATCTCGCGAAACAGCGCCGGCACGCCGGCGGCCGGGCCGTCCGCCTCGGCGAGACGGGTGCCGAGGTAGAGATCGGCACGCTCGGTAAGAGCGGCGGGCAGGATCAGATGGATCTGCGAGGGCGTGGCGGCGGGCGCGCGCGTCCAGGGGGAGGAGACGCCCTGGCGCGGCAGCGCGCCCTCCCCCGCTCCCTCGCGTCCGGCGCGCGGACGCACGGCGAGGGCGTATTCGACCGCCGGCGCGTCGGGGTGGTCGGTCAGCACCGTCGCCCGGAGATGGCGCGTGCCCGGCGCCACGCAGGCGTCGCGGCGCGCCAGGATCGGGGCGCGCCCCTCCGGACGCACCAGCAGGGCGGCGCGGTCATCGAGCCAGCGCACCTCGCCCGGCCCCTGCGCGCGCGCCGTCGAGAGCGCCTCGCGGCCGATCTCGCGATGGCGCACCGGGGCGGCGTCGTCGAGCACGGCGGTGCCGGCGGTGGGCGCGGCGCAGCCGGGCATTCCCTTCCAGACCTTGAGCGCGAGCACGCGGTCGAGCGCCTGCCCGTCCGTCGCGGCGCACCAGCGCGTCTCGGGGTGCGGCAGGCCGAGCGAGACCGCGAGACCTGCCGCGCTGGGCGCGCGAAGCGACAGCGCGAGGCTCACCCGGTCGAGATCGAGCGCGCGCCCGAGCGCGAGGCGCAGCCATCCCGACGCGAGCGCAGAGGCCTCGATCCGCCACTCGCCGAGACAGTCGCCCGACTCGAGCGCGTCGAGCCGGGCGACGAGCCGGCCGCTCGCCCGCGCGGGCACCTCGGCGAGATGGATCGCGAGGTCGCAGACGCCGTCGCTCGCGATCGGCAGGCGCTGGACGAGATCGGCCTCGCCGGTCGGCACCGCGGCGACGGCGCGCCCCTGCGGCTCGATCACCAGCGCCTCGCTCGGGCGCAGCGTCGGAGAGCCGGCCAAGTGGCTCTCCAACCGGCGGAAGGCGGCCTGCGTGTCCTCGTGGGCGACGCGCACGGCGGCGAGACGGCGCGCGAGATCGGCGTTGCGCCGCGCGCTCGCGGCGACGCTCTCGGCGAGGCGCGTGGCGATCCAGGCGAGTACCGCCTCGCGCTCGGGTGGCGCGGCAAGCAGGACGGGTGGCGCGTAGGCGAGATCGAAGCGCTCGGCGAGGGCGGCGCGTACGGCGTCGAGCGTGCGGCGGCCGGGCCTGGAGAGCGCGACGAGGCCGATCAGCCCGAGGGGCGCGAGGTCGACCGCCTCGCGCTCGATCAGCAGCCGGCCGTCGCGCGTCGCCTCGGCGGTCAGGAACGCCACCGGCCAGTCGCCCCCGGCCGCCTGCCACACCTCGCGGTCCTGTGCCGCGACCAGGACCAGCGGCGCCGTGTGCCGGTCGAGGCAGACGCCCGCCCCCGGTTCGATCAGATCGAGAGTCTTCACCTTACTCGCCCCATCCACCTTCTGCAGATACTCGTCGTTCGCCCTCCGAATAAATTCGGAGGCCCCATCCTGTTCTTGCTGCCCCTATGTCCCAGCCGCCGCTTACGGCGACGTTAATGCGGGTGCGACGGTCAGCAGATCTCGTCGAGGGCGGGCATGCCGAGGGCCGCGCCCGCGTCCGCCGGACACGACACGAGGGCGAAGCCGCGGCGGTTCGCCCTCGCGTCCTCGGCATCGCGTTCGGAGCACCGGACCCGGGCGCGACCCGGCGTTACCGGACAGCCGTCGCGGCGCGGTTCCTCCCCCGGCCCGCGCGTGGATCGCGCGCCAAGTCGGCCAGCGCGTCGAGCCGCGCGAGCCAGGCGCGCGGCCCGCTCGTCGGGTCGAGGCGATCCACCCCGCCGGGCAGCCCCCCGAGGCGCGCGGCGTCGCGTCCGCCGATCACGGCGGCGACGAGCCCGGTCGCGAGCGCGGCCCGCGCGCCGAGCGCGAGCGGCAATTCCGGCTGGCCGAGTGCCAGAGCGACGCCGGCGCCGCGCGCCCGCGCGAGCGGGCCACGCTCCTCGACCGCGACGGGGCCGAGCACGCGGACCCGGCCGGTACGCGCGAGCGCCGCGTCGTCGAGGCTCCGGCCGAGAACCACGAAATCGAGGGACGAGCCGCTGCGCCCCGCCTCGTGCGCGAGCGACAGGAGCCGCGCGAAGCCGATGGGCTCGTCGCCCCCGTCGACCACGACGACGCGCGCGGAGATCGGCCCGCACCGGGCGAGCGGCGGGGTATCGACCGCCGGCATCGACCAAAGCGCGATCTCGGCCGAAACACGGTCCGAGAGCGCCACCGCGAGCGCCGGGTCGCCGACGCGGAGCCCGCACGCCCGTCCGACCCGCTCGCGCACGGCCGCCTCCGGCCAGGGCGCGCGGCCTTCGAGCGCCGCGAGCACGTCCGGCTCGATCAGAAACAGCGTCTCGGGCAGGCCGAGCGCATCGATGGCGCGGGCGAGCCCCGTCGGCAGCGCCGCGGCGCCGAGGTAGGCCGCCTCGGGCGCCAGCACGCCGACGTCGCGGCGCAGCGCGTCGAGATCCTCCGGCACTCGGTAGACCAGATTGCTCGCGGGCGCGCCCTCGGGCTCCAGCGCGAGCGTGGACCCCGTCGCCACGGGGGAGAGCCAGAGCACCCGCAGGCCGGCGTCGCGCGCCGCCTCGGCGAGGATCGCCGCCGCCGGCCAGTCACGCCGGGGCCGGGGACAGACAGCGAGCACGGCGCCCGTCCGCTGAGCGGGGGAGCGCGTCGACAGGGCGGCGACGCATGCGGCGGGCGCCCCGATCGGCGTGGCGGCCGCGCTGTCCGCCGCCACGCCCCCGACGTCGCGGCCCTTGGCACCGAGCGGGCCGGCACCACGCAGGGGGATGGCGACCGGTCCCGGCGTCCCCCCGGCCGCCAGCAGCGCCCGCTCGGCCCGCCGACGCGCCGGGGCCAGCGGGTCGCGGCGCAGGAAGTCGCCGAGCACGGCGGCGTAGTCGGGATGGCGCTCGGCCAGCACCCGCTCGTTGCGCGCGACCAGATGGGCCTTCTCGATGCCGAAGGAGGCGGTGCCGACGTGGCCGACGAACACGTCCGCCGCGCAGACGTGACGCCAGCCGAGCGCCGCAGCGCGGCGGCAGAAATCGACCTCCTCGCTGTAGCCGCGGCCGAAGGCCTGATCGTCCAGAAGCCCGACGGCGTCGAGGCCGGCGCGGCGGAGATAGAGGCAGAAGCCGATCCCGGTCGGCAGATCGACCGTAACGCCCGCGTTCTCGCGCGCGAAGACGGCGTCGAGGCGGGCGATGTCGGCGGCGCCCGGGAACGGGCCGTCGCGGTAGGGCGCGGGATAGCTGACGATCTGGCCGTTGTTGGTGAAGGGCGTCGCGGTGGCGATCGCCGGATCGGAGCGCGCCGCCCGCGCGAGACGGTCGAGCCAGCCCGGCGCCACCGCCGCGTCGGCGTTCAGTAGCACCGCGTCGCGATCGGGATGGAGCGCGAGGCCACGGTTGGCCGACGCGGTGAAGCCGCGGTTGACCGGGTTGACCAGAAGCGTGATCCGCCCCTCATCGGCCAGTCGGCGCAGATCGGCGCGCAGCTCCGGGTCGGGGCCGAGGTCGTCGACCACCACCAGCTCGAACGGCGTCTCGCCCACTGCCTCGAACACAGAGGCGAGGCAGGCCAGCGTCTCCGCGCGCCCCGCGTAGACCGGCACGATCACGTCGACCACCGGCGAGAGCGCCGTGTCCGAGGGCCGCGGCGGAGCGATGCGCGCGAGGCGGCCGCCTTCGAGCGGCGTGCCGTCCGAACGCCAGAGGATCGCGACGTCGCAGGCCCCCTCGGGCCAGTCGAGGGCGAAGCGCCGTGGTACGCGGTCGGTCTCGGCGAGGTCGAGCAGCACCGCCTCGCGGGCCTCGCCGCCTGAGCACCAGCGCGCGACCACGCCGTCGCGCACGCCCTCGACGGTGGCGGCCCAGCCCTCGATCCGCCCCGCCCCGGCCCGGCAGGCACCGAGGCGAGCGAGGCCGAGCGAGGGCAGGCGACGCAGCACCGGCCCGAGGCGCTCGGGCCCGGCGACGGCGGAGAGGGTGCCGAGCGCGCGACGCGCCTCCTCCGGCGCGCCGCGGCACAGCCGGACGAACCGCTCCAGCCGCAGCCGCGCGTCCTCCGGGCGATGCGCGATCGCGCGGGCGAGGCGGCGGTCGGCGAGGTCGGACAGGCCGACGGCATCGAGCGCGCGCGCGAGCAGCGCGACCGTCTCCGGCGCCTCGCCGGTGCGCCAGGCCGCGCGCCAGGCATGGGCCAGCGCCGTCTCGCGCTGCCCGGCGCGGTGCGCGGCGAGGGCCGCGAGCGCCAGCAGCGCGTCCGGGTCGTGGCCGGCACGGACATGGCCTTCGATCAGCGCGAGCGCGGCGGCGGGGTCGTCGAGGCGGTCGAGCACGGCCGCTTCCGGGCCAGCGGGCGACGACGCCCCGGCAGCACCGCCCGCGGCGGCAGGGGAGGGGCGGCGCGTCCGGGCCCGTTCGAGGCCCGTTCGCGGATGCATCAGACGTCGTCCATCGTGTGGATGTAGTCGTGCAGGAGGTCGGCTTCCTCGGCGGCGGCGAAGGCCGCGACCAGCCCCTCGCGCGACACCGCGCCGTCATCGAGCATGCCGGTCCAGAACGCCTGGCCCTCGGCGTCCGAGCCGCGATCGAGCGCGTTCTCGTAGAGTTCCTCGACGAACTCTGCGCTGGAGATATCGCCGAGGCGCTCGAAGAACTCGGTGCTTTCGACGAAGTAGGCGGCGACCGCGGTCAGATCGAGGCCCTGGTCGACCATGTCGAGCCAGAACTTCAGGCCCTCCGCCTCGGCGGCGCGGTCGAGCACGGCCTCGTAGAGGCGGGCGACGGCGGCGTCGGTGGCGTCGTCGGCCACGATGCTCACGCCGCCGTCCGCGAACGCGACGAACTCGACGCCGACGAGGGTGTCGGTCTCGCCGGTCGCGATGTCCTCGACGAACAGGGTGTCCCCGGCCATGGTGACGGCGACATCGTCGAGCGAGAGGTCGTCGAACACGAAGCGGTCGAAGCCCGCGCCGCCGTCGATCATGTCGGCGCCGGTGCCCCCGTGGAGGGCGTCGTCGCCGGCCCCGGCGATCAGCACGTCATCGCCCTCGTCGCCATGGATCACGTCGTCGCCGCCGCCGGTCGAGACCAGATCGTCGCCGCCGCGAGCGAACACGACGGCCCCTCCCTCGCCCGTGGCCGGCGTGGCATGCGCGCGCCCCTCGGGCGCGGCGGCACCGGCCGACGTCGAGACAACGGTGATGTCGTCGGCCCCCTCGCCCGCGATCACGGCGACGCTGCGCGTCGACGGGCCGGTATTCAGGACCACCGGCTCGTCCGTCTCGATCAGGACGATCGTATCGCCGGAGGGTGCCGCGTATTCGCCACCCCCCGCAAGCTTGGCGATCTCGACGTCCTCCTCGATCACGACCACGCCGCCCCCGGTCGAAGGTTCGTAGACGTCGACCACGAAGCCATCGCCCTCGCCATCGTCGAGATACGACGTCAGCGCTGCGCTTTGGTCCGGTGACAAGTTAAGAGAGTCGAACGATCGTTCGATCGCGTCGCTCGGCTCGGTATAGGCCATGCGTTCCCCCGTGCATTCAGACCCGATTTCATCGACAACGGTGTAGCGCGCGCTGTCTTGACGTTCCGTTGCACGTGGAGCTTCATCCCTCGTCCCAGAGCCCGACGCCCTCGACCAGCGCCAGCGCTTCCTCGCCCGGCATGGCGAGCACGCGCTCGCCCGCCACGGCGAGCCCGTCCAGCAGACGCGCCGACAGCGTGCCGCTCGCCGCGTCGCGGAAGAGCAGGTCGTCCCGCCCGTCGCCGTCGGTGTCGACCACGTCGAGAAGGGCCGCGCCATCGCTCGGCCCGAGCCCGCCCTGCTCTGCAATGGCGAGCCCGTCCATCAGCCAGCCGTAGAGCGCACCCGAGCTCTCGTGGCGCCACACCAGATCGGCCGAGCCGTCGGCGGCGAGATCGCCGGTGCCGGCGAGACGCCAGCCGGCGAGCGCGCCGAAGCCGCCCTGCGCGACGGTCGCCGTCCCGTCCAGCCGCTGCGCGTAGGTCGCGCCGTCATCGCGCTGCCAGACCAGGTCCGCCGCGCCGTCGCCGTCGAGATCGGCGATCGCGGCCAGGTCCCAGGCAGGTCCGGCCTCGGCCAGCACCCCCTGCCCCTCGATCGCGGCGCCCGCCATCAACCAGGCGTAGGCGGTGCCGTTGTCGTGACGCCAGACGAGGTCGTGGTCGCCGTCGGCGTCGAGGTCGGCCGTGCCTTCGAGCCGCCAGGCGCGGTCGAGCCCGCCGAGCCCGCGCGCCTCGGCGATCGCCGCGTCGGCCATGCGCCAGACGAACAACCCGCCGTCGTCGTGGCGCCAGAGCAGATCGCCGGTGCCGTCGCCGTCGAGATCGGGCGTGGCGAGCACGTGCCACTCGGCCCCGACACGCCCCCAGCCGCCCTGCCCCGCGACCGCATCGCCGTCGAGGCGCCAGTGCCAGGTCGCGCCGGTCCGGTCGTTGCGAAACAGCACCTCGGCCCGGCCGTCGCCGGTCAGATCGGCGAGATCGACCACCCGCCAGTCCGGCCCGGTGGCGCCGATGTCGGCCTCGTCGCCATCCCCGAGCCACCCGCGCACGCCGCCGTCGGGCAGCTGCCAGAGGAGATCCGCGGCCCCGTCGCCGTCGCGGTCGAGCGGCGAGATGGCGGGGCGCGGCGCGTCGGGCAGCGGCGCGGCGAGGCCCGCTGGCGTGATCACCCGGTCGCTCGCGCCGTCGGCAGCGTCGGCGACCCCAAGGGCGCGGCCGCCGAACAGCACCCAGGCCTCGGCCGCGCCGCCGACCAGCAGATCGTCGATCCCGTCGGCGTCGACGTCGCCGACCGAGGCGAGCGTCGGCGTCCCGACGCCCGAGCCGGCCGCGAAGCGCCAGCCCCAGCCGTCGGCCGGGTCCGCGAGGTCGAGCCGGTCGGGAAGAGCCGCCCCGGCACGGCCGAGCACCACGAGCGCGTCGCCGCCCGCGAGCGCGACGGCGATGTCGTCCACCCCGTCGCCGTCGAGATCGCCGGCGGCGGCGAGCCCGACCGTGGCGTCGTCGCCGGTCGTGTGCAGCGCCATGCCCTCGCCGGCCGCGGGCGCGCCCTCGTAGCCGCGCACCGGGCCGTCCGGGCCGCCGAACAGGACATGGACCACACCCCCGGTTCCCGAGCCCTCGCGGTCGGGGCGAAGGACCCCGAGGTCGCCGAAGCCGTCGGCGTTCACGTCGCCGAGCGCGGCGATCACCGGAGGCTCGCCGCCGGGCTCGATCGCCGGCCAGTCGAGCGCCTCGGCGTCCGAGGTCGCGAGCGGTGCCCGACCGTCGGCATCGGTCGCGGGTCCGTCCGGTTCGCCGAACAGCGCGAAGGCGTCGCGCGAGACCGTCTCTTCGCCGTAGGGCGCGCCGGGCGTCGTCGCGAGGAAACGCCGCTCGACCGCGACGCCGATCAGGTCGCCGAGGCCGTCGCCGTCGAGGGCGCCTCCGGCCAACGCGCCGCCCGCGTCGAGGCCGGGGTCGTCGTCGGCGCCATGGGCGCTCGACCCGCGCGGCACGCTCAACACGAACCCTCGATCCGGCCCGGGCGCGCGGACGTCGAGACCGGCGTCGGCGAGATCGCGACGGCCGCGGACCACGGTCGCGAGCGCACGGTGGGCGTCGGGGTCGACGGGCCCGCCGAAACCGGACGTGGCGTCCGCGGGCCTCGGGGCGGTCGAGATCACCAGATCGTCGAGCCCGTCGCCGTCGAGGTCGGGCGAGACCGAGAGCCCGGTCAGCGACCCCTCCACGCCGGCGATCTCGATCGCCCCGCCGTCCTCGAGCAGGCGGCCGAGATCGGGGGACGGCCCGAACGGCGCCACCGCGGCGTCGCGACCGAACAGCACGAAGACGGCGCTCACGGGCTCGTCGCCGTGGAAGCCGCCGGCCAGGGTGCTGCGCGTCGCGATCGCCAGATCGCCGAGGCCGTCGCCGTCGAGATCGCCCGCAGCGAGGAAATGCCCCGGCTCGTTCAGCTCGGCGTAGAGGCCGCCCGCTGTCTCCAGCCAGTCGATCTGCAGGCGCAGCCCGTCCCGCCCGTCGAGCGCGGCGGCGTCGAGACGCGCGGGCAAGGGTCCGTCGTCCCGGTCGCGGCCGAACAGGACGTAGACCCCCGCTCCCGACGGGTCGCCCTCGGCGTCGGCGTAGAGGAACTCCCGCGGTGCGGCGAGGGCGAGGTCGTCGACGCCGTCGCCGTCCACGTCGCCGAGGCCTACGGCCGCGTGGGCGAAGCGGTCGAACCGGCTCCGCCCCTCGATCACCAGACCGGCGTAACCAGCCATCGCGCACTCTCCCCCTCCCGGACAGCCGCCAGAGCACCACGCGCGCCTTGCCAAAGGCTTGCGTCGGCGGGCGGCGTCGGATCGCGGGCGCGACACACTGTCTGTCCGACGATGCCGCGATCCGTGCGTTGCACCGCAGCATGGCGAGCCGGCATACTGTCGCCGCGTCAGAGGGAGACCGAAGACATGAGCATCCGACATCTGGAGACGCTGTTCTCGCCGGCGTCGGTCGCCGTGATCGGCGCGTCCGAGCGCGAGGGCTCGCTCGGCCGCGTGATCTTCGAGCAAATCCTCGCGGGCGGCTTCGAGGGGCCGGTCTGGCCGGTGAACCCCAAGCGCGACCGCGTGCTCGGCCACGACGCCTACCCCGAGCCGGGTGCGCTGCCGCGAGCGCCCGACCTCGCGGTGGTGACGACCCCGGCCCACGCGGTGCCTGGCGCGATCGAGGCGCGCGGCGCGGCCGGCGGGCGCACCGCGATCGTGATCTCGGCCGGGCTCGAGCGCGACACCACCCTGCGCGCGCGGATGCTGGAGGCGGCGGGGCGCCACGGGCTCCGGATCGTCGGGCCGAACTGCCTCGGGATGCTGCGCCCGAACCTCTGCCTGAACGCCAGCTTCGCGCACCGCCTGCCGCTCGGCGGCCGCCTCGCCTTCCTCAGCCAGTCGGGCGCGCTCGTCGGCGGCGTGATCGACTGGGCGCACGACCACGGCATCGGCTTCAGCCACGTCGTCTCGATGGGCGACCAGGCCGACGTCGACGTCGCCGACCTGCTCGACTACCTCGCCACCGATACCGAGAGCCGGGCGATCCTGCTCTATCTCGAAGGGATCGAGGACGCGCCCGCCTTCATGTCGGCCGCCCGTGCGGCGGCGCGGGTGAAGCCGGTGATCGCGCTCAAGTCCGGGCGCCACGCGCAGGGGGCGAAGGCCGCGACCTCGCACTCCGGCGCCTTGGCCGGCACCGACGCGCTGTTCGACGCCGCCTTCGAGCGCGCGGGCATCCTGCGCATCACCTATCTCGACGAGCTGTTCGACGCGGCCGCGATCCTCGATCGCGCGAAGAGCCCGGGCGCGGGGACGGGCGAGCGCCTCGCGATCGTCACCAACGGCGGCGGTGCGGGCGTGCTCGCCGCCGACGCGCTCGCCGACGCGCCGGGCGACGGCGCCGGGCGGCTCGCGACGCTCTCGGACGAGACCATGGCCCGCCTCGACGCGGCACTGCCGACGCACTGGAGCCACGCGAACCCGGTCGACGTCATCGGCGACGCCGGCCCGGAGCGCTATGCGGCGGCGATGGACGCGGTGCTCGCCGATCCGGGCGTGGACGCGGTGCTGGCGATGAACTGCCCGACCGCGCTCGCCTCGGGCGAGAGCGCGGCGGAGGCGGTCGCCGAGGCGTGGACGCGCCACGCCAGGGGCCGCTTTCGCCCCAAGCCCGTGCTCGCCAACTGGCTCGGCGGCTCGGGCGCGGCCAAGGCGGCGCGCGGCCTGCTCGAACGCGCCGGCATCCCGAGCTTTCGCACCCCCGCCGAGGCGGTGCGCGCCTTCGGCTATCTGGTCCGGCGCGGGCGGCTTCTGGAGAAGCTCGCGCGCGTGCCGCCCTCGCGCCGCGACGGCGCGGCGCCCGAC
>JBHJHI010000059.1:0-21585 GCA_050330995.1 Paracoccaceae bacterium
GGCGGCGGCGGCGAGGAGCGCGGCCTGGTTGCCCCGGCGCGCGAGCCGGCGGCGCCAGTGCAGCGACACGGGCGCGACGTGGGTCGCCTCGGCCAGCCAGTCGGCGCCGCGGCGCGCGAGCCAGCCGCCCATCAGCGCCGCGGTGTCCTGGCGGTCGGCGTGCTTGAGCGCCAGCACCAGCCGGCGCAGCGCGCCCTCGTAGACGCCGGCCGCCCGCAGCGCGTCGACCACCGGCGGCGCGGCGCGGCAGCGGTCGCAGACGAAGCCCGGATCGGGCGCCCCGAGCCGCGGCTCGGGGCGGGCGCAGAGCGCGCAGGCGGGGGTGTGGGCGTCGAGCAGGCGGGTGGCGGCGAAGCACGCGGGGCAGAGCGCCGGCCGGCGCGCCGTGTCCGCCCCGCAGGCGGGACAGGCGGGCGGGTAGAGCAGATCGCCGAGGCCGGCGAGGGCCGTCGCGCCCAGACGACGCGCCTTGGTGAGCGTCGCGCGAGGCGGACGAGGCGTCGGTAGTGTCTCCAGGGCGGCGGCGTCGACAGCCATGGCGGGGCAGGGCGTCTCGACGCCGACCGCGCCCGTCCGGCGTGCCCCCTTCTCCGCTGGCTTTAACGGCGCAGCGCTCCCCATCCCCATCGTCACGGTGTTCCGTCTCCCCCGGCCCCGCGCCCGGCGGGTCGCGCATCGACACTCTCGCGCACCCTCGTCGCGGGGCGGTTAAGCGATAGCTCGATCCACATGAGCGAACCCGACCAGAGCCCCCGGCTCTTCGACCCCGCCCGCTTGGAGGCGCAGCGCGACCGGGCGATGCGGCGCGGCTACGTCGGTCACGGCGACTTCCTCGCGCGCGAGATCGCCGAGCGGGTCGGCGAGCGCGTCGGCGACACCACGCGGCGCTTCGAGCGCGCCGTGGTCGCGGGGACCGGCGCCGGCGCGGTCGCGCTCGCGCTGCCGGGGGCGATGGGGCGGGACGGCACGGGCGTGGCCATGACCGATCCCTCGCCGGCCATGCTCGCCGCCGCCGCCGAGCGATTGCCCGAGGCCGAGGCGCTCGGCTGGCGGGGCGAGGCGTTGCCGTTCGCGCGCGGGGGCGCCGATCTCGCGGTGTCGCTCGGGCTCGGGCACTGGCTGGAGGACCCGGTCGGCCACCTCGTCCAGCTCCGCCTCGCCCTGAAGCCCGACGGGCTCCTGATCGCCGCCTTCCTCGGCGGGCAGACGCTGTCGGACCTGCGCGTCGCGCTCGCCGAGGCGGAGGTCGAGGTCGTGGGTGGCCTCAGCCCCCGCGTCGCGCCGATGGGCGAGTTGCGCGACCTCGGCGCGCTCCTGC
Source organism: Paracoccaceae bacterium (assembly GCA_050330995.1). Lineage (GTDB taxonomy): Bacteria > Pseudomonadota > Alphaproteobacteria > Rhodobacterales > Rhodobacteraceae > Thermohalobaculum. Next base: position 1,319 of record JBHJHI010000059.1, read on the forward strand.
AGCGCGCCGGCCTCGCCATGCCCGTCGCCGACGGCGAGACGGTCGAGGTCTCCTACGCCGACGCCTTCGCGCTGATGCGCGATCTGCGCGCCATGGGCGAGACCAACGCCATGGCCGAGCGGCTGCGCGTCCCCACGCGCCGCGCCGTGTTCGCGCGGGCGGCCGAGCGCTACGCAGCGCGCGCCGCCCGCGCGGACGGGCGCGTGAGCGCGCGGTTCGACCTGGTGTTCCTGCCCGGCTGGTCGCCGTCGCCCGACCAGCCGCAGCCGCTCAGGCCCGGCTCGGCGCGCACGCGGCACGCCGACGCGCTCGGTACCGAGGAGCGTCCGGCCGGCGAGAAGGCCGGGCGCTCCTGTAACGGCGCGGCCGTCCCCGCGCGGACGGGCCGCCTTTCCACGGGGCGGAGCGACGCTTTCGTCGCAGTCGTTGGATACTCGCCCGCGCCCCCATAGTTCGATACGTCGGCGCATGGGCGAAGCACGAGGAGCGCGGATCGCACCTCGGTTTCGCTCGGCGAGGACCGGACGTGCCGGGCTTCCGGCCGCTCGCGCCGGCAAGGGCGGCAAACCGAGACACTAGGGGAACGCGAGATGCTGGACAGGACCACGGCGAGCCAGGTTCACCCCGGCGAGGGGCGGCTCGCCCATGCCAACGCCGACCACCCGCCGGTGCCGCCCGCCAAGGTCGGGGTCCTGCTCGCGAACCTCGGCACGCCGGACGGCACCGATTACTGGTCGATGCGGCGCTACCTGAACGAGTTCCTCTCGGACAAGCGCGTGATCGAGTGGCCCTCCGCGATCTGGCAGCCGATCCTGCAGACGATCGTGCTGACGAAGCGCCCGTTTTCCAGCGGCGAGGCCTACCGCGGCATCTGGAACACCGAGGCCGACGAGAGCCCGCTGCGCACGATCACGCGCGCGCAGACCGACAAGCTGCGCCGGCGGCTGACGGACGCCTTCGGCGACGCGGTCGAGGTCGATTTCTGCATGCGCTACGGCAACCCCTCGACCGACGAGGTGGTCAAGCGCATGGCCGCGAGCGGGTGCGAGCGCATCGTCTTCTTCCCGCTCTACCCGCACTACTCGGCCGCCACGACCGGCACCGCCAACGACCAGATGTTCCGCACGCTCATGCGGCTGCGCCACCAGCCGGCGGTGCGCACGGTGCCGAGCTACCACGACGACCCGGCCTATATCGAGGCGCTGGCGCAGTCGGTCGAGCGCGCCTACGCCGAACTGCCCGAGGCGCCCTCGGTCTTGGTGGCAAGCTACCACGGCCTGCCGAAGTCCTACTTCATGAAGGGCGATCCGTATCACTGTCTCTGCCAGAAGACCTCGCGCCTCGTGCGCGAGCGGCTCGGCTGGGAGAAGGACCGTCTGCAGACCACCTTCCAGTCGCGCTTCGGGCCGGAGGAGTGGCTGACGCCCTACACCGTCGAGCACGTCGCCGAGCTTGCGAAGCAGGGTCACAAGCGCATCGCCGTGTTCGCGCCCGGCTTCTCCTCGGACTGCGTCGAGACGCTCGAGGAGATCAACGAGGAGATCAAGGAGGCCTTCGAGGAGGCGGGCGGCGAGCACTTCCACTACATCCCCTGCCTCAACGACGACGAGGCGCACGTCGAGATGATCGAGACGATCGTCCGGCGAGAGGCGCAGGGCTGGCTCTGAGGGCGAAGGCGCCCGGCCTTCGTCGCTCCGCGCGGTCGCGGGCGGGCCTGGAGGCCTGCGACCGCGGCGCGAGCGGCCTTCCGTGCTGATCGTGGGTTCGACCCGTCCCGGACCCTCAAATGCGTCTCAGCGCGCTCTCGTAGTCCGCCTCGTCATTGCACCAGACGATGACGTAACACCGGGTCCATCCCATTCGCACCATGGCAGCCGCCCGGTGACTCCCGTCCCTGATCGTAAGGGCATGCGAACGCCATTCGACGATGAGGGGTGGCAGCTCCTCCGGTTTCGTCAGCCCTCGTGCGATGCCGGCGACCTTCGCCGTCCAATCGCCGGGCGGTACACGGTACTCCATGGTCGGCTCCGGCCCGCAGCATCGTCGCAGTGCGTCGAGAGGAACGAGGACCGGACCGAGCCAATACCGACGACGAAGCCTGAGGCCGGATCGCAAGCCTTCGTTCGCCCAGGCGCCCGTGCCGAGGTAGTTGTCGACCCATTCGTCGAGGTCGCCATTCTCCGAGGCCGCCCTGCAGGACGCGAGATCGAACGCGTCGCCTCCTGATCGCCGGTGGCGCTGACGACCCTGCGCGTTTGCCTCGTGGTGATACGCCGGGTGGCATGCCCCGTTCCGACGGCCGTCTGCGACGCGAGGCGGCCGACCGCTCCGCGCCCGGTCCGGCCACGATGGCTGACGTTCGCACCGGCGCCGATGGTCGTGTCGGGTCGAGCCCCGGGCGACGAAGCCGACCGACCGGTCGCACCGGAGGGGGAACGGGGCCGATCGGAAGGGCGCGCTACGGTCGGGAGGGGCGCGTCGGCCGGCGTCGCGGCCGGGCGGGCCTCGCCGCCGTCCGCGACACGGCGGCGAGCCACTCGCTCGGGGCCGCGCCCATCGCCTTGCGGAACATGGTCGTGAAGCTGCCCGGCGCGGTGTAGCCGAGATCGTAGGCAACCGTCGTCACCGCGTCGCCGGCGGCGAGGCGCTCGAGCGCGGAGACGAGGCGGAGCTGGCGGCGCCATTCGGTGAAGGACATGGCGAGATCGCGCTCGAAGCGTCGCGCCAGGGTGCGCTCGCTGAGCGCCACCTCGCGCGCCCAGTGGCCGAGCGGGCGGTCGTCGCCCGGCGCGCGGGCGAGCGCCTCGCTCACGCGGCGCACCGCCGGGTCGCGCGGCTCGGGCAGGCGCAGCGCCGCGTGCGGCGCGACGACCAGCCGGTCGAGCAGCACGCGCGCGAGCCGTGCTTCGGGGCCGTCCTCGGCGTGGTTCCAAGGCGTGCTCGCGACCGCGCGGATCAGCTCGCGCGCGAGCGGGTCGATCTGGAGCACGGCCGTGTGCCGCGGCAGCGCCGCGCAGAGCGCGGGCGCGAAGAAGACGCCGCGGAAGGCGACCTCGCGCGGGTAGCGCACGGCGTGCGCCGTCTCGGGCGGCACCCAGACCGCGCGGTGCGGGGGCACGACGAAGAGCGCGTCGTCCGTCTCGACGCCGGCGCAGCCGCGCTCGACGTAGACGACCTGGCCGCGGCGGTGGGCGTGGCGCTCGATGCGCCGCGGGCCGGGGTCGTCCCAGGCCTGGCCGACGACGGGGCGCTCGGCGGCGTCGGCCGGGTGGCGCGCGGGGTCCATGTCCGATCCTCCGAACAGGTCGTCCGATCCGCCGAAGCGGGACGGTCGTCCTCTTACCAGATGTGCCTCGTCGCGCGACGGGCGCGAGCTTGGACCAGAGGGAGGAGCGCGCCATGCGCGACCTGATCGACCGTCGGCGGCTGCTGAAGGGCGCCGCCGCTTTCGGCGCCGCCGCCGTGGCCGGGCCGGCCTTGGCCCAGGGCGAGGCGGCGGACCTGATCCTGCTGAACGGGCGGGTGACGACCATGGACCCCGCCCGGCCGGAGGCGCGCGCCTTCGCCGTGCGCGGCGGCGCCTTCGTCGCCGTGGGCTCGGAGGCCGAGGTGGCGGCCCTGCGCGGCCCCTTCACGCGCGTGATCGACGCGGGCGGCAAGCGGGTGATCCCGGGGCTGATCGACAGCCACACCCATTCGATCCGCGGCGGCGTCAACTACGCCTACGAGGTGCGCTGGGACGACGTCGACAGCCTGGAGGAAGGGCTCCACCTGCTCAGGCTCCAGGCCGAGCGCACGCCGGAAGGCCAGTTCGTCCGCGTCGTCGGCGGCTTCTCCGAACACCAGTTCAAGGAGAAGCGCCTGCCGACGGTGGCCGAACTCGACGCCGTGGCGCCCGAGCACCCGGTGCTGGTCCACCACCTCTACAAGCTGACGCTGATGAACAGCCGCGCCATCGCCGCGGTCGGCTACGACCGCGCCGACCGGCCGAGCTATCCGGGCGGGGTGATCGAACTCGACGCGGCCGGCGAGCCGACGGGGCGGCTGATCTCGGACCCCTCGGGGCTCCTGATGTACAAGACGCTGACCAAGGCGCCGAAGCTCTCGATCGCCGATCAGATCAACAGCTCGATGCACTACATGGACGAGTTGAACGCGCTCGGCCTCACCTCCGTCTCGGACGCGGGCGGGGGCGGCATGGCCTTCCCCGAGGCCGACGCCTACCGGGTGGTGCGCTGGCTGCACGAGCGCGGGCTGATGACCGTCCGTACGGCCTATCACACCTTCCCGAAGGTGAAGGGCGAGGAATACGCCGACTACGAGCGATGGACGTCCGAGTGGCGTCCCCAGCAGGGCGACGACATGCTCAAGCTCGTCGGCGGCGGCGAGAACCTGACCTGGGCGTCCTACGACTTCGAGATCTTCGGCGAGCCGATCCCCGACATCGACCCGGACGCCGAGGCGATCCAGCACCGGATCATGACGCTCTTGGGCGAGCGCGAGTGGCCGTTCCGACAGCACATCACCTACGGCCAGACCGCCGACCGGCTGCTCGCGGTCTACGAGGACGTGGCCCGCGGCGCCGGTCTCACGCCCGGCTGGTTCGTCGATCACGTCGAGACCTTCACGCCCGCCCATCTGGAGCGCATCGCGCGGCTCGGCGGCGGCATCAACCTGCAGAACCGGCTGCAGTTCCAGGCCGAGGACTTCGTCGCCCAGCACGGGGCCGAGGCGCTGGCCAAGACCCCCGACTTCCGCGCCATCCTCGACCTCGGCGTGCCCGTCGGTCTCGGCACGGACGCCACGCGCGTCGCGAGCTACAACCCGTGGTACGCGCTGCAGTGGCTGTCGACCGGGCTCTCGCGGGGCGGCATGCGGATGTACGCCGACGACAACCTGCTCGACCGCGAGGAGGCGCTGCGCCTCATGACCGTGGGCTCGGCCTGGTTCTCGGGCGACGCCGGGCGCAAGGGGGCGATCGCGCCGGGTCAGATGGCCGACTTCGCCGTGCTCGACCGCGACTACTTCGCCGTGACCGACGCCGAGATCGCCAAGGTCTCCGCCGCGCTGACGGCGGTGGGCGGCGAGGTGGTCTACGCCGACGGCGACCTCGCGCCGCACGACCTGCGCGCGCTGCCGCCGATCACGCCCGACTGGTCGCCCGTGATCGCCTTCGGCGACCACCGCGAGCGCTGAGGAGGCCGGTCCGATGCGCCATTCCCCGAGCCGGCGCCGCCTGATCGGCGGCGCCCTCGCCCTGGCCCTCGCACCGCGCTCCTCGATCGCGGCGGGCGCGGGCTCGGCCGATCTGCGCGCGCGTCTGCGCCGTGGCGGCCTCGTGGTCTACTTCCGCCACGCCGCGACGACCTGGTCGGGCGTCGACCGCATCGACTGGCCGCGCCATCGCCAGCGGCTGCTCTCGGCCGAGGGCGAGGCGCAGTCGCGCGCGATCGGCCGCGCCTTCCGAGAGGCGGCCATCCCGATCGGCGAGGTGCTCGCGAGCCCGTTCGCGCGCTGCGCCGACATGGCCGACATCGCCTTCGGCCGCGTCGAGACGAACGCCGCGCTGCTCGGGCTCCTCTCCGACCGCGAGGGCCGCGCGGGACGGATCGCCTACCTGCGCGAGCGGCTCTCGGCCCCGCCCGCGTCCGCCAACCGGGTGATCGTCTCGCACCGCTCGAACATCGCCGCAGTGGCGGATGTGCGTCTCGGCGAAGGCGACGCCGTCGTGGTCGAGCCGCGCGGGGGGACGGGCTTCGCCACGCTCGCCGTCCTCGGGCCGCACGACTGGGCGGCGCTCGCGACGCGATCCGTGTCGAACGGGTAGCCCGGAGGGAGAGAGACGATGACGACGCTCGATCGCGCGCTCTTCTACGGTCTTCTCGGCATCGCCGGGCTCGGACCGCTCTACTGGTGGGGCTTCTGCTGCGCGCTCTGGTGCCTGGACGCGCTGGCGGGCTGAGCGGATCGGCCGGGCGAGGGGGCGCGCCCCGCCGGACCGTTACCCTCGCCGATGCCGCGACGGCGCGCAGGGATCGCCACGCGCGGTGCCCCGCGGGTCCGCGCGCGCCCGGGGCGCCCTCGTCGTCCCGGCCCTCAGATCGCGAGGACGATCGCGCCGATGCCGAGGAAGAAGGCGAGGGCCGGCAGCTCGGCGCTGGCGGTCGTCCCCGACTTGGTCGCGGCGATCTTCTCGGTCTTCGTCGTCTGGCCCATCGTCTCCTCCCTCAGCGCGTGACGTAGCCGCCGTTGATCCAGATCGTCTGGCCGTTGATCCATCCGGCCTCGGGCCGGGCGAGGAAGCCGACCAGCGGCGCGATGTCGTCCACGCGCCCGAGCCGGTTCGTGACCGCGAGACCGGCGGCGAAGGCGGCCGCGGCCTCGGTCTCCTGGCCGTGGAAGAACGGCGTGTCGACCGGGCCCGGCGCGACCGCGTTCACGGTGATGCCGCGCGCGCCGATCTCCTTGGCGAGCATGCGGGTGTATTCCTCGACCGGCGCCTTGGTGCCGGCGTAGCCCGCGTAGCCGGGCGCGGCGCCCGCGAGCAGCGAGGTGGCGATGTTGACGATCCGCCCCTCGTCGCGCAGCCGCCGCGAGGCCTCGCGCAGCATGTGGAAGAGACCGCGGTTGTTGACGGCGTCCAGGCGCTCGAAGTCGGCGTCGGTGAGGTCCGCGAGCGGCTTCTTGACGATCGCGCCGGCGTTGTTGACCACGATGTCGGTGCCGCCGAAGGCGCGCTCGGCGGTGTCGAACACCCCGCGCGCGGTCTCGGGACGGCCGAGGTCGCCGGCGACGAGCGCGGCGCGCGCGCCCGCGGCCTCGACGAGCCGCGCGGTCCGGGCCGCCTGATCGCGCGTCGCCTCGCGGTGGTAGTGCACCACCACGTCCGCGCCCAGGGCGGCGAGCGTCTCGGCGAAGCGCCGCCCGAGGTTGGCGCGCGCCCCGGTGACGATCGCGACCTTGCCGGCGAGCGGGCGCTCGGCCCGAGGCGAGGCGGGCGCGGCCACGGCGCTCCCGGCGGCGAGGACGGCGCCGGCGCCGGCGAGGCCGAAGGCGCGGCGGCGGCTGATGCGGGCAGGGGTCGTCATCGGATCTCTCCTCTCGGTCTCTCCGGGGAAGCTCGGTCCGGCGTCCCGTCCACGCCGAGACAGATGATGCATCGACATCGCCGTTGGGACTGCGAAAAACTCGGTGCTATCCATCGACGAAGCAGATGGAAGGGCCGCCATGCTCGAAGCCGTTACGCTCGACCAGCTCCGCACGCTGATCGCCGTCGCCGATGCGGGCGGCTTCACCGCCGCCTCGCGCCGGCTCTCGCGCGCGCAGTCGGCCGTCAGCCACGCCGTCGCGCAACTGGAGCTGCAGCTCGACCTGCAACTCTTCGACCGCAGCGCCCGCAGGCCCGTGCCGACGCCGGCGGGCGAGGCGGTGCTGGCCGAGGCGCGCGGCGTCATCGCCCGCGCCGATCGGCTGCGCGCCCGCGCACGCGGCCTCGCCGCCGGGCTCGAGAGCGAGGTCGCGATCGCCCTCAGCGTGATCGCGCCGCCCTTGCCGCTCGCCTCGAGCCTCGCGGGCCTCGCGGCCGCCTTCCCGAGCGTGGCCGTGCGCGTCGCGGTCGAGGAGATCGGCGGCGCGACCGAACGCGTGGCGCGCGGCGAGGCGCATCTCGGCGTGATCGGACGCCAGAGCCTCGGCGCCGAGGTGGAGGCGGGGCTGGAGGTCGTGGCGCTCGGCGCGGTCCGCGTCGTGGGCGTCGCCGCGCCGGACCATCCGCTCGCGGCCCATCCGGGCCCCCTCGGCGCGGCCGAGGTCGCCGATCACCGCCAGATCGCGCCGAGCACGCGGGCGGCGGCGGTGTTCCCGCTGCGCCTCGTCGGCGACGTCTGGGAGGTGGCCGACCTGGGTCTGCGTCGCGCGCTCCTGGCCGAAGGCCTCGGCTGGGGCCTGTTGCCCGAGCACGCCGCCGCCCCCGAGCTCGCCGCCGGCCGGCTCGTGCGCCTTCCCTTCGATCCCGCCGACGGGCGCTTCTCGGTCGCGCTCTACGCCGTCCACCGCGCCGACGCCGCCCTCGGCCCGGCCCGGCGGTGGTTGCTGGAGCGCTGGCGGGAGGGCTACGGCGCGTCAGCGGGGAACGACGCGCCGTAGCGGTCCCGCAGGCCCGGCCGCGCCCGCCAATGCGGCGCGCCGGGCGGGGCGTCCCCGCCCGGCTGATTCCGCGGCGCGCCGGCCGAGGCCGTGCGCCGGCGGGATCACCCGTTCCGTTCGCCGAGCACGTCGGGGTTGTCGGCGAGCCAGGCGCGCGCCGCCTCGCGGGGTGTCATCCCCTCGACGTTGACGAGGCGGTCCATCTCGGTCACCGCCGCGACCGGCAGGCGCAGGGCGGCGAGCTTCTCCAGCGTCTCGGCGTCGAGCTTGTCGCGAAGCCCCTCGTGGCCGAGCAGCCAGGCCGTGTCGGGCGGGCCGTAGGCGCCCTCGGGCTCGGCGAGCGCGCGCACGTCGAAGGCGGCGTTGACCCATTGCGGCTGCCAGAGCGGGAACACCACCCACTCCTCGGCCTCGACCGCCTCGCGGAAGGCGCCGAGCCAGTCGGCGGGCGGGGCCGCGACCAGCTCGTAGCCGGCCTCGTCGAGGTCGTAGGCGTCCATCACGCGCCGCCCGCCGGTGGTGAGGCCGGTCGCCTCGGGCAACGAGACGATGGTGTCGGGCATCCGCTCGCGCACGTCCGGTTCGGCGAGATCGGCGATCGAAGCGACCGCGTCCTCGGGCACGTAGCCGGGCACGACCCAGAAGAAGCGCGCGTCCTCGTAGAGCGGCGCGATGCGGAAGGTCACGTCCTCGACCGGCGCGTAGAGGCTCGCGTGCCCGCCCGGCAGCCAGGTGGCGGCGAGGATGTCGACCTCGCCCTCGCCGAGCTGCGGGAAGATCTCGGCGTGGCTGCCGACGGTCGTCTCGACCGTGTAGCCCTCGCGCTCCAGAAGCTCCTGCACCACGCCGCCGGTGACGGCGTAGAACGAGAGGCCGACCTGGCCGAGGCGGACGACGGGGCGGTTCTCCGGCTCGGCGGCCATCGCCGAGCCGAGGGCGAGGACGGAGGCGGTCGCGGTGGCGGCGGCGAGGGCGAGGGCCTGGCGCAGCACGGCGGCTTCGCGGGTGGGGGTCATCGGTGATCTCCGTGGCGGGTTCTGACGACGGCCCGAAGATCGGCACGAGGGGGCGCGGCGACAAACGCGTTGTTCGCGTGCACGGACAAGGTCATTTTGTCCGTCATGCCGGAGCGGATCGCCCATCTCTCGGCGCTGCGCGTCTTCGCCGTCGCCGCGCGCACGCTGAGCTTCAAGGACGCGGCCGGCCGCCTCGGCCTGACGCCCGCGGCGGTGTCCTACCAGATCCGCACGCTGGAGGCGTATCTCGGCCAGCGCCTGTTCGAGCGCCACGCCCGTCGGATCGAGCTGACCGAGGCCGGCCGCGCGCTCGCGCCCGCGCTCGACGACGCCTTCCGCGCCATCGCCCTCGCCGTCGGCGAGACCCGCGCGCTCACGCGCCCGGCGCACCTGCGCGTCAGCGTCGGTCCCGCGATCGCGGCCAAGTGGCTGGTGCCGCGCGTCTGGCGCTTCGGCGAGCGCCATCCCGCGCTGACGCTCGACGTCTCGGTCTCGACCGAGACGGTCGATCTCGACCACGGCAGCATCGACGTCGCGATCCGCCACGGGCGCGGCGACTACCCGGGCGTCGACTGCGTGCGCCTGTTCGGCGAGGCCTACGCGCCGGTCTGCGCGCCGGCGCTGGCACGGAGGCTCGCCACGCCGGGCGATCTCGCCGGCCAGCGCCTGCTGCACGACGACGCCGCGGCCTATCCGGGGCCGACCTCCGGCTGGGCCGATTGGCTCGCGGCCTGCGGCCTCGATCCCGCGCTCGCCGCGGGCGGCCAGCGCTTCGCCCAGAGCGACCACGCGATCCAGGCGGCGATCGACGGTGCGGGCGTGCTGCTCGGCCGGCTCTCGCTCGCCGCCGGCGATCTCGCGGCCGGCCGCCTCGTCCGCCCGTTCGAGACGGCGCTGCCCTCGCCCTTCGCCTACTACCTCGTCACGGCGAAGGGGCGGCTCGGGGAACGCCCGATCGCGGCGCTGCTCGACTGGCTGCGCGAGGAGGCCGGGGGCTCCGGGCTCGCTTGACGACGCGCCTCCGCGCGATGGCAGAGGCGCGGGGGCGCGACCCGGGGCGAGCGATCGTGGCGCGGCCCCGACCCCGCCGGCGACACCTCGCGAAGTCCGCCTCGGCGCCGGAAGCGGGCCGCGGCGGCCCCCTCCGGCTACCCCTTCAGCTTCGCCGCCACCGTCGCCACCCGCGCGCCGAGGCTTCGCGCCGACGCCAACTCGTTCTCGATCGGCTGGCGCGAGCCGTCGCCGCCCGCGATCGTGGCGGGGCCGTAGGGGCCGCCGCCCTCGCCCTCGGTCGTGAGCAGCTGCGGGTTCTCGGAGTACTTCAGCCCGACGAAGATCATGCCGAGGTGGATGAACGGCACGAGCGAGGTCAGGATCGTCGTCTCCTGACCGCCATGGATGGAGCCGGTCGACGTGAACATCCCCGTCGCCTTGTCCTCCAGCTCGCCCTTCAGCCAGAGCGGCGCGGTGGTGTCGATGAAGGCCTTCATCTGCGCGCTCATCGCGCCGTAGCGCGTCGGGCTGCCCCAGACGATGCCGTCGGCCCAGCGCAGGTCGTCGTGGGTGACCTCGCCGAAGGCGTCGAGATCGGCCTGTGCCTTCTCGTAGCCTTCATTGCCTGCCAGCATCTCGCGAAGCTGCGTGAACTCGGGGATGCGCCTGAGCCGCACCTCGGTGCCACCCGTGCCCTCGGCGCCTTCGGCGACGGCGCGGGCGAGCGTGGTGGTGTGGCCGTATTGGCTGTAGACGGGGATCAGGACGGTCGCCATGACGTGCTCCAGAGCGGGACGATGTGTCGCTGAGCTAGGCGGACGGCGTGGCTAGGCGAGCGGCGACGCGCGAGCGGTTGCCCCCGGCGACCGGCTCGGCTACCCGAGCCGGGTCCCCGGTCGCCCGCAGGGGCGTCGCCTCGCCGCGTCGGAACCCGTCCTTGCAGATCGTCCGAACCGTCCCGGCCCTGCGCGAGCGCGTCGCCGACTGGCGCGCGCGAGGGGATCGCATCGGGCTCGTGCCGACCATGGGGGCGCTGCACGAGGGGCACCTGAGCCTCGTGGCCCTCGCGCGCGAGCACGCGGCGCGCACGATCGCGACGATCTTCGTCAACCCGACCCAGTTCGGCCCGGCCGAGGACCTCGACGCCTATCCCCGCGACGAGGCGCGCGACGCGCGCATGCTGGAGGCGGCGGGGTGCGATCTGCTGTTCGCGCCCTCGGTCGAGGCGATGTACCCGCCGGGCTTCGCCACCCGCGTCTCGGTGACGGGGCTCGCGGACGTGCTCTGCGGCGCGAGCCGGCCGGGCCATTTCGACGGCGTGGCGCAGGTGGTGGCGAAGTATCTCAACCAGGCGCGCGCCGACCTCGCCGTGTTCGGCGAGAAGGACTGGCAGCAGCTCGTGGTGATCCGCCGCCTCGCGCGCGATCTCGATATCGACACCGCGATCCTCGGCGCCCCGGTCGCGCGCGAGGCGGACGGGCTCGCGATGTCCTCGCGCAACCGATACCTCGGCCCCGAGGAGCGGCGCGTGGCCGGCCGGCTGAACGCGCTGATGCGCGAGGCGATCGAGCGGCTGCGCGCGGGCGCGGCGGTGCGCGAGACCGAGGCGGAGACCGTCGCCCGTCTTCTGGAGGCGGGTTTCGGGCGCGTCGATTATGTAGAATTGCGACAGTCTGACGATCTCGCGCGCGCAGGCGATCGTTCGGGGCCGAACGAGCGTTTATTCGTTGCGGCCCGTCTCGGTCGGGCGCGCTTGATCGACAACATGCCCGTTTGACGGGGCTGGTTTGATGGGGGAATCGCTTTGGCAGGGGAAAGAGACGGAATGGCATTGCGCGCCTTCGGGTGGCTCGACTTGCCGCCGGTATGGACGCTCGGCTTCATGACGGCCGCGGGGGCCTGCGCTCGGATCGACGCGCCGTTCGACGACACGCTGCGCGTGCCGGGCGTGGTCGTCATGCTCGTGGCGCTGGGGCTGATCCTTTGGGCGGTCGCCCATCTGCGCCGCGCGGAGACCACGGTGATGCCCCACGGCGAGCCGCGCGTGCTGGTGCGCACCGGCCCCTATCGCTTCAGCCGCAACCCGATCTACGTCGGCGACCTGGTCCTGCTGTTCGGCTTCGCGCTCTGGACCGGCCAGCCGCTCGGCGCCGTTCTGGCCCTGCCGCTCGCGGCGGTGCTGCACCGGCGCTTCATCGTGCCCGAGGAACGTCGTCTGGAGGCGAACTTCGACGCCATGTTCCGCGCCTGGCGCGCCGAGATCCCGCGCTGGCTCTAGGGGCGCGCGTCGGGCTGTCGCCGCCCGGCCCCGCGGTCCGTCCGAACCCCCTGAGGCGCGCTCCGGCGCGCCGACGGGCGCTCCGGTTCGCCGCCTCTCCGCGCGGTCCCGCGCGCCGGAGCGTTCCGCCCGGGCCGAACGGCGTCCTATCGCCGTGCCGTGCCGAGGCGGCGTTCGAACCAGTCGAGCGTCTCCTCGGCCCAGCCCGTCGGCAGGACGTGCCCGCCGGGGTGCAGCGCGAGGTCGAGGCTGCCCGCCTCGCAGGCGGTCCAGGCCCGTGTCCAGGCCCCGGGCGCCGTGACGCGTTCGTCCGGCTGGCGCGCGCGGCAGCCGTTGGTCTCGCGCAGGATGGCGAGGGCGCGGAACACGTCGCCCTGAACCAGCCGCGAGCCGATGGGGCGGCCTTCGAGCGGCACGACGCCGTCGTCCCAGCCGTGCACGTGGCGCAGTTCGACCGCGCCCTCGCAGCGCTTCGGCATCGGCGCCCAGAAGGCGCCGGCGACCGGGGCGTAGGCGCGCGCGAGGTCGGGGCGCGCGCAGGCCGCGTCCCAGACCATCGAGCCGCCGCGCGAGAAGCCGGCCATCAGCACCTGCGCGCGGTCGATGCCGTGGCGTCCGGCGGCGTCGTCGAGAACCGCCTCGAAGAAGGCGAGATCGTCGCGCGGGTGCTCGCCGCCGTCCTCGACCGCCCAGTCGCGCTGGCGCCGCCCGTCGCGGGCGAGCCCTTCGGGCAGGATCACCGCGTAGCCGCGTGCGGTGGCGGCCTCGAGCATGGGGCCGCGCCCGTCGACCACGCCGCCGGGCGAGTTGCCCCAGCCGTGCAGGTAGAGAAGCGCGGGATACGGACCGTCGCCCTCGGGCAGCGCGATCGCGTAGCGCCCGCCGTCGACCTCGCAGTAGCCCTCGCCGGGACAGGCGAGCGCGACGGCGGGAGCGAGACAGAGGGCCGCGCCGAGGAGCCCGAGGCGGCGGAACATGAGGCGGGTAGCCGCGCCGAGGGGCGCGAGGCCGACGAAGGCGGCTGTGGGATGGCGCACGGCGGCACTCCGGGCTGTGTCGGGGGGCCGGGTCGGGCCTCGCCGGCTTCTGGATCGTGCCGGCGCGGCGGCAGGGATGCGCCATGACGCGTCGGTTTTCAAGAACGCGCGCCTTTGCCGGGGCACGCGAGGACGCGGCCACCCGTCGGGGAGCGGCGGCCGCGACACGGGCCTGCGCCCGCGTTCCGACAGGCGATCGCCACCGCGCGCCCGGCCTCGACCCGCTCGTCCGCGCAGCCGCCCGGCCTTCGGCCGCGCTCCCCGCCATGCGGTCACTTGCAGTCCGTGCCGCCCGCGTTAGTTCGCGGTTCGCAACTCGGAGGGGTGACGTGCAGGGCGACGGGCAAGACGACGGTTCGGGCGAGGAGGCGCGCACGGCGGAGGCGACGCTCGCCGCGCGTCTCGAGGCGCTGGCCATTCCCTACGTGCGCCACGCCCATCCGCCGCTGCACACGGTCGAGGAGAGCCGGCGGCTGCGCGGCAGCCTGTCGGGCGCGCAGGTCAAGAACATGTTCCTGAAGGACCGCCGCGGCGCGTTCTGGCTGGTGACTTGCCTCGAGGACCGTCGCGTGCGCCTGCGCGACCTCGGCCGCGCGATCGGCGCCAAGGACCCGAGCTTCGCCAAGCCCGAAGCGCTGTGGGCGACGCTCGGCGTGCGGCCGGGCGCGGTCACGCCCTTCGCGCTGTTCCGGGACGGCGCGCGCGAGGTCCGCTTCGCGCTCGACGAGGGCGTGCTGCGCTTCGACGCCGTCTGCGCCCACCCGATGCACAATCGCGCGACCATCGCCTTGGCCCGCGCCGACTTCGAGCGCTTCCTCGAAGCGGTGGGCCACCCGCCGCAGCGCGTCGATTTCGACGCGCTGGAAGCGGCGGCCGCGAGCGCCGAGGCGGGGGCGGGCTCGTGACCGTGCGGCCCGTCCTCGCGCGCCGGACCGCGCGGGCCATCCTCGCGCGCCCGACTGCGCGGGCCGGCCTTGCGTACCGAACCGCGCGTTCCGCGGACGCGCGTTCGATTGCGCTGCCCACGGCGCGGGCCTATCTCGCCCGCCACGCGGCCCCGAGGGCCGCGGGGGGCAACCTCTGGCGAGGGAAGACACGATGATCGAACTCGGCAAGCAGGGCGGAGGCGCCCAGGCGGGCGCTCAGGGCGTGGCCGTCGACACCTCCGACCAGAGCTTCATGCAGGACGTGGTCGACGCCTCGATGCGCGCGCCCGTCGTGGTGCTGCTCTGGTCGCGGGTCGATCCGCCGAGCCAGTCGCTCGCGCGCGAGATCGAGCGCGAGGTCGCCGCGACCAAGGGGGCGGTCAAGCTCGTGCGCCTCGACGTCGACCGCAACCCGGCGGTCGCCGGCCAGCTCGGCGTCCAGAGCTTCCCGGCGGTGATCGCCGCGTTCCAGGGCCAGCTGATCCAGGGCTTCCAGGGCATGCCCGGGCCGCAGCAGCTGCGCGAGTTCGTCACGCGCCTCGCCCAGGCGGGCGGGCAGGCGGGCGAGGGCGCCGAGGAGGGCATGAGCCTCGACGACGCGATCGCCGCGGCCGAGGGGATGCTCGAGGAGGGCGCGGCCTCGGACGCGATGCAGACCTTCGCCGCGATCCTCGCCGAGGACCCAGAGAACCCGCGCGCTATCGCCGGCCTCGCCCGTGCGCTGCTCGCGCTCGACAAGGTGCAGGAAGCGCGCGCGACGCTTGACAACGCGCCCGCCGCCCTGGCCGAGGACCCCGCGATCAAGGCCGCGCGTGCCGCCGTCGACCTCGCGGAGAACGCGGGGAGCGCCGGCGAGGAGGCCGATCTCGCCCAGCGGCTCGAGCGCGATCCGAACGACCACCAGGCGCGCTTCGACCTCGCCGGCAGCCTGATCGCGCGGCGCCAGAACGAGGCCGCGGTCGAGCAGCTCCTGGAGCTGTTCCGCCGCGACCGCGAGTGGAACGACGGCGCGGCCAAGGAGCGCCTGCTGACCCTGATCGACAGCCTCGGGCCGAAGGACCCGCTCGCGGCGAAGGCGCGCCGCCGGCTGTCGAGCCTCGTCTTCGCCTGAGCCAGAGAGCCCCCGGGGGCGTTCCGAGACGGGAGGACCGATGCCGCGCCGCTTCTCGCCCGCCGACCTGCCGGAGACCCTCCCGGTCTTTCCGTTGCCGGGGGCGCTCCTGCTGCCGCGCGCGCGCTTGCCGCTGAACATCTTCGAGCCGCGCTATCTGGCGATGCTCGACGACACGCTGAAGACCGAGCACCGCCTGATCGGCATGGTCCAGCCTTTCGTCGACTCCGGGACGCCGCCGAAGCTGCACCGGATCGGCTGCGCCGGGCGCGTCACCTCGCTCTCCGAGACCGAGGACGGGCGCTACCTGATCGCGCTCAAGGGCATCAGCCGCTACCGGGTGCGCGCCGAGGTCGACGGCTTCACGCCCTATCGCCGGGTCAAAGCCGACTGGTCGGACTTCCACGAGGACCTCGACCCGGAGGAGGAGGCGGCCGATCTCGACCGAAAGGCCTTCCTCGGCCTGCTCAAGCGCTACTTCGACAGCGCGCGGCTCTCCTCGGACTTCGACGCCATGCAGGACGCCGACGCGGAGCTTCTGGTCAACTCGCTCGCGATGATGTGCCCGTTCTCGGTCGAGGAGCGCCAGGCCCTGCTCGAGGCGCCGCGGCTCTCCGACCGGCTCGAGACGCTGACCGCGCTGATGCAGTTCGCCATCGCCTCCGGCGGCGGCAACGACAAGGTGCAGTGAGCGTGGCGGAGCCGGACGACGGCGAGGCCGGGGATGCCCCCCGCCCGGCACGGGCGGCGGGGCGGATGCTGGAGGCGCTCGTCTGTCCGATGACGGGCATGCGCCTCGTCTACGACCGCGAGCGCCAGGAGCTGGTGTCGAAGTCGGCCTCCCTCGCCTTCCCGATCCGCTCGGGCATCCCGATCATGCTGATCGACGAGGCGCGCAAGATCGGCGACTGAACCCGCCCGGCGCGAGCGGGGCGTCCTCGCCGCGACCGGACCGGCGGAAGGCGCCGGCGCCGGGCGCGCGGCGCATCGTGGTCCGCGCGCGGACGGTCGTGAGCGCGCGCGCCCCGCGGCGAGGCGACGCCCGGCAGGCCCGCGCGGCTCAGCCCGAGAGCAGCGGCAGGCCGAGCGAGAGCGTCATCAGCCCCGTCTCGAACCGGCGGTCGAGCGAGAAGCCGTTGTTGCGGCTCACCGCGTCCATGGTCTTGGTGCCGACGCCCGAGCGTTCGGGCGGCGCGATCCAGTCGGCGCGCTCGCGCCAGTCGAGCGCGAGCCGCTCGCGGTCGAGCCGCCAGGCGATGTCGAGGCGCCCGTCCTCGCCCGCGAGCGCGCCGTGCTTGGAGGCGTTGGTGACCAGCTCGTGCAGCAGCATCCCGACGTCGATCGCCGTCTGCGGGGCGAGCCTGACGCCGCGGTCGCCGGCGATCGAGACGCCCGGCGCGTCGCGGAAGGGGCCGAGCTGGCCGGCGAGCACGTCGGCGAAGTCGACCTCCTGCCAGTCCGAGGCGAAGGTGAGATCGTGCGCCTCCGCGAGCGCCTTGAGCCGGCCGAGGAAGGCGTACTCCTGCTCGCTCCTGTCGCGGAACGAGAGCCGCGCGAGGGCCGAGACGGTGGCGAGGATGTTCTTCACCCGGTGGCGCAGCTCGCGCAGCAGCATCGCCTGGCGCGCGTCGGCCGCCTCGCGCTCCAGGGTCGCGGCGACGACGTTGGCGACCGATTGCAGGAACTGCACCTCGTCGAGGCTGAAGGCGCGCCGCGTGCGGGTATGGACGCCGAGCACGCCCTTGGGGTTCGACGGGTCGCCGATCGGCACGCTGATGCCGCTGACCACGCCCGTGTCCCGAAGGAGCGGCGGCCCCGTGAAGCGCCGTTCCGTCGCGAGGTCCTCGACGATCACCGGGCCGCCCGCCTCGACGGTGTAGCCCGCCTGGCTCATCGCGCCGCCGGGGACGATCGTGCCGAGGGGCGCGTCGAAGCCGTGGCTCGCCCACAGCGTGAAGTCGCCGTCGCCGGGACGGATGCCCAGCAGCTTGGCGAACTCGACGTCGAGGATCGTGGCCACGCGCGCGGGGACGGTGTCGAGCGCATGGCCCTCGACCTCGCCCTTCAGGCTCGCGAGGCCGAGCTTGGCCACCGCGTCCTGCTGCACCGCGCGCCGCTCGGCGAGGTCGCGCGCCTCGACCACGGCGCTGACGTCGTCGTAGATGCCGACCACGCGGCACACGCGGCCCTCGGCGTCGAAGATCGGGGCGGCGGACATCACGATCTCGAAGCGCCGCCCGTCCGCCGCCTCCACCATCGCGCGGAAGTCGTGCACCGCCTCGCCGCTCGCCCAGACGCGCTGGAGCGGCAGCTCCTCCGCCCCCAGCTCGCGCCCGTTCTGGAGCACGCGATAGCCGCCCTTGCTCCCCGCCGGCGTCGATGCCCGCGCGGTGCCGAGGAGCGCCGCGCCGTGCTCGTTCAACGCGATCGTGCGGCAGGCCGGATCGTCGGTGAAGGCGATGCCGACCGGGGCGAGGCCGAGGACCGCTTCGAGATCGGCGATCTTGCCCTTGAGCAGGGCGTTGGACGCCGACAGCTCGCGCCGCGCCGCCTGGAGCGTGGAGACGTCGAAGAAGGTGGCCACCACGCCGTCGATCACGTCCTCGGCGGTGCGATAGGGCAGGAGGCGCATCAGGAAGGAGCGCTCGCCGCCCCTGAGCCGCACCTCGCGCTCGACCGGCGACAGCGTGTCGAGCACGCCGCGCGCATCGGCGGCGAGATCGATGTCCGTCACCTTGGCGTTGATGTCCTCGATCGAGCGGCCGACGTCGCTACCGATCAGGTGGAAGATCTCCTGCGCCACCGGCGTGAACTTGCGCACGCAGAGCTTGCGGTCGAGGAACAGCGTCGCGATCCGGGTCGATTCCAGCAGGTTCTCCAGATCAGCGTTGGACCGGCCGAGTTCGTCGACCTTGTTCGACAGCTCGGCGTTGACGGTCTCCAGCTCCTCGTTGATCGACTGAAGCTCTTCCTTCGAGGTCTCCAGCTCCTCGTTGGAGCTTTGCAGCTCCTCGTTCATCGACATCAGCTCTTCGTTGGCCGACTTCAGCTCCTCGTTCGAGGATTCCAGTTCCTCGGTGGTGGTCTGGAGGTACTCCTTGGTGGTGCGAAGCTCGGTCTCGAGCGAGCGGATGCGGTCGTCGTCGTGGACGTGCCCGCTCTCCGCGGTCTCGGCGTCCGCGGCGGGGCCGAGGTCCTGGAACACGAGCAGGTATTGCGGGCTCGCGAGCCGCTCGTCGGCGAGCCGCCGGCAGACGAGCCGCAGATAGCGCGGGCCGTCGGACGCCGCGACGATCACGCGCTCGCGCTCGGCGTCGCCGGGCTGGTTGCCCGCACGGTGCAGGAGCGCGCGCACGTACATGCGCAGATCCTCGCGCACGAGCGAGAGCACTTCGAGCGAGGCCGAGCCGCGCGGCAGGCTGAGATAGCGCTCCACGGGGCCGCCGCTGTAGAGAAGGTCGCGCCCCTCGCCGATCAGCGCGAAGGCCGGGCCCAGCTCCTCGATGATCGCGCGGTCGGCGAGCTGCGCGCCGAGTTCGGCCGGCGAACGCTGGCGCTCGGGCGCGGGCTCGGCGCGCTCGCTCTGCTCGGGCGGCTCGAGCCCGACGAGCGGGAAGCGCAGCTCGGGGCGCTCCTCGCCCTCGCGCCTCTGGAACACCCGCCACTTCTTGTCGACCATGTCGAACAGCTTGGCGTGGCGGGTGACGTTCTCCGAGGTGCCGAGGAACAGGTGTCCCTTCGGCTTCAGCGCGTAGTGGAACACCGGGATCAGCCGGTTCTGCAGCTCGGGGCGCAGGTAGATCAGCACGTTGCGGCACGAGATCAGGTCCATCTTCGAGAACGGCGGATCCTTGACCAGGCTCTGCGTCGAGAAGATGCAGACCTCGCGGATCTCCTGCACCACCTCGTAGTCGCTGCCGCGCGAGCGGAAGTAGCGCTTGAGGTAGGGCTCCGGCACGTTGTTGATGATGCCCTCGGGGTAGAGGCCGCGCCGCGCCACCTCCAGCGCCCGGTCGTCGATGTCGGTGGCGAAGACCTGGAGCCGCAGCGGCTTGCCGCTCGTGTCGATGCGATCCTTGAGGGCGATGGCGATCGAGTAGGCCTCCTCGCCGGTGGCGCAGCCCGGCACCCAGACCCGGACCGTCTGGTCGCTCGTCTTCGCCTCGACGAGCGGGCCGAGCACCTCGCGGTCGAGTGCCTCGAACGCCTCGGCGTCGCGGAAGAAGCCGGTGACCGAGACCAGCAGCTCGCGAAACAGCTGGCGCGCTTCCTTCTGGTCGTTCCTCAGCCGCTCGACGTACTCGTCGACGTCGTCGATGCGCAGCACCTGGAGCCGGCGCTGCACGCGGCGCACCAGCGTCGGCTCCTTGTACTGGCGGAAGTCGTGCCCGGTGGAGACGCGCAGCACGCTGCAGATCCGGCCCAGGCGCTCGCGGAGCGCGGTGTCGGCCGCCGCCTCGTCGGGGCGGGCGTCCTCCTCGTGGATGTGGCTCAGGTACTCGGCCAGGCGCCCCGGCATGTCGCCCGGCGACAGCACGTCGTCGACGAGCCCCGTCGCCTCGGCGCTGCGGGGCATGCTGTCGTACTTGGCCGTGGTCGGGTCCTGGATCAGGGTGAAGCCGCCGGTGGTGTCTCAGTTTGAATTTGACCGCTCTTGACCCCGCGCGCCCGCGCCATGGAGGCTGACCTGCTGCATCATGGATCGTTCGCCTACACGTGTAGGTGACGCCTCGTGGCGCACTATGTTAGTCATTGACGACT